>JANOSY010000058.1:0-47519 GCA_031416075.1 Tenderia sp. (SeqCode) | reverse complement strand
CGACAACAGCGATGAAATTCTTGGCGTTCTTCTTCTGTGAGTGAGATAGCAACGGGGACAGGCATAGTCAGCGCACCAGAAAATAAGGAAGGAGTAGCGCTATTATATATGATCACACTATTTGTTACAGTACACTAGTACACCATCGCGGAGGGTTGGGCTAGACGCAACCTCGGTGCGTGCGGCAATGGCAATTCGCAGTTGGCGATTGGCTTCCACAAATCGCCAACCCTCTGGCGCTGTTACTACGAGTGTGGAACTCACGAGTTCAGGATGTTCATTCAGGGTGGCTACCACAAAAGCCGTAGCCTCTTCCTGACTGTCGGCACTTACTGTGAGTGTGCTTTGTGTATTCTGGCGCAGGGCCTCGTTGATTTTTTCGATCAGCCGATCTCTTGTCTGGATGCGGTCAACGAAAAAGGCCGCCGGGGTAATCGCAGGGGAACACTGTTGTGACCATAGTTGCCAGTAGCGTTCAGGGCTTTCAACACCCCAGCCGCTGAGTCCTAGCTCTTCTGCAAATTGCAGGGCGACAGCCGGGGTTTGTTCAAGCCATTGCTCCAAGTCATCGGCATCGAAAGCCAAGATATTGGCCCACTCCGCCTTTGCGCGCTGTTCAGTAAGCCAGCGGGATTTGGTGCTCCAGCGTCTGGGGGTGATGAAAACAAACGTTGTGGTTAGGCGTTCGGCTTCTGCTGTTTTCTTAATCCGCTTCTGGTACTCGCCATTGGCCTTGCTGGTTATTCCTTTGTCACACCCCATTTCCCAGCAGGAAGCACCTGCTGGAATCCAGGCGTTGCTTCGTTCGCTGTAGAGTGTTCCATCCCATCCTGGTTTATATGTTGAGTCACCTGAGGGGAAGTCGATCTGGCGGGTCGTAACGGCATCAAAACATAAACGTCGTATCAATCGAGGCAGGTCTGTTTGAGCCGGCTTTGTGTTGGCCCAATCGGTGAGTTGAGTTGCAGTGATGCGCATTATTTTGCTCGCATATAAAGCTGATCCGTCATGCTTGTTTCGATGTTACGGAAGAACACATCATGCTCCTCTCTTCGCATCATGCCGGATATACCCAAAGGTATACGTTCGGCTTTTTTGTGCAATTTAACCCGCCTTAAAGGTTAGGTAAGAAATCGATTGGGTAGGTGATGCTGGTTGTCTCGGCATTTTTGGCACCGAAGTCGATGCGTTTGATGCGCAGTGCCAGTTTGCGTTCCAGGTCCGGGTCGCCCAGCTCTGAGGAGACCACATCGCACTCTGTTACTTCGCCGGAGGCGGCGATGGTGATCTTGAAGACCACTTTTCCCTGCATGGCGGGGTTTTGGCGTAGTGCCCTTTGGTAGATGCTGTACAGGGCCCCTTTGCTGGTCTCCATGGTTCTTTGTATCTCTGACTCAGAGCGGCCTCTGGTCTGGGGGGCTTCCTGTTCTGCCCGTTTTTGCGCCTGGGCGGCGGGCAGGGTGTCGAGTCGGCTGACAACGGTGGTGGTTTCGTGCCCTGCCAGTGCGGTGCTGCCGCCGGTATCACGGCTGAATTTGGAGGTGTCGATGCCGCCGCTGCCCTTGCTGGCTTTGGCGGTTAGGATTGAGCGGCTGGGCGCGCTGGCCTCGCTGCCACCGCTTTGAAGTTGTTGGGTCGATTGCTGCCGGATCGCTTGGGCAGGCTCAGCTTCACGCAGGTCGGCGAGCATATCTTTCATGGCCAATACGCCTGAGCTGGCGGCCTTCTGCCGCGCCGCTTCAACGTTTTTAACGCGTGGCGCCTCTGCTTGGGGCTGTTGTGGCTGTGGCTGCGGTGGTTGTGGTTCGCTCACAACTGGCTCAGGTTTGGCCGTCACGGGCTTGGGTTGAGGCTTCTCATCGGCCTTTTTGGACTCTTTTTTAATCTCTTCCGGTTTGAGCTTTTCCGGCTCTACCGGTTTGGGGAGTTCGATTTTGGGCGGTTCTGTTTTGCGCTCCATGATGATTTGCGCCAGGTGTGGAGGTATCACCTCATCGCGGCGCTCGGGGGCTGGGGCATGGACCAGGTTGAGGGTTGCTCCCAGCAGCAGGGCCAGCAGGATGCTGATAATGCTGATGATGCGAAAACGGCGTTCATCGGCGTCATTCTGGTCCCAGCTCATCTGGGGAACTGGCATCATCAATGTGGCATTCATTATTCTGCCTTCGTGCTCTTGGTGTTAACGGCCAGGGAGATCTTGCTGTACTCAGCCTGGGTGCTGCTCACTATGATCTTTTTCAGGAGTTCGTAGGGGATCGCTTGATCACCCATGATGGTGATTTCGCCAGGTGATGCCGTCGTGCTCTTGCTGTCTCTGGTGCGTTGTGCCTGATAGCGTAGTTCGTCCACCAATGCCGGAATTGACTCGCCCTGCGCCTTGATCACCTCTGCGGCGGCGGCCACCCGGCGTCCTTCGATGATGATCTCCTGGCTGGTGACAACGATCATAACGGTCTCTCTGGGGGCGACCTTGGCGCTCGATTCAGGCAGTTTCAGGCTCTTGATGCTGGGGGTGTTCTGGACATTGCCAGCATTTACCAGCAGGAAAAAGACCAATACTGTCAGCAGGTCGATCATCGGCACCAGACTGATGGTGGCTTCAGTCTTGCGGTGGTGGTGGCGGTCCATGCGCTTGGCGCGCCGCGACATCTTCATGGCTGCTTCCTTTCTGACGCATCACCCAGGGAGATCTCGGGAAACAGGTCGCCAAATCTGACTGAATCGGCCGAGACGACACTGAAGGTGCGCGTGGCATCCATGGTGCTCACCAGTACCTGATACGGTGTGTCAAACTCGGAGAGAACGGTGGCGTCCATCTTGTCGGGGAAACGTACCTTGAGCTGTTTCAGGATCTCGTTGAGTCCTTTGAAATCGTAGGCGCCATCCTTGTTGCTGATACGCTGGATCAGGCCGCCACGGCGGTCGCTGACATCAAGCGAATCCTTGCGGATGATCACCTCGAGTTGCAGCGCCTCGCTGGGATTGGCCGCGCTGGTGACGGCAGAGGGGATGTTGAGTTCTAGTACGCTGTTCTGAAAATAGGCCGCCGACCCCAAAAAATAGGTCACCAAGACCACCATCAGATTGATGAAGGAGGTTACATCAATATCGGGGGTCTCATGGCCCCGGCGGCGAAGCCGACTTCTCATACACCTTTTCCACTCTTGTTGCCGCCTTTATTGGCGGTGTGGAGCAGGTTGAGGAACTTCACGGCCGCCATTTCCAGGTGATCCACCAGCGAGGTGGTTTTGCTCTGGAGGACGGAGTAGAGCAGCATCAATGGAATGGCGCTGCCGAGGCCGAAGGCGGTGGCGTTCATACCGACGGCGATGGCGGCAGAGAGTAGTTCAGCTTTTTCTGACGGCTCGGCGTGAGCGACGGCACCGAAGGCCTCGATTAGGCCGGCGACCGTACCGAGTAGACCGAGCAGCATCGCCACGTTGGCGAGTGTCGAGAGGTAGTGAGTCCGTTTTTCGATCTTGGAAATTGCCTCCATTAGCCCTTCTTCCATGGCCGTTTCGATCTCATCTCGATGTTCGGCGCGGTCTTTGACGCGCGCCAGGCCGTAGGCCAGCATGTTGCCCATGACGGCATCGGACTCATTGGTGATGGTGATGGCCTGCTCGATATTGTTGCTTTGTACTAGCGGGGCGACGGCGTCCCAGAGCTTGCGGCTGCTGGCGTCGGCCTTGCGCAGATAGATAAACCGTTCCACCGCAATGGCAATACCGACCGAGGTGACTAGCAGTATCAAATACATGAAAAAGCCACCTTCCTGAAAGAAACGGGCTATTGAGCTAAAACCATCCATTAAAGTCTCCTTGAAACCTTTGACATGAGAGCGGGGTAGATTAACAGGGCAATGATACTGTAATTTTTGTTTTTATTGTTGCTTTTGAATGCGTTGCATCATCATCTCGTAGTAGCGCACCTGCCGTTCAAAGATCTCTGGTTTCAATGGCGTCAGCATGTCGTTACTTAAACTGATGGTTTGGGGCTGTTCAATATTGGGTAGCTCTTTATGTTTCCACGGCACGATGTAGAGCACTTTGGGCAGTTCGCTCTGGCCAAAGACGGTCATGCCTTGGGACTGGAGCTCTACCTCCGCCTGTGCGGCGGCGGAGAGGATCATTAACAGGATGAGTGCAACCGCTGTCCGTATCATTGACTGATACTCCGCTGGTTGATGTCGGCAATCCAGGTGTCTACCTGTTTATCTTCCCCGGATATGGCTTTGTAACGTTGCCATAGCTTCAGTGCCTCTTGTGGCTGATTGAGGTAGAGGTCGTAGAGGATGCCGAGGTTGATCAGGAGGTTAGGGTTGTCCGGGGCGACTTTGAGTCCAGCCTGATAGCTTTGCAGCGCCTTATTAAATTCACCCTTGTTACGTTGGAGGATGGCCAGCTGGTTATAGACTTCGGGCATGTCCGATTTAAGAGTGAGCGCTTGGTTAAAGGCGACTTCCGCTTTACCGCTCTCGCCCTGAGTGTTGTAGATCATGCCCAGATTGGCATGGGGGCCGGCCAGTTCGGGGTGTGTCTGGGTCATGGCTAAAAACATCGTCTCTGCGGTTTTCAGATTGCTGTTTTTGTAGCTGTTGACGGCCATCATGTAGTCGGACTGGCCCTGAGTATCGAGGCTGGTGTGGGTGGTGGCCATATTTTGTTGGCTAATAACAGGGTTGACCTCTGCCGGGCGCACGGCACTGGTATTGCCACCACAGCCTGTGAGTAGCAGTGTGAGTGCAGCGCCCAAGGCGAGCAGTCTATTGTGGTGTGGGCGCGGCAATGTCATGGCGTTCCATCCTCGAGTAGCGTGCCGGCATCAGTTTTGCCAAAGCGGCGATGCTCTTGGCGCTCCATTCGTTGTAAACCCCCTCATGCAGGCGTTTGATGTTGGCTTCGTGCAGGCCGATCGCCTTCTCTTCGAAGGGGAAGGCTTGCTCTTCCAGCATCAGTTCGTACTGTTCGAGCTCTTCGCTATTCAGGTCGGCGGGGCGTTCAGAGTCCATTAGCTTGCGGCTGAAGTCGGCATACATGTCGGCGATTCGGTAAGTGGCGGCGACGGTGAATTCGGCCACACCGATTTCGGCGGTCTTGTTATAGGCGGTCAGCGCACGTTTCATGAGGCCATTTTTCAGCTCCATGTTTTTGCGGATGGGCTCTACTAGTTTCACTTCGGCATAACGCTGGAAGTGTGGTTCGGCCAGTTCAAAGGTCCCCTTGGCGGCCAGATAGCGGGTACGCTGGGTACGTTCAGCGCCACCGCCCTGGTCGGCCAGATAGATCTTCTCCATCTGGGTGAAGTAGTGGTTTTCCTGTTTCTGTTTGCGGTAGACCAGGGCGCTTCTGTAGAGCGCCTCAACCGCCGGCTCAAGCGGTGTGCGGAAGGTCTCGGCGTAACGTTGGAAACTGGTGGCTGCTTTTGTCAGCTCCCCCGCCTCTTCGTAGAGTTCGGCCACTTTCCAGTAGGCTTCACGCTGGGCCTCGGGACTCATCTCCCGGCTGATTCCCTCCAGCGCGGTTGCGGCTTCCAGCGGCCGGTTCAGTTTCAGGTAGCCGATGGCAATCTTTTCGTTGGCATCTTTCACCAGGGCGTGGTTAGGGAAGTTTTTCTTAAAGGCCTCCAGGGCCTTGATCGCCTGCTCCCACTCGTTTACCTGAATATAGAGTGTGGCAATATCAAATTCGGCAACCGGGCGTACCGAGGAGTGGGGTACGGAGGTGATTAGCCGCTGGAACTGTTCGATGGTGCTGCGAATGACCCCCTTGGCGCGGAAGTGTTCGGCCTGTTTGTAGATGCAGGCAGCGATACGTTCATCAATATCATTTTTGAGCGGGTCGTTGCTGCTGAGCAGGGCTTGCAGTTCCAGGTAAAAGAGCTCGGCAACCTCATATTTCTGTTGCTCAAACTGGGTGTTGGCCAGGACCATTAAGGCGGTGCGTTTGGTTGACTGGTTGGAGCTGGAGTAGCGGCTCATGACACTTTCCGCCGCCTTGATGGCCTGTGAGTACTGTTTGGCCTGATAGAGTTCGTCGGCGGCACGTGCCAAGACCTCGGCAACACGGACGTCACGTGGGAAGAGGCGGGCAAAACTGAGGGCGCTCTGGGTGATGGTATTGTCCCAGTGCCCCCCCCCCTTGGTGGTCTGATGTAGTTTTTCATGGGCAGTGAGTGCGGCGTAACCGGCGTCGGCAGCCCGCCCATGGGTGCCATAGTTATAGGCTGTTTTTTCATACTCGATGGCGGCGTTCTGGTAGTCGCCGCTCTCAAAAAGTGCATCTGCCAGATGCATGTTTGTCTCCGCCGATTTTTCCGCATCAGGCAGAAGGCGCAGAGAGGTGCGGTACCAGAGGATGGCATTTTTGTAGTCAAACGCGGCTTTGCTGTTTTGTGCTGCGGCGTGGTAGTGGCCGGTGATGTCGCCAAGATGGAGGGCCAGTTTGTGCTGCAGCGTGTTACGCAGCTCCTTGTCACTACGGATCAGGTACTCAAAATAGTTGCTGTGTTCGTTGTTCTGCCAGCGCTCTTCAAGAGCACCATAATGCTCCACAAACTCTATCTTGGCGGGGATGGTCTGCTCTTTGTTGCCCAGCCGGGTGTAGATCTCGATGGCCTTGTCTTGAAACAGGATGGCGTAAGGGTGCCAGGGGGCACGATCCCAGAATGCGCTGTAGGCCTTGGCCGCTTCCAGATCGAGCTGCTGTTTCAGATTGTGTTCGGCCAGTTTTTGATAGACCAGAAATTCGTAAACACGGGGCTGTTTGTTGGATAGATAGACGTTAAGTGCCTTACCCCCCCCTTCGGTGGCGATGCAGAGGTTAATGGCGCGGAAGGAGTCTTCCAGCAGCTCACGGTCAGCGCGTGACAGGAAGGCCAGCTCCTCCAGCTCTGTTGGTGTTAGGTTGCGGTTGAGTTTGCGGTCCAGCAACACAAAAAAGGCGTCGAGTGAGTCGACGCAGCGATCCTGTTTATATATCGCCCAGGCATATTTGAAGAGGGACTGTTCGTAGTAGGGGGTGTTTTGGCTTGAGGCGATTACGTCGGCGTAGCTGGTCTCCGCCTCGCGGAAGCGCTGCTCCTGGAACAGCACTTCGGCGCGGCGGAAGCTGGCTTCGGCCGCACGTGGTGAGCGGGGGTAGTCACGGCTGAGTATCTGCAGTGCCTTGATCGATTTATTGCCATCACCACTCTGTTCGTAGGCACGGGCCAGTTGGTAAAGCACTTCTTCCCGATGTGGGTATTGCGGTTCGCGCTTGAGTACTTCCAGGTACCATTTAATGGGTTTTTCAAAACGCTGTTCATCTACTTTCTGGCCCGCCTCCATCAACTCGCCAATCTGTTTCATCTCGGCATCGGCCAGGCGGTGCATGGCCTTGACGTTGAGTGTTGAGCTATCGTCGGTGGCAACACTCTCGTAGGCGTTAATGGCAATATTGCTATCAACATTCAGGGTAACGTTGCGCTCGATCTCAACGGTACGTTGCGACAGACTTTCGAGGGTTGGCCCCTGTTTGGCAGTGCTGCAGCCAACAAGCAGGGTGACCAGTGCGGACAGGTAAAGGGGGTGACGACTCACTGCTTTCCGCCCTTGTTCTGAGTGGCTTGTTCGATGATCTGGGCCATGCCAAAGCGGGCCTGCTGCAGGTACTGCCCCAACTGGTTCTGGTAGCCGGTAAGAGTATCGATAGCCAGCTGTTGCAGGGTGGTCAGCTGCGCCTGGATTGCCCGGTCAACATTGTCAGTCAGCTGTTGATGTTGCTGATGCAGTTCCGGTGCAGTTGAGTTGCTTCTGGTTTCGTAAGCAACAATCTCACCCTTGATGCTGGCAACGTAGTTGTTGAGCGCCAGCAGGGTACGATATGTTTTTAGCGCCTGTTGAAAGTTGGGGCTATCCATAAATAGTGGTAGAAATGCTGTTTCGGGGGTGTTGGCAGCAGGCTGCCAGCCATTGACCCAGGCAAACTCATCGCCACTGTTGCCATTGATGAGGGTCGCAAGACCGGTACTGCCAAGTGCGTCTTTGGCCGCGTTCATTGCGGCGGAATCACCTTCAAAGCGGTTTAGTGCGGTCTTGTAATAGTTGATGGACTGGTTGAAGGCACGGGCTTGGCCAAATGCGTAGGGGATGGCGAGTGACGCCTCATATTGGTAGGTGCTTTTGAGCGGGCGGCTCTCCAGTTCCAACCAGTAGACCAGCGCTTTTTCGTGATTCTGTTCGATGGCGTAGCTCCAGCCCATTCCCAGCAGCGCCATGTTAGACAGCAGGTTATTGATGCGTACCTGCTGTAGATAGCTGCGTGCCTTGCTGGCCTTGCTGATTTTCAGTAGTGAGTAGCCAAGTGCCAGATTGGCCTGATCTTTTAGCGCCGCCAGTTCAGGGTTTTTACGGCTATCAATCTCGCTGAGGGTATGTAATATGGCGGCACCAAACTTATTGTTCTGCTCTCCCAGAAGCAGGCTTCCCAGATTGTAGCGTTGATAAAGCGCCCACTGGCTGTCATGTTTTAGATTGCCAGGCACGGCGTCCACCGCCTCTTGGGGTTTGCCAGCGGTCAACAGCGCATGGGCCTTGATCATGGCAAAGTCGCCCTTTTGTGTATCGCTGAGACTCTTTTTGATGTTTTGCAGTGCTGCCAGTGCGCCAGTGTGGTTACCTTGCTCATGCCGTATTTTGGCGTAAGTGAGCCAGGCAACATCGCGTAGATGCTGTTTGGCACTAGCGTCATTGGCGACTGCCAGATAATAACGGCTGGCCTCATCCATCACGCCGCGGCTGCGTAAGGTCTCGGCGATATAAAAACGGCTGGCATCACTTTCTGGTTCGGAGCTGCCTTTTTTGTCGGCCATTAACAGCGTGGCGACGGCCGCCAAGTCATCTCCGTCAGCGGCCAGATGGAGGGCGTGGCCAAGGGTGGTGGTTGCGGTATGGCTGTAGTCAACCTCGGCAGCATTGACAGTCAGCAGCGGTAACAGCGCGCCAAAGGCGGTGCCGATCAGTAGGGAATGGCGACTTTTCATGGCGTTACCCCGGCCTGCTGCTCAAAAAAGAGATCGGGGGTACGTTTTTGTAGCGGGTTGGCAATGGTCACCTTGAGGATGTCATGACCGGACCCTTTTGCCATGGTAAAGGTGGTGACACTTCTTTCTCGATTGGTAGTGGAACCATTGATAATAATGGTGACTGTATGGGTTCCAAGTGTGATTGGCGCGGCGTAGATTTTTTTCATTGCCCCGCTGCTGAGTGTTTGTGCCTCTTGGGCGGTGAACAGGTGCTGCACAACGGTCCGGTTGTCGACGTTGATCTCCAGCTCATTGAGCAGGAGGGCAGGCAGGTTGTCGGTATTGATAAAGATGGTCAGGGTATTTGGGTTTTGCTGGAAGAGACGCTCTTCCGCAGACAATAGATCGCGCTTGAGCGCAAGTGTGGCCTTGGTTAGCTCGGAAAGGTCCAAGCGGATATCGCTGGATTCGGCCTGTGCGGCTGTGGTGAGCCAGAGCGCCAGACTTAAAACAAAAACAAGCTGTTTTGTGACTACGGCAAACACTGAAAACCTCAATTCGGCAACAAGACCCTTGTGGGTGGCTGATGACTTAGGTGGCTGAGATGTTTGTCGGCTGCTAATACCATTCTACCGTCCCTGTATAAATTGGTAGCCACTTCCTTAAAGTGGGAGAGGGCTGTTAACCCTCTCCACCTGCTTCTGTCAGGATTACGCGGTACGTTTTTTCTCCATCATCTCATGGATGATCGGGGTGAGGATGATCTCCATGGCCATCCCCATTTTTGCCGCCGGCAGTACCAATGTATTGGGGCGTGACATCCATGAGCCATGCAACATCTGCAGGTAGGTGCGGATGTCGTGCTTTTTGGGGTGGGTAAAACGGATAACACAGAAACTTTCATCCGGCGTTGGAATATCACGGGCGATAAAGGGGTTTGAGGTGTCGACAATAGGTACGCGCTGGAAGTTAATGTCGGTACGTGAGAACTGGGGGGCCAGATGTTTCACGTAGTCGGGCATGCGGCGCAGGATGGTCTCGACAACCGCTTCAGCGGTGTAGCCTCGTTCCTTGTTGTCACGGTGGATCTTCTGGATCCACTCCAGATTGACGGAGGGGACAACGCCGATCAGCAGGTCAACCCACTGGGCAACATCCACATCGGCGGTAACAACACCGCCATGCAACCCTTCATAGAAGAGGATGTCGGAGCCGGGCTGAACATCTTCCCAAGGGGTGAATGTGCCGGGTTCTTGTTTGTAGGGAATGGCCTCTTCCTGGTTGTGCAGGTATTTGCGAACTTTGCCGGAGCCGGTTTCGCCGTAGCTGCGGAACAGCTCTTCCAGTTTGTCGAAGACATTGCCTTCAGGGCCGAAGTGGCTTAGTGGGGTGCCAGCGGCCAGGGCCTTGGCAACCGCTTCTTTCATGGAGCCACGGTCGTAGCGGTGAAAGCTGTCGCCTTCAACAACGGCTGCTTTGATGCCTTCACGACGGAATATGTGTTCCATCGCGTTTTTGACGGTGGATGTGCCAGCGCCGGAAGAGCCGGTGACGGCGACAATGGGGTACTTTCTGGACATTTGTCCTCCTTAAAGTTCAAATTACAACCCTCCTGGCTCATGCCGGGGTGGTTGATTGCTAAATCCTGTATGGGTCAATATTGTCCGGAATCACCGATTTGTAGCGGTTTGTCAAACAGTTACCGCTGTAAAAAAAGGCACCGGAGTTTGTGAACGCGCCATTATACTAGTCTCCCCTAAGATTTGACCAGTCGTAGCGTGAGCTTGGTGGGTAGTGCCTGCAAATGTGCGGCTGAGAAGTGGTTGTGTAGTGGAGCGAATGGCTGGGTAGGCCGTTAATAGCAGTAGGGTTGTAGTGTGTTGGTGGTGTTGCTGTGGCGGGCATGAGGTTTTTGGAAGGATGTTTTTATGGCGTTGTATTTTATGGATAAAATACCGATTATCAGAGTGCTTGGCGGGCTGATTATATTGGCGTGGCTGGCGCTGGCCCCGGTGATGGCTGAGGAGCAGGGTATTATTGCCGAAATCCGTTTCAGCGGTAATAAACATACCCAGCCGCAGATTATGTTACAGGAGATGTTGGTCAAGGCGGGGGATGTGATTGATCCGGAACGGATCGAGCGCTCACGTCAGGCGGTGATGGATTTGGGGCTGTTTAAGTCGGTAGAGGCGCTAATGATCCCCCAGGGGCGGGACGTTGTGCTTGAGATTGAGGTGAGTGAGAAGTACTACATCATCCCGGTGCCGAAGCTGGATCGCTCCGCCGATGGTGAGGTGAGTTACGGTGCCCAGTTGACGATGGACAATCTCTGGGGTCTGAACCAGAAGCTTAAGGTGGTCTACAAGGCTGAACGTGGCTGTTGCCAGAACAGCGGCACGGTGAGCACCTATTCACTTATATATGAGTATCCACGGGTGGTGGGCAGTGATTACGGTCTGGGTGTTTCGGTGAGCCATGAGGCGACGCCGGACAGTGATATTGACCTGCTGGGCAATAAGGTTTCAGAGTATCAGCGGGTGTTGGACTCAGCGGGGGTATCGGTTTCTCACTGGCTGGGTCGGGAAGGCCCCTCATCTGGCTGGAGTATCAGTGCGACCACCTTCTGGCATCATCTGACCTTCTCCCAGCAGAGTGGCGTGCCGCTCACCACGGGCCCTGAAAAGGCGGTGGGGATAACGCTTTCACTGGGTTATACCAAGGTGCATGATCTGCTTTACAGTCGGGAGGGGGTGGAGTTTGGTATCAGTTCTGAACAGGGGTTGGAGTGGATGGGTTCTGATGTCCCTTATAGTCGTAATCAGCTCTATTATCGCCAGTATGTGCCGGTAGGTAATACCCCGCATACCAACCTGGATCTGCAGATGCGCCTGGGGGTAACGGGCGGGGACGTGCCGATTGATGAAAACGCCTACGGGTTGGGGGGGAGTCGTGAGTTGAGGGGCTATGAGAAGGGGAGTATTGAGGGGCGCTCCTACTTTGTTGCCAACCTGGAGTACCTACACCCACTGTTTGGCTTGCCCGCTGCCCGTGGTGTGTTTTTTATGGATATTGGTAATGCCTATCTCGACAACCGGCTGGTGGATCTGGCGGATATCGAGGCGAGTGCCGGTGTGGGACTGCGCTACAAATTTAAATCATTTGTAAATCTACAGTTACGGATGGATCTGGCCTACGCCTTTGGGTTGTCTGATCGTAAATTTTACATAGGCGTCAAAAACACCTTCTGAGCCTTTCCGGCTGGCCGCTGAGTTATAGTTTGGCGTAGACTGTGGCAGCGTTCTATATATATGTGGAGAGGGGATATGGTGGGTGGTGTAAAAGTGGCGGCGGGCATATGGGTGATCATGGTGGCAGTACTGTTGTCCGCCTGTACAACAACACGTATTGACCGGGGCCACAGTCTGATTCAGAGCGACGCCTCTGCGTCGTACGCCAGTGTCTATTTTATCCGTCCCAATACCGAACATCCGCAGGGGTTTGCCGATAATCCGCTTGCTGTCTCTGTGAATGGAGAGCGGCTGATGCGTCTGGGCAAGGGTGAATACACCCTGGTGCATCTGAAGGCGCGTGATATCAGTGTGACGATGAAAAACCAGACCCAGGTGCGTGGCCGCTGGGAGGTGACTGAGATGGAGCAGACCCGCAACTTCAATCTCGAGCCGGGGCAGACCTATTACATTCTGGCCCATAGTGTGGATGGTGAGTT
The DNA here is from genome assembly GCA_031416075.1 of Tenderia sp. (SeqCode). Classification (GTDB taxonomy): domain Bacteria; phylum Pseudomonadota; class Gammaproteobacteria; order Tenderiales; family Tenderiaceae; genus JAKFXL01. The sequence continues at coordinate 34,789 of JANOSY010000058.1, read as the reverse complement.
TCGTGGAGTGACGTTTGTGCCGGAGAGTGTTGCGTTGTTTGATGTAAAGCAGATAAAGGCTCCCTTGCGGGCGGCGGGTGCAGCTAAGTCTTCCCCCATTCATCTGCGCTGATGTCTGTGTTGCCGCTGCTATGCGGCGAGCTGCAATTATGTCCCTGATTATTCTGCTTGTTTTTCTGATGTTAATCCTCTTTGGCCCTCAGTGGTGGGCGCGGTCCGTCTTGCGCCGCCACAGTCGGCCCCGCCCTGATTACCCCGGTACGGGGGGTGAGTTTGCCCGCCATCTGCTTGATAAGCTTGATCTGCGTGAGGTTAAAGTGGAGGGTGCGCCACAAGGGGATCATTACGACCCACAGGCCAAGGTGGTCCGCCTGACGCCGGATAACCTTGATGGTAAATCCCTGACTGCAGTGGCGGTGGCGGCCCATGAGGTGGGGCATGCACTCCAGGACCACCTGAGTTACGGGCCGTTGCGGTGGCGCAGCCGGCTGGTATTGCTGGCGCAACGGGCGGAGAAGATGGGGGTAGGGGTAATGATGGTATTGCCACTGGTAGCGCTGGTGACACGTTCGCCGACGGCCGGTGGTGTGACCTTTCTGGTGGGATTGATCGGCATCGGCGCTATGGCGGTGGTGCATCTGGTGACGTTGCCGGTGGAGCTGGACGCCAGCTTTGGCCGCGCCTTGCCATTGCTGAAGGCGGGGCGTTATATCGATAAGGAGGATGAGCGGGCGGCGCGGCAGATCCTGCGGGCCTGTGCATTGACCTATCTGGCGGCGTCGCTGGCGAGTCTGTTTAATGTCTGGCGCTGGTGGCGGTTGTGGCGGCGCTGAGAATCTACGCTAAGACCAGAATAAAAAAAGCCGACACTGTTTGACGGTGTCGGCCTGGTCCACGCCCCTTTGCGCGGACCGACTGATTTGTGGCAAATCAGGCCAGGGTTACGTCGCTACGTTGTTGGTGTTTTTCTGGGTAGCGCAGCAGGTCCAAGGCGTACCAATCTTCCAACCCAATGATGAGGCGCAGTCCGTTGAGATACCGCAGCACAATCTTTTGCGGCTCTCCGTTTTTATAGACCATGCCCCATACGCTGAGAAATTGGCGGCTTAGGTTGATGTACCAGGCGCCAATGATGGGTTCATGATTGATTGCCACAAATACCTCCCACAAGGTACTTTAAACCACTTTCTAGCCGCATTTTGAATCGCCGCAATTCAGGCAGGTCATGCAGCCATCCATCTTGATCATCGCCTTGGTATTGCACTTGGTGCAGAGCTGCGAACCTTCGGGAAAGTCGCTGCTTTCGCTCGCTGTGGCACGTTTGGCAAGGCTTTCGAACTGCTGCCGTTTTTCGTTGATCAATTTTTGCTGATGTTCGTCCAGCCCGTCATCCTTGATCAGGCCGATCATGCGCAGGTGTGATTCGATGGCGTCGCCGATCTCCGCCACCAGTGATGGCATAAACTGACCTCCACGCTTGAAGTAGCCGCCACGCGGATCAAACACGGAGCGCATCTCGTCGACCAGGAAGGTGACATCGCCACCCTTGCGGAAGACCGCCGAGATGATGCGTGTCAGCGCCACGATCCACTGGAAGTGGTCCATGTTTTTCGAGTTAATAAAGATCTCGAACGGGCGGCGTAGCTCATGTTCGGTACCGGTATTGAGGATGATGTCGTTGATGGTGACATAGAGTGAATGCTCGGAGAGCGGCGTCTTGATCTTGTAGGTGGACCCCACCAGCATCTCGGGGCGCTCGACCTTTTCGTGCATCTGCACCACGTTGGATTCGATTAGTATCTCGATCGCTTCCTCGCGCGGTTGCGCCTGGTCCTCTTTTTTAACAACGCTGTAGCTGCTGATCTTTTTGGTAATCTTGTTAGCCATCATTTTTGCTCCTGATTCCTGTTGACCCGGCCTTAAAACTTGCCGTAGTACCCTTCTTTAAGGGCGTCATAGAGGTTGGCAGCGGTGTGGATCTCGCCGTCGTACTCAACCTCTTCGTTACCTTTGAACTCAACCACAGCGCCATCTTCAAGGGTGAAGCGGTAGGTGGTATTGGCCAGATCCTCCTCTTTTACCAGCACCCCCTGGAACGCCTCGGGATTGAAGCGGAAGGTGGTGCAACCCTTCAAGCCCTGCTCGTAGGCGTAGAGGTAGATGTCCTTGAACTCTTCGTAGGCAAACTCGGTCGGCACGTTGGCAGTCTTGGAGATTGAGGAGTCGATCCACTTCTGCGCCGCCGCCTGGATATCCACATGGGCCTTGGGTTTGATGTTGTCGGCGGTGATGAAGTAGTCCGGCAGCTGATTGCCCTGTCCTTGACTATCAGAGGGGGTATAAGGCGAGGCATTTTTGTTGATCAGCTCGCGGTAGGCCAGCAGCTCGTAGGAGAAGACGTCGACCTTCTCTTTGGACTTCTTGCCTTCACGGATGACGTTGCGTGAATACTGGTGGGCAAAACTCGGCTCGATGCCGTTGCTGGCGTTGTTGGCCAGTGACAGCGAGATGGTGCCGGTCGGGGCGATGGAGCTGTGGTGGGTGAAACGGGCACCTACCTCTTCCAGCTGCTTGACCAGCTCCGGCTCGACTTCGGCAATCCGTTGCATGTAGCGGCTGTACCTGGCGTGCAGCAGCTTGCCCCTGACCTTCTGGCCGATCTTGAAACCATCCTGTTTCATCTCAGGGCGCTTGCGCAGCATCTCGCCGGTCACGTCGAACTCCTGCTCCATGATTGGGGCGGGTCCCTTCTCTTTGGCGAGGTCGAGCGCGGTGCGCCACCCTTCAACCGCCATCTCTCGTGTCACCTTTTCGGTGAACCGAGTCGATTCGCGGTCGCCGTACTCCATGCGCAGCATGGTGGCGGTGGAGCCGAGGCCGAGGTAGCCCATGCCGTGGCGGCGTTTGCTGGTGATTTCATCGCGCTGCTGCGGTAGCGGCAGGCCGTTGATCTCCACCACGTTGTCGAGCATGCGGGTAAAGATGGCGACCACTTTGCGGTATTCGTCCCAATCAAAGCGGGCCTTGTCGGTGAACGGGTCACGGACAAACTTGGTCAGGTTAACTGAACCCAGCAGGCAGGAGCCGTAAGGTGGCAGCGGCTGTTCACCGCAGGGGTTGGTGGCGCGGATGGTTTCGCAGAACCAGTTGTTGTTCATCTCATTGACCTTGTCGATGAGGATGAAGCCGGGCTCGGCAAAGTCGTAGGTCGAGGACATGATCACGTCCCAGAGGCGCTGGGCGCGGATGGTTTTGTAGATTTTGCAGGCAACCAACCCCTCATCGTTGACGACGTAACGGCTCTTTTCTGGCCACTCGCGCCAGACGATCTCAGGGTTGTTCTCCAGCTCGATCTTGTCGGTCTCCACCTCTTTGGCGGTGAGCGGGAAAGAGAGTGGCCACGGGCCATCGCTCTTAACCGCCTCCATAAACTCCTGGGTCACCAGCAGCGAGAGGTTGAACTGGCGCAGACGGCCATCTTCACGTTTGGCCTTAACAAAGTCGAGTACGTCGGGATGGCTGACATCAAAGGTTGCCATCTGCGCGCCACGACGGCCACCGGCGGAGGAGACGGTGAAACACATCTTGTCGTAGATATCCATAAACGACAGCGGACCCGAGGTGTAGGCCCCAGCACCGGAGACATAAGCCCCCTTGGGGCGCAGGGTCGAAAACTCATAACCGATACCGCAACCCGCCTTCAGGGTCAGACCCGCCTCGTGAACCTTGCCGAGGATGTCATCCATCGAGTCGCCAATAGTGCCGGAAACGGTGCAGTTGATGGTGGAGGTGGCCGGTTTGTGCGCCAGCGCGCCAGCGTTGGAGATGATACGACCGGCCGGAATGGCGCCATGGCGTAGCGCCCAGAGGAACTTGTCGTACCACTCCTGGCGCTTTTCGGCAGTGGTCTCAACCTCGGCGATCGCCCGTGCGACACGCTGATAGGTAGCGTCAATGGTGCTGTCGATGATCGAACCATCCTTGGCCTTGAGACGATACTTTTTGTCCCAGATATCCATAGAGGCGGCCTGGAAGGTGATTTCGGTAGTGGTATTGGTAACAGCTTTCAAATGGGCACCTTTCATGTGGTGACGTCTCCCCTGGTTGTTGTTATCTGTTCAAATTGAGTGCGCGGCGTTTTTGACGCATCCGGCCCAAATGCAGGGTAGGCTGGATGTGTGATTGCAGGGGCTGGTCACGCGCCTGCAAGGCCGATCATCGATCCTTGTTTGCTTGAGCAAGTACTGACCCTGCGAGTGTTTTTGTGTCATCGCTGTACTTGGCGCTTTGGAGCACCTGAGACGCAAGGGATTCAAGTTCTTTGCCGGTTTGCTTGTTTGAATTTGATTGAGATACAACAGAAGCAGCAAGCTTTTTAGCAATTGCTGACGAGTTGGAATCAGTCAAAGTGGCTGCGGCTAACTTGCTAACCTCTGATGAAGATTGTTTTGTATTTTTACTCATGGCGTAAATTTCCTTTTGGGATTGAGTATGGCTTACGGCGTATATGTCCACACGGCGGGGATTGCCGTGTGCCGGAACGTGTGGTTCCGGGCGCGGCCCCCAATCTTTGCAACACAACCTGAAGATAGGCCCTCGTGGTGGATGCCTATTTAGCCCCGCCTAGTTCGTTTGCAACGAAGGAGGCGACCACAAGATGTTGTGTGGTGTGAAATGTATGTCTGATGGCGTCTGCTGTCAATACGCGCGGCAGAATTAAATATAAATCAATTAAAAAACAATGTATTGCAAGCGAGTTTTATTTTTAATCACAAATGAACAACTCTTTGGATAGCCTGTGGATAAAATGCTGATAACACTACATGTTGTGTTGTGGTTATCTGCTGTTTTGTGCGCATTCAAGGGCTTAGCGGGTTCCGGGTAGATAGGCAGCCGGTGCGGCTTTGAATACGGGGCTGTTTAATGTGAGTATGGAAAAGGAGGAACATCTCCTATGATGTTGGGTCTTATGGCCAGCGCCCCTCCCGGCTGTGGCTGGGAAATGGGGCGTTGTGGGTGATGGAGCATTTTTTACGGAGATTTTATGGCGATAAAACAGTCCCAGGGTAGACCGGTCTGGTCAATGGCCGCAGTGTTGGCGGGTGCATGGTTGTGGACGGTGCCAGTGGTGGCGGCGCTGCCCGTTCATGATAGCCAGGCGGCGCAGTTGCCGAGTCTGGCGCCAATGCTGGAGCGGGTGACACCAGCCGTGGTTAACATCGCCACCGTCGGGCGGGTCAGTGTGGAGGACAACCCACTGCTGAGTGATCCCGCCTTCCGGCGCTTTTTTGGGGTGCCGGAGCAGCAGCCCCAGCAGCGTCAGACCCAGAGTCTGGGCTCGGGGGTGATTGTGGATGCCACGCGGGGTTATGTGCTGACTAATAACCATGTGATTGATAAGGCTCAGGAGATTCGCGTCACCTTGCGTGATGGCCGTACCGTTGATGCTACGCTGGTGGGGGCCGATCCGGAGGCGGATGTGGCGGTGATCCAGATTCCGGCAGAGGGGCTGACCGCATTGCCCATGGCAGACTCCAGCCAGCTGCGGGTGGGGGATTTTGTGGTGGCGATTGGCAATCCGTTTGGTCTGGGGCAGACCGTTACCTCGGGGATTGTGAGTGCCCTGGGACGTAGTGGCCTTGGCATTGAGGGGTATGAGGACTTTATTCAGACCGATGCCTCTATCAATCCCGGCAACTCCGGTGGCGCGCTGGTAAACCTGCGTGGCGAGCTGGTGGGGGTGAATACCGCGATTGTCGCCCCCAGTGGCGGTAATGTGGGCATCGGTTTCGCCATTCCCACCAATATGGCGCGGGAGCTGATGTCCCAGCTGGTGGAGTATGGTGAGATTCGCCGTGGTCGCTTGGGTATCTCGGGCCAGACCCTGACGCCGGAGCTGGCCAAGGCCTTTGGCTTGGAGTGGCGTGTAGGGGTGTTGATCTCCAGTGTGGAACCTGACGCCTCGGCGGCACTTGCCGGGCTGCAGGCGGGGGATGTGGTGGTGGCGGTGGGTGACCGGCCACTCAAGGATACCGCAGACCTGAAAAATGCCATTGGCCTGCTGCGGGCCGGCACGGAGATCCGTTTGGGGATCGTGCGCGCCGGTAAACCGGCCACCATTACGGTGAAAATTGAGGCACCGACAGCCTTCTGGTTTGAAGGGCGACTGCTTAATCCGCGCTTTGATGGGATGTTGTTTGGCCCCATTCCGGAGGACTCACCGCTCTATGGCAAGGTCGATGGCATGCTGATTTTTGGCGTGACACCGGGCACGGCTGGCTGGAGCGCTGGTTTGAGGAAAGGGGATCTGCTGGTATCGATTAACCGTATTCCGGTGAAGAGCCGTGAGCAGATGGAGGCGGCGTTAAAACGGAGTGGCCCAAGTGTGCTGATCAACGTTAGACGTGGCAATAACGCAATGTTCGCGCTGCTGCCGTAATAGGTCGCCAGTAATAAAAAAGGCCCGCAATTGCGGGCCTTTTTTATGGTGGGACGTGAGGTGAGCTCTAACGGGCGGAGTGGCCGCTGAGTTTGACTTCAACCTTTTCGTGATCTTCCAGGCCTGCATAGTATTCGCGCAGGATCGCCAGCACTTCCGGGCGTGAGAACTCAGCCGGCACTTCACCGCCTTCCGACAGCAGTTTGCGGAGTTTGGAGCCTGAGAGCAGCAGGCGATCAGACCCCTCATGTGGGCAGGTCTTCATGGAGGCCATGCCACCGCACTTGTAGCAGTAGAAGGTCCAGTCGATCTTCAGTGGCTTGGTCTCCAGCGCATCGGCGGGGATCTCGTCGAAGATGTGGTGGGCGTCAAATGGGCCGTAGTAGTCGCCAACACCGGCGTGGTCGCGACCAACGATCAGGTGTGAGCAGCCGTAGTTCTGGCGGAACAGGGCGTGCAGCAGCGCCTCGCGCGGACCGGCGTAACGCATGTCGAGCGGGTAGCCGGACTGGACCACGGTGTCTTTGACGAAGTGGTTCTCGACCAGGGCGTTGATTGCTTTGACCCGCACGTCGGAGGGGATGTCGCCCGCTTTGAGTTTGCCCAGCAGCGAGTGGATCATGACGCCGTCACAGATTTCGATGGCGATCTTGACCAGATATTCGTGGGAGCGGTGTAGCGGGTTGCGGGTCTGGAAGGCGACAACGGAGGACCACCCTTTCTCTTCGAAAAGTTTACGGGTCTCGGCCGGGGTCATGTAGATATCGGCGAAATCGATGGGGAAGCGCCCCTGTGATAGCACTTTGACCGGGCCGGCCAGGTTGACGTCTCCCTGATCCATCACCATCTTCACGCCCGGATGTTCGGAATCGGTGGTCTTGAAGACCGACATACACTCATGTTTTTTGTCGATGGCATATTTTTCGGAGATCGTCATGGTCGCGATGATGTCGCCACTTTCGCCGTCAACCAGCGCAACCTCCTGGCCCGGTTTGAGGTCAGCGGCTGTTTCGGTGGTGGTGGAGAGGGTGATCGGTATTGGCCAGAACAGGCCGTCAGCCATCTTCATGTTGTCACAGACCCCTTGCCAGTCAGCATGGGTCATAAAGCCGTTCAGGGGTGTGAAACCGCCGATACCGAGCATGATGATATCGCCCACTTCCCGTGAGCTGACGGTAATCTGGGTCAGGCTCTTGGCGCGAATCAGCTCAGCCGCTAAGGCATTGCCCTCTAATAATAAGGGCTTTAACGCCCCGCCACCGTGTGGATTGACCAGCTTTGACATCTGTTTTTTCTCCTGAATGTGATAATAATGAAAAGATAGGTGCTATTTTTGAGGGGGTACGCAGACCCCGAGTGTTGCCGATTATAGCCGTGTCGGCCAAATTTGCCTAAATACCCGGACGTTTAAGCTTCGTTAAGAGTGGCCGATGAGTCTATCTGTACGATGAGGCGGAGCAGGGTCTGGTGGTTGTGGCGAGCTATATATAAAAAGGGGCTCTACTGAAAGTGTCAGGCTCAATGGATTCAATTCAAAGGCAGCTCGCCGCGCTCAGGTTGGGGTTTGTTGAGCAGCTGCCACAACGTCTGGCCACGTTGCGTGCGGCCCATGAGGATTGGTGTCGCGGCGGTGTAACAGAACTGGATGAGTATCACCGCCTCGCCCACAGTTTGACGGGCGCTGGAGCGACCTTTGGTTGTGATCGTATCAGTCAATTGGCGCGTCAGTTGGAAAGCCACTTAAAACAGCTTAGTGATGCTGGTGGCGAGGGCGTTATGGAACAGTTTGTTACCGCAGCGCGGTGGCTGGATGAGATGGGTGCAGAGGTGAGTAACGTGGATCGGCCTACCCGGTTGGCGGCAGATGTCGTGGATGAAGAGCTGTGGCAGCGCCCAAACTCTCGATTGGTCTATTTGCTGGAGAATGAAGAGACCAGCAAAAGCAACATCGGCAGCCAGCTGCAAGGTTTTGGGTACAGTATTGAGTGTTTTAGTAGTGGTGTTGCGTTGCAGCAGGCGGCGGCTGAGCTGTGCCCCGCCATCATCCTGGCAGATATCGTTCTGGCTGAGGGGAAGTGTGCAGGCATTGAGTCGGTTGCAGCGATTCAGCGCCAACAGGCAGTGCCCCTGCCAGTGATATTTTTTTCCAACGATGCAGATTTTGATACTCGCCTGGCTGCGGTCCGGGCCAAGGGTGTTGCTTATTTTCAGCACCCGCTATCGGTCGGAAAGCTGGTGGATGTGATGGATGGTCTGGTTGAGCGCCAGACGAGCGAGCCGCTACGGGTATTGCTGGTGGATGATCAGGTCGATCAGGCCGACCACTACGCCTTGATCTTACAGCATGCCGGGATTGTGACCACGGTGGTGACAGATTCCATGAGGGTCTTTGAGGTGCTGGCGGAATTTGCACCAGAGCTGATTTTGATGGATATGTATATGCCTCAGTGCAGCGGTGTGGAACTGGCGGCGGTGATACGCCAGCAGCCCGGTTATGTGGGCGTGCCGATTGTATTTCTTTCGTCGGAGTCTGAGCGCAACGTGCAGCTTGATGCAATGCGCAAGGGGGGGGATGACTTTCTGACCAAACCCATCAAGGCCAGCGAATTGATTCAATCAGTGACCATCTGTGCGGAACGCTATCGTACGTTGCGCTCGCTGATGAGTTGTGACAGTTTGACGGGTTTGCTAAACCATACCAGCATTATGGCAAGTCTGGATCATGAGGTGGCACGCACCTCACGCAATGGAGGGCCGCTCAGTTTTGTTATGCTCGATATCGATAATTTTAAAAAGATTAACGACAGTTACGGCCATGCTGTAGGTGACAGTGTTCTTAAAGGTCTGTCACGACTGCTGCAGCAGCGGCTGCGTAAAACCGATTTTGTTGGACGTTACGGTGGTGAAGAATTTGCCATTATCATGCCCGAAACGTCGTTGCTAAATGCCGCTGAAGTGATGTGTGAGGTGCGGCAGCTGTTTAGTGAGACGATGCACTGTACCGGAGACAAGGAGTTTTCAGCCACCTTCAGCTGTGGTGTTGCCGAGCTGTTATCGATGGCCGGTAGTGGTGAGCTGCGGGAGTTGGCGGACCAGCGTCTTTATCGCGCTAAACATGAGGGTCGTAACCGGATTATCAGTAGCGATACCTGACACTTCACCAGCCATTAGCCACCGCCCAGTTAGTGTACAATGCGCCATTCTGTGGCAACTACCTGGAGGAGTGAGCAGTGGAGCAATATCGTGGAACCACCATCCTGTCCGTACGGCGTGGCAACCAGGTTGTCATCGGCGGCGACGGCCAGGTATCCATGGGCAATACCGTGATGAAGGGCAACGCCCGCAAGGTGCGCCGTATCTATGGCGACCGTGTCATCGCCGGATTTGCCGGTGGCACCGCCGACGCCTTTACCCTCTTTGAACGTTTTGAAGGCAAGCTCGAAAAACACTCCGGCCATCTGGTCCGCTCCGCCGTTGAGCTGGCCAAGGATTGGCGTACCGATCGCGCCCTACGTCGCCTTGAGGCGCTGTTGATCGTCGCCGATGCCAAGGCGTCGCTGATCATCACCGGCAACGGCGATGTCATCGAGCAGGACAACAATCTGCTCGCCATCGGCTCCGGCGGCTCCTTCGCTCAGGCGGCGGCCACTGCGCTGCTGGAAAATACCGACCTGGATGCCCGCACCATTGTTGAAAAGGCATTGAACATTGCCGCCGACATCTGTGTCTACACCAATCACAATCTGGTGATTGAAGAGCTCATCAGCGAACAGTAATTCAGAAAGGTTTAACTGCATCATGTCTGATATGACCCCCCGTGAGATCGTCCAGGAGCTGGACAAACACATCATCGGCCAGGCCGCCGCCAAGCGCGCCGTCGCCATCGCCCTGCGCAACCGCTGGCGTCGTGGTCAGGTGGATGATGTCGACCTGCGTAACGAGATCACGCCGAAAAATATCCTGATGATTGGCCCCACTGGCGTCGGCAAGACCGAGATCGCCCGGCGTCTTGCCAAACTCGCCAACGCCCCCTTTGTGAAGGTCGAGGCGACCAAGTTCACCGAGGTTGGTTATGTGGGGCGCGATGTTGAGTCGATCATCCGTGATCTGGTCGATGTCGCCATCAAACTGACCCGCGAGCAGGCCAAGGTCGAGGTGCGCTTTCGCGCCGAAGAGGCCGCCGAGGAGCGTATCCTCGACATCCTGCTGCCACCGCCACGCGGCGGTTTTGGTCACGAGCCGGAGGAGAGAAGCTCCACCACCCGTCAGCTGTTCCGTAAAAAGCTGCGCGAAGGACAGCTCGACGATAAAGAGATCGAGATCGAAGTGGCCGCCACCGCCCCCAATGTCGAGCTCATGGGGCCGCCCGGCATGGAGGATATGACCAGCCAGTTGCAGGGGCTGTTTCAAAACATGGGCACGGGCAAGATGCAGCGCCGCAAGCTGCCGGTTAAAGATGCCCTCAAGCTGCTGATCGAAGAGGAGGCGGCTGCGCTGGTCAATGAAGAGGAGATCAAGAGTAAGGCGCTCCACAACGCCGAGCAGAACGGCATCGTCTTCATCGACGAGATCGACAAGATCGCCAAACGGGCCGAATTTTCCGGTGCCGATGTCAGTCGTGAAGGGGTGCAGCGCGACCTGCTACCGCTGGTGGAGGGGTGTACCGTTACCACCAAACACGGTGTCATCAAGACCGACCACATTCTATTTATCGCCTCCGGCGCCTTTCACCTCGTCAAGCCCTCCGACCTGGTGCCGGAGCTGCAAGGGCGTCTGCCGATCCGGGTCGAGCTGGATGCGTTGAAGGTTGAAGATTTTGTTCGCATTCTCACCGAGCCTGATGCCTCGTTGACACAACAGTACAGCGCGCTGCTGGCGACCGAAGGGGTCAGCATCAGCTTTGCCGCTGACGGCATCGCCCGGCTCGCCGAAGTGGCGTGGCAGGTCAACGAACGCACCGAAAATATCGGTGCCCGGCGGCTGCATACGGTGGTTGAACGGTTGCTGGAGCCGCTCTCCTATGAGGCGTCAGACAAGCCGGGCACGGAGCTGGTGATCGATGCCGATTACGTCAACGCCCAGCTTGGCAAGTTGGTGGAGAATGATGATTTGAGCAGATACATCCTTTAGGAAGTGCATTGATGAGCAAACACACCCCCACCAATATTGTGCTGCACCAGAAGACACGTCGCCTGGAGGTCAGCTTTGAAGGCGACGAGCGCTTCATGCTGCCGTGTGAGTACCTGCGGGTCTATTCGCCGTCGGCGGCGGTGCGTGGCCATGGCCGGGGGCAGGAGGTATTGCAGCTCGATAAGGAGGCGGTCAACATAGTTGCCATCGAGCCGGTCGGTAACTATGCGGTGAAGATTTTTTACGATGATGGCCACAACACCGGCCTCTACGATTGGGATCTGCTCTACACCCTTGGCAAGCATCAGGATGAGTTGTGGCAGGACTATCTGCGCAGGCTCAAGGAAGCGGGCCATCCCCACAGTCAGTTGCAGGAGTAAGTGATGACTCAGCCACAGGATAAAACGACCCACTTCGGTTATAAACAGGTGCCGGTGGAGGAGAAGGTGCGCAAGGTGCGCGAGGTGTTTGACTCCGTCGCCGACAAGTACGATGTGATGAACGATGTGATGTCGTTTGGTGTGCACCGTCTTTGGAAGCGCTACACCATCGAGATGACCGGCCTCAAGTCGGGGCAGCGGGCGCTTGATCTGGCCTCTGGCACCGGTGACCTGGCGGCGAAGCTGGCGGGTCTTGTCGGTAGCACGGGTGAAGTGGTTGCCTCTGACATCAACGGTGCGATGTTGGGCAATGGCCGGGCGCGCCAGATCGATCGTGGCATTGTGGGTAATCTGCGTTATGTGCAGGCCAATGCCGAGGCGCTGCCGTTCCCTGACAGCTATTTTGATTGCGTCACCATCGCCTTTGGGCTGCGCAACGTTACCGATAAAGAGGCGGCGCTGCGTTCGATCTTGCGGGTGCTCAAGCCGGGTGGCCGGCTGCTGGTGCTGGAGTTCTCCAAGCCCGTTGTGCCCGGATTGAAGCCGATCTACGACACCTACTCATTTAAATTGCTGCCGTTCATGGGTAAGTTAATTGCCAACGATGAAGAGAGTTACCGCTATCTGGCCGAGTCGATCCGCATGCATCCCGGTCAGGATGAGTTGAAGCAGATGATGGAGTCTGCCGGTTTTGAACGGTGTAGCTACTTCAATCTCAGCGGCGGCATTGTTGCGCTGCATCGCGGTTACAAACTTTAAAAGGTGATGACCATGCTGCCACTGCTTGCCACCGCTGCCCTGGAAAAGGTGATCAATCAGGCGTTACGCCTTGATCCCGAAACACTTAAACGGATCGCTGCCCTGGAGGGCAAGGTGATTGCGCTGGAGATTCAGGGCGTCGGAATCGAATTCTATCTTGTCCCTAATGCACAAGGCCTGCGTGTTCAAAGCGTCTTTGAAGGTGATCCCGATGTGTGTATCCGTGGTGGTCCCTTCTCGCTGGCGCGTATGGGTTTGAGTGACCACCCCGCCAGCCTCTTTGGCAAAGGGGTGGAGATGGAGGGTGATACCCATCTTGGCCGCCAGGTGCAGCAGATTCTCGATGGCCTCGATATCGACTGGGAGGAGCAGGTGTCGCGACTCACAGGGGATGTGGTGGCACACCAGCTTGGCAATGTTGTGCGCGGCTTTGCCCAGTGGGGGATCAGTGCGGTGGAGACGCTGGGGCGTGATGTGGCGGAATATCTGCAAGAGGAGAGTCGTGACCTAGTGGTCAAGGCGGAGCTAACGCCGTTTCTTGATCAGGTGGATACCCTGCGTTCTGATGTTGATCGGCTGGCACAACGTATCGCCCGCCTTGGCAGTCAAGGAACCCCGGTACGATGATCAGTCCCGGCCAGCTCTGGCGTCTGCTCCACATTAACTGGATTCTGCTCAAACACGGCCTTGATGAGATCGTTCTGGCGATGCCGCTGTTTCGTTCGCTCCATTTTTTGCGTTACTGCTGGCCGCCACACTGGTTTCGCAATGCTGAGGCGAGCCATGGGGATCGGATTCGTGGTGCGCTGGAGGAGCTGGGGCCGCTGTTTGTAAAGTTTGGTCAGATCCTCTCGACCCGCCGTGATCTGTTGCCCGATGAGATTGCCAACGAGCTGGCCAAATTACAGGACCGGGTGCCGCCGTTCCCTGGCGCACTGGCGCGGCAGATCATTGAGGAGGCCTATGGCCAGCCGCTTAGCGCGGTGTTTGCGGAGTTTAATGAGACGCCGCTGGCCTCCGCCTCCATTGCCCAGGTCCATACCGCCAAGCTGCTTGATGGCACTGACGTGGTGGTGAAGGTGGTGCGCCCATGCATCAAAAAGGTGATTCAGCGCGACGTCGGGCTGCTCTATCTTATTGCCGATCTTGCGGAGAGCTACTGGAAGGATGGCCGCCGTCTGCGCCCACGGGCGGTGGTGGCGGAGTACGAAACTACTATTCTCGATGAGCTGGATCTGATGCGCGAAGCGGCCAACGCCTCGCAGCTGCGGCGCAATTTTCAGGGGTCAGCGGATCTCTACATCCCCGAGATCTATTGGCCCTACTGTCGCCGTAATGTGATGGTGATGGAGCGTATTTATGGCACCCCGATCGGTGATACTGATGAGCTGCGGCGTCAGGGTGTGGATCTGAAACGTATCTCTGAGCGTGGGGTTGAAATCTTTTTTACCCAGGTCTTCCGCCACAACTTTTTTCATGCGGATATGCACCCCGGCAACATCTTTGCCTCGCCGGAGGGCAAGTACCTGGCCGTTGATTTTGGCATCATGGGTACGTTAAGCCCCGAAGATCAGCACTACCTGGCGGGTAACTTTCTGGCCTTTTTCAACCGTGACTACCATCGGGTTGCCGAGCTTCATGTGCAGTCCAAGTGGGTGCCGGTGGGTACCCGTATCGATGAGTTTGAGGCGGCCATCCGTAGCGTCTGCGAACCGATCTTTGAACGGCCGCTGAAGGATATCTCCTTTGGCCATCTGCTGTTGCGGCTGTTCCAGACCGCGCGCCGTTTTAATATGGAGATTCAGCCACAGCTGGTGCTGTTGCAGAAGACGCTGCTTAATATCGAAGGGCTGGGACGACAGCTCTATCCTGATCTTGACCTCTGGCAGACCGCCAAGCCGTTTCTGGAGCGCTGGATGAGTGAGCAGGTCGGCGCCCGCAGCCTCTTCAAATCACTCAAAGAGAATCTGCCGCTCTGGGCGGAGACCTTGCCACAACTGCCGGGCATGATCCACGATCTGGCTAAACGTGCCCAGCAGGGTGAGCTGGAGCTGGCCCTGCGTTCTGCGGAGCTGGAACAGTTGCGGCGCGACATCGAGCGTGGCAATCGTCGTAGTGTGGGTGCCATACTGGCCGCCGGGTTGATCGTTGCGGCGGCAGTGGTACTGGGGTTGGATGGTTATGCCCCACGGATGATAGGGGATGCACCTTTCATGACCTGGCTGCTGGGTGGGTTGGCGGTTCTGGTATTGCTGGCGTACTGGTCGCCGGAGGATCGGCGTGATTGAGCGGCATCCCCAGCCGTTTATCATGGGTCCATCAGAGGGGAGATTGTCCTATACTGGTGGGACTGTGTCTAAAATGCTTAGACACAGGGGGCGTCTGACCCTACAATTCCAAGAGTTTTTAAGGGCCTATGCCCATTCTTATATCCTGATGCAGGAGAAGTCATGCGCTTTCGTTTCCCCGTTGTAATCATTGACGAAGATTTCCGTTCCGAGAATACCAGTGGACTGGGTGTTCGCGTGCTGGCCAAGGCTATTGAAGCGGAGGGGCTGGAGGTGTTGGGTGTTACCAGCTTTGGTGATGTCTCCTCTTTTGCCCAGCAGCAGAGTCGTGCCTCCGGGTTTATTCTTTCGATCGATGATGAAGAGTTCTCAACGCCGGAGGCCGCGGAGAAGGCGGTGGCGCAGATTCGCATCTTTGTGAGCGAGATTCGCTTTCGTAATACCGACATCCCGATCTTCCTCTACGGCGAGACCCGCACCTCGCGTCACATCCCCAACGATGTGCTCAAAGAGCTGCATGGCTTCATTCACATGTTTGAAGATACCCCTGAGTTCATCGCCCGCTATGTGGTGCGCGAGACCAAGTCCTATCTCGACTCACTGCCGCCACCCTTCTTTCGTGCGTTGGTCCACTACGCGGCGGATGGCTCCTACTCATGGCACTGCCCCGGCCACTCCGGCGGTGTTGCCTTCTTGAAGAGTCCGGTGGGGCAGATGTTTCACCAGTTTTTTGGCGAGAACATGCTGCGTGCCGACGTCTGCAACGCCGTTGAAGAGCTGGGCCAGCTGCTCGACCACACCGGTCCGGTCGCCGCCAGTGAACGCAACGCCGCGCGCATCTTTGATGCGGATCACCTCTTTTTTGTCACCAACGGCACCTCCACCTCCAACAAGATCGTCTGGCACTCCACCGTTGCGCCGGGTGACGTGGTGGTGGTTGACCGTAACTGCCACAAGTCGATCCTGCACGCCATCACCATGACCGGTGCGATCCCGGTGTTCCTGATGCCAACCCGTAACCACTACGGCATCATCGGTCCGATTCCGCTGGAGGAGTTTAAGTGGGAGAACATCAAGAAAAAGATCGAGGCGCATCCATTTGCGCGTGACGTTAAACGGCCACCACGGGTACTCACCATCACCCAGAGTACCTATGACGGCGTGCTCTACAATGTTGAAACCATCAAGGCGATGCTTGATGGCAAGATCGATACACTGCACTTCGACGAGGCGTGGCTGCCCCATGCCACCTTCCATGACTTCTATAAAGATATGCATGCCATTGGCAAAAATCGGCCACGGCCTAAAAAGTCGATGCTCTTCTCCACCCAGTCGACCCACAAACTGCTGGCGGGGTTGTCGCAGGCGTCGCAGATCCTGGTACAGGACAGCGAAGAGCGCAAACTTGATCGCGACATCTTTAACGAAGCGTTCCTGATGCACATGTCCACCTCGCCGCAGTACGCCATCATCGCCTCCTGCGATATCGCTGCCGCCATGATGGAGTACCCCGGTGGTACGGCGCTGGTTGAAGAGTCGATCCTCGAAGCGCTCGATTTCCGCCGCGCCATGCGCAAGGTTGATGAAGAGTTTGGTGACTCCTGGTGGTTTAAGGTGTGGGGCCAGCAGGAGTTGGCCGAAGAGGGCATGGGCGACCGCGAAGATTGGGTGTTGCGCAAAGATGAGCGCTGGCACGGCTTTGGTAATCTGGCCACCGGTTTTAATATGCTCGATCCGATCAAAGCCACCATCATCACCCCTGGCCTGGCAGTTGATGGCGACTTCTCCGACAGCGGCATCCCTGCCTCCATCGTCACCAAGTATCTGGCCGAACACGGCGTTATCGTCGAAAAGACCGGCCTCTACTCCTTCTTCATCATGTTCACCATCGGCATCACCAAAGGCCGCTGGAACACCATGCTTACCGAACTGCAACAGTTCAAAGATGACTACGATCGTAACCAACCGCTGTGGCGTGTTCTGCCCGAGTTTGTGGCAAAACATTCACGCTACGAAAAGATGGGGCTGCGCGATCTGTGCGACGAGATTCATGGCATCTACCGCGCCAATGATGTTGCCCGTGTCACCACCGAGATGTACCTCTCGCCGATGGAGCCGGCCATGAAACCTGCCGACGCCTTTGCCAAGATGGCGCATCGTGAGATTGATCGTGTTGAGATTGATGATCTTGAAGGGCGTGTGACGAGTGTCTTACTGACACCTTATCCGCCTGGTATTCCACTGCTTATTCCCGGTGAACGCTTCAACCAGACGATCATCCGTTACCTGAGGTTTGCCCGTGAATTTAATGAGAAATTTCCAGGCTTTGAGACCGACATCCATGGCTTGGTGCGTGAAAAGAGTAATGGCTCAGTCCGCTACTACGTTGATTGCGTGCGTTAATTAACAACAGATGAAAAAAGGGCACCTAGGTGCCCTTTTTTTGGTTCAAACAACAGCATTATTTTTTGCCATGGTTTGTATACCGGGTGGTGCTTTAATCAATGGTCATCGTGGTGATGACGACGCTGGTGCTTTTTATAGTTGTGATGCTTTTTGTGCTTTCTATGGCTGTGGCCATCGTCGTCATCCACCTCAGAATAGTAGTTGTAGTAGCGTGGCTCTTCGCGATAGTAGACATGCTGATGTTGAACCACCGTTGGGTGCTGCTGTACCACTTGTACTGTGCGGTGGTTGCGTGTGGCGATGGCTGTGCCGGTTGCTGCGCCGATGGCACTGCCAAGCACGGCACCGTCGCGTCCGCCGGCTGAGTCGCCGATGGCGGCACCAACGGCACCACCCAGCACGGCTCCAATGATGGCATCATGTCTTTCGCTGCTGGCAAAACTGGGCATTGCCACGGCGGCGGATAGTATAAATGCTGCAATGAGTTGTTTTTTCATGATTTGTCTCCTTGTTTCATCTGTGGTGCTGTTCACCCTGACTGACAGTCTCTGCCTCTTTAAATGAACATGGGCTGAATTGATATTGGGGGGGTACGATTACCTCTCCTCTGTATAAAGAACGTTACGGCGAGGAAAAAGGTTCCATGGTGGTAAACAGGAGGGAGGCGCGAAGGCTTCCGCCCCCACAGTGGTGGAGGGCGGTTGGTGGGGTGTGTTATTGGTTTTCCCAGTTGGAGTAGAGTGAGTTGACAGCGCCAGGTAGCAGCTCGACACAGAGTGCGTACTCCTCTTCATCCATCCCCTCTTCCTCTTCCCCTTCCTCTTCCTCCTGGGTATGCAGCAGTGCCAGTTGGGCGATGGGGGTGAGTAGCTCTTCCTGTGCTTTGCTGATGTTGTCCCATTGGGCGCTCTGGTGGGTGACACCGAGCATGAAGCCAAAACACCACCCCTCGTAATCCTCGAATATCTCGCCATCCTCCTCCTCTTCAATCACCAGCGGTTCAAATGGTTCGTTGGCCTGGAGTGATGTGGCAATCTCATCACGCATCTGTAGCAGCAGCTGGGTAACACGCTTGAGGTCATCGCTGCTTGCAAAGGTGGCATCACCGCAGATCTCGTCAATGATGTCTGTATCACTGCTGGGTGAGCGGGAGATGAGCTGTGCGGTGATGAAACCGTGGGCCTCATCGATGGGGAGTCGATCGTCATCATCACTCAGTAGTAGGGTGTCCAGTTCTGTCAGTTCGTCGTCGGAGAGGAAGGTGGGCTGTGGTGCTGGCATGGCGGCTGTTCCTGCGTGTGGATTAAGCAGCGCACTATACTCCTGCTGTCTGGTTACGGCTAACACCACCTTTGCGGTGAGGCTGGGGTATACTCTTTTTTTCTCATCAGAGTGGAAGGTAACCCTATGATCTTTGAACCATTGCGTAAGAGCCAGCCAACTCGTGACTTGACCGAACTGCCGCCATTGGGCATGGACAGGGAGAGTATTGCGGATGATTTTCGTGGTTATTTTGGCCATACCCTGGGGCGTGACAAACACTGCATGTCAACCCACTACCCTTACAGCGCCCTGGCGCTGACACTGCGTGACCGTTTGATGGAGCGCTGGAAAAATACCCGTTACGCTTATCAGGATCACGATTGCCGACGTGCCCACTACATGTCGCTGGAATTTTTGATGGGGCGGGCGCTGGGTAATGCCATGCTCAACCTGGGTGTGCATGAAGAGTCCACAGCGGCGTTGATGCGTTTTGGTCTGGAGCTGGAGGAGATCTCCGAGGCGGAGACCGATGCGGGTCTCGGTAATGGCGGCTTGGGGCGTCTGGCGGCCTGTTTCCTGGATAGCTGTGCCACGCTGCAACTGCCGGTGGTGGGGTACGGTATCCGCTATGAATATGGCATGTTCAGACAGAAGATTGAGAAGGGATTTCAGGTAGAGGAGCCGGACCACTGGTTACGGAATGGCAACCCATGGGAGCTGGAGCGCCCGGAGTTTACCCAGCGCATCCATTTTGGTGGCCGCACCGATTTTTACCGTGATGAAAAGGGTGAGCTGCGTAAACGTTGGGTAGAGACCAACGATGTATTGGCGGTCCCTTATGATGTGCCGGTGCCCGGCTATCAAAATGGCACTGTGAATACCTTGCGGCTCTGGAGTGCGGCGGCGACCGATGAGTTTGATCTGGATGAGTTCAATGCCGGGGGGTATACCGAAGCGGTGGCGGCCAAAAACGAGGCCGAGAAGATCACCATGGTGCTCTATCCCAATGACGCCAGCGAGAACGGCAAGGAGCTGCGGTTGCGGCAGCAGTACTTCCTCGCCTCCGCCAGCCTGAAGGATGTGGTGCGGCGCTGGACTCGTGACCATGGCCGTGACTTCACGGCATTTGCAGAGAAAAACTGTTTTCAACTCAACGATACCCACCCCACCATTGCGATTGCCGAATTGATGCGGCTGCTGATCGATTCGCAAAACATGAGTTGGGATGAGGCGTGGAAGATCGTCTCCTCGACCATGGCCTATACCAACCATACGCTGTTGCCGGAGGCGCTGGAGCGCTGGCCGGTGCGAATGTTTGCAACACTGCTGCCACGGCTGCTGGAGATTATCTATGAGATCAATGCCCGCTTTCTGGGGCAGGTGGCACAGCGCTGGCCCGGTGATACCGAGCGTATGCGACGGATGTCGATCATTGAAGAGGGACATGAACCGCAGATTCGCATGGCTTATCTGGCGATTGTTGGCAGTTACTCCATTAATGGTGTGGCGGAGCTGCATTCACAGCTGCTGCAGGCGGGGCTGTTTAATGATTTTTATGTGTTATGGCCCGAGCGGTTTAACAACAAGACCAACGGCGTCACCCAGCGCCGCTGGATGGTGTGGTGCAATCCGGCCATGAGCCAGTTGATCAGCAAGACGATTGGTGATGGCTGGGTGACCGATCTGCAGCAGCTGGCCAAACTGGCCCTCCATGCGGAAAAAGCGCCGTTTCGTCAGCGCTGGCGCGACGTCAAACAGGGCAACAAACAGCGGCTGGCGGACCTGGTGCTGGCCGATTGTGGTGTGACGTTTAATCCGCTCGCCATGTTTGATGTGCAGGTCAAACGCATTCATGAGTACAAGCGTCAGCTGCTTAATGTGTTGCATGTGATCCATCTGTACGACCGGATTAAACGGGGTGATATCGACAGCTGGACCCCCCGCTGTGTATTGATTGGTGGCAAGGCCGCCCCTGGTTACGCCATGGCCAAACGTATTATCAAGCTGGTCAGTAACGTCGCCTTTATGGTCAACCACGATACGGATGTGGGGGACAAACTCAAGGTTGCCTACCTGCCCAACTACCGTGTCACAGCGATGGAGATTATCTGCCCGGGTACTGATCTTTCCGAGCAGATCTCGACCGCGGGTAAGGAGGCCTCGGGCACCGGTAATATGAAGTTCATGATGAATGGTGCGCTGACAATCGGTACCCTGGACGGTGCCAATATTGAGATCCGGGAAGAGGTGGGGGAGGATAACTTCTTCCTCTTTGGCCTGACGGCGGCAGAGGTTGAGGCGCAGCGCCAACAGTACGACCCTGTCAGTATCATCAATGGCGATGTCGATCTTAAGCGGGTGATGCGGCTGCTGGAGTGTGGCCACTTTAACCAGTTTGAGCCGGGGCTGTTTGATGAGATTGTCAGCGCTATCACCAGCTCCACTGACCCATGGCTGACCGCCGCCGATTTTCGCAGCTATGTTGATGCCCAGCAGCGCGCCGCCGAGGCCTATCGGGATCAGGAGCGCTGGGTGCGGATGAGTATTCTGAATAGTGCCAGCAGTGGCAAGTTCTCTACCGATCGCACCATGCTGGAGTACAACGCCGATATCTGGAAGCTCAAGCCGGTGGCACCGCAGCGGAATCAGGTGAGTGATTAGAGAATCAACATGGCCCACTACACCGCAGAGGTACTTTGGTTAAGGGAGGGGCAGAACTTTCTCGACAATCGTTATAGTAGAAAACATCTGCTTCGTTTTGACGGGGGTTTGGAGGTGCCGTGCTCCTCATCCCCTTCTGTTGTTGCCCTGCCTATGTCTGATGCATCCGCAGTGGATCCGGAGGAGGCATTTGTTGCCTCCCTCTCAAGCTGTCACATGCTGTGGTTACTTGCCATCGCAGCTCAACGGCAATTTTGTGTTGATCGCTACTTTGATGCTGCGGTTGGTGTTATGGGGAAAGATGCGGCAGGGAAAATGGCGATGACCATCGTCACGCTCCGGCCGGAGGTGCACTTTTCAGGGGGGTGTTTACCCACGCGGGGGCAGGTCAGTCAAATGCATCACGACGCCCATGAGCACTGTTTTATTGCCAACTCTGTAAAAACCGAGGTGCGTTGCGAGCCGGTGTTTTAACCCAGCACGCATGCGGGACAGCACAAAAATGTGCGGTCCCTTAGCTTCACGTCGAGCGCCGGTTACGTTTTTTGCCAATGGAGGATGCGGTTGTTGACGGGCATTTCGTAGTTGTGGCAAAACCTCAGACCGGCCTGAGTGGCGAGTCTGTTCAGATCATCAACATCACGTATTCCACTCAGTGGATCGCGGGCGCGTAGAAACTGGTCAAAGCGAAGGTTGCTGTCGCTGTTGTGCTGCCCCGCGTTACTGAAAGGACCATAGAGCAGCAAAAGCCCGCCACTGGCGAGTAGTTTGCCAGCCCCGGCAAACAGCGCCTCCACATCGGACCAGTGCATTATGTGGCTGGTATTGGCGGAGAAGATCGCATCGACTGTTAATGTTGGCCAGGCCGACCGCTGCACGTCCAGCTCAATGGGTGGCAGCACGTTGGCCAGGGCAGCATCCTCCAGCCATGCCTGTATGCCGGAGTGGTACTCCTGGCGGTCGCTGGTCTGCCAGCGCAGATGTGGCATCTGTGCGCCAAAGTAGATGGCGTGTTGGCCAGTGCCGCTGCCGATCTCCAGCACGTTTTGGCGCTGTTGCAGCAGTGGCTGGATTACGGCGAAAATGGGGTCGCGATTCTGGTCACATGAGTCAGCGTAGGGTTTGTTCATGGTGGTGCCCGTAGGATGATGGTTGCTATACCTTAATGGCAACTCTCTGGAAAGAGAACTACTCTTGTCACCAATCACCCTTATAGCTAATTACTGGAGTAGTTTCATGAGTTCACCCGATCTGTCCAACCCCTACGGCGACCCTAAGCTGCTGCTCAGGCTGGCCCGTTATCGTATGCCGTTTGGCAAATATGCCAACTGGCTGTTGATTGATCTGCCTGAGCCTTATGTGGTCTGGTTTGCGGGCAAGGGGTTTCCTGCGGGCGAGCTGGGGCAGATGCTGGCCATCGTGCATGAGATCAAGATCAATGGTCTGGAGTATCTGTTTGATCCCTTACGCGATACCAATCGTTCACAGCAGCTGCACTGAGGGGCGGTGACCGTCGATAAAGGCAGCGAATAACCGTCCGCTATAGTCGTTACAACAGGATATCCATTCTTATTCGCGAGGTTGTCATGTGGAAAATTAGCACCTTGATTGCCGATGATGACGAGTCTATGCGTCAGGTGCTCAAGGTAATATTGCCAGGGATTGGGGCTGAGGTGATTGGTGAGGCGGGTGATGGTCAGGAGGCGCTGAACCTCTATACCAAATGTCGCCCGCACCTGGTGCTGCTCGACATCAACATGCCAAAGATGAGTGGCATTGAGGCCTTGCAGCAGGTCAGAATCATCAACCCCAAGGCCTGCGTCATTATGCTCACTTCAGAAAACAGCGCCGAGACGGTGAAGGCGTGTATCCGCTCAGGCGCCCGTGCCTATGTGCTCAAGACCAATCCACCTGAGGTCCTGGCCGCTGGTATCGCGGATGGCTGGCGTGGTTACATCGATCAGATAACGGGTGTCTGTAAGCAGCATTGATTGCCGATTGTTAAGCGCTGGCGGCGAGGTGCTGGTATAGAGCGTGTTATTATTCGCCCAGCCAGGCGCCAGCCTGCTTCACATTATTCTGGATTACACTGGATTACTTGGGACGACCCTATGACCAATAACGAAATACTGAAAAAACTGCGCGTTGCCCTGGCGCTCAGAGATGACGACATGTTCCCGATCTTTGGTCTGGCGGGGCAAGAGATCAATAAGGCGCAGCTCTCTGGTATGTTCAGAAAACAGGGACATAAAAACTACATTGAGTGTACCGATGAGGCGCTGACGGCGTTTCTGGATGGTTACATCATCTACCGTCGTGGCCACAAGGAAGAATCCACCGAATCATGATTCCAGTTTCTGTCCGGGGCCGGTTCTACGGCCCGGACGGAAATAGTTAACGTTATCGTAGTAACTCTCCTGCCGGTTATTCTCATCCCAGCCCGGCATCCCCAGGATCGGAAAGGGCCTCAAGTCCCGTGGTTGTTGTAGTTCGCCACGCTCAAGCAGTGCTGCCAGCTCGCCGTCGAGCCACCGTAACTGCGCTGGCAGCGGTTGCTGCAGCAGTGATTCATCACACGGGATCAGGATGCAGTTGGCGGTCATGCCAACGTAGGGTGTTAACCCCTTTTCATACAGGGCATGGCCAAAGGTGACACATTGCAGTCTGCTGGCAAGCTCATTGCGGCGCTGCCAGAACAGCTCCTTCCAGCGAAAGTCGCGAATCAGTTGCAGTAGCGACGGGTCGGATGAGATGACTACCGCCCCTCCTTCATCAAAGAGTGAGAGCATATTCTCCAGCGCTGAGCGTCGTCCCAGATCGTGGTTGGCGTCGATGCGTGCCCGCGCCTTGGGGATGTGAATGGCGTTGATTAGCGCCTTGGTGCGTGGAAAGATGAACCAGGTGAGCAGCTGAAAGAAGTCGTGCCAGTTTTCGCGGCGGGTCTGGATCTCGCCACTGAGGTAGATGCGGGGGGCGTAGTGCTCTTCAAAACTGTCGGGTTTGCCATCTTGGGGGACAATTGTAAGCGGCTCGCCAGCCAGAGTCAGGATCGGCTGTGGCAGTTGGTTGAGCAGTCTCTGGTAATCCGCCAGGGTTGGCCAGGCGGCATAGGTTGTGAACTGCTTGGCCCACGGTTGCAGGGGGGCGTAAAGTGGCGAGTGCTGGGTAAAGTCGCCACACCAGGGGGGTGTGGTACAGTTTTTCATGGATGGCTGTTAGCGCTGTCTCTGTTCATGCAGCACTGTTTGAATTTTTTGCCGCTCCCACAGGGGCAGGGGGCGTTGCGGCCGGTTTTGTTCTCGCGCACAAAGGGGGTACGGGGGCCGAGTGCAGTCTGGATCGACAGTGCCAGATCGGCGTAGCTGTCAGCGGCTGCGTCGATGGAGTCGCCCACCGATTCCGCCATGGTCTCAAGTGTTACGCCGTCGTCCCCCGCCTCTTTGCAGTAGGCCTCGGCAAGTTCACGTTCGGCAAAGAAGGAGAGCACGATAAAGCAGGAGCCAAGCTCTTCGTCCAGCTCATCGGGGATATAGCTGTCCCAAAGGTCTGAGAGCCAGTCGTGGCCAAGCAGAAATCCACGTGACCAGTGGGCGAGCGGGGCGTCGTCGGCAAAATTATCCATGGCGTCAGGGGCGGGGGTGCAGAACTCGGGCAGTGTCACCTCCTGCGTCTGTACCTGGCGGTTGGCCTCGTTGTAGATAGCGATGATGGCGCTGGTGATGCTGTCGGCCTCTGTCACGGAGGCGTAGTCTGGCGTGGCGCTGTTAAATATCAGCGGTAGCCACTCTGACGGTTTGATCAGCTCTGGCGAGCAGGCGACACTAAATATAAAGCCGTGCAGCTCGGCATAGTTCATGGTCCCCTCAGGGCGTGCATCGGCGGCTAGAAATTCAGCGAGTTTGAGATCCATAGTGATATCCAGTGTGCGGCAGTGTGGGTGGTCTTGTGAACGGTTAGTGGTGGTTTAGTTCTCTGCGGGCCACTGGCTACGCAGGTAGAGCACCTCGATCTTCTGGCGCGCCCAAGGGGTCTTGCGCAGGAACTTGAGGCTGGAACTGATGCTGGGGTCGCTGGCAAAACATTTGAAGTTAAACCGCCGGTTCAGCTCTTCCCAGCCATATTTTTCCACCAGCCGGGTGACAATGGTCTCCAGCGTAATGCCATGTAGCGGATCTTGTGCAGGGGGATTAGTGGGCACGTTTTGGACCGTCCTCGCTACCCTCTTCAGCCTGTTTGACGCGGATTTTACTGCCCGCAATCTCGGCACCGTTAAGCTGTTTGATGGCCGCCTTGGCATCACCCGCCTTGGGCATCTCAACAAAGCCAAACCCTTTGGATTGGCCGGTCTGCTGGTCGAGGACTAACGTACAGTATTGAACCGCGCCATGGGCTTCAAACAGGAGCCGGAGTTCAGCCTGGCTGGTCGTACGGGCAAGATTGCGGATAAGCAGTTTCATGGGGGTACCCTAATCGTAAATGGGGTAATTATAGCCCGCCTCGGGCCGAGGCATGGGATTTTCCTGGTGGCGTTTGTTGTGGCTCTATATATAGTAGTCAGGTAGTCATGCTGGAGGTGGCCATGTATCACGGCGAACGTTTGAACAGCATTACCCATCTGCTGGGGGCGGTCGCTGCCGCCATCGGTTTATCTTGGCTGGTCTGGAGTGCGGTGCAGCAGGGTGATCCGTTAAAGATTGTTAGTTTTGCCCTTTATGGCGCTACCCTGCTGCTGCTCTATCTCGCCTCCACCCTCTATCACAGCGTCCGTGGTCGGAGTAAGCCGCTGTTGCAGAAGCTCGACCACTGCGCCATCTACCTGCTGATTGCCGGCAGCTATACCCCGTTAACGCTGGTGACACTCAAGGGCGGTTGGGGGTGGTCACTGTTTGGTGTGATCTGGGGGCTGGCCCTGATCGGCATCATCAGCGACGCCTTTTTGCGTAATCCGCGCCGTCTTATTCCGATGGTTATTTATCTGCTGATGGGGTGGTTGATTGTGGTGGCGATCTATCCGTTGTCTCAGGCGCTGCCGACGGGGGGCATGGTCTGGCTGGTGGTGGGTGGGTTGTTCTACAGTGGTGGCATCTTCTTTTATCTGCGTGATGGAGTGATGCGCCACGCCCATGGCATCTGGCATCTGTTTGTGCTGGCGGGCAGTATTAGCCACTACATCATGGTGGCTGGGTATGTGGCTTAGGGAGCCTCTGAATAACCCCGTTAGCCCTGAGCCTGTCGAAGGGTTGGTGACGGAACGTATTGATTGTTAAACACTCTCTATTCATGGTTCGACAAGTTCACTACGAAGAGCCTGACCCACGAAGTGCTTTGGGCACGGAGGACTTATTCAGAGGTTCCTTAGCAGGTTGTTGCGAAATAGCTATCTCTTCGTGCCGATTGGGTCTACAAGTAGTAAGGGGATTCGGTTCTATATTACTGTTAGGTGATAATAGGTCGCTGGGTTTGCGAATTGTTATAAGCAAAGGAGTGTAAACATGCTTGAAACTATTGCTGTTGTCCTGATTCTTCTCTGGTTATTGGGTTTTGTCTCCTCGTACACCATGGGTGGTTTTATCCATATCCTTCTGGTCATCGCAGTTGTGGTGATACTGATTCGGGTCATTCGCGGTCGAGGTCTGTAAGACTTCCTGTTAGCGGTTTTGTGTTGAAAGTGGTGACTCGGCGCGCCAGCCGTGCCGAGGGTTTGAGTTTTTAATAGGAGGCATGGAGATGACTGGAGTCAAGATCGCAGGTGCCGTATTGATAGTGGCCGGTGTACTGGGGTTGGTGTATGGCAGTTTCACCTTCACTAAAGATACCCATGAGGCCAAGCTGGGGCCGATCGAGCTGTCGGTAAAAGAGCAGCAGACGGTTAACGTTCCGGTCTGGGGCGGTGTGGGCGCGATAGCAATCGGTGGCCTGCTTTTGTTGTTTGGAAACAAACGTTGAGCCGCCAGCGGCGGTTTAGCCAACGACACACGATTAACAAAGGAGTTGTGAAATGAGCACTAAAGAAGCCTACAAACAGAAAATGGAGGCCGAGCTCGAATTGGCCCAAGCCAAGTTAGCCGAGTTGAAGGCCGAGGCCAAGATCGCCGGTGCCGACGCCCGTATCCAATACGACAAGCAGATTGAGGCGCTTGAACAGGGGCTTGACTCAACGAAAGCTAAGTTGAAAGAGTTGGGCGAGGCAGGCGAAGAGGCATGGCAGCAGCTCAAGGCGGGCGTGGATAGTGCCTGGGACACGGTCACTGCCGCTGTGCAAGAGGCGGCGGCCAAGTTTAAGCGTTAGCCTATAGAATGCATACCCCTGTCACGGCTACAAGTGACAGGGGTATGTCTGGTGTTGGCGGCTTAACTCAGCGCTGCGCCTGCGCCCAGCGCACAATATCTCCTGCTGCCATCGCCCCCGCCTGACGGGCAATCTCCTTCCCTCCCTTAAATAGCGCCAATGTTGGAATGCTGCGAATCGCAAAGCGTCCGGCGATCGCCTGTTCCGCCTCTGTATCAAGTTTAGCGACACGCATCTGTGGCTCCAGCTGTGCCGCCGCCTGAGCAAAGGCCGGGGCCATCGCCTTGCACGGGCCACACCACGGTGCCCAAAAATCCACGAGTACGGGAATGTCATTGCGGCCGATCTGCCTATCAAAGTTGGCACTGGTCAGTGTCAGCGGTTGAGCGGTGAAGAGCGCCGCCTTGCACTGGCCACAGTTGGGGTGATCGTTCAGGCGGGCGGTGGGGATGCGGTTGATGGCATCGCAGTGGGGGCAGACAAGGTGCAGAGCATCACTCATGGGGAAAACTCCTGATGGTTTGATTAAGGCCTGACATGGGGGCAGACGCCCACAATTTACAGGGTATTACACTGGATCGATTATAATGCCCCCTTTTTGATCGATTAAGGGTTCCATGAATCACGTCAGTAGATTGCAGTTTCTGTTTGAGTTGGGCGAAATTCAACACGACGCCCCCTGGTACGACTACCTTGCCCACGGTTTGGACCGTGCCGATGCGCCAGGGTTGTTGGCACTGGTGGCGGATAGCTCATTGCAACATGCCGATTACGATAGCCATGAGGTCTGGGTGCCTAACCACGCCTGGCGAGCGCTGGGCCAGATCGGTTGCAGCCAGGCCGTCGAGCCGCTGTTACTGTTACTGGAGCAGACGTTTGTAGAGGATGTCTGGGCCGTTGAAGAGCTGCCGGTGGTGATGGCGATGATCGGCTCAGAGGCCATCGAACCCCTCGCCCGCTATCTGGGCAATAACAGCCATAGTGAAGAGGCGCGCATGATGGTGGCCGAAAGCCTGAAATCGGTAGCTGAGTCGATGCCCGCGAGCCGTGAACAGGTGGTGGCGGTATTGGCGGACTACCTTGGCAAGCCCGATAAAAATCAGACAGAGCTTAACGGCATAGTGGTCTGCTGCCTGCTCGACCTGAAGGCCCGCAGTGCAATCGAGCCGATTCGTGAACTCTATGCCAGCGGCGCGGTGGATATCTCCTACGCCGGTGACCTTGAAGATGTTGAGATTGCACTCGGCTACCGCGAAGGGCGGGCAACACCGCAGCCACGTTATGGCCATGCCCATGGCAGCCTGCAGCGCGCAATTGCGCCTGTTACGGCCCCAAACGTTAATCTTGATGAAGAGATTGCACACTACTTTGCGACCTACGGTGGCGACAGCGCCATTATCACCGTCTCCGAACTTGATGGTTTTTTTGCCGCGTTAGGCTGCTCGCCAGCGGCTATTCCGCCATCACAGTGGTTGTCCGCCATGTGGGGTGGCGACGAATGTATGCCCGAGTGGCCCAGCCGTGATGAGGCCAACAACTTTATCAGTGCCGTCATGGTCACCTACAACCGTGTTGTGCAGGCGCTGAACAGCGATACCTACGCGCCGCTATTCAGTGAAAAGAGCAACAATGGTAAACGCACCACCGTTGCCGATGAGTGGTGCCGTGGGTTTATGCGGGGGCTGGATCTGTGGCACACACTCAGCGCCACAGATGCTCTATTCCTTAAAGAGCGATTACAACCGATCCACTTTTTTATCCGGGACACAGCGACCACCACCATGAGCGCCGCGGCCATTGCCCACCAGCAAACCGCCATCGCCAGCAGTGTACGTTACATGTACCAGCACTGGTTAAGTGAGCGAGGGGCAATGCCGGTAAGGGCGGAGCCAAAGATCGGGCGTAACGACCCCTGCCCCTGTGGCAGTGGCAAAAAGTTTAAAAAATGTTGCCTGCACTAAGGCCATAGTCTTGGCCGTGTAAGCCATTGCTAAAAAAGGGATCTAAATGAAAAATAGATTAATCATTATCGCCGCCATCCTGCTGGCGGGATTTTTAGGCGTTGAAAACTACAACAACACCCCAACACTGGCCAACCGTGATGTTGCCACACAGAGCAGCCATAACAATGACGCCGAATTTGCCCAAGCCTTTGAGCGTCGCGCCACCAAACTCCAAATGGCTGGCCAAGGCACGGTGGCAAAAGTATTGCCAGACGACAATGATGGCAGTCGGCATCAGCGCTTTGTTCTTCGCCTGGCATCGGGGCAGACACTCCTGGTGGCCCACAATATCGACCTGGCACCACGGGTGGCGGCTATTCAGGCGGGCGATACGGTAGAGCTTTACGGCCAGTATGAGTGGAGTGAAAAGGGCGGGGTAATCCACTGGACCCATGACGACCCACGGGGACGCCATGTGGGCGGATGGCTGAAACACAACGGCCAGACCTACCAATAACACGCGCCAGCCAATGCTGGTTTAGTCGCCGCTTTCAGCATCATTGGCTGGCAGCAGCTGTCGGATGGAGGCTCCAATAAAGGCGTAACTCACCATCGCCTGCTCAAAGTTTTCCACCGCCAGGGCAGCAAGCTCCTCAAGGGTCAACGACTCGTTGCCACTGTTACGGCAGAATGAGTCGGCAAGTTCGCGGCTGGCAAAAAAGAACAGCATCATCAGGCAAGAGCCAAGTTCGTCATCCAGTGATTCCGGAATATCCTGCTCCCAGGTATCCGCCAGCCACTCGTGGCCAGTTAAAAAACCGCACGACCAGGCAGAGAGTGTGGCCGCCTCATCCAGATTGGCGATGGCCGGGGTTAATACTTTGCAACACTCTGGCAGCAGCGCCTCCCCCTCTTGCAGCTCATCATAGATCTCGTTATAGATATCCGCGATACCACGCATGATCTGCTCCGCCTCATCTTCATTAGCAAAGTTGGCATCTTCATTATTAAACACCTGGGTCAGCCACTCCAGCGGTTCAATGCTCACCGGACAACAGGCCACCGCAAACAGAAAACCGTGCAGCTCGGTGTAACTCATCGTCCCAGCGGGGCGGTTGTCAGCGGCAAGAAATGTGGCGAGTGATTTATTCATTTTGAATCCTGTTATCAGCGGCGGGGCGAAACAAAAACATCCGTCAGTGAATTTTACCCAAAAGCAGCGTTGCTGCACGGTTTAAATGGAGGGTTATTAGGCATGGTTAGATTCCATGGCCAGGACAAACTACGCATCATCATGCCGATGGCGGAGACTGAGGATCGGGTTGCAGCGATGGAGAAGGTACTGGGGTTGTTGACGTAATTAAGCAATTAACCGAGAGAACAGATTGTAGGGTGGTGACTACATGCGTCCGATTACGCTGTGCTAATCGGACTTACGAGCTAG
This sequence comes from Tenderia sp. (SeqCode), assembly GCA_031416075.1. GTDB lineage: Bacteria > Pseudomonadota > Gammaproteobacteria > Tenderiales > Tenderiaceae > JAKFXL01. Next base: position 3,787 of record JANOSY010000058.1, on the reverse strand, counting down.
CCAGTGCCCCATGCCAGAAGTAGAAAACCAAAACCCAAGCTGCTACGGTCCCAGCACGGCAACAAAAAATATCCACACAAAACCTAAGCCACATGCCTTTTCTGTATAGCACCCCTGCGGCACTGACCATATAGCTCAGCGCAGTTGCATAACACCATGAAAAATCGGATGATGAGACGGGTTCATTCTATGACACCAAAAAACAAGGGGGGTGTAATAGGCAGATTCTGTCTAGCACACTTTTTAATATTTCTGTCTAATACACGTTGGGCGGCTAGTTCGTTTCCCCGGTCTGTACCCACTTCACCAGTTCGCGGCCATCCAGCGCGTCGAAGGCGTATTCATTGGTGCCTTCAGGGTCGTGGCCTGTCTGGCCCATGTAGTCCTGGCGGGCTTCCTCGTTCGTCCAAATCTCGGAGTCATAAATGTGGGTGCCGCCTTTTCCGGTCAGTCGCAAAAGAGTCATGCTAATTTCTCCGTCAGTCAGTGTGTTCGCCCAACAAGGCGCTTCATGCGACCCGCTACCGCGTGCCGCTTCTGTTTTTAATAATGCTCATGTGGCGCGGTAGCGGTCGCCTGAGCTTCATCGTTAGCCCTCTTGGTGCGTGTCCGTCTTAGCCGCCGCCTCGCTCGTTCCAATCGCCGTGTCGCCAGCGCCGACTCTTGGGGTTTCTCCTTTGGCCCTGCCGCTTTCACCGCTGCTGTCTCGCGCCGCGCTGGCCTCCGTTGCGCGCTTTTGGTAAACTTTACCCACTTTGGCGCAGATTCGCACTGCGACCATAACCGACGCCAATCAAAAAGCGGGGTAGTAATAGACATGAGAAAAACACAATGACCGCACGAAACTATCTTTCCGAAGTTCCGCTGGACGAAGTTGATATTTCAGCCGCTTGCCTGAACATCGAAGAAAAGGCGAGAAGCAACCTTTTTCCTTGGAATGGTCAATTTTCACCTCAATTCGTCGAGGCGATGCTTACTCGCTATGCACGAGAGGGCGCATACCTCCTCGACCCATTCTGTGGGAGTGGAACAGTACTCGCTGAAGCTAGTCGACTAGGGCTAGCTGCAACTGGAATAGAGCTAAACCCTGCTGCGTATATCCTCGCCCGAATTTATTCTCTGTCGAACTTCAATCGAGAATACCGCCTAGCGCTTGTAACTACAGTCGAGCGCAAAATGCAAACACTGTTTCCTAATGGCTGGCCCTTACTCATGGCCATAGACACTACGTCGTCGGAAACATATCAAATAGCTTTGCCCGGATTGCTCGCTGGAACATCGCCAGATGAAAGGCTCATCATTGAGGCCTTCATCATCTTGGCTGACTTTTTCAAGGGCATCAATGCGCTAAAAATGGCGAAGACTTGGAACAAGCTACGCCAGACAGTGGAACAACTCCCATACAACAACAATCCGATAGCCCTGCATCATTCTGATGGTCGATACCCAGAGGTATCAAAGCTATTCGATGTTGTCCTTACATCACCCCCATATATCAACGTATATAACTATCATCAACAGTATCGAGCTTCCGCCGAAGCATTGGGCTGGGATTTATTGCACGTTGCCAAAACTGAAATAGGCTCTAATCGCAAGAATAGGGGCAACCGCTTTTTAACTGTTACGCAATACTGCCTAGACTTAGCAATATGTCTTGATTCGCTTTGGTCCGCAACTGTTCAAGATGCCCGCATCATATTTGTGATGGGGCGGGAATCAAGGGTGCGAGGAGTACCATTTTTCAATTCTGAAATTGCCGCGAGCCTAGCAATCGAAGCAGTGGGCTATCGTTTGGCACTCAGGCAGGAACGGGTTTTTACAAATCGATTTGGTCAGCAGATTTACGAGGATATTCTGCACTTCCAAAAACCATGCCCTCAAAAACCCGTCTTGAACCACATAGACCAAGCCCGAATAATTGCCAAGTCAGTCCTGCAAGCCGGACTGGAGCATGTGGAAAGCGACGACGTAAGAATCGATTTGCTCGATGCGATAAAGAAAGTTCCAGAGGTGGCTCCATCGCCTCAGTACGTTACCGAAAAGACCATTCACCTACTGAACATGGAAATCACCGATGACATTCCCAACGCCACACCTAGAAAAACTGCACGCGACTCACGCGAACGACAAACTTCCCGCGAGAGACAAGCCGCGCATTGAGGCGGCGATTGCCCGGCACGAACAATGGATCAGTGATATTGCAGCCGTTGAAGGTGACGGCCCGCAGCAGCTTGCCCGCATGATAGAGCTACTGAATGAGTACAGGAACTATATCGATATTGATTTGGTCTTTGACAGCCCTGAAGATTTTCTGTACCGCCAAAAAGGGCAACTCAAGCTCGACAACAGCGTGATTGAGGAGTTTTTGCCGAGGCTAGTCGGCAATCCAACAATCCTCCCAGCCCTTGCCCCTTTCGATGCAACCGTGGGGCCGATACAATCTTTTTCTGCGGCATACTTTAACTCAAGCTTGGATGCCATCAAGCCGGGTGGAGGCTTGGCAGTAAAGACGAAGAATCAAGATTTTGCGATTGCTAAACCGTTATATCTCAAGGCCTCCCATGACGCAGCATTTCAGGTTTCGGTGACTCAGAAAACATATATCAGCTATATCGCGATTGAGTGTAAAACCAACCTCGACAAGACCATGTTTCAAGAGGCCTGCGCAACGGCCAACGACACAAAGTATGCAGTTGCTGGTGCTCGCTATTACCTATTGTGCGAATGGCTGGATATGACCCCACAGAGTACAGCACCGACCGATATTGATGAAATCATCATAATGCGGAAGGCCAAGCGCATGAATTCTAATGTTCGCTCCCAATACTCAACAGCAGCAGGCCGCCAACGGACGCGAGCGAACTATGTTCAGTTTCTTCAAACCAATCCGTTTCGGCTTGAGATGTTCCAGCGCCTCATTCGGCATATCGAGGAATTGATACTGAACGAGCAGCCAGTCGAACAGAGCGTGCTTGATACGGGTTACTTTTAAGCTTGGCGCTGATCCGCCGAACCGAGATTTCCTGGTGCAAAGCTTTGAAGACCATTCAAGTGAGAAGGGCTAACCCGGCAGTCCACACGGACGCTGCGCGATAAAGCCGCGCAGCGCCGGTGACTTCTACGTTAGGCAACAGAAAAAGATGGGAAAGCACGCATGATTACCGCCTTTCAGTTTATTGCAACATTAAGTACTACTCTCTTTACCGGAGCTGCCATCTACATCAATTTCGTTGAGCATCCCGCACGAATGGGCTGTGACACGAAAACCGCCGCAACCGTTTGGGCGCCGAGCTATAAGCGCGCGACAGTCATGCAGGCATCTCTAGCCATTCTCGGCTTTCTTAGCGGCCTCGCGGTTTGGTTGCTCGGTGGAGGTGTCATGTGGCTTGTCGGTGCGGTGTTTATCGGCTTGGTTGTTCCATTCACGTTCATCGCAATAATGCCCACCAATCACCAGTTGCTAACACCCGGTCGCGATCTTGCTTCGAATGAGACTCGCGCGCTGTTACAGAAGTGGGGCAAACTTCATGCTGTGCGCAGTGTACTCAGTTTCGTCGCATCGGTTGTGTATGTCGGCTTATTGGTTTGGGCCTAACATTGCGTTCGAGCGGGACGCGCCAAAAGCGGCGCGCCCCTCAACTTTACGTTAGGTGCCTATGATGGAATTCCGCGAACTCACGCCAGATGACCACGAAGCCTATCGGGGATTGTGGCTCTACGGCATCACCGAACACTCCGCTTTCTTCCGCATCGCCCCGGAAGATGATTCACCAATGGGCATTCCTAC
>JANOSY010000057.1:0-9198 GCA_031416075.1 Tenderia sp. (SeqCode) | reverse complement strand
GACAAAATCGGTGGTATCGTGCAGATTAAAAATGTCCTGGCCACCATTACCCACCAGCGCCTCAACCCCGGTAAAGCCATCACGCAACCCCGTCACACTGCCACCGTTGGCAGCGCTGATGTTCCAGCTGTTAAACCGATTACCACCCACCACCACGTCACTGCCCGCACCCCCGGCAATGCTCCCGGCAAAATCGATCGTATTATGCAGACGGAAGGTATCCTGGCCATCACCGCCAATCAGCCTGTTAAAGCCGGCAAAATTCAACCCCCCTACACTGCCCGCATCTCCGCCGATCACCAGCCAACTGTTTGTGCCACTGCCACCCGTTAAGGTGCTGGAGCCGTTAGCAGTAATACGCTCAACATTCAGTAACCCCTGACCAATGACGATGGATTTATTGCCCGCATTTCTCAGATCAACACTATCTTCTATAGTGTGACCCGCACCATCAATCAGGCCCGTAATGCTGGCGTTAGCAGAGGTGAACAGAAAACTGTCATCACCGGCATTACCGGTCAGGTTTTCGATGTTGCTATAACCACCGCTCAACCCGGTCACACCACCGCTGCCGAGACCTTCCACCGTCCATGCACTGGTACGATTGCCACCAACCACGGTATCGCTCCCATCCGCGCCATCAATGCTGCCGCTGAAATCAATGGTGTTATGCAAACGGAAGGTGTCCTGACCACTGCCGCCGACCAATCTATTAAATCCGGCAAAATTCAATACGCCCACCGAGCCAGCAGTAGCAGCCGTGATATCCCAAATATTCACACCATTGCTGCCCGTCAAACTACTGTTGCTGTTGCTATTAACGACAATGCTTTCAATATTAAAAAAGCCTTGATCAGCCGGAGCCGGATTGCCTTGGCGGATCACAATATCTCTATTCCCTGCCGCAATCAGATCAACGCTATCCCCACCCAATACAGGACCCGCACCATCAATCACACCCGCGATGTTCGCTAATAGTGTGGTAAACAGAAAGCTGTCATCACCGGCATTACCAGTCAGGTTTTCGATATTGCTATAACCACCGCTCAACCCGGTCACACCACCACTGCCTAGGCCATCCACCGTCCATGCATTGGTACGATTACCACCGACCACGGTATCGCTGCCACCCGCGCCATCAATGCTACCGGTAAAATTTACGGCGTCATGCAGCCAAAAAACATCCTGATCACTGCCGCCCACCAAGCGGTTAAATCCGGCAAAGCTCAACCCACCTACCGTACCCGCATTGGCCGCCGTGATGCTCCAGATATTAGTGCCATTACCACCGGTCAGGCTGCTATTGCCAGTGGCCGTAATCGTCTCAACATTGAAAAATCCCTGATCAACCGGTGCTGGATTGCCATGGCGGATCACAACATCTCGATCCCCCGCTGCTGACAGGTCAACACTGTCACCACCCACACCATGAACGGCCCCATCAAGCCAGCCATCCAGGCGTGAGTCGAGTGTTGTAAAAACAAAACGGTCGTCACCGCTGCCGCCCTTCAGATTCTCAACGCCTATAAATGTCACAACACCGGCATTGCTCGTATTCAGCGCACCACCGTTGGCGCTATCAACCCGCCAAAGATTATCCTCATCCGCGCTCACCAGCGTATCCGTACCCACACCACCATCGGGGGTGGTCACACTCAATCCCGTTGCTTTCAAAACAAACTCATCATCACCAGCACCACCGCTCAAGGTACCGTTAAAACTGCGGCTGATATTGAAGATGTCTTTTGCTGTGCCGCCCTGCAACCACTCAACCCCGGTAAAGGTTGTGCCACCATTTAACGTATTGCTAAGCGGCCCCAACGACCAGGTGTTGTTAATGTTAAACGCCTGCAGACGATCCACATCCGCACCACCATCAATCAATGCAGCACTGGCACCGGAGGCAAGAAAAACAAAACGGTCCTCCCCATCACCACCGTACAGGCTCAACCGGCCCAGGTCAGGCTCGGCAACGTTGAACAGATCATTCCCCGCACCACCATAGATCGCCCCGGCAAAGGTGGCCGTCAGATTAAACGTATCGACCAACGCCCCACCGTTGAGTATCTGGATATTTGTAAAGCTATTCAGATAATTGACTGACGATCCATCCGCAATACTGCCCGTCCCGGCAATCGACCATATATTGTTGATATCCGCACGACCATTAACACGATTCAATCCCGCGCCCGTCCCCCCATTAATCGTTCCGGTGATTTGGCCACCAAGCTCCATCGTAAATGTATCTTCACCGCTACCACCGGTCAGATTCTCAACACCCTCAAACGTCACCCGGCCATTACCAGTCGTCACCAGCAGACCACCATTCAGGTTATTGATCGACCAGGTGGCCGTTTCATCAAAACCACGCAACGTATCCACACCATCCCCGCCGATAATACGGGAGATGTTTAAACCCATTGCATTAAGATTAAATTGATCGTTATCCCCACCACCGTTCAGTGTGCCCGTAACAGAAGATGAGAGATTAAACATATCATCACCGCCATCACCGTTTAACGTACCACTATAAGGCACAGCAAGCAGAGAAAGGTTAAACAGATCATTACCACCCGCACCATTAATGGTGCCGGAAAAATCACGGCTGATGGCAAATGTATCCCCATCGCCACCACCATTGAGTATCTGCATATTTAAAAACTGGCCAACGTTACTAACGCTGTCACCGCTACTGGCAATGGTCCAGCTATTATTGCCTAAGGCACGGGCAGTCAAACTATTCAGCCCGGCACCCACACCACCATCAACCTCACCCGTTACCGATCCACTGGCTGCCACGGTAAAACTATCCACATCTGTGCCACCCATGAGGTTCTCAATACCATCAAACCCCACGGTCCCATTCAACGAACCTTTATTAGCACCCGTAATATTCCAGTTACTCGTCTCATCAAAGCCATACAAGGTATCGATATCAGCACCGCCATTCATGGCCGTGACTGCCAATCCCGCTGCTCTAAGATAAAATGCATCGGCACCCGCGCCACCGTTCAGGGTGCCTGTAACAGAAGAGAAAAGATTAAAAGTATCGTTGCCACCATCACCATTCAGCGCACCGCTATAGGGGGAGACAAGAGCAGACAGCGTGAAAACATCATCACCATCCAACCCATTAATGGTGCCGACAAAATCACTGCTAATGGTAAAGGTATCTACAGCATTTCCACCATTGAGGATTTTCATGTTTAAAAATTTGGTAACATTCGTCACCGAGCTGTTAGGGCCCGCAATAGACCAGCTGTTATTGTTAGTGCCATCAACAAAAACATTTAATGTATTGGTACTCGAACCTGTGCCACCATCAAGCTCACCGATTTTAGAGCCACTGGCTGTCAACGTGAACGTATCCACGTTTGTACTGCCAGTCAGGTTTTCAACCTCATCAAAGTAAACCCTGGCATTCAAATCACCTCTGTTTTCCCCCGTAACTATCCAAACACTGCTCTCATTAAAACCAAACAGCGTATCTACCCCCTCACCACCCTTGATAGCAGCCACACTCAATCCCAACGCTTTAAGATAAAACGCATCATCCCCAGCGCCACCATTCAGTGCGCCGGTACCTGTCACAGAGGAGAAGAGATTGAAGATGTCATTGCCACCAGCACCATTGATGGTGCCGGAAAAATTACTGTTGATCGCTAAGGTATCCACACCATCACTGCCGTTAAGTGTCTGCATACCGGCAAAGTTAAGCCGCAGCTGATTCTGGGCAGGGTTGAAAATCACATTACCCGCCATCGGCCCGGTAATATTCCAACTGTTAGCATTGCTGCCCGTGATGCTTAACGTATCAGCACCACCCAACCCGTTCAGCGTGGCCGATGCCCCTTTTAACAATACTGAATCCGCGAAGGTAAACTGATTTGCATCCGAATTTCCAAAGATAGAGATATCACTCTTGGCTCCAGCAATCCCACCTTTAACTCCAGCGTTTCCACCAAAGGCAGAGATAATGACGTTTTCAGCCACCATCAATGACTCCTTAACCGTCAATGAAATAAAACCAGCAGCCCCACCGTTACCACTTGATCGATCGTCAGTACTAACAGGTCCATTCCCTCCAGAACTGGTGATGTTTTTATTTACAGTTAAAACTCCGGCATCCAGTGTAATCGCACCACCCTTTCCACCGTTGCCATCTGCATTACCGCTTCCTTTAGTTGCATTCCCGCCATTAGCTTCAACAATGGCATTAATCCGTAAGTCACCACCAGCTTTCAAACTGATCGCATTACCATCGCCACCATTACCATTATCGCCATTACCACTCGGGCCATTTCCACCATTGGCCTTAATACCCGCTCCCGACAACACAGCAAGGCTGTTTGCTGCATTAACATCGATAGCCCCAGCATTACCACCAGATTTATCATCACCGCTGGCATTACCACCAGAGCTATTGATAGAACCTAGAGTGATATCCTTGCCCGCAAGGGTGACAGCACCGCCATTTAAACCAGTACCAGCTGCATTACCACTACTACTTGTTCCACCCTGGGTATCAATACTGACAACACTCACACTTCCCTTGGCATTATCAGCCTTCAGGGTGACGGCTCCGCCAGCACGACCAAGTGAGGATGTTTTAATATTTCCCACAGTCACATTCAAACCACTGATGGTTACTAAACCGCCACGGGTCTGAATAGTGTTCTGTGTATTAAGCATTTTGAAATCACCGCCGCCCACGCCATCATGATTGGCGCTCATTACTAAGCCACCAGAGTTATATATCGCTTGTAAATCCAAAACACCATTTACCCCCAGATCATTCAAGGTAATATCGTTTGTTGCTTGTAGCGCTATCATTGCAAAAAAACTTAACTCTTGGAGCCTAATTTGACTTATGTTAAACGTACCACTCGGCGCTACTTCAGCTGCAAAAATAGTGTAGTCAGCTGCTTGTCCGTTATTACTGTTACTTAACTCACCATCATCCGGCTGCCCCAATCCTGCATGAATCACAATATTTTCCGGATCAAACAACACCGTACCTGATTCACCTCGTGGCGCACTGACACTCACATCACCATTAAACATCAACCCCTTGCCGGAAATTTCTATCAGACCTCCATCACCGCCCATATCACCTGCATCAGCATCCGCACGGCCATAAAACCAGGTGTAATCATCTGCCCAGGTGATAATACGACCACCCTCACCACGGCCCAGAGCGCTGGCAGAGAGTGTGCTGCCTTTGGCAACATAGGTGCGTTGTGCATTACGTATGCTGGTATTACCCCCTTGGTAGTCACCACCTATCAACAATGTTCCACCACCCAGTTCACCACTGGCATCAATACTGCTGTTATCAAACAGCCCAATACGCTCACCCAATATTTTGATGGTGCCACCTGTGCCGTTGCTTTCAGCTCGGGCAGTGGTCACACTGTTTTCTGTGAGTCGAGTGGTACTGTTTGAGTGCAATTCAATGTTGCCACCTTTGCCGTGGCTTGCGTCGGCCTTGATCTGACCACTGCTGGTGATGTTCCCTCCAAGCACGGCAATACGCCCTGCACTGTTGGAGGCCTGTTGATACACTCCGTTCGTGGTGAGCCTGCCGAACCATGGTTGGGTCTCGGTGGTGTTTGATACATCAATGGTGCCGCTGTTGATTACATCGGCCCCATCACCCAGGGTAAAGCTGCCATCACTATTGACTACGACACTGCGGGCCTGTTGGATGTCACCGCTGTTGACTGCTTGTGTAAATACATTTTGGCTAACACTGCCGGTGAGCAGTACTTGTCCGGCCTGTGCCTGAATAGTGCCGCTGTTGAGTACGGCAGGGTCTAGTCCCAGTTCGTTTTGCAATACTGCTTCGCTGACACTGACTCCTAACAGTCCGGTGTTATCAAAGCTCAATACTGCCTGTTTGCCTGCGGCCAGTGTAACGGAGCCGAGATTGGCGGCGATGAGGCCGCTGTTTTCTACCCGTTTGCCAAGCAGTGCGACGTTGCCACCGAGGGCGGCGTTAATGGTGCCACGGTTGATTACTACGCCGTCGCTGTTGCCAGTACCGCCAATTACTTCGTTAAACAGGTAGTCTCTGTTCATGAAATCGCTGGTTTTAATATCAAGGGCGGAGGCGATAATACCGCCGACGTTGATGACCGATTCCGGGGTGAAGAATATTCCGTTGGGGTTGACCAGGATCACCTGGCCATTGGCGTCAATACGGCCACGAATAGTAGAAGCGCTGTTGCTGAGGATGTGATTGAGTGAGAGTGAGGCGGCGTTGGGCTGGATGTATTGCACCCGTTCACTGCTATTAAGATTGTAACTCTGCCAGTCGATGGCCATGGTCTGGCTGTTCTGCTGGATGATGGTGGTAATACCACTCTGGCTGATGCTGCCTGCACCGCCGGTGACGACGCCGCCTTCGGGGCCAGCATGGGCGAAGGATGTACAGAGGCTGACGCTCAACAGCAACGCCTGTGGTAAACACGCAATCAGTGGCCATGGCCACTGCATGGTGGCGGTGGCGCTCTTTTTTATGCTCATCTTCTGACCCTATCCTTCGTACTGCATCTTTTATTTTTCAGTGGCCTGAGTGGTCTCGGGTCCGCTGTTACCACACAAATCGGAAGTTTATTGCCCCGATATGCCTACTTTTGACCATCTCTTTACTTTAGTGATAGGGGGTTTGATCTTTCACCCTACAGTGCAATCTGGCTGATCATGCAGGCTAAGCTGCTGGTTACCAACCTAATGGAAGAGTCAGCAACTCATAAACACCACTATCAAAATCTTCATCTGAGAACTGTGAAACATCGCTATCAGGGTACGCTGAATCGATAACTTTAAATCTAAATCCGTTCCTAGCAAAATCAACGTCAGGATATGTCAGTTCCAGTAGTCGCATGGGGATAGATGGATCTGGCTTTGGGCAGTTGTATTTCTTCATAAGTTTTCTTAACGAAACAGATGGCTTAACCCCTTCCTCAATAACCCAGGTTTTAAAATCCTCCAGCGACTCTGGCGGCAATACAGTTATAGGCGTTGTTGTGATAAGCGCTAAATCTGGTTTTTTAGCCATTGCCTCTACCTCTTAAATCCACGCTTAATTTACACCAGTGCACAGATGCGCCTTTCCAGGAGCCTTTCGGATGACCAACATCAAATGCCTCTACATATTTATACCCTAAGCTTTCCATCATCCCTTTGGACCAAGCCTTTTCTATCTCTTCTGGAGTTTTATTCGATCTGACGCCAATTTGAAAACGCGATAAATTGTCATTTATGTAGGTATTAAGAATATTTTTCGTGCCGTAAAACCCCTCCATTGCAACAATAAGTTTTTTTAATTCATTGTGGGCACGAAAATCACCGAGATACACTCGCACTTCTGAATTTGAGGGACTATTTACATACGATCTGATATCCCATGAGATATATGGCCATCCCCCCATTGGGTGTCTGGCTTTATAATATCCACGCAGGTATGCCGCTCGTGTGCCTTGAAACTCTACAACGTATTCCATCTCTGTTGGATCGTAAGGTGATGTAACCAAACCGCTCCTGAGGCGCTTGGCAGAAATCACCAATCTATCTTTTTTCACCTCGACTGCCTAAAACGACACGTTAAACCAGTTTCCGTCACTTGGAATCTCCACTTTACGTGCAAGCGTTCCCTGTTCGGCCATTTCTGTGAGTGGTCCAACAAACTCTGTGAAGCGACCCTGCTTGTCTTTAGATAGTAGATCAAGCTTGTTTTTTATAAATTTTTCGTTAGTCATAACTAAAACTTACCTTTTTTGTGTATGGTGCTCACCTAAATCACCAAGGCATCACTTTGTATATAGCAAAGAATCCCGCCTCTGCCCCTGTAAATGCTATTAAAACCGCATCATCACTACTACCCACCGAGTACTGCACTGCCAGTCCCGTGTAATTACCATTAACAACCTCGGTATAGGTACCGCTATAACAACCACTCAACACTATATTGAATTGATAGAGAGGACTATTAGGCATCGCTACCAATTCACTTCCATAGTATTCACACCCCTGTATTAAACCGAGATCTGCTGAAGAAATACTAATAAAATTACTTCCAGAGTCAATCGCAAATCCCCATGGCCTACCCAATCCAAATACACTGGCTTTCCACGTTTCACTTGTATATACCAACGGGTCATACCCCGTCATCAACCGCGTCAAATCCGCCTGCTGGCTGTTTGTCTGACCCACCAATGTGAATGTGCCATTGCCAGCCTTGGTGCCCACCAAGGTGCCTTCGATGGTGTGGTTCTGGATGGTGCCGGTGAGGGTGGCGGTGGTGTAGACCTGCCCTAGTTTGTAGATGTTGACGGTGGCGCTGTAGTTGACGCCGCTGATGCTGGTGATGGTGGCGTCGTAGAGCAGGTGTTCTGTGTCGCTCATGAGCATGATGCGGTTGCCGTTGATCATGGCTTGTAGATCATTTAGGTCTAGCGCTGTGCTGTTGTTGTCGGCTTTGACGGCGGCGCTGCCGGTGTAGTAGCCGTTGGGGGCGGCGTTGCAGTTGAGGGTGATGTTGTTGATGTTTTGGCTGGCGACGGTGCCGCTGGTATTGTTGTTGCTGAAGGTGCATTGGTAGCCGCTGGGTTGGCTTTGGATGGTGATGTTGTAGTTGCTGCCAGTGGTGAGGGCGGTGGGGAAGGTGTGGCTGCCGCTGGCGCTGATGGCGTAGGGTTCGCTGTTGTTTTGCAGGGTGACGGTGGCGCTTTGCAGGCCGGTGACGGTGACGCCGATGGTGTAGGTGGGGCTGCAGTTGATCTGGATGTTGTTGATGGCCTGTCTGTTGATGGTACCGCTGCCGTTTGTGATGGCGCAGTGTTGTGCATCGGGTTGGCTGTCAACGGTGATGTTGTAGCTGCTGGCGTTGATCTGGGGGGTAGTGAAGGTGTAGTTGCCATTCTGGGTGAGTGTGAGTGTGTCGCTGTTGTTGTTTTTCAGGGTGAGGCTGCCTATTAATCCGCTGACGCTGCCACCGAGGGTGTAGGTGATGGGGGCGCAGCTGACGCTGATGGTGATGATGGCCTGTTGGGTGACGGTGCCACTGCCGTTGTTGACGGTGCAGGTGTAGCCGTCGGGTTGGGTAAGCACGGTGACGTTGTAGGCGGTGCCTTCGGCCAGGGGGGTGGTGAACTGGTAGGTGCCGTTCTGGCTGAGGCTGAGGTTGCCTGCGCC
>JANOSY010000056.1:0-73871 GCA_031416075.1 Tenderia sp. (SeqCode) | reverse complement strand
GACAAAATCGGTGGTATCGTGCAGATTAAAAATGTCCTGGCCACCATTACCCACCAGCGCCTCAACCCCGGTAAAGCCATCACGCAACCCCGTCACACTGCCACCGTTGGCAGCGCTGATGTTCCAGCTGTTAAACCGATTGCCACCCACCACCACGTCACTGCCCGCACCCCCGGCAATGCTACCGGCAAAATCGATCGTATTATGCAGCCGGAAGGTATCCTGGCCATCACCGCCAACCAGCCTGTTAAAGCCGGCAAAATTCAAACCCCCTACAGTGCCTGCATCAATACCCGTCACCAGCCAACTGTTTGTGCCACTGCCACCCGTTAAGGTGCTGGAGCCGTTGGCAGTAATACGCTCAACATTCAGCAGCCCCTGACCAATGACGATGGATTTATCGCCCGCATTTCTCAGATCAACACTATCTTCTACAACATGGCCCGCACCATCAATCAGGCCCGTAATGCTGGTGTTGGCAGAGGTGAACAGAAAACTGTCATCACCGGCATTACCGGTCAGGTTTTCGATCTGGCTAAAACCATAACCATTGGCCAATCCAGTAACAGTGCCACTGCCTTCCCCATCAATCACCCAGGTATTAGCACGATCACCACCCACCACGGTATCGCTCCCACCCGCGCCATCAATGCTGCCGCTGAAATCAACGGTGTTATGCAAACGGAAGGTGTCCTGACCACTGCCGCCCACCAAGCGGTTAAATCCAGCAAAGCTCAACCCACCTACCGTACCCGCATTGGTCGCCGTGATGCTCCAGATATTGGTGCCACTACCACCGGTCAGGCTGCTTCGTCTAGCACCAGGCTTGCACCTTCATGTTGGAATTCAGCCGAGTAAGTTGGTCTCATTTTAGTCATGACATACACCTTGTATTTTTATGGGTTATTTTATCCCATTCAGGTGTACAGATTCATTAAGCCACAACAGTTCGATAAGCCGGGCACCATGTTACGGTAGGAATTCGATTGGGTAGGTGACTGTCATTTCACCACCTTCACGCACACCAAAATCAAAACTCTTTAGCCGGGAGATCAATCTTTCCTGTAGTGCTGCATCATCCAGTTCGCTGGACCTGATGACAACCGCTGAGACCTGGCCCGAGGCAAGGATGGTGATATCAAAAACAATTTTTCCTTTTAGGCCGGGATTAACACGTCGTGCCTGACGATATACTGCGTGCAACTTGCCTTTGTTTTGATCAATAACGTAGTAGATATCCTCTTCAAACCGGACTCCGTTGCCTGCCGTTGTTTTCTGTTTTTTAGAGTCAGCGGCTTTACCATTGGCTGTGGTCTCATTTTTTTCAGGTGCAAGGGCTGAAGCAATTTTTACCCGCTCCTGCTGATTGAGCTGCGTGGAAACAACGGCGGTTGAATAGTCACTGGGTTTGATGTTGACGGACGAACCACCGCCCGCTCCTGCAGCAGCAGCAGAAAGTACGCTGGTATTGACACCTGCTACGGCGGTTGACGAGCCTGTAGTGGTGGATATTTTTGCGCGGGCCATGTTGCTGACGTCGGAGGTATCCATTAAGTCTGACAATTCGTTGCCAAGTGCTAACAAACCACTTTTCTGCGCTGTGGCGCGTGCTTTCTGTTGTGCGTCTGTGAGCACTTCTGTACGTTCTGGTTTTTGCGGCTTGGGCTGCGGGACAGGCTCTGGATCATCCGATTTTAATATCGGCTCTAGTTCTGGCGGCGGCTCTACCTTGATTTCCGGTTTGGGCATGGGTTTAGGTGGCGGTGCAACGTCAAGCTTGGGCTGAGGTTTTGGTTTTTCTTTTTCTAAAATAAACTTTGCAATGCGCTCGGGCACCGCTGCACGCAACTGGCGAGGTTCCTGCGGCACTTTGATGATAGAGAACAGCAGGCTCAATATCAGCGCAAAGGTAATGACCAGTGCGATTATGGTGGAAAATTTGCGATCACTGCTGCTACCGGGCCGCCATTGTAACGCCTGGTTTTCATACGTTAATGCACTCATTACACTTTACCTTTGCCCTTTTGCATGGCGGTGAAGGCAACATGTGTGTAATTGACTTGTCTGCATGTGGCTAAAATTTTTCTTAGCAGTTCGTAGGGTAAGTTTTCATCACCCATGATGGTGACTGAGCGCCCAATGTCACCATTTTCACTGAGTGTTGGCGCGTTGGCGGCGTGGATATTTAACTCTTTTTCAAGCGCTGCTATTAGCGCCCCCTTTTCTGCCAACACTGCTCGTATAGTGGCAACCTTAACACCTTGAACCAGAATACTCTCTTTGGTGATGGTGATAACCAGCGTCTCTTTAGGTGCTTTTTGGGCAACGGTGGTGGGTAAGGTAAGGTCTTTTTTGCTGGGTGGCTGTTGTACGCTGGATGAGCTGACCAGTAGAAAAAACACCAGAATTGTGAAGATGTCCATTAGTGACACCAGATTAAGACCTGCGCCTTTATGGAGTTTTTTTAACCCCTCCATTCGGCGTGCACGATTTGATATTTTCAGCTTATTCATTGTGCGGTGCTACTTCTCTATCGCTTCAATCATCACGGAGGCATCACCGATGGAGATATCGGGAAACAGCTCTATGGTCTCTACACTGGTCACCTGCACAACATCGGCACTACGCACATGGTCCATGGCGGTAATTAATGTTTTGTAGTCAATGCCTGGCTCCAGCAGCAACGTGATTGCCCTTTCATCAGGAAAGCGGGTTTTTATCTCGACCATTAGTTTGCTAAACAGATTCCAGCGCGTTTCATTGTTGCTGCGTTCAAAGCGTTTGATCAGGCCAATGGTTTTATCCTGCAGATCAAAACTGTTTTCGCGCAGCACCAGCTCCAGCTGTAACTTGACCTGCTCCTGGGCCTGATCGTTGGCATTGAGCGCGGGCAGGTTTAATTCGAGTATGGATATACGAGAGAAGACGGCGGTGATCAGTAGAAAAGGGACCAGTATCACCATTAAGTTCATGAACGCGGTGATGTTGAGCTCTTCAGCCTCTCTTGCCATATTTTTACTAAACCGCTTCATGTTCGGCGCTTACTCTTCAACCATCAGGTTGATGCTTTTAACAGCAGCATTTTCAAGATTAGCCACCAAGCGTACCGTTTTTGTCACAAGATACGAGTGTATGAGCAGCAACGGTATGGCGGCAATCAGACCAAATGCGGTGGTATTCATCGCGACTGAGATGCTGGCCGAGAGCAGGTCCGCTTTTTCTGCCGGGTCTGCCGATGCAACGGCGGTAAAGGCCTGAATGAGTCCAACAATGGTACCCAACAGTCCAAGCAGGGTGGCAACGTTGGCATAGGTGGCCAGATAGTGGGTGCGCTGTTCCAGCTCTGGCATAACATCCATCATGCCCTCTTCCATCGCTGCTTCAATTGTTTCGCGACGGCTATTTGTACTGTGACGGCTAAAGCCATAGTTCAATATCACAGTAAGCGGCGTATTCAGGGACTCTGTTAATTTTGCGGCGCGAGGAAAGTCTTCTGCCTTTAACATTGGCACCAGCTGATCCCAGATTTTGGTTGTTTGGCGTTGGGTTTTAGTTAGATAGAGATAACGCTCTATCGCTATTGCCAAACCAATCGCAAATACAATCAGTATTGGATACATAAAAGCGCCGCCGGATTGGAAGAACTTTACAATTTCCATAAAACATCCTCTAAAATCACCAAGTATTTATCAACAGGCACCAATGCCTGTGATGCGATTTCACTCAAATTAGCGTTCATCCCGTTGAGGGCGGGGGTTCTCCGCACAACCATTATGAACCCATCTATTTTACACGGACAACGAGCGATAGTTTAGCCTTGCTTGGGCTGCCAGCCGATAAATAACCGCTTAACCCCATTGTTTGTCCGGCGCATTATACGTTGATTCTATCTTTGCGACGCCCACAGATCACCGGGTTCATAAATAATCTGCCTAACAACCGCTTTAATTGGCAGTGACTTCCCGTACAACACGGAATCCGGTCACCTCATCTGCCTGCCCTGAGTGCTCTTGCAACGTGGTGATCTGACACTCATCCATGGAGTTGAGATAAGAGCCGCCCACTGCCACAATCTGACCACTTTTACCGTACACCCATTCCTGAACATTCCCGAGGTAATTAACCAGTCCCCACGCATTATTTCTACCGATGGTGGTTCTTATCAGACCATCCCCTTTTTGAATGCCCCGGCTACTAAACTGGCAGTTACGATTCGGGTCCTGCATGATTGCCGTTGCACTGGCGGCATGGACCCATTCATCTTTGGTTGGCAAGCGATACTTATTGCCTGTTTTTTCGGTCAGCCATTTAAGGTAATCACGCACTGCACTTAACGGTTGCCCGGTAATGGGCAGACCACTATCCGATGCCGACGTTACACATCGTCCTGTCTGATCACAGTAGAACCGGAACTCTGCAGTTGATACTTCGTATTTGCCAATTGCAAAACTCTTGATGTTTTTTCCTGTGGGTATAACAACCAACTCGGGGCCATCGCCCACGCCTTTAATGGTGT
Source organism: Tenderia sp. (SeqCode) (assembly GCA_031416075.1). GTDB lineage: Bacteria > Pseudomonadota > Gammaproteobacteria > Tenderiales > Tenderiaceae > JAKFXL01. Next base: position 69,355 of record JANOSY010000056.1, on the reverse strand, counting down.
CCCGGCAGGCTGCGCGTTTGCCACTACCACCCAACCCCGCGATTGAGTCATCACAAGCGTCCCGCGAAACTATGGAAATCGCAGCTATAAGTGCATGATCATCAAAAATACGCAATGCAGATTTTTTTGACTCCAGCGCACGCTCAGGAAAACGTTTGGCTTCCTCGGTAATACATGAGGTTAAAGACGTTACCAGCTCCTCTTTAATGGACTGGTATTTATTGATATCCAGTGATTTTATTTTATCGATGGCGACAGCAAAATCTCGCATGTTCAATCGACTGCGGCACTCCAGCTGCCGGTGAGCATTTGAGAGTGCCAGATTATATTCATCAATGGTTGAGCGCGGCTCAACTTCTGACTTGACTATAACAACTGGCTCTGCAACGGGTCTGGGTTTAACAAGGGTTGCAGCCTGCTCTGTCTTGGGCAACCGCCTAAGGGCATCGACAATTTTTATCTCCAGCTCTTTTAATACGGCTGTATCACCGGCAAATCGATAACTGTTTTTAACCAGGCCACTGGCACGTTCATGATTAGCAGCACCCATTTCGTCTTGTATCTTTTTTATATATAACGTATAGATTTTCTCTTTAACAGAGGCCAGCCAATCATCCCCCTGAGGCAATAACTCACTCATGCCGCTATATTGATTCCAGATATTCTCCTCCCAAATGATAGAAAAGGTGGGGTTCAAAATTAGTTTTTCGAGTTCCTCTTTATGGAAGTCTGCCCTTACCTGAAGCTCTATCTCATTTCTAATATCATTTTCAGAAATAATTGGGGATTGATCAACCGCTGCTTCTTTTTTTATATTAAAAAACAGTGCCGTAATACCTGCCACGACAAGGATAAAAAATATCGACAGCAGCCATCGTGATTTGGATTTTTCGGTCAACTCATGATAAAAGAGATCTACCGTCTCAATTCTATCTTTACGATCAAACGCCAATGCTTTCTCTATCGCACGCCACTGACGTTTGGTTATTTTTGGTATTCTCTTGGGCTTCAACCGTCTGTTTTTGGCTTCATCCGCAGGGATTTTATCAAACGGATGTTTTCCTGAGAGCAGTTCATAGGTTATACAGCCAAGTGCATATATGTCATCTCTAACGTCAGGCTCTTCCCCCTTTAACATCTCATAACTTGCGTATGCGGGTGTTAATGCGCCTAAATTTCCAGCATCAAATATTGTGCGGTCAGCCGTGCCACTCTCATTTTTATCAATATTGGTCACAGCGCGGGCAATACCAAAATCAAATATTTTCGCCATGCCACTTGTAGTGACAAAAATATTTCCCGGCTTAAAATCAGCATGTACTATTTTCTCAATATGGGCATAACTGAGCGCTGAACACATGCCATCGATGATGGTCCAGACATCCTCCAGCGGCAACCCAGTGACGCTATACTGCCTTATCAACCGATCAAGAGGTTTTCCCTCCATATACTCCATCGTCATAAAAAAAAGCTCACCATCTTTATCAAAGTCAAATACCTTTACGATATTTGTATGGGAAAGACGCTGTGTTTTTCTTGACTCACGCTGCAGCGAGATAAATGCTTCAGGATGCGTTTTAAACTCATCACTCAATACTTTAATGGCAACATAGGGATCTTTATCCTTCGCCTCCACTTTCAGCCTGTCTTTAGCTCTGTAAACAACCCCCATGCCGCCCACACCCAGCACTTTTTCCATTAAAAACCGTTGTTTCAAAATAAAGCTTTCAGGTTCCGCATCAAGTTCAAACGGCGGCGTGATTGCTGGAGGAGTTGGTTTCACATACGTCGCATCAGAAACCAGTCGAGTAGCATCAAGGTCAAGCGATTCTTCAGGAGGCTGAAACCGAGTGGCGTCATCATTAGAAAATTCGGCACTCTCCTTAAAGTCGTCGAGGTTCTTTTTTAACTCGGTGGGAGTTGGCCGAAGGGCTTCTTGGCTATTGCTGTCAATTTTATGACCAGCAATGACTGTTCTATCCGATGCAGAGGGGGCAATATCTGTATCAATTTTTGAACTAACATGTTTACCCGTTTGAGCTGTTTTTTTAAAATTCGGCTCAGTTTTATCCTCCCGGTTTTCTGGACACATCTTATCTTTGCTCTTTTACGGTTTTAAAAAGGCGATGGAGATACATCTGCAATATCAACCTTTTTTTTGAACAGTAAAAATGCTTTTACTAACGGGTATCGTGAGTCTGGTACCACTCATATAACCACCTGTTCATGCTCTTCATCAGCAGCTGAGTGAAACGCACTTTTCACCACAATGACAGACACATTGTCGTTAGCTTTATTATTCAACGCCGTTGTTATCAATCCCTGAACTGCGTCCTGAGATGAGCCACTGCCAAGCTGTTGCAACATATCCTCTTCCGTGACCGAGTTATAGAGTCCGTCACTACAGAGTAAAAATGTGTCTCCCATCTGAACTGGAAAAATGTTGACATCCAGATTCAACCCCTCACTCACGCCCACTGCGCGTGTAATGATATTAGAGTCTGGGTGCGTTGCTGCACTCTCAGAGTCAAGCATCCCTTTTTTAAGAAGTTCAGCCACCCGGCTGTGATCATGGGAAAGGGCTTCAATCTGATTATTACGGTACCGATACAAACGGGAATCTCCCGCCCATACACATGCGCCACGTTGGCCTTTAATAACAAAGCTAACGATAGTGGTTCCAAATGTACGCCCTTCCAGCATGATTTCAGCATATTCCATGATGCGTTGATTCACATCAAGAATGCACTCTTTTACTGTATTGATCGCCTCATCAAGCTGTGCACTTAGATCCAATAGCTCCAGTGATTTAACAACCATATTACTGGCCACATCACCGGCTTCATGTCCACCCATGCCATCAGCGATTGCCCATAGGTTCACATCATTTCGCAAAACAATTGCATCTTCATTAATTTTCCTGACTGTACCAACATCACTGCCACCGGCAGCACTCCAGGCAGTTGGACGTCTGATTGTTATATCACTCATTATTTAGAATCCAGATTTGAATCTCTCGCCAAGGCGTATGGCTGATGGCAGCCCCATCGATGCCACTGACCATCTATCATTGCCGACATTTTTTCCATTGTAGGTAGATGCTGAGTGGTGAAGAGACACGGGGCAACTCTTTCAGAACCTTCTGTTGTCCATACGCTGTAGCTGCTAAAGGTTTCAGATAAGCAGTAATCCAGGAACTGGGGATAGACTGAAAAAGGCAGCGGCTCCTCAACGTCAATTTCAGCATACAGGTCCCGCATGCCTTTTTTATGCATCACCCGTCTGTATGATAGATCCAGCGTTAACGGACTGTTTTCCAGACGCTGCGCCAGCTCATCCAGCACAATCTCTCCCTGCAATGCCGAGAGCGCCAACGTCTCCATCTCAGAAAACCATGCTGATTTTATTGACAAAAAATCGAGTGGGTTGATATTCGCTGGCAGTTTTAAAACAATGGAGAAAGGGAAATAACGCCCTACCTTATCAACACTGGGCATCACAACACCTGCCCAGACATTTTCATCAATCACTCCAGAGGATAGTACAAATCGCCATAATGGACTGGTTAGGTAGATATCCAGCCAATCTGTGCCAATTCTCTCCTGGGTTCCATTCATGAACTGTTGCATCCATACGTCCCACTCATTGACAAAGCTAGGCGTCAAATTACGGACAACAAAATCACCATACGCTGGCAGTTTTCCATATAGCCCAGGACGGTAGCATGTTGACATTTATATGGTCTCCGGGCACCGGAAGGAGGCCAGCAAACTCCTGCCAAAAGCATTGTTTACACTGTCTGCTTTTAACTCGTAACTAATACGCCTGCTTTTATTCTCTGATGCTGCATCTGGCACGCTAAACTCTATTTTATAAATGTTAGGCTGAGCGGTCTTTACAGTACGATTTTCTTCTTGCAACCTGAACCATGCCCACGATCCTTCGTATACTTTTGAGTAAAGCGCCCCATTCAAACTTTCAAAACTCACCTGCACCCTGTTGTATTCATCATTGCCTACCCACTGCATGGGGTTCCATAGTTTGGGACCGTGGCTGTAAGAGATGCTTTGAGCGCCTAATTCAAAGGTGAATCGCGCATCATTTTTATCCATCTGCAAGGGTCGCAATTGGAACGTTGAATTTGGAATTTCAGACGCCCCTCTAAAAAAGACATTTTTTATCTCATTTGCTGTGCTCAGCTTTGCTAACAAACTACTGGAGAGTCCCAGTGCACGTTGATCAACAACTTTGTTTCTCCATTGCCCACGGGTGTCGACAAACGGTTTTAAGTACTCTTCAAAATATTGATCAATGGTACCCCCCGGTTTGAAAAACTCACTAAAATCGGCCAGTGCAATTTCATCTTTAGCCGATGCATTCAGTGGATAACGCCCTGCCAAAGCCTTGGCGTAGGGGGTGTATACCTGGGCCTTCCATTCGGCATTCATATGTTGGCTGGATGAACGCAACACAACGTTCCACGATTGATCTGCCAACGTCTCCAGCCAATCTCTTATCGGTTGAGGTTTGGTTTTTGCATGAATTAAAAGTGCAGTGATAGCACCGCCTTGCCCTGAAAGATAACGCGCCTTAACAAAAGCAAACGACTGTTTTGAAGGTTCCGGTGACAAGGCCAATTCATTCATAAACTCTTGCAATTGACGAATTTTTGCCATGCTTTCGTCAATGGCGGCAGGACGATCCTTTGTTGTTTTCACAACATCATTGATATGTTGGAACTGTTTATCAACAATGGTTTTATCAAGGAGTGACGACGCCATACCAATCGCTTTTGCTGCTTTTCCACCTGCCGTTTTTTTTGCCACATTATCAAGAAGCTGGCTGGAGAGTTGTGTATTGGTCGCCCCCTGTTTGAGTATTAATAATATAGGCGAGTAGACCGGATCTGCCATTTTGGTGAGCACATCATTGGCGTGACCAATATCTCTGAATTGAGCAACCTCCAAACTACTGTATATATTACGCCAGTGATTATTATAGTCCGACAGGTAGAGCTCTTTGACCTGTTCACTCACCTCTTTTAAATTCTCTTTTTCTATTCGTTCACCACTTGCGTCATCATCCCACAACACCCAATGGTCATCCTGAATGGCTTTTACAAGACCTGAGTCTGGTGAGACATCCACTTTTTTATACCCCTCTTCTGTAAACAGATAGGGAGTAGTGAGTGCACTTTTGGTTTTGGGGCTAATCACAAACGTCTGTTTGGTAGATTCACCAAAACGGCTGAGCATATCAATATCATCAGCATACTCCGGAGTAGTCCGGATACGGCTGTATATCCGCTGAGATACTGGGACACGCAAAACCAGCCCCCTGATTAGACTCACCAGCTGTTTATTCAACTCAACCGGCTGCCACTCTATCTCCATAAGTGCAGCCAAATGCCTGTTAAGCTCATCATTGACAGCATTCTGCCCGCTGTAATCTGACGCCCAGGCGGAAGCAAACCATTTTTTCATCACAGCTTTATCCATATGCTGATGCTTATTAAACATCATATAAACTCTAAATGAGTTATATAGATCACCGTCCTGAATTTCATTTTTGAGGCTGTTTTCAAGATAATTGATAACACTGGGAAGATATAGCTTTTGCAGCTGGGTCTGGTAAGCCAAATTGGCATTTTTATCAACACTTGCATCGTACAGACCAAGCCCAGACAACCATGGATGTTTCTCCTGGTCATACACCGTGCTGGCTTTTTCAAGCGCATTTAATGCGGGCAGAACAGCTACTGGAGTGGCATTTACGGAAGGGAGCTTGCTACGCACTTCTTTGAACTCCTGCAGATGGAGATCTACCTCTTGTACATAAAGCGCGTGTTGCGTAAAACTGCCCAACCACGCAAGTGTGGCACCCACGAGCACAACGGCCCCACCGATGTACACCCCCCGTCTAGACCAGCGTTCCAACATTTCGTTACGTCTATTTGCCCCTGCTAATTCCGCCTCTGGAAATATAACCAACCGGAAAAGATCGCCCAGAAAAAAGCTTTTGCCTTGAGCATATGTTGGCTGCACCGCAATACGGGGGATGCCAAAACTGTTGGAAACCTGTGTCATCAAACGGTCAATAGAGGTTCCATCTTGTGTGCCACTACAGAAGTAGGCACCACGCATATAGGGTTGGTGCTGGTACCTGTTTTTAACAAATACCTGTTGGACAAAACTCTGCAATGCTGGCCCCAAAGCTTCCATCTGCTGAGGGAAACCAAAAATGGCCCCTCTACGCCGTGTATCCCGCTCTTGATGAATACGCGACATCACCCGTTCGTAGATTCTTGATAGGAGCTTTTTGTACTCTTGTGCAAACAGATTAAAGTCTGGGCTTCTGGAGACGTCTGGCATATCAGGCATGGAGATCCCCCACACCTGCTCTCGCTCTTCTTTATTAAGGTCTTCAAAAAACTCTGCAAATCCTGCCACCAGGTCACTTTTGGTAAACACCAGATAAATAGGAATACGAATCCCCAGTTTTTCCATCAACTCATCAACTCGTGCCCTGATGGTTTTTGCATGTTCACTGCGTTCAACATCAGTTTGCATCATGACATCCTGCAAACTAATGGCAACAATGACCCCATTGATTGGGCGGCGGCGGCGTTTTTTTCTCAGCAGCTCAAGAAAACCGTTCCACACTGCGCTGTCAGCAACCCTGTGGCTGTCTTGCGTGGTATACCGACCTGCAGTATCAATTAGTACAGCGTCATTAGTGAACCACCAATCGCAATTGCGCGTACCACCTACACCATGAAGCGCCCCCTTGCCAAACTGCTCCGCCAGAGGAAATTCCAGTGTTGAGTTGACCAGCGCGGTGGTTTTACCTGCGCCCGGGGGGCCGATAATAATGTACCAGGGCAGCTCGTAGAGCGCCTTGCGACGACCACCCCCTGAAAACTTCACCTTTTTAAGTGTTGCCAGTGCTTGTGAAAATGTTTCGTTTATCTGTTCAAGCTCGTCGGCTGACTGAATCGCTCCCTGATCAATGGCTTGTTCATATCCATGTCCTTGCAGACCTGCCAACAACTCCCTATCTTTTTTACTATCACGCAATTGGATTCGTAAAACATTCAGGCCCCACAGCACCACAATCGACAGGATGACAAACAGTCTATAGATGGCCTCGCCAAGCGGGGCAAAATTATTGGCCCCAAACTTAATCAACGGGCCAACAAACCAGATCAATAACGACAGAAGAACGAGGCCAACAATGGAGATAAAAATCCTGCTTTTTAAAAATACAACGACGTTTTTCATCTGATTATCCAACAAAGATCATGTGTGCCAGCCATGGGAGCCATCGTTAAAGCTCAATACCATTGCCAGCATCAGAAATATCCATCAGCTTTTGCACTTCAGCAGCAGATGAGTAGTGTAGGGCGTATTTAAAGCCAGAGTAGATCAGCAGCAACAGTACCAATATTGATACAACCGCGACCCAAGGTGGAATATGGCTGGCCAATGTATTTTTAACACGCCCCATTCCACGCCAGTTGGGCGACAAAGAGCGCTCATACTCACCGCGGGATGCCCGTATCATGGCAAACAGATCGTCTCTGATTTTTTCCAATGTATTCCGGCCACTGTGGGTCAGTTTATATTTGCCTTCAAACCCCAGACTGAGGCACAGGTAGATCAGCTCCAAAATATGGAGGTTCTCCCTAGGGGCGCCACGCAACCGCTCCAGTATAAGAAAGAACTTTTCACCACCCGCTGTCTCGCCATGAAATGTACTCAACAACGTTTGTTGTGGCCACTTGCTCTCGCCACCCCATGGCGTATTCAGGACGGCCTCATCAAGTGCAGTGCAGAGTATGTAACGTGCTGTCAGTGCAATTTCAGATTTAATGCCACGCTCTCTGACCTGCGCTTCGAAAGCTTTGATCTCAGCAACTAAACGCTGATACAGACCATCAACATTGGGGTGACTGAGAGAGACACGTGTTTTCTCAAATACAACCAGCAGTGCAGACGCCGCGGCAATCAATGGATTCAAACTATATTCCGGCTGACTGTATACGGGCAGAGAACCATGATCCAATACTGCTGGTTTATCCATCCTTGTTTCTGGGGCACTGGGCTGAGCCGCTCCTCTACGTCCTCCGCCAGGTGTCGGTCTAACAACCGTGCTATCACCACTCTTGGGTTGCCAGAAAACTGTTTTATCTGACTCGTCAGAAGACATCAGCGCCTCCCTTTACGAATGGTTCTCTGTCCAAAACCCTGGCCTATACTTTTTATCAACATTATTGCCTAATCGCCCAGAATTGAAACTCAAGCCCAGGAAACTCTCCGCCTACATGCAGTGCAATGCCGCCGGAGTGCTGAAGCTCTTTCCACAACGGGTTACTCTTATCCAGTTCAAAATAGGTATACCCGGCATGAAAGGGGATTTGTCGTGGTACCACAGGTAACGCCTTCATCGGTATTCCAGGAATCGCGGCGTTAACCAACTGGCGTATACGTTCTACGGGGCCAACCTTAACCTGAGCAGGCAGACGGGCACGTAAAACATCATCCGCGATATTGGCACGTGCCGCCAGTACAAACATGGAGCTGCTTAATAAAGTAACATCAGGAATTTGTGCGACCTTAATGCCATACTTCTTTTCAACCAGATTCAACGCAACAGCAGTCTGCTCGTATACCGCGCTCAATCCTTGACGCAACGCCACAACCAGTGGTGTAAACGTGGCACGCAAATCATCGTGCAGATATGGCGTCAGTGTTGGAGGACGCTTGGTTTGGCTAAAAAAGACGCTAAGATCACCCAATACTTGCAACAAATAAAAGAACAGGGTCAGGGGGTGCAGGCCTTTAATTTTTGCCAGATGCGTCATAAGCAGCTCATGCCGGTTAATCAACTGCAACATAATGTAATCAGAAACTTCAGCCGTCCCTCCAGATCTGACATCTGCCAATCTACCTGCTATCGATTCGCCCCTGTGGTGCAACAACCCAAGCAATTCCGATATGATGGCAGACAGCTTTGGGGTTGAATTACAATCAAGAAAGGTAGGGATAAAACTGTTATCCAACAAGATGTTTTTATCCTCTCGGGACTCAGCGATCCGCAATACACCTATACAGGCGTAACCACTCAAATCATCCGACTCAAGCAGCAGCTTAATCCTAAGCATGCCCACATTTATCGGTATGCTCTCGCCCCCTATCTGGGTGACGTCACGAGTACTCTGTTCCAATGAATAGTAGCGGGATACCCCTCTTGCACCATCATCACTGGACACTTCAACCACACCCGGACGGTTTACCGTTATACCAATACAGACAACTGTATTATGGGTGCCACTAGCTATTTCCAAAACTGCTGGTGGGGCATCTTGCTCGGGGAACGAAAATGGGGTGCCGTCCGGAAAGACACCTGCCGCTTTAACAATGGAAATTTTTCCAAGTTTAAGCAGCTGCCCATCCACCTCAAATTCATGCAACCCCCAGTCATAACTACCTAAAGCAGAACATCTACCATCAACGTAACGTTGAAAATAACGCTCTTGTTGCTGAAAGTGCTGGGGATTTAAGAACATCCCCTCAGACCAAACAACCTTGCTATCTAGTGACATTTAAATGCGCCTATATTTTACACATCGATATGTCTGAAATATTTTTCTGGTACAAATGATCTACCATAAATCCAGTAACACATACCTCAGCTCTTCTTACCTGATAATTTTTTCAGTTCCCATTAAACACAATGGCCTATTCATTAACCGACTGATCTATTCTGATGCTGTTGCCGGATACTGAGACGACCAAGCGCATGCTTCCATCAATTTTTTTCACAACCGGCACAGCCAGCTTATATTCTGCATCTTTGTACTGAACGAACTCTGCATAGACGCCGATGTATTGAGTCTCTTTAGTCAACGTATATTTACTGGTAACACCCTGGCCAGGCACAAGATGTTTAAGCTCATGTTTGACAAGTAACTCCCCACCAAACAATTGTTTATCTTTTTCGTATATATCCAAAAACCCTGTTTTCAAAAATGCTTTGTCCGATTTTAATTCATACATACGAACAAACAGAGGCGATGGAACGTTGTTGTCGTCAGGGTTAATATCCCCATTTACTTTCACTTCCAGCGTTAACTCAGTATCAGCTGGAAGCACCGGAGCAATCTTCTCCTTAGTGGCCGTACACGCTGCAACCGACAAAACAACTACCACACTAAGTACCAGCCTTAGAGCATGAACCATATATCTGCATCCCAACTAGATTGCACTCGTTACGCCCCGGCCGCTCACTTTGAGCCCTTGCTACGATTTAACGACAACTTTTGCAGCTGATCTTCGTATGCATTTACAAAATCATCCCCAAACAGATCTTTAAATGATGCGTCCATATCATTCACCAGCTCATTGTAATAGTCCCTGTACGAATCCCAGTGCCTGGCTTTTTTACTCACTTGGATCAGTCCTGATTTAAGGTACTTGTTAAATCTCATCTCCAGCACCTCAGGATCAAACCGCTCAAGCCCCCGATTAAAACCGGCCCGTATACCCGCCAATACGGCAACCTGATGGTCACCAATGCTTTGAAAGCCTTCACGAATAGCATCAACTGGCTTTTTATAAGCATTTCCCTCTTTTACAAACATATTCTCTATGGCATCTTCAATGTTTGCAGAAAAGTTAAGCGGATTGTTCTCAACTGGCTGAATAGTAGTGACATTCATACGAAATTCATTTTTTATACTATTTTTGTAACTAACAGCCTGCATCATGCCGGCAATGGTTACGCGAATAAAATCCCCTGCCACCTGATTGATCATCGCCACTTTTTCATCACTTAGGCCCCGTTTATCAAGACCCAGCGCACGAATCAAACTGACATGCCCCGCCGTTAGGTCAACCTTAAGTGGGGCAGATACCTCCTGTTCCTGCAGCGCTCGCAAACGCAACTCAAGCGCGCCGTTGGCCTTTTCTAACGCTTTAATCTTCTGTTCCAGCTGACGAACACGCCCAAAATCAACATCTGGCGTGTCAGGTTTGCGCACTGGTGGCGACACGGGTGGCTGTGAGTTAGATATAACCGCATCTGAAAAATCATCATCCCAATCTTCCGGGATTGCGCTGGGGAATGAATAAGCCTGATTTACCGCACCCGCACCATCTGAATAGCTAACAACACCGTCCCACTCGGGTGGGTCAGCAAATAGCTCAGACTCACCGCCACCCAGCAGTGCCAGGGGATCCCTCTGTTCGGTAACACTACCCGGCATCTCAGGGACAACAGGCCGTAGGGGGCGTTCTAAAGCTTCACGCGCCCACAACGGATCGGCCTGATCAGGAATGAATGCCAATGGGTCAATATTCCGCTGAGGCTCTATATCCAGACCAGAAAAAGGCCCTGAAACCTGATGCTTGGCAGGCTCCTCATGAAAAGGCTCACTGACAACAGCATTAGCCGACACTGAGACAGCAAACTCGTAATCACCGAGTGTAAATACGTCTCCATCGGACAAAACGGTTTTACACCCCCGGCCAACGGGCTCAGCGGCACCATTAAGGAACGTGCCGTTTGTACTTAGATCGGTCAGGTAAAATCTGTTGCTCAAACAGTCAATCTGAACATGCCGCCCAGAAATAAAGCGATCGGGGTCATCCAGCACCCAAGCATTATCCGAACTGCGACCGATCGTGCCACCCCGAGCCGAAAACGTCATGTTTGTCCGGGCATTTGTGGCATTACTAGGGGCCTTGGCCATTGAAACTGTAATAACTGACATAAACCAAACATTCAAATTAAATCACTGCCTACCAATACTTAATGCAGCTATGGATGACTTGCCACGCACCATTCTGGCCATGAACATTCACATTAAAGCGATATGGCAAACCACCAGTTAACCATCATCAACTCCACCTGCATTAAGCTCCCCCTCACGTTGGTTTAGCGTCTACGTAAACCGTGTCGACATATTACACCAAGCACTACCCAACTAATGATGTTTTTCGCCTGAACAAACCATCAAGCCACGCCTCAATACAATAACGAATCACAATACTAACAGCAAAGCGCTCATAACTACCCAATCACCATAACCCCGTCGGGTAGCTGGACACACTGCTACTTACACTCATAAAGACGACAGCTGTCTATTTTGCCAACAGCGCTTTACACGGTATAAATAATATATTATAAGTTTCAGGCATTTAATCTTTCTCTTGTGTCTATAAGAAAACCCTAAAATAACCATAGGCTCGGGCATTTGAAGTGGTAGTTTCCTGCCCCACACAGACACGCAGATGTCATTTTTACGGCAGAAAAACAATAACAATTTGATTAACATAGATATATTACGAGAAATGCACTTGGCTACAGATAGCTATTTTCTCAAAGTAAGTACAAGGTTGAAGGGATAAAGATGTCATCGCTAGGCACTGTTGATTTAAACGAGCTACTCTCTCCCATACCCGGAGAGATTCCAAGCGGGCACGATATTCGCCAAAATCAATCCATTTCATCACCGTACAACCAGATTAAGGATGCCCGTGCCACTGCTCGTGCTGCCGAACGCAACAGTCTATTTGATGGCAAAAGTGATATGGCCATGGAAAACTGGCAAAAGATACTTGACTTGGCACCAGTAATACTGCGTGATCACGCAAAAGATCTTGAAATTGCCGCTTGGTATACGGAGGCATTAATTCGTAAACAGGGATTTAAAGGCCTGAACAGCGGCTTCACCCTTATCAGGCACTTGATAGAAACTTTCTGGGATAGCCTCTACCCCATGCCTGATGAAGATGGCTTGGAAACACGCGTATCTCCACTCACAGGCCTAAATGGCGAGGGGACCGATGGTGTGTTAATCCCCCCTATACGCAACAGTGTTATCACGGAATCTCATTATCCCGGCCCGTTTACCATCTGGCAGTACAAACAGGCCCTGGATATACAAAAAATTTCTGATGCCGATTTACGCGACAAAAAAACCGAACAAATAGGCTTTAGCATCGCCGATATAAAGTCAGCTGTATCAAAGTCCAGTGACCAGTTCTTCATCGATCTTCACAGTGATATCCACACCTCAATCGCAGAATATAGAAAGATAGGGGAGTTACTTGATAACCGTTGCGGCACCCATGAAGGCCCACCCACAAGTAACATCATCAACGCCCTTGAAGATGCCTTGGCGACAGTTAAATTCCTTGGAAAATCAAAGATACCCGACAGTATTTCCGATGCCTCCCCCTCCATCCCTGCTGCACAGTCCGGCCACGATTCCAACCAGGGCACCACTGCCAGCAGTGAAGCCACACAGCGCCTTGGCCCCATACGCTCCAGAGACGACGCGTTCAGGCAGCTGAACAATATCGCCGACTTTTTCCGGAAGACAGAGCCTCATTCACCCATATGCTATTCCATAGAAAGAGCGATCAAATGGGGTAATATGCCCCTTAATGAACTCATTCTCGAGCTGATCCCTGATGATTCATCCCGTGATATTTATAAATCACTTACCGGAGTGACTCCCAAAGATCAATAACCAATTTATGTTAGATTAACAACAATATTGAGCATGCGGCTTGGGCCCTTTGGTAATAAGATGACAACCTGCTGTTGTGGAGCCCTGTTATGGAAATATTAAAACCACCACAATACATATATAAAAGGATAAATCATGTCTGAGAGTATTCACGATAAATTGAAGCGCGTACGCAAGCCACGGGTTCATATCACCTATGATCTTGAGACCAATGGTGCCGTTGCTGATAAAGAACTGCCGTTTGTGATGGGCGTGATGGGCGACTACTCAGGCGACAATACCGACAACAAAAAGCCACTGAAAGAGCGCAAGTTCTCCCAAATTGATCGTGATAATTTCAATGAGGTGATGAATAAAATATCACCAGAGCTCAAAATGAAGGTTGAAAACACTCTACAGGGGGACGGAAGTGATATGTCCGTTAACCTGAAATTTAACACTATGGAAGATTTCGAGCCACATCGGGTTATCGAGCAAATTGACTCCCTGAAGAAACTCCTTGATACCCGCAATAAATTACGAGACCTGCTGACCAAGGCTGATCGTTCTGACGAACTGGAGTCTTTACTGGAACAGGTGCTCAGCAACTCCGCAGCGATGTCTTCACTCACCCAGGAGCTTGGTGTAAGCGACAGCAAAGACAACAAAGGGGGAGATAAATAAATGAGCACAGAACAGCAAAAAAATGATGCCACCGAGGCAGCCAGCCTTGAGGTCAGTTTTCTTGAACAGGCGATAACAGCCACCAAACAGACCCCCAAAGATGAAACGGAGAGTCTCTTAAAGAACCTCACCCAGGAAGCGATGAAGGGGACTGTCAAGTGGGACAAAAACTTGACCATCACCATCAATTCCGCTATTGCAGCCATCGACAAACTGATGTCCAAGCAGTTGGCTACCGTAATGCATGATGAGAAATTCCAAAAACTCGAAGGTTCATGGCGCGGATTAAACCATCTGGTGATGAACAGTGAAACCAGCTCTCAACTAAAGATACGGATGATGAGCATCAGCAAAAAAGAGCTGGCCAAAGATCTTGAGAAAGCTGTTGAATTTGACCAAAGTCAAACCTTCAAGAAGATCTATGAGAGCGAGTTCGGGATCGCTGGCGGTGAACCGTATGCTGCACTCATCGGTGATTACGAATTCTCAACCCACCCCGAAGATATCGATATGCTTTCAAACATGTCCAATATTGCAGCCGCAGGGTTTTGCCCCTTCATTTCAGCTGCCTCTCCAAACATGTTTGGCTTTGATAGTTTTACTGAACTCTCAAAACCCCGTGATCTGGAAAAAATATTTGATTCCGCAGAGTACATCAAATGGCGCAGTTTCCGTGAAACCGCAGATTCTCGTTTTGTGACACTGACAATGCCTCGTGTCTTAGCTAGATTGCCTTACGGCTCAGCAACCAAGCCCATTGACGCATTCAACTTTGAAGAAATGTCTATTGATACTTCCGGCAGACATACACAGAGTGAACATGGCGAATACTGCTGGACCAATGCCGCCTATGCAATGGGCACCGTATTAACACGCTCATTTGCCAGCTATAACTGGTGCACCAGCATACGTGGTGCCGAGGGCGGAGGAAAGGTCGAAGGCCTGCCAAGCCATGCCTTCGTCAGTGATGATGGCGATATGGATCAGAAATGCCCCACCGAAATCGGCATTACCGATCGTCGCGAAGCTGAGCTCAGCAAGCTTGGATTCTTGCCCTTATGCCATTACAAAAACACCGACTACGCGGTATTTTTCGGTTCACAAACAACACAAAAGCCTCAGCGTTTTGATGATCCGGACGCAACTGCCAATGCCGAGATTTCAACACGATTGCCATACATTATGGCAACTGCCCGTATCGCCCATTACCTCAAGGTGATGGCGCGTGACAAGGTAGGGTCGTTTATGGAGGCCTCCGAAGCAGAGGCGTGGCTCAATCAGTGGATATCCAAATATGTTAACGCCACGCCGGGGGCCAGTGCCGAAATGAAGGCACGGTATCCCCTTGCTGAAGCCAACATTGAAGTAAAGGAAGTCCCTGGCCAACCGGGTGTCTACAGCGCCATTGCCTGGATGCGCCCTTGGCTACAGATGGAGGAGCTCACCGCATCACTCCGACTGGTGGCCAGTATTCCCAAAGCGGGTTAACGTTCGTGCGGGGAGTTCTCCCCGCACTTCTTTGCAGCAATCCACCTACAACATTGGCCATACCCCATGCCTCAAGCAGGTAACAACGCATATAGTATCAATATGGATGAGCTGTATACCCAGCCCGCCTATATTATCGGAATTGACGCTTTTTTAAGTGAAAAAGACCACATACATGCGCTTGTATACTGGATGACCACGTTTGAAAAAAACTGCGTACTGAAAACGGCCAGTGACATTGATTATGCAATCAATCAAACCATTGCCTCTATTGATGATTTAATTAATGAACAGCTAAATCGGATCATCCACCATCCACAACTGCAGAAACTGGAAGCCTCATGGCGCGGGTTGTGGTATCTCATTACCCAGGCAAATAGCGCTTCCAATATTAAAATCAAAGTACTCGATATCAACTGGCTTGAAGTGACTAAAGATATCGATAAAGCGTTGGAGTTTGACCAGAGCCAGCTCTTTCGGAAAATATATAGTGATGAGTACGATACCCCCGGAGGAGAACCCTTTGGTGTATTGATTGGTGACTACGAACTTAACCACAGAATCTCTGATAGACACCCACATGACGATGTAGCCACCTTAAATGGCGTGGCAAAAATCGCCGCTGCCTCATTTGCACCCTTTATCACCTCAGCCTCCAGCGAGCTCTTTGGCTTGGATAATTTCTCCAAACTCAGATCACCCTTGAACCTCGATGCTATTTTTGCTCAATCCGAGTATATAAAATGGCGCTCACTGCGTGATGATGCAGACACCCGATTTATTGGTTTAACACTCCCCAGAATTTTGATACGCCGCCCTTATCGCACCAAACCTGGCAGCTACAAGGGACTCTATTTTTATGAGACGCACACCTCCAGTACTGCTGATGGGTACCTATGGGGCAATGCCTGTTACGGCTTTGGTGCTGTATTAATTAGGGAGTTTGCCAATATTGGCTGGTTTGGGCATATCAGAGGTGCCTCTCGTGATCAACTCTCAGGCGGACTGCTAAACACCTTGCCTATCGACTCTTTTGAGATCGATGCCGACGGAATCGCTATTAAACCAGTCACTGATATTATTATTACTGACTCCGTTGAACGGGGGCTTAGTGAATTTGGTTTTATTCCGCTGTGCCAATGTTATAACACCTCTTTTGCCTCTTTTTATAACAATCAATCCTTGCACAAACCACAATATCAATCCGGCACCAATGCAAAATTATCGGCCATGTTACAACATGTGCTATGTGGCTCCAGGATCGCACACTACGTTAAGGTTATTATCAGGGATAAGATCGGCTCATTTATCACTGCCAGCGAGTGTGAGGACTATTTACGCAACTGGCTGTTTCGTTATACAACAGCCAGGGAAGATTTAGCCTGGGAGGAGCAGGCACGATACCCGCTCCGAGAAGCCGCCGTTGAGGTGAAAGAACACCCTGAAAAACCGGGACAATACATATCCATTATCAGGCTGCGTCCCCATTACCAACTTGACCAGATGATATCTGAACTTGAACTCAGCACTGAACTGACCTCGGCGAGCTAAAAATGGCCCATATTGATAGATCAAAAAAACTCCGCCCGTCGATATTTGACAGACTGCTGGATGATGCGCCCCACAACAAACTGGAGTCAGAACCCGACAGGTATCAAAACCTGAAAACACTGCGGCAAAGTGTGCGCCGCGATCTCGAGCAACTTCTCAATACCCGATATCGAATCGTCAGCCCACCACCAGAACATGGGCAGTTAGAACACTCGTTACTCAACTACGGCCTGCCAGACCTTGCTACAATCAACATTATTGATGCCAATCAGAAAAAAGAGTTTATCCGTCACATGGAAAAAGTTATTAGAACATACGAACCGCGCTTCAAATCGGTAAAAGTGACACACCATGATAATAAAGATAAAACTGACCGGGCGTTACGCTTTAGAATTGATGCGGTACTCTATGCCGACCCTTCGCCAGAAATCGTCGTTTTCGACTCTGTTCTGGAGTCTGTCACACGAAGTGTTAGCGTGACAGAACTTGGTCATGGCTGACGAACTGCTCCCTTATTACGAAAAAGAGCTGGCCTACATCAGGCAGTTAGGTGCTCGCTTTGCTAAAGAGCACCCCAAGATCGCCGGTCGCCTGGGTATTAGTACCGATACCATTGAAGATCCACACGTCTCCCGGCTTATCGAAGGGTTTGCCTACCTCAACGCCCGGATTCAACATAAACTGGATGATGATTTTCCTGAGTTGAGTGATGCGATGCTAAGTGTGATTTTTCCGCACTATCAGCGCCCATTACCATCATCAACCATCATTCAGTTTATCGCTGATGAAGAACAGCTGGATTCAAAATATTTTATTGCCGAAAACACCCTCTTGGAAACAGAACACTTTGGGGGTGAAAGCTGTAAATTTTCAACCATCTACCCCACTGAACTACTCCCAATCCGGGTTGAGTCAGCACATCTTATCGGACGCCCCTTTAAAACACCTAAATCCGCCCAAGTGAATGGCGCAAAATCTGTGCTTAAACTGTCGCTCACCACCTTCTCTAATGAACTGATGTTTTCAGATATCAAACTTGAAACGATTCGTTTTTATCTCAAAGGGCAATCTCAATATATTAATCCGCTCTACGAACTGTTATTAAGGGATGCCCTAACCCTTGTCATGCACATCCCGGAGACCGGCGAATCAATCACCATCAATAACAGTGCCATACAACCCGTTGGTTTTGGAACAAATGATGGACTCTACCCATACCCACCCACATCGTTTGTCGGTTATCGACTATTAACAGAGTTTCTCACTTTTCCAGAAAAATTCATGTTCATCGATCTCAACGGATTGGCCGAATTCATACCCGCCAACGCCAAAAACACGCTAGAAATTTACATCTATTTATCATCAACCAACATAGAACTTGAACATAATCTTAGCGGCGAGATGTTTGTACTGGGTGCCACACCAGGTATCAATCTCTTTCCACTACGCGCCGACCCTATTAAATTAGACCACCACAATTCCGAACATCAGATAATGCCCGAGTCACGCCGACCTAAAAGCTATGAGATCTACTCCGTCGACAAAGTCACGGCCACATCACCGTCAGGCAATCAGGAGTGTCTACCGCTCTACGGGCTAAATCATAAACAGAGTGACTCGGCCTCCGGAGTATTCTGGTGCGCCACACGACGCCCTGCAACCATGAGCGCCGGCACCAGAGATGAGGCCACCGATATCTTCCTCAGTCTGGTGGATCTGCATTTTAACCCTGACATGCCAGAGGCGCGCACACTAGTAATAGACACTACCTGCAGCAACCGCAATCTGCCCGAAAAACTGCCCTACTCATCCACACAACCAAAACTTCAATGCCTTGACATCGCACCACCCTGCATCAATATCCGCTGCCTGACACAGCCATCGGCAACCGTCAGGCCTGCGCTACGAAACCATGCCCGCTGGCGCTTAATCTCACATTTAAATCTCAACCATCTATCACTGGTGGGTGGTGACAATGCTACCAAAGCACTGAAAGAGATATTACGACTGTATGACTTCAAAGAGTCATCCATTACCCGTGGTTTAATTGACGCAATACTCGATATTCAGGTCCGCCCCATCAGTGCACCACTCACCATCAATGGTCGTGCGGCCATGTACAGGGGAACCGAAATTGAGGTTTTACTGGATGATCAGCAGCTCACCGGAAGCAGCGCTTATCTATTTGCCACAATATTGGAACACTTTTTTGCCCTATACTGCTCAATCAACTCATTTACCCGTGTACTGGTCAAACTAAAAAACAGAGAAGGATACCTTAAAAAATGCCCTCCCAGCGCCGGCGAAAAGATATTTCTATAATTCAGGACCTAGCTGGCGCTCCGTATAAATATACATTTATACAAACTGTCAGACTAATTCAGCGCTCCGCCACGCTCAATAAAAACCCTGCATCCAAACCTGTTGGGCTTTTCACACCACCTACTGCAGAGTCCATACGCTTCTCAGTCAATCAATCACTCAGCTTTCCTGCCACAGAGATTGAATCTGTCGACGACATCGTTAATATCGCTGGAGAAAAACACTGGGGTGTTGATGTCAACTTTATGGGATTAACGGGCAGTTCAGGTGTGCTACCACACCACTATACCGAAACAATTCTTCAACGACTCAAAATAAAAGATGAGGCATTAAAAGAATTTTTTGATCTCTTTAACCACAGAACCATCTCACTATTTTACCAAGCCAGTACAAAATACAGTCTTGCCCTGAACTATGAACATAGCAAAACAGGCGTTGATAAAAAAAGCGATCATTTCACAAGAGTTTTTCTATCACTCATAGGGATGGGTACTACACGCCTTAATAACCGGCTGCATATCGAGGATGAGTCCCTTATCTACTATAGCGGGCTGCTATCAGAACAGATTAAAACCAGCGCCAATCTCAAGCAGATATTGCAAAACCATTTCAATGTCCCCATCAACATCAGAGAGTTTATCGGCCAATGGCAAGAGCTGATTGATGATGTGCGAACAAGGCTCCCTAATGGAAGAGTCTCTCCCGGTCAAAATAACAACCTGGGAAAATCCGCCATGATTGGAAAAAAAGGCTGGCTCACCCAAGGAAAGTTCAGCATCGTTATTGGCCCCCTTAAAAAAGACCAATTACAAGAGTTTGCACCAGGAACACAAGCACTGAAAGCCATGAATGAGATTGTAAGGCTATATGCCGGCATGGAATATGATTACGATTTTAAAATACAGATCAGGAAATCGGACATCCCATATCAAGTCAAACTGGACTCCCACAACCCACCGTGTATAAGCTGGAATACCTGGCTGGCCAGCAAAAAAGATCGTGTATATGCAGAAAATGCTACCATGGAAATATCAGTTTCTGCTGATCGATTAATGTAATACGATTCCAAATATTAACGTTTAAACGTACCTATATATTCAGAAAGAGAGAGCCGGAATGATCACCATTGACTTAAAATCCTTGGTCGCCAAAATGAACCACACCACCCGCAGCGCCCTGGAGGGGGCAGCCGGTTTATGTATGGCACGGACACACTACAATGTTGAAATAGAACATTGGCTTCTCAAATTGATAGAGACACCTGACACCGATCTGTTAACCATTTTAAATCGATTCAATATCAATATAGGTACCTTTACCCGTGAATTAAATCGAGAATTGGACAATATAAAAACCGGAAATACCCGCGCACCAGCACTGTCGACCAATATTATTGATGTGGCAAAAACAGCATGGATGCTCGCATCCATAGAGTATGGTCACACACAAACCACCTCTGCCCACATATTAGGGGCACTAATGTTAGATGAGAGCCTGAGCCGCTCTACCTCCATCACCGGTGGAGAGTTAAAAAAAATCGCCCCCGAATCTCTGCGTGAGGTTATTCGCGCAACTGTAGGCTCGACCAGCGAATCACTTAGCCACGCAGCCCTTGACGGTGATACAAAACCTAGCGCAACGGGTACCCCTAGCCAGACACCCGCCCTCGATAAATTCACTGTCAATATGACACTAGAGGCAAAACAGGGAAAAACTGACACCATACTAGGACGCGACGAAGAGATCCGTCAGATCATCGACATATTAATTCGTCGTCGCCAAAACAATCCCATCCTCACTGGCGAAGCAGGTGTCGGTAAAACAGCCGTCATTGAAGGCTTTGCCCAGCGCATCGCCTCCGGTGATGTTCCAGATCAGTTAAAAGGTGTCTGTGTACGCAGCCTGGATCTTGGTCTGTTGCAAGCCGGTGCCAGCGTCAAAGGCGAATTCGAAAATCGCCTCAAATCTGTTATTGCCGAAGTAAAGGCATCACCTCAGCCCATTATCATGTTTATAGATGAGGCCCACACCCTCATTGGTGCTGGTGGCAAAGAGGGACAAGGCGATGCCGCCAACTTACTCAAACCTGCATTGGCACGCGGTGAACTGCGTACCATCGCCGCGACAACCTGGGCAGAGTATAAAAAATACTTTGAACGCGATCCGGCACTGACACGGCGCTTTCAGGTTGTAAAGATTGAAGAGCCCAGCGAGGAAAAAGCCATAGATATGATGCGCGCCATCTCTGACATGTTGCAAACTCACCATGGCGTCCGAATTTTGGATGATGCCATTGTAGCCTCTGTGCGCCTATCAAGCCGTTACATTACGGCACGCCAGCTACCTGACAAATCGGTAAGTTTGCTGGATACCGCCTGTGCACGTGTGGCCTTAAGCCAAAGCACAACACCTGCGCCTGTAGAAGATAGTCAACGACGCATAGCTCAATGCAAAGCCAACATCATCTCTCTGGGGCGCGAAAATGCAACAACAGGGGGCCATGATGAACGAATTCAGGCGCTCACAGAAGAGCAATCCAGACTTGAAATACGGCTCGAAGAACAACTCACACAATGGAAAAAAGAGCGACAACAGGTCGCTCAAATTCACGCCATTCAGAAAACCATCGAAGAGGACTTTAAACTCAGCCATCTCACTGAAGAGCAGAAAAAACAGAACAGTTCACCACCACCCTTGACTGAAAGTGAACTCGTCACCATTAAAAAAGAGTTAAACCAATGCACACAGGCACTGGCTGAGCTACAGGGTGAAACCCCCATGATCCAGATCAATGTTGATAGCCAGTCCATTGCCGAGGTTGTCGCCAACTGGACAGGCATTCCTGTTGGAAAGATGGTCGCCGATGAAATTCAATCTATTATGAAGCTCAAGGAACTTCTTGGTAAACGTGTCATTGGCCAGACACATGCGCTGGATGCTATTGCACAGAGCATACGCACATCCCGCGCCGGCCTCACCGACCCCCGCAAACCTATCGGTGTCTTTTTTATGGTGGGACCCAGCGGCGTAGGTAAAACCGAAACTGCATTGGCGCTATCAGATCTGCTTTATGGTGGCGAACACAACATCACCACCATCAACATGTCAGAATTTAAAGAAGAGCATAAGATATCAATGTTGCTCGGCTCACCCCCTGGATATGTCGGCTTTGGCGAGGGTGGCGTATTAACAGAGGCCGTACGGCGAAAACCCTATAGCGTAATATTGCTGGATGAGATGGAAAAAGCACATCCCGGAGTGCAGGATATTTTTTACAACCTCTTCGACAAAGGGACCATAAAAGATGGCGAAGGACGCGACATTGATTTTCGCAATACCATTATCATCATGACATCCAATGCCGCCGAAGAGCATATTCGCGCAATCTGTGCCGCAAGCGAAACGCTGCCCGATCCAGATACACTGCTAGACAACTTCCGCCCACACCTATTAAATTATTTTAAACCTGCATTTTTAGGACGGACGACCATCATCCCTTACTACCCACTCAGCGATGATAATCTACTGGATATATGCAAAATCAACATGGCCCGGATAGAAAAACGGATAAAAAATCATTACGATGCCCGTTTCACTTACCATGACGATGTGCTGCTACACATTGTTGCACGCAGCCAGGAGGTTGACACAGGTGCCCGAAATATTGAAAACATTCTGACTCGAACATTAATGCCAGCATTAGCCACCGAGTGTTTATCAAAAATGGCGCTGCAGGAAACCATCTCAACCATACATGTAACTACAACTGAAGAGGGAGAGTTCCTCTACGAAATAAAATAGAACTCACAACTCACGGTACACCCATCACATCAACCTATTGTAATTCCCAGCAGTGGATGTAACATCATCCACTGCGCCGACAAACCGAACCTGGCGCATAGACACAATATCTCCGAAAATGGTATATTTTCGCCTCATTTGCCGCGCACATCTAACATACCCAACCATGCCACAATACCGAACAAATCTGCATCTATTCGCCAAGACTACAGGAGCCATCCTGCTGGGCATCATACTTATCGGTCAGGCAGCAGCAACGGACTTAAACGGCAGCGACATTGATCAGCTTGACAAACTCTATCAAAACTTTTCAAAACAGTTTTACCTACAAAAATCAACTCAAACCAGCACGCCATATAATAACTTCCAACCCCTTATACAAGCGGTAGAGAAACATCAACAGAATAAACAGACTATTGATGCCATCACTTTAATTGTCACACATCTGAACCTAATTCAAAGCAATATAGACTCACCCGCTGTTATCAACATCCTGGCACTGCTTTTAAAATACAATGAGTGGGACTCTGCCAGCAGGTTGTTCACCACTATTCAGAATGACAGTAACAAAACCATCGTCTCCAATGCCCGCTTTATCATGGCAAAACACTATATGAGGCGAAACCAATGGCAAAAAGCCATCGAACAACTGGATGGCATTACTGGTGATCTTGTCGTCAACGATGCGGATTACGCCAATTTAATGCATGGCGTTGCACTTCAACGGTTAAAGAAACATAGAGAAGCGATTGAGATCTACGAAAAAAATACAGCAATATCCACGCTGCATCCACAAATCACTTTAAACCTTGCCGTTGCTTACATTCGCCAAGACTGGTGGACAGATGCTCACGCCGCCATTAACGAACTGCTGAAACGACCACTCAATGGCAGCCTGAGCGAACTGGAAAATCGTTTTAATGTTATTCTCGGTTACTCACTCATGCGCCAAGGTTATTATAGAAATGCACGAGATGCCTTCAGAAAAGTAAACATTACCAGCCAGTACACCAATCAAGCATTGATCGGTATAACACTGGCTGCCATCAACCAGGATAACTATGTGGGAGCCCTGAATGCGGCGACCATACTCAAAGAAAAACAAGAACATGATCTGCCAAGTGCAGAATCTTATCTATTAATCCCCTATATCTATAGCAAGCTGGATCAAAGCCTCACCGCATCGGCCAGCTACAGCAGCGCAATTGAACACTACACGCAAGAGATTCAGGCTATCGAAACATTGCTAGAAAAAAACAACATGCTGCTTAATACGATTCAAATAACAGACAATCAAATATTGATGATAGACAAATACCCAATGGATACCCTCCAGCGTTTTCCACAATCGCTCATCGACAACTATCTGCACATTAAAGAACTCAAAATACAAACAGATATTGGATTGACACAACAGTTAAACCCGCTTGAAGCTGCTTACAATGATGCGTTAATCAACGTCGCCAGGGCGTTTCTGACCGAACGGGCCACACAACTCAATAGCTACATAGCTCAATCAAGATACGGCCTTGCATTACTCTATGACAGCAGCCTTACCGAGTGAAATACCGTATGAGATATAAAGTGCTTATCATTCCGCTCTGTATCAGTCTGGCTGCTTGTGCAACATCACACAAAGATGCAACCCTATCAGACATTGACATCGTCCATAACGATATTGGCAAAAACAGTGACTCATCAATACAGACATCCAACGACGCCATCAGAAAAGCCTACGCAGACTATCTGCACAGCGCCTCAAAAAATGACATTTCCAGATTAACCGCCATCAATCGTCTTGCCGAATTAGAATTTGAGCTTGGCAATCGTGTCGCCCAGGAAAAAAACAGTCTGGCCGGCGACAGCCCCGTACTCATGGATGAGACATACAATGCAAGACTTGAGACCACTATTACGTTAATCACCACTTCGTTACAGGAATACCCAAATGCCAGCGGCAATGACAAGCTTTTATACAATCTTGCCAATGCTTATGACCAGCAGGGAAAAATAGAACCATCATTAGCCGCCCTGACAACCATCATTAACAAATACCCGCGCTCCAAATATTACTTGGAGAGCCAATTCAGGGTTGCCGAAGGCTATTTCTCAAAAGGTGAGTACATAGCCGCCGATGATGCTTATACCAACGTGATCTCTACGCCCAAAAATGAACGCTTCATTGAGAAATCCTATTTCAAACGTGGTTGGTCAAGATTGAAACTGGAGTATTACGCCGAAGCCGCCGACGACTACATTAACGCTGTTGCTTACCACGGCTTCTCAGACATCGACAACCTGAGCTCTACAGAGAAAGATCTGTTCAATGAGTACTTCAGGGCCATTGGGCTATCGTTTGCGTACATGCAAAACCTGGACGAGATAACCGCTTATTTCAAAGAGAGGCCAGCGTTCAGCTATATTTACAATATATACAGCAGCATCAGTGACATCTATTTAAAACAGAATCGCTACTCTGATTCAGCCAGAGCATTGGCCCATTTTTCTGAGCACTTCCCTTCATCACCTTATGTGCCTGAATCACAGGTTAAACTGATCGAAAGTTGGAAATTAAGCGGCTTTACCCAAAAAACATACGATGCGATTGATCTCTTTTACACAGCCTACAACCCAGATAGCTCGTATTGGACTGAAGACAGCAATCCTGCATTACAGAAGAGCATCGCCAACTCACTCAAAGAATACACCTTGTTGATGATGGCCAACTACCACAGCAGGTATCAATCAACTCATCAGAAGCAGGATTTTTCAAACGCTGACCAGTGGTATAAACGCTACCTTAGCCATTTTTCACAATATTCCCGCAAAGATAACGTACACTTTTTATATGCCGAGTTATTGGCCGAAAACAAGAGTGACAAAGAGGCCCTTTATCACTATGAAAAGGCCGCATACAACGATGACATCATACTCAACAAGCGCGCTGCCTACAGCACTATCCTTATCACCAGCCAGCTACACCGATCATCCAGCACTGATCAGGAAAAATCATCATACCTGGACAGAAACTTACAATATTCACGTGCTTATGCGCAGCTTTACCCTAATGATGAGTTAACGCCCAAGGTGATTGCCCATGCCGCTGAACTTGCCTTTAAAGCAAAACAGTATGCCAATGCCATTGAATTAACAAACCTGGTGCATAACAGTGCCGATGCAATGCAAATGGAAGAGATAAAAACCATACGTGGGCACTCTTATTTCGAAAGTGGTCAATTCAGCAATGCTGAAACCACGTATACATCCATATTAAAGTCATCAAGCTCAACCTATAAAGCCCGCTACCAGATAGGCAACCAGCTAGCACTATCCATCTACAAACAGGGGTTGTCGGAGAAGAGCAATGGTAATACTCAAAGTGCAATTGAGCACTTAATGCGTATATCAAAAGCGGCTCCTGACGCGGGCATTGCACCAGATGCCGTAAATGAGGCGATCGATCTGGCGATTACAAACGAACTATGGGATATCGCCATTGGCAACATAAAAATATTCCAGACACAGTTTCCAAACCATTCACTTAACAACGCGATCAACATCAAACTATCTTCCGTATATTTGAAGAGTGGACAGGAGATATCCGCCGCCAGGGAGTATGAAAAAATTGCCTTGGCCGGTGGTGATGCTGCTATCAAAATGGCAGCGCAATGGAAAGCAGCTGAGCTTTATGAGGCAAATAATAAAACGGCGCAAGCGATTACTGCCTACAAAGCATTTGCAACTACCTACCAGAAGCCTTACGCCCAACATCTTGAAGCGATGCAGAAGCTTGTCACCCTCTACACAGCTGAAAAGGAGATGGCTAACGTAGATATATGGCAACACGCCATTCTTGATGCGGACAAAAATGGTTCCCGCGATGCCATGAACAGCCGTACCAAATTCATCACCTCAACCGCTGCGCTCAATCTGGCTATTAAAGAGTTTGGTTTATACAAAACAATATCACTCACGCTACCACTGGGAGAGAGTCTCGACAAAAAGAAAGCAGCGATGCAAAAAGCCGTCAGACTTTTTGGCCAAGCCTCTGGCTATGGCGTTGCTGAAACCTCTACCCAGGCAAAACACAGCATTGGTGAAATATACCAGCTCTTTAACCATGCCCTTATAAAGTCAGAGCGGCCTAACAACTTAAATGAAGAAGAACTTGAGCAGTACAACCTGCTGCTCGAAGATCAGGCATTCCCCTTTGAAGAGAAAGCCATCGAATTTTTCGAAGCCAATATGGCCCATATCAGCGATGGAGTTTTTGACTCATGGATTCAACGCAGCCATGATCAGTTAAAGCTGCTATTCCCCGCCAGATATTTAAGAGAAGCAAAAGTAGATGACTATGTTGACCTATTGCACTAGATGGCTATTGGCCTGCTCTCTGATACTGCTATTTGCCTGCAGTGCACAAAATCGCAACGATTCGCTGCCTGGGTCGAGTGATGGCAGCCGGAGTGACGATAGTGTTCTTTATCAGCAGGCCATTACCCATCTAAACAGTAACGAGCCGGATAAGGCGGAGAAGATTTTCCAGTCATTGACCAAAAAAAATAGCGCCATTACAGGCGTCTGGGTCAATCTGGGGATCATGCAGTTAAAACGGGGCAAGGTGGAGGAGTCCGAGAAACTACTAAACACTGCTCTGGACAAAGATCCCACATTTCCGCAGACGCTTAACCTGCTCGGTTTGATTGAGATAAAAAAAGGAAATATTCGTCAGGCAGAAAAATTTTATACCCAGGCAATTATGCAAAAAGATGACTATGCTATCGCCCATTACAATCTTGCCCTGCTGTATGATACTTATCTCCAAGATATAAAACAGGCCATTCCCCACTATCAACGTTACCTTGATCTTACCGATCATAAAGATGTGGCAACTGCCAATTGGCTGGAAGAACTTAAATCCACACTCAGTAAGAACAGACCATGAACAGACTAAACAATACGCTTGTTGTATTAATGTTCCTTTTATTCTCTTCGCTTACTCATGCTGACGATACGCTGGAGCTTGATACCACCATCATCAAAGACAACAAAGAGGCACCACAAATTTTGTACATGGTCCCGTGGGAGGAGACAAAGGGCAGCACCAAAAGAGAGGAGCATAAACTGGTACTGCATAGCCTATTTGGCGATCTGTTCGACCCTGTTCTGCCTGAGCAGGCAGGCAGTTCCGACCAATAATATAAAACCGGACTCTGCCCGAACCTTAACCCGCTGAGTTCTCTCCAGGATAAAGTGGTTTTAACAGCGACTCATTGTGTTTATTCGCTGGACGAGATTTTTTCTCCCTGCTTTTCTCAAACGCCTGCAACAATACATTTCCCTTCCACTCCGCATCACTTTCAGCGTAGAGCGCCCGATCGAGGGAAAGAATCTCATCGGCCAGGGATGTTGAACTCAACTTTGCAATAGCAGGCAGACTCACCACTGACTGCTGTGGCCAATATACCTTCGCCCATGCAAGCAATGCGGCTTTGCTTTGCACTGCACTGTTTTTCTGGCAGGCCTGCTTTAACTGTAATTCAAGGGGGCGTAACTGCTGCTGCTCTGCTGCTGCAACCGCTGTCACTTGCCGGGGCACTGTGCGCCGTCGCCACCACGCTATCAACGTAATCAGCCAGGCAAGTCCCAAAACAAGCGATAACCACGGCCACCACCCAAGCGGGTTCATTGCCCCCTGAGTGGTACTAACAAGATCCATTAATCGATTTGTACTACTCTTTTCCTCATGCTCCACTACCTGTGCCTGGGGGATTGTCTTTTCTGGCACTGGCGTAGCCGTACCACTGCCTGCTGCCACGGTGACAGTACGTTCAGGCAGCCGTGCAATCTCCAACTGCTGCTTTTCAACATTCCACCAGGCCAGCTCAATGGCAGGCAGGGTTAGTGTTCCCGGCTGCGTTGGAATCAAGGCAATTTTTTGTTGCCGCATACCCGTAACACCTTTTGCATCGGTGGTATCTGTCAACTGCGGTTGATCTGGATAACTTTTCAGCCCCGCAGGCAGATTACCACCTACATCAGGCAGTTGCGCTGCGGTCAGCCCATCAACCATAAGTGCCAGCGTACGGGTGATCGGCTCACCCACTATAAAGTTGGGCGGATCTTCAGACCACTGCTCGAGCAGCTGCACGCTACGCGCTGGCAACCAGTGGGAAGTGATTCCGGCGGGCATCGGTTGCACATCGATCTTCATCTCTTTTGCACTAACACGTACATGACGTGTTGTCTGATTAAACGGATCAAAAAAAATGCCGCCACTGCGCCCCTGCTCCACCACGTTGCCATCAAAAACCGGCGGTTTAATGGTGAGCCTGCCACTTTTTTGTGGATAGAGCGCGTACTGCTGCTCCATCACACCATAACGCCGACCGTTGATGGTGGTCTGGTATTGACGATTATCACCAAGCTTAACAACAATGGCATCCCCACCTGCCACTTTTGGCTCTGTGAGGGTATTGCCTTCAGCCATGCTGACACCAAAATAGAGTTTTACTGTATATATCAGCTGCTCTTGTACATAGGATTTTTTTGGTGTGGCACTCACCTCTATAAAAAGATCGCTGCTCTGCTCTACTTTTTGCACATCCGCTGTCTCAACATTTAATAACAGTGGCTGGCTCTGCTCTGTGCCAACAGTAAAGGCCGGGATCTGAATTTCACCGGCATGTTTTGCCATCAATCTTATCTGCCACTGCTGCTTACGGCTGACTGCACCATTGATAATCTGCAAGCTGGTACTGCTGCTCTGCCCCATCAATTCAAATTCGTTTTGCAGGACTGAAAAATCGGGTTTATCACCACCGTTATCACTCTCAATCGTGAGCGTCAGCGACTCATTAATGCTTATTGGATTACGGTCAACAAAGGCGCTCACCGCAGCCCAGCTCTGACCAGTAAACAGCACCAATACCACAATCATGTAACGCATCTGTTTTATCGTCACCATGTTATCTCTTCCTTGCCCTGCTGCTGTTGCCGCTGATACTGGTAAAGAAATTTACGCCGCCACAAACCACCCGGATCATCGGGGATACGCTGCAACCACTGCTCGTTAGCACGCTGCTCTTCGCTCAGTTGCGGCTGCGGTTGTGGAGACTGTTTTGCCGCAGACTGCTCCGGTTTTTTATCAGCTCTCTCTCCCGCCTGTTCTGCCTGCTGCTGTGGCGCCGATGGCTGCTGATCAGACTTGGAATGATTGGCATCACTGCGCTGTGGTGACTCGCTATTATCGTCACCCTCTTTTCCCGATTGCGGCGGTGACTCTTTCCCCTCGCCCGGCTGTTCACTCTTTTTGCCACCCTCCTCAGAGGGCTGTTTTGAATCGTCCCCCTCGTTGGCACGATCCTGTTTATCTGGCTGCTGCTGTGATTGGTCATCCTTGCCCTGATCGTTTTTTTTATCCTGCTGCTGTTGCTGCTGCATCAGTTTTTTGACCAACTCTCGATTCTCTTTTGCATCCTGCATACTGGGGTTACGTTTAAGCGCCTCATCATAGGCATTGATGGCCTCGGGTAGACGGCCAAGCTTGGCCAGGGCGTTGCCACGGTTGTAATAACCATCCGCACTCTCCACCTGTTGCAACGACTGCAGTGACTTTTCATACTCACCGGCGCGATACTCAGCGGCGCCACGCCACTCGGGCTTTTTAAACAGTTGCGCCGCTTTTGCTGCATCACCCGCTTTCAGCGCCCGCTCCCCCTGCTGGTCACTGTTAGCCCAGAGGCTATTCCATTCAAACGCATGGGCCGTTTGTGGTTGCGGCAGAATCACCAGCGCCAAGACCACCGCTGCCAGATAACCACGCCTGAATGCAAACGGCACTAACAGCAGCAGTGGTAGCAGCAGCCAGACACCGGACTCTTGCCACTGATCACTCATCATCTCTGAGACCCGTGTTGTCAGCTCACGATTGGTATCACTCTCCACCTGCGCCAACAGGGCATTAATATCACTATCATCACCACTCAGCTGACGATAAAGTCCACCCCCTGCACTGGCCGTTGCACTCAAACTCGCCTCACCCAGTTTGGGGATAACAATGGCACCACTGGCATCCGTCAGAAAACCACCCACACTTAACATCGGTATTGGTGCGCCTGTCGCTGTGCCCACACCCAATACCAACAGACGATGGCCAGCCGCCCGCAGCGCCGCCGTTGCATCATTTAACTGTTGCGGTGCAACACCCTCCACACCATCGGTCACCAGCAGCACACTGCCACGGACAATGCCTGCCTGTTGCAGTAACTGCAAGGCAATAGCAATGGCGCGGTCAGGCCGCGACCCCTGGGCGGGCATCAAATCGGTGGTCATACTGGGCAGCTGACTGATGATGGTTTTATTATCACTGGTCAGCGGTGTCACCACAAAAGGGGTGGCGGCATAGGCCACCAGTGCGGTCTGCCCCTCTTTACGCTGATTCAAAATATCAATCAGCTTCAGGCGCACACGCTCCAGACGGCTCGGGCGTACATCCGCCGCATCCATCGAGCGAGACAGATCAAGCAATACCACCAAACCTGACTGCTGGCGAAATACCGGCTGTTCCAGCGTCTGCCACGTCGGTCCGGCCAGCGCCACAATCGCCAGCACACCAGCAAACATCACCCACACCAACGGCCATGTGCGACGCTGCACCTTGCCACTGCCCATCAGCAGATGGGGTAGGAGCTGTGCATCAACCACCGCACGCCAGCTACGACTCACCAAGCGCTGACGCCAGAGTAAAACCATCAATAGACAGAGGGGTAACAGCGCCCAGAACCAGAGGGGACGGATGAAATGGAGGCCACCCAAAAAGCTCATCGCCGCACCCCTTTTATCAGCGCCACCAGCCCTGCCAACAACAGCGCCACTGACAATGGCCAGTAAAACAGCACCTGTTGTGGCCTGAAGGTCTGCGCCTCCTGTTGCACCGACTCCAGCTCATCCAGTATCTGGTAGATCTGCTCCAGCTCCGCACTGTCACGGGCGCGGAAATAACGCCCGCCAGTGGCATCGGCAATCGCCGTCAATGTCTTCTCATCCAGATCACTGGAAGGATTGATCCGTTGCGTTCCAAACAGTGAACGCACCACCAACTCATCCGCACCAATACCAATGGTATAGATCTTCAATCCCTGCTCAGCCGCCATCTGTGCAGCCTGGATCGGCTCTATCTCCCCCGCCGTATTGGCACCATCCGTCAGCAGGATTAATACACGTCCCCCTTGGGGATTATCCCGCAGCCGTTTAACCGCCAGACCAATCGCATCACCAATAGCAGTTGCCGGTCCTGCCAGACCAATGGCCCCCTCACGCAGCAGCGTACGCACGGTGGTCCGGTCAAAGGTCAGCGGTACCTGCACATAGGGTTGCGTACCAAACAGGATCAGACCAATACGGTCACCGATCCTGCGTTCAATAAAATCACTGGCCACCACCTGAGTGGCAATCAGACGGTTCACCTGTTTACCATTAATAGTAAAATCTTCCGTCTGCATACTTTCAGAAAGATCCACCGCCAGCATCAGGTCACGCCCGCTCACCGGCAACTCCATGGGGGCACCGTACCAGACGGGACGCGCCGCCGCCGCTACCAGCAACAGCCAGGCCAGTGCCGCCAGCCACAACAGCCAACGCCCCCTCCTCACACCGCGCAGTGTCTGCTGCTGTGGCAAGGTGAACGTATTCAGTTGTGGCACACGCAACGCCGCCTCTTCTGCCGTGGCAGCGGCGGGCAAAAACCAGCGAACCAACCAGGGCAGCGGCAAGGTCACAAACAGCCATGGCCAGACAAATTCCACCATCACGCCACCCCCACAATCCAGCGTTCACACAGCACACTGAGTTCTTCCAGATCACCCTCCACCGTGGCGCTGTAAGGGGCGGTGATCAACATACGCCCCTGCTGCTGGAACCCTGGCACCTTCATCTGCTGATCCAGAAAAACAAGCCACTGCTCACCGGTCAGGGCCGCCACCTCGGTACGCGGAAAACGGCTGATCGCCACCCGCCGCAGCAACTGGGAGTACTCAACCACCAACATCTTTGGTGTCAGCGACTGCTGCTGAAGCTGCCGTAACAGCATCAGCGCCTCACGCCGCCAGCGCTGCCGCTGATAACGACGGTAGAACCCAAAACCCAACAGCAGCACAACCAACAGCAGCGCCAGTAACAACCACCACCCTGGTGCCAACGGCCACCAGGAGACCGATGTCGGCAGATGAATATCATGCAGCTGACTCAGATCCGGGTTCATAGTCGCCCCCCCAGCCCACGCTGCAACACCGTTAATGGATCCTCCGCCGTACTCATTGGCAAAAGATAGATACCGTGACGACGGCAAAACTGCTGCAGCTCCGCCTGTCGCCGCTGATAACGCTGGCGATACTCCTGGCATACCGCGTCAAACGTCGTATCAACCGTCACCACCCGCTCACCATCACTGACACGATAGCGCCCCGGTGGTGGCAACTCCGCCTCCAGTGGATCGTAAACCGATACCAGCACCAGATCACAATGGCGTGACAGCTGGGTAAGATGTGCACGAGCCTGCTCATCCATGTCACCAAAATCACTCAACAGAAAGACTAGGCTGCCGGGCTGCGCCACACGCCTGAGCCGCAACAGCGACTGCTGCAACGCAGTCACCGGTGGCGGTGGGAATGGCAGCGACAGATCAACATGCCAGACACGGGCATCCGCCATCCGTTTAAAAAGCTGTAACAACGCCTGTTTACCCCGTTTAGGGCGCAACTCCAGATGTTCATCTTCAGAAAAAATCAGCGCACCGATACGGTCGCCATGCTGAATCGCACTCCACCCCAACAGCGCCGCCGCGTGTGCCGCCCGTACCGACTTATATGCCCCCTGTGTGGCAAAAAACATCGGTCGACGCAGATCCACCCACAGCAGTACCATCCGCTCACGCTCATCACGAAACACCTTGGTATGGGGCTTGCCGCTACGTGCCATCACCCGCCAATCCAGGCTACGCACATCATCACCGGGGGTATAAGGGCGCGACTCCTCAAACTCCATGCCCCGCCCCTTAAAGGGTGACAGATAACCACCACTCTGCTGGGCACGAATACGGGTCGGTTTTAACGTTAACGACGCCGCGCCATGGCGTAGCGCAATCAGCGACGGGGCGCTCACCGACACCACATCCCGCTCCAGCGGCACGACAGCAGACTCTGTTTTCTGTTTTTTACCAAACAACCACATCATGAAACAGTTTTCTCTTACCAATACACATCAAAACAGAACCGTTATGTGGGCGGCACAAAAGACAGCGCCAGTCCACCCTATAACAAATCAACCCTATTAATACTGGCCATCACGGCAGAGCGCCTGCTCCGGGTGGCGGGTGAGCAGTAAAAAGGCCGCCCCTTCGCCGGGGGCAAAGCCGTCCCCGGTGCCAGCAGCCGCCCCTGTCTGTCCAGGTCGCTCAACCGCGCCCCCCAGATGGCTGTCGCTGCCCACCACCAACACGTAATCTTCTCCGCCATCGTGCAGATAGCACAACGCCAGATCGAGCCCCTCTATGCCACCCGCCCTGCTGGTGTAGGTGCGGCGTACCTTGTCGCGGGCAGTCGGCAGGTTGGGCTGACTGAGCAGGTTGTGTATCAACAGCAGGGGATCGATGTGGCGGACATCGTTCTGTGGCTCTGCCAGTGCGAGTATCAGGGGCACTGGCTCTTTTAGGGGGTGGGATTTGGACAGCGCTTGCAGGGCAAAAAACAGCCTGTTTAATGGTGCGCTCATATTGGGCGCTGTAGTAATCACCTGTGTCGATCTCGCACTCTTGTGCATCAAAAAATCCATTGGGGATCAGGCTGAGGGTGAGCGCCGCTCCGACATAGTTGTAATAGTCAGACGCGGCATAGCCACTCTGCCCGGCCTGTATGGCGGCAGTCATGGCGCTGTTAAACCCCAACGGTGTGACCATGCCTATGCTGGCAACATAAGCCTTTGGCGGGTTGTTCATCATCTGCCCCTTTGGCATTTTTGTATCTATTTTTTATATTTGGGCCGGTCCACCGGCTCTCTATTCTATATATATGCCCTGCAGCGGCGACTCTACGGCACCGCCACCCGGTTTAGCAATGTTTCAATAAAGCGGTCTGGGGTGATCCCTTCGGCCTCGGCCTCGTAGCTTAACAATACCCGGTGACGCAGTACATCGTAGGCCATGGTCTGGATATCCTCGGGGCTCACGTAATCGCGCCCGGCCAGCCATGCATGTGCCCGGGCGCAGCGGTCCAGGGCGATGGTGGCCCGTGGACTGCCCCCCCACTGTACCCAGCCCACCAGCTCCGCTCCGTAGGGGGCGGGGTTGCGGGTGGCGAGGATGATCTCAATCAAATAACGCTCCAGGTTATCGCCCATGTAGAGTTGCAGCACTTCATCACGCGCCTGCAACAGCGTCTGCTGTGTCAGGCGCGGTACTGGCTCCGCTTTAGGGGGGGAGGATGCGGCTTCACGCCGGGTCAGTTGCAGAATCTCGCGCTCTGACTCTGCCGAGGGGTAGGTGATGTTGACGTGCAGCAGAAAGCGATCGAGCTGAGCCTCGGGCAGTGGGTAGGTGCCCTCCTGTTCAATAGGATTCTGGGTCGCCATCACCAGAAACAGCTCGGGCAGTCTGTAGGTGGTAGCACCAACGGTGATCTGACGTTCGGCCATCGCCTCCAGCAGCGCCGACTGTACCTTGGCCGGGGCGCGGTTGATCTCATCGGCCAGCACCAGGTTATGAAACAGCGGGCCACGCTGAAACTGGAACGAGCCGTCCTGGGGCCGGAAGATGTCGGTGCCGGTGAGGTCGGCGGGCAGCAGGTCAGGCGTGAACTGGACACGATGAAAATCCGCCTCAATCGCCATACTCAACGCCTTGATGGCGCGGGTCTTGGCCAGCCCCGGCGCCCCTTCTACCAACAGATGACCATTGGCGAGCAGTGCAATCAGCAGCCGCTCTACCAGCACCTCTTGACCGATGATCTGTTGCGATATCTGCTGCTTAAGCGTCTGCACTGCCTGTTGCGTGGTGGAGAGTTCCATGGTTTTTTCCTGTCTGCTGGTTAATATTGTTGTCGCCATTCTAACAAAGCGGCGTGCACAAAAGGACCGTGAAAACAGCCATCGGTTCCGTCGCGCCTTTGTCACAAAATCTTCACCGCTCTTTCACTACCGGTTAACATTACCGGCCAATACTCAGCGCTCGAACCTTTAACCTTCGGGAGACTCGAACATGAACCGTTTCAAACTCAGCACTGTCACCAGCGCCGTTGTCCTCTGCCTGTCCGTATCCTCCGCCCATGCCGACAAGGGCAGCCAGACCGGCCCGTTCGGCTTCAAGCCCATCGACGCTTCGGCCAGCGCTGCGGCCTGGAATCCAGCTTCACCATGGAAGTTACCTGAAGGCTTCACCCAGAGCGTCGTCTCCAATGAGACCAACCTCAACATCTATGACAATGGCCGTGATGACTGGCACGACATGAACACCGTCAACGAAACCGGCAAACATGCTGGCCGTTATCTCTACCGCACCCACGAGGTGCGTGGTGTGCCTGAAGGTGGCGCCGTCTCCGTGGTCGACCTGAAGACCGGCGCGGCCCGCGTGCTGGCGCAGAACGCCACCTGGACCGCCCTCGACGGCATCGTCTGGACCCCATGGGGCACCGTGCTGTTCGCGGAAGAGACCACCAATGGCCGCCTCTTCGAGATCACGCTGGACGAGCAAAACC
The DNA here is from genome assembly GCA_031416075.1 of Tenderia sp. (SeqCode). Lineage (GTDB taxonomy): Bacteria > Pseudomonadota > Gammaproteobacteria > Tenderiales > Tenderiaceae > JAKFXL01. Next base: position 32,248 of record JANOSY010000056.1, on the reverse strand, counting down.
CAATGTACGGCACCGTCTCTGAACGTCCCGCCGTGGGCCTGCTGGCTCATGAGGGGATTCAAATCGGCAGCGATGGCGCGGTCTATGTCGTCGATGAGTTCCGTGGCCAGAAGGAAGGGTATGGCGGCGGCATCTACAAGTTTGTAGCCAACAGCTACGGCGATCTCAGCTCCGGCAAGCTCTATGTGCTAAAGGTAACTGGCAATAGCGATGGTACTGGTTTGGGTGAGTGGGTCGGACCAATCGACCCTTACACCGCACGCCAGGCGGGCACTACGGCCGGTGGTGCCAGCTATAATCGTCCGGAAGATCTACAGATCATCGGCAATACCCTTTATGCCGCCATTACCGAGGGCGACTTCCTGGCAGACAAGGAGAGTTATGACGGCCGTGTATTGGCTATCGACCTCTCTTCCATGATGGTCAGCAACTTCATCAAACCTGGTATCAATGTTCCGATTGAGATCGGTAAACCTGGCGATGCCAACTTCCAGACTGGTTTTGACAACCCTGACAATCTGGCAGTAACGCCTGATGGCAAGCTGATGATCATTGAGGACAATGTCCCCTCTGACATATGGGTTGCAGGTATGGATAAAAATGGAGATGGTGCGGCAGACCATACCTGGCTGTTTGGCTCCCTGAGCGATCCTGAGGCTGAAGGGACCGGTATCTACTTCGGTAAGGATCCACACACACTCTTTGTTAACATTCAGCACTCTGCCGCACCGGATGGCGATGGCACTTGGGCCATCACCCGCCACAAAAAATAACAGCGACAACACTATATAAAGAACCCGGGGACAGATCATCAGTCCCCTTTTCATTAACTTCACTTTAACATTTAGTTTTACTCAAACAGCACAATCCTCTCCCTCCACCTTGACTATCCTGGCAATCAAGTTCCCCGCCTAACTGTCGCTAATCTGAAAAGCACACCGCTACCAAACAGCGCTGGCGTAGATGATTAGAGTTTTTTCTACTGTTATAAACCGTACTCATAGACAGGTTGCCGCGCCGCAGCAACCACAACTGCCATAGGCCTATGGACAAGGAGATCACTCTGATAAAAATTTTAGTTGTCGACGATGAACCCCACATGCGGCTGCTGGTAAGCGCCATGCTGGAGTCACCAGAACATGAGCTGCTGACTGCCGAAAATGGCAATGCTGCGTTAACGATACTGCGTCGCGAACAGATCGACCTGGTCATCACTGACCTAGTCATGCCAGAAAAAAACGGCATCGACCTTATTCTAGAAATCCGCCAACTCGCCCCCAACGCAAAAATTGTGGCGATGTCTGGTGGTGGTGGCCTCAATGGTCGTTTTGATTATCTGCCACTGGCCACACTGATTGGAGCGGGAAATATTCTAAGAAAACCCTTCAAACGTGAGGAGCTATGTGCCGCAATTTCAACGATTGCCGGGTGATCCTGATATTTACCACCAACTCCAAAAGGAATTTATATGGCCGCTCAGGTAACCGATAGAAAAAAAAGTTGCCATTGGTTCACTATCATTGCCCTGATGATGGCGAACATCTGCCAAGCCGATAGTTTCACCATAGGTGTTGTACCGCAATTTGATGCCCGCACCACACAGCAGATCTGGCGTCCTATTTTAAAAGAGTTACAACAACGTACCGGGCACAGTTTTGTGCTACGCGGCAGTCAGACCATTCCCGTATTTGAGAATCAGTTACTCGCCGGCGAATTTGACTTTGCTTATGTCAATCCCTACCAACTTCTTAAAACCACTGCACCTAATGAATACATCCCTCTGGTGCGCGATATTGCAACAGATCTGCGCGGTATTTTAGTTGTACGAAAAGACAGCCCCTATATGAAAATTGAAGACCTGCGTGATCAAAGCATCGCCTTCCCTTCACCCAATGCATTAGGGGCCTCATTAATGATACGTGCAATGCTGACACGCGAGGAAAAAATACCCTTTAAACCGCGATACGTGAACAGTCACGACTCGGTTTATCTTAATGTAGCTCTAGGCAATACCGCAGCAGGCGGAGGCGTTGCCAGTACACTCGCCCATCAGTCCGCAACGATACAAGATCAACTCCGTATTCTTCATACCACCATCGCTGTTGCCCCGCATCCACTGACAGCACATCCACGAGTCCCTCAATCCATCAGAGATGCAATACAGCAAGCGATGTTATCACTAGGAAAAACAAAATCCGGACAGAAGATGCTGAGCCAAATCCCCATCAAAAACATCGCTATCGCCCAGCTGAAAGATTATGAACCTATGAAAAAAATGCGGCTGGACGAGTTTTATGAAGATTAACCGATTCACTACCATTCGCACTAAACTACTGCTACCTGGATTGGTAGTATTAGGTCTGTTGCTCGCCCTGACTCAATGGTTATGGGTACCGTGGCAAACCAACAACACCATCACTAACATACAGCAGGAGCAACAGATTAAGCTGCACATACTCAGCCTTGCACTGGTCGAACCACTGCTCTCTGATGACTTTAGTCAAATTTACAAAACATTAGATGCTGTCATCGCTACCGATTCAACTTGGACGAGACTTCAACTCCACAACCCGGATAAAAAACAGATCTACCCGTTGATAGTCACCCATAAAAGTGATTCGTCTAATATGATGAACATCTCGGCACCCATCGATTTTGGTGGCGCACCACTGGCACAAATCACACTACAGTTTGATCCACGCACACAATTAAAGGCCGAGCTTTCAAAGATAAACCTGATCAGCCTGATAGTTTTTGCGTTCATTGCTACGGGATTAACACTGAATTTTATACTGCAGGACTGGTTAATACGACGCCCGCTGGAAGAGATGGCATCCGCCGCAAAAATATTGGCACAAAGCAACTTCAATGAACCGATTATACAACGTGGTCACGATGAAATAGGTTTGTTAGCCGCTGCTCTGGAGACTATGCGGACCCAGCTTCAAACCATGACAAACAAACTACTGCAAAGTAAACAGCGACTGCTCGCTGTAGTATCACACATCCCAGACGGCATCATTACCGTGTGGGCCAACGGTACTATTGAGTCAGTAAATGCAGCGGCCTGCGCTATTTTTGGTTATGAAGAACATGAACTGAAAGGACGTAACGTCAACATACTAATGCCGCCAAAACAGCGCACCCAACATCAAAGCTGGATGGGCTCTGCTGAGCATCGGGATCGTGTCATCAATCAGGGGGCTATTACCACTCATGCTGTCCGTCGTGGTGAGCAACTTTTCCCCGCTGAGTTTAAAATCACTGAAATAACAGGGCAGGATGAGACACTCTATTTAACTCTTGTCCAGGACATCAGCGAGCGTAAACGGGATGAACAGATACTAAGAACCGCAATGATCGATATGGAGCGGGAAAAAAACACCCTGCAGGCGATTTTTCTTGGAACAACCGCAAACTCTGCCGATGAGGTGTTCAGAGTGAGTGCAATGACCGCTGCAACGGCTTTGGAAGCGGACACTGTGATAGTCACAGAGATTACCGATCCGATATTACGCCGATCCCGGACACTTGCCGTATGGAGCAATGGTGAGTTCCATGACAATTTTGAGTGCAACATTGATGAAACACCCTGTTCTCTTATCAATCCAGGAGAACATTTATGTATCACCGAGCAGGCATACATACATTACCCCGATTGTCCTCTCCTGCTAGGCATTGAGTCACTTCTGGTCATTCCATTTCTTAATGACAAGGGACGTATTATTGGCCACATGACGATTCTCTTCCGGAAGCCCATTGAAGATGAGAAGCGCAGTATTACTATCATGAAAATATTTGCCACCCGCCTGAGTGCCGAAATGGAAAGGGCTGCCGCTGAGCGCAGCCGTGAAGAACAGGCCCGACATACCCAGGCTATCCTCGACAATTTGATTGAAGGTATTATCACTATTAACGAACACGGTATTGTGACTGCATTCAACCATGCAGCAGAATCAATTTTTGCATACACCGCCGCCGAAGTTATCAGCAACAACATCAACATGTTAATGCCAGAACCCCATCACAACCAACATGATCACTATTTACATCACTATCTCACTACCGGAGAGAAACATGTTATTGGCATGAGTCGGGAAGTAACAGGACGGCGTAAAGATGGGGCAACTTTTTTAATGGAGTTACAAGTATCGCAAATCAGCCGTGCTGGACGTCCCGTCTTTATCGGCGTAGTGCGCGACATCACCGAGCGTAAAACTGCAGAGCTCGAACGACAACGACTTCAGCGGCAACTTGCACAGGCACAGAAGATGGAGGCCATTGGCCAACTCACAGGCGGTGTTGCCCACGATTTTAATAACATGCTATCAGGCATTCTGGGGTTTACTGAACTATCACAAGAGATCGCTCAGGCACAGGGGTACGCCACACTCAGCAGCCACTTGGCACAGATCTATCGTGCTGGTGAACGAGCGCGTGATCTGGTCGCCAAGATGCTGGCATTTAGCCGTGGCCGCGACGCCAACATGCCTGAACCTGTGCTGCTCTCCAACGCCATTCCTGAGATGCTCAAACTGTTACGACCTGTATTACCATCAAGCATCGCCATGGAGACCGTGCTTGATCCCGATACACCAACAGTATTGCTCGATACCATTGGCTTGCAACAGATCGTGCTCAATCTCTGCATTAACGCACGTGATGCCATGAATGGCACTGGGTCACTCACTATCTCCGTGAAAAAAATCACCCTGGAAAATGCCATATGCAGCTCCTGTCATCAGGGGTTCTCCGGCAACCATGTGGAGTTATGTATCAGCGACAGTGGCCCCGGCATGGATGCCACCACACAACAGCGCATATTCGAACCCTTCTTCACCACCAAACCGATTGGCAAAGGGACCGGTATGGGGCTAGCCATGGTCCATGGCATTATGCACGAGGCGCGGGGGCACATTATGCTATCCAGCTCACCTGAAACCGGCAGTCAATTCCGGCTACTGTTTAACGAACATGAATCACTCTGCACCTAAATGCCTGGAGATAAAAGAGCGTCATGGATAATTTTTCACAACAGCAACAACACCCCGCCAACATCATGGTTGTTGATGATGAAGAGTCAATCACGCTGTTTCTTGCAGCACTGCTCGGCAGTCGCGGCTATCAGGTCACCACATTTAACAACCCTGCCACCGCATTACACCATTTTGAAAATGCGTTTGAAACAGTCGACCTAGTCATTTCAGATCAAACAATGCCTGGCATGACCGGCACAGAGATGGCCGCACAGATGTTTATTTTACGCCCCACACTACCCTTCCTGCTCTGCACCGGCTATAGCGATGCCATTGATAAAGCACGCGCCCAAGCACTGGGGCTGGGTGGTTTTTTACATAAGCCTTATAAATCCAACGAGCTGTTGGCAATCATGCAGACCCTGCTCACCAAGACCAGCGGTTAAACCAGCGTCTGATCTCTGAGGAAATCCGCCAATTGAACATCCGTGTTTAGAATATGATCGGTTAACCATTCGGTTAAAAATCCCAACATCTGCCCCAGATCAATCTCATTCCCCATATCCATGTCACGCACTAATGCACTGGCATTGGCACGAAATCCTTCATGTGCACGAAGATGAAACTCACTGTCTGGATAGCCGTACGCCCTCATTAACTCTTCTTCAACAAAAAAATGGGTACGGCTATACTCAACCAGACCCCGTATAACCTGTTTAATAACATTGCTGTCAGCATCCTCCTCAACCACTTTTTGCAACTGGTTGATATACCCAACAAGCATCTCATGCTCCTGATCCATGAGCCTGTTGCCAACCCGCAGGCTGTTATTAAATTCAATATATGGCATGGAGTGTTCCTTCATCTACACCCCTAATCATCGGACAAAATCATAAAGCCATTAGCCAGCGTCAACGCCCCTCTATTAATTCGATTTTGTAGCCATCCGGATCCTCAATAAAAGCCAGCACAGTGGTGCTGTTTTTCATCGGGCCTGGTTCACGTACAACCTTGCCACCACATTTTTTAATCGCATCACACACCTCGTAAATACCATCAACGCCGATGGCAATGTGGCCGTAACCGGTGCCTATTTCATAACTATCAACCCCCCAGTTATAGGTAAGCTCAATCACCGCAGTGTCCGTCTCATCACCGTAGCCAACAAACGCCAGGGTAAAACTCCCATCGGGGCAGTCGCGCTGGCGTAATAACCGCATACCCAACACCTCTGTGTAAAATTTTATCGAGCGGTCAAGATCGCCAACACGCAACATTGTATGTAGTAATCGCACTATTTTTTCCTCAAAAGAAAATCCCCCATAACGGGGGATTTATAGATTTAAAACGGTACTACCCTAATCAGGCAAAGTGGCAGATGTAATCAAGGATGTCATCCACTTCAATATCAAAGTGTGAGTTGGCTGCCACATTAAAACTCTGCCCAGCCTGGAAGTTGACCCACTCCTGCTCGTCGGCCAATTTGACACGGCAGCTCCCCTGAGTCACCTCCATCACCTCTGCCGCCTGAGTGGAGAAACGGTAGAGTCCTGGCAACATGATTCCCAACGTCTTCATCTCACCTTCAGCGGTCACCACACTACGACTGGTCACCTTGCCATCATGATAGATGTTGGCCTTCTGTTTAACACTGGCGTTTGTATATTCCATATTAAATCACTCCTGATTTTTTCATCGATGCAACCATTCGGCAGCACTGTTTTTTATTTAAGGCTACGCCCTTTGTTGGCTGCGATACGCATACGCAATGCATTGAGTTTAATAAAACCGGCTGCATCGGCCTGATTATACGCCCCGGCATCATCTTCAAAAGTCGCAATAGAGGCATCAAACAGGCTGTCGTCAGACTTACGACCAACAACAATCACATTACCTTTATATAACTTCAAGCGGACGACACCGTTTACGCTCGCCTGCGAGGCATCAATCATCGCTTGCAGCATCTTGCGCTCTGGGCTCCACCAATAACCGTTATAGATCAGACTGGCGTAACGTGGCATCAACTCATCTTTTAGATGAGAAACTTCACGGTCGAGAGTGATCGATTCAATGGCACGATGGGCGCGTATCATAATAGTGCCACCCGGCGTCTCGTAAGCGCCTCGCGACTTCATGCCAACGTAACGATTTTCAACAATATCAAGACGGCCAATACCGTTGGCACCACCAATCTTATTCAGCGTCTCCAGCATGGTCGCCGGGCTCATTGTCTGGCCATCCAGGGCAACCGGGTCACCATTGATATAACTGATTTCAATATAGGTTGCCTGATCTGGAGCCAGCTCCGGTGATACGGACCAGCGCCACATGTCATCCTCAGCCTCGTGCCAGGGGTCTTCCAGAACATCCCCTTCGTATGAGATGTGCAGCAGGTTGGCATCCATGGAATAGGGCGACTTTTTGCCCTGTTTGGCAAAATCGATAGGAATGTTGTGCTCTTTAGCGTAGGCCATCAATGTCTCACGCGAGGTGAGATTCCATTCACGCCATGGCGCAATGACCTTGACGCCGGGTTTCAGTGCATAGGCCCCCAGCTCAAAACGGACCTGATCGTTACCCTTGCCGGTGGCCCCATGAGAGATGGCATCAGCGCCGGTCTCGGTTGCAATTTCAACCAACCGCTTGGCAATCAGCGGGCGGGCGATGGAGGTACCCAGCAGGTACTCACCCTCATAAATGGTGTTGGCACGAAACATAGGAAAGACAAAGTCGCGGACAAACTCTTCACGCAGATCTTCGATATAGATCTCTTTGATCCCCATCGCCTTAGCTTTGGCGCGGGCCGGTTCAACCTCCTCTCCCTGGCCGATATCCGCAGTAAAGGTAACCACCTCGCATTGATACTCATCCTGCAACCATTTAACGATGATGGAGGTGTCAAGACCACCGGAATAGGCCAGTACCACTTTTTTCACAGCTGTTTGTGACATAGTTAAATCTCATTTGGGAATGATTAGGACAGGGGACAATTATAACGGAAAGGGGCGCGGTGTGCAGATGGCCTGCACAACAGCACAATAGATAGCCACTTCACCGTCTGGCCGGCGGTGGCCTACACGCTAATCAGGCAGCCAGTTCTCTAGCCATCGCTTCCAGGGGGGAAGAGGCCTCACGCATGCGCTCAAGCAGCTGCTCGACCTGCTGGGCGTCTAAACCCAATGTTTCGCAAGCTATAAATTCACCATTCCCCGCTAACGCACTCTCACCAGACTCTGCCCGCAGAATCTGGTTAGCAAACGCCACCAGCTTGGAATAAATGGCATGTTTACCATCATAATCAAAGAAGCAGTGCTCTCTTACTGCCACCACAATACTCTCAGGCATATTCCAGGCTCGCATCAACCACATACCAATCATGTCATGGCTCACACCAAAACCGGACATCTCCAGCTCACGCACGTCCCTCTCGGGATATTGGGCGACAAGCTGGTTAAGCATGGAAAACTCTGCCGGATAGAGATGGCCAAACAGCATGTAGCCAATATCATGCAACAGACCTGCAAGATAACAGACACCTGGTTCTGGGCGTTTTGCCGCTGGCAACGTCATACACAACGCCTGTGTCAACATGGCCATCTGCAACGAATGGTGCCAGAATGCCTTACGCCCCAACGGTCCATCTGCCTGCATGCGTAACGACTTTCCTGCCGCAATGCCCATCGCCATATGCAACGCTTTGTCATAACCCAATACCAACATGACACTATCATCAAGTGTTTGAATGCGATTGCCATAACCAAACATAGAGAGCCTTGCATAGGAGAGCATTTGTGCAGCGATAGAGGCGTCCTTCGCCACAATATGAATCAATCGTTTTATATCCACATCACTGTTTCTTAATAACAGCAACTCACGTGTCACCTCCGGCAGTGGCGGCAACTCAATAGCCGACTCAAGCCTCTGCCGGAAATTGATAGCAAACAACTGTTTTCGCTCTGGCTTTAATGTGTAACTCATGGTGGGTGACCCCCGAATATTTTTCCGCTCGGCCACACAACCACATCATGCAGGCCACTAACTCAACGAAACACTTAGATAACGCTGAAAACCTGCACAAAGTTCAGCACATAGATGCAACTTCAAGAAAATATCGGCCTAACACAGGCACACTTTATAAAAACAGTGCACATTCTTTTACAAAATAGTTTTTGCATGCCATCACCAGAGCGCGCAAACCTAATATGCATTTAACAAACACATAATAAAAAGTCGCTTAAGAACTTCTGCAACTTAATCAGCACTCCACCAGTACCAGTGGCACATGAACCTCTGCCGCTGACAAGCCACCATGAAACCCTACCATCCGCAGTGGTGACTCGCCAGGAATACGCCCTGTCAACACGTAGTTATCTTTCATCACCAATGTATAATCCCCCACTCGGGATAACAGCTCTGCATGCGGTACCCCGAGACCAAATATGCCTTGAGCAATCAGATCTGCACTACGATACAGATCACACACATCAATCAATATATCTCTCACATAACGTTCAAACTGCTGACGTTTTTCATAACGCACATAACAATAAACCAGACGTGGCTCACCACACAGGGGCATCAACAAACACTCTTTTAATTGTGGATGATCAGCCAAGTCCAGTCGATGCTCCGGTGGTATATCCACAAAACCGTGGTCAGCCGTCACCAGCAGCGTCGTCCCACTCCCATGCAGCTGATCTAATAATTTAGAAAATACTGCATCAAGCTTAGTAAAGTGTCGCGCCACTTCATTACTACCCACGCCGTGCTCATGTGCCAAGCCGTCAAATTCAGGCCAATAGGCATAAATATATTTACGCTGTTTATGACAATGCACCAATCGTACTATCTCATCAAAACAGTGTTGATAACCAGAATGTGGAACCATCTCCGCCCCAACGGTATGGGAGATGTTGTACTCAGATGCTTTTAACCAACTGGGTGTTACCGAGTAACACTTCACTGCCATCTGTTCAAACACCGAGGTATGATCAAAAAACTTCCGCGCCTCAATACCCTGCGTACTCAAGGTTGCTCCACCATTACGATGGGTATAGGGCAATACTGTCACCACACTGCCCAGCTCACGAAAATAGGTAAACCATCCTGTCAGTCCATGTTGCTGTGGTGCCATGCCCGTCAAAAAGGTGGTAATAGAGGCGACCGTGGTCGGTGGCGCGACAGAGGTAATACAACTATGCAGATGTTTATATAAAACACTTTGCCGGTGCTGTAGCAGATAGTCATATCCAAGACCATCAATCACCAGCAACACCACATTATCCACCGCACACAAACGGGCCATATCCAGACCTCGCAGTGGTGCATAGAGCGAATTGATAGCTCCCCCACGCGACTGAGTGATACTGCTCATCAGATTAACAATACTTCCAGCTTGATAGTCAGGGATAATCATAAAATCACTCCGCCTAAATACACCGTGCCCATATTTCTCTGCGCATATTTTATATACAAAAAAGCCCGGCAGTGCCGAGCTTTTTATAACACCCTAGTAAAACTGATCAGATCCGTTCAGGACGACGGACTACCAACCCCAAACCACCCATCAACAACAAAAACAGTGTTGCTGGTATAGGGATGGCACCTGTCTCAACCTGCACAACATTGGCAACACTGAGAAATCCGGAAAAACTCCCCACAGCAGAGCTGGGGTCAGAAATAACACCCAGACTCATATCATACTGAGCAAAAAACTCAATCAGCTCCCCAGGTCTAAGAATCAGATCAAGAAATAGTGTTCCTCCATCCGCCACCACATCACCAAACGTTCCAGGATTAGAGCCATTTTTATGATCCCCAAAAAAAGTATCCGACAGAACGTTACGCATCATTACATCCAGATTATTCGTGGTATCAGTCAATAAAAACTCACTGAAGGCATATGCATTACCACCATTAACATTAACGGTATGGCTATAATCAAACTGCAACGTCAATTGATAAATAGCTGATACTGCACTGTTAAAAATAGAGAATTCAATATTCATAGGGAACTCACTACCTACCCCAGTGCTGGTACCACTCACATCAGCAGAGATCCCAAAACCATCACCTGTCTGAGTCAACGCCGCATTCAGAGGACGGCCGCCTGTTACTGTCGTACCATTAACTGTATTGGTTGTCGTCACTCCCCCTTGCGTTACCGAATAACTTCCCAGCTGGGTAAAACCACCTTCGGAGGCGTGGTTATCACTAAAATCTGACATCCCGGTAATCGTGATATCAGTTGTAAATGGCAACGCCTGCGCCGGAGACCAAAATACAAACAGTGTGGCTGCCAAAAGTGCCGGCGCTAGTAATCTGATTTTTTCGGATTTTTTCAATACATTACTCACAACATTCATCACAGTTCTTCCCTTTACTTAGACTAAAATATAATGTCTTAGGATGTACAACCCTGCCCCAGCTTTTTGCGACTTACCATCCGTTAGTTGTACCATCCATGACACCCCCTAAAAAAACAAAACAACTTAGCTTATCGACACAAGCTACATATTACTTTATAGCCAATATTTTTTTCGACAAAAAAAATCCCAACACATGGCTGGGACTTTTAAATATATAACCTACCGCCACTATTTTTTTGGCGCGTAAATATCCGTACAGCTCCCCAGCGCCACCTCGGCAGCAAAGTTTAACGTCTCTGACAACGTTGGATGCGGATGAATGGCCATACCAATATCATGGGCATCGGCTCCCATCTCTAACGCCAACACTGCTTCAGCAATCAACTCTCCGGCGTTGGTACCGACAATCGCGGCACCAATAATTTTATGATCAGCGCCAAAAAGAACTTTGGTCATGCCTTCATCACGGCCAATGGAGAGTGAACGGCCAGAGGCGGCCCAAGGGAATACACCTTTGGTATATTCAATACCTTCGGCCTTGCACTGCTCTTCAGTTTTACCCATCCACGCCACTTCTGGATCGGTGTAGGCAACAGCGGGAATGGTGCGAGCGTCAAAAAATGAGTTCATGCCGGCAATCACTTCAGCCGCAGTTCGGCCTTCATGTGTTGCTTTGTGGGCGAGCATCGGCTGGCCAACAACGTCACCGATGGCAAAGATGTGCGGCACGTTAGTGCGCATCTGCTTATCAACCGGGATAAAGCCCGCCTCGTTTACGGTAACGCCCGCTTTATCTGCATCGATCAACTTGCCGTTGGGGGTACGGCCAATGGAGACCAGCACACGATCAAAAGTATCCGTCGCCGGTGCACCCTTGCCTTCAAACGAACAGACCAAACCTTTGTCCGTCGGTTCGATGGCAGTCACTTTAGTATTGAGGTAGATATTTTCGTAACGCTTTTTAATGCGCCGTTCGAGTGGCCGCACGATGTCACGATCAACACCGGGGATTAAACCCGGCGAGAGTTCCACCACGGTAACCTTGGCGCCGAGTGCATCGTAAACCGTCGCCATCTCCAGACCGATGATGCCGCCGCCGACCACCAACAGTCGTTTTGGCACCTCTTCAATTTCAAGCGCATCGGTAGAGTCCATAACACGTGAATCGGCCCAAGGGATAAACGGCAGTTTGGTGACACGTGAACCGGCGGCGATGATGCAGTTTTCAAAACCTACGACCTTCTTGCTGCCATCGCTGGCCACCACTTCGATGGTGTTGGGCGAGATGAACTTGCCGTAGCCGTGCACGATTTCAACCTTGCGCTGCTTGGCCAGCTGCTTGAGGCCGCCGGTGAGTTTGCTGATGACGCTGTTTTTATGAGTGCGCAGTTTGTCGATGTCGATCTTTGGTTTATTGAACTCAACACCAATCTCATGAAACTCCGCCGCTTCGTTGATCACCTGTGCGGTGTGCAGCAGCGCCTTGGAGGGGATGCAACCAACGTTGAGACAGACACCACCAATGATGTCGTAACGTTCTATCAAGACAACCTTTTTACCAAGGTCGGCGGCGCGAAAAGCGGCTGTGTAACCGCCAGGGCCGGAGCCGAGCACAACGATTTCAGCCTGAAGATCAACACTGCCGCTATAGCTGACGGACTGCGGTGCTGTGGCGACTGGCGCTGAAGCAACCCCAGGTTTTTCTGCAATAGGTGCAGGTGCTGCGGCCACAGCCTCTTCCATTTCAAGCTTGAGAATGGTGCTACCGAGAGAGACCTTGTCACCGATCTTGAGCAATAGCTCTTTCACCACACCACCCTGCGGCGCGGGGATCTCCATAGCGGCCTTGTCAGACTCGACCGAGATCAATGACTGTTCAGGCTTGATGGTGTCACCAACACCAACCAGTATCTCGATGACCTCAACCTCTTTGAAGTCGCCAATGTCCGGTACCTTGATCTCAACGATATTACTCATGGCTTATCCCTTTGGTTCTCGAATTTGTCTTATTTTTAATTAAAGAGTAGCGGCGCGGGCGAGTCGTCATGGTCACGCGTCGCCGATTTTGCCCAACGGTAGGCCGCCCAGATCGCCCAAAATCCGACGACATGGTGAGTGGCGTCCAAAATAAAGTGGATATCAAAGCCTTCACCATTCAGCAGGTGAACAATCTGGTGGAGCAGAAAAAAGGCGACATAGGCAACAGTGACGCCAAAAACCCACCAGCGGCAGACGCGTTTATAGACGGCACGTATCGCCATCTGCCCAACAACATTGAGGCAGATGATTCCGGCCAATACCCACAACCCCACCATGCCGGGATCGAGGGAGAGCTGCGTAGAGAGCGCTTTAAAATCCCCCGGCAGTGAAAACTCCACTAAATCAGTGATGAACATTGTGAGCAGCAGGAACAACATACCACTCCAACCTTGTGCGACGAGGCTCTGGTATTTTTTTTCTAACTCGGGCATACAGTGCTCCCTATCTGGCCACTTACATCAGTCGTCTAGCTTGGAGAGCCTGCCCCACGAAGTGCTTTGAGCAGGCTCTCCAGACTACAAATTACAGCAGCAGACGACGTGTATCAGACAAGACGCGGCTGAGGAACGAGGTGAAGCGGGCGCCGTCGGCACCATCGATCACACGATGATCGTAAGAGAGTGACAGCGGCAACATCAGGCGTGGTTCAAACTCCTTGCCGTTCCAGACCGGCTGCATCTTGGCGCGCGAGACGCCGAGAATCGCCACTTCCGGCGCGTTCACAATCGGCGTGAACTTGGTGCCACCAATGCCGCCGAGGCTGGAGATGGTCAGGCAACCACCCTGCATGTCGCCGGGTTTGAGTTTTTTGTCACGGGCCTTGGCGCTGATCTCACCCAACTCCACCGCCAGATCCACCAGCGTCTTGCGATCGACATCGCGCACCACCGGCACGACCAGGCCGTCCGCCGTATCCACCGCGATACCGATGTTGAAGTAGCTCTTCATGATCAGATTTTCACCCGTCGCATCGAGTGATGAGTTGAAACGTGGGTACTGCTTCATTGCCGAGACCACCGCCTTCATCATAAATACCAGCGGGGTGATCTTGATCCCCTTGGCCTTGTACTCTTCGGCCATCTCCTTGCGGAAGCTCTCCATGTCGGTGATGTCGGATTCGTCGAACTGGGTGACGTGGGGAACGGTGACCCAGTTGCGGTGGAGGAACTGGCCGGTGAGCTTGTTGATCTTGGTGAGTGGCTTGCTTTCAACAGCGCCCCACTGGCTGAAGTCGATATCGGGCATCGGCGCCACACCCAGACCACCCGCCGCGGCGGGCTGACTGAGGACACGTTTGACGAAGTTCTGCACATCTTCATGGGTGATACGACCTTTGCGACCAGTGCCATCGACCTTGCCGAGATCAACCCCCAGTTCGCGGGCAAACTTGCGTACCGAGGGGCTGGCATAGGCCTTGGCAAAACCGGTCTCGTCGATCTGAGCGGTAGGGGATTGACGCACGGGGGCTGCTGCAACAGGCGCGGCAGGTTTGGCTGGTGCCGGTACCGCTGCCGCAGCAGGCGCTGCTTCAACCTTTGGCGCGGGTGCCTGGGAAACCGGAACAGCACTCTCCTCGCTGGCAGCAGGCTCCAGCAACAGGATCAGCGAACCTTTAGAGATGCGATCGCCCATCTTGATCTTCAGCTCTTTGACCACACCCGCCTCGGGGGCCGGGATCTCCATCGCCGCCTTGTCAGACTCGACCGAGATCAGTGACTGGTCGGCCTGGATGGTATCCCCCACGCCGACCAGCAGTTCGATCACTTCAACTTCTTTGAAGTCGCCAATATCAGGTACAAATATCTCTTTTGCCATCTCTATTCTCGCCCCTGATTACGCAAACAACGGATTAATTTTTTCTGCATCGATGCCGTATTTGGCAATCGCCTCAGTCACCTTGGCAGCAGGCAGCTGACCTTCATCAGCCAGCGCCTTAAGGGCAGCCACCACCACGTGGTAGCTGTTCACCTCAAAGTGTTTGCGCAGCTGGGCACGGGTATCACTGCGACCAAAACCATCGGTACCGAGCACTTCGTAACGGCCGGGAACCCACTTGCGGAGCTGCTCGGCGTAGTTGCGAATGTAGTCGGTGGCGGCGATAAACGGCCCTTTCACGCCATCAAAACAGTGCGCGACGTAGGGCACTTTTGCTGTTTCTGCCGGGTGCAAGCGGTTCCAGCGATCACAATCCTGCGCCTCACGGGTCAGTTCGTTAATGCTGGTGGCGCTCCAGATGTCGGCATCGACATCCCACTCATCACGCAGCAGATCGGCCGCGGCCATCACCTCACGCAGGATGGTGCCGGAGCCAAGCAGCTGCACCTTATTTTTCTTTTTACCGCCAGTACGCAGCTTGTACATGCCCTTGATGATGCCCTGCTCGGCACCCTTCGGCATGGCCGGATGAACATAGTTTTCGTTCATGGTGGTGATGTAGTAGAAGAGACTCTCCTGCTGTTCGTACATGCGACGCATACCATCCTGCACGATCACCGCCAACTCGTAACCAAAGGTTGGATCGTAGCTGATGCAGTTGGGGATGGTGCCCGCCAGGATCAGGCCGTGGCCATCCTGGTGTTGCAGTCCTTCCCCGGCCAATGTGGTACGACCGGCAGTGGCGCCGATCAGGAAACCACGCGCCTGCATGTCACCCGCCGCCCAGGCCAGATCGCCGATGCGCTGGAAACCAAACATGGAGTAATAGATATAGAAAGGAACGGTATTGACGCCGTGTGAACTGTAAGAGGTCGCCGCCGCAATCCAGGAGGACATGGAACCCGCTTCGTTGATCCCCTCTTCGAGGATCTGGCCGGACTTATCCTCCTTGTAGAACATGATCTCCTCTTTATCCTGCGGCGTGTAGAGCTGGCCGACGGATGAGTAGATGCCAAGCTGGCGGAACATGCCTTCCATACCGAAGGTACGTGCCTCATCAGGCACGATCGGCACGATGTGTTTGCCGATCTTTTTGTCACGACAAAGCAACGTCAACATACGTACATAAGCCATGGTGGTGGACATCTCTTTGTCGCCACTGCCCTGCAACAGCACATCGAAGTCCGACAGTGGCGGCACCTCCAGCGGTGCAGCGCTGTGGTAACGCGCTGGCAGGTAACCGCCCAGCTCCTTGCGACGGGCGTGCATGTAAAGCATTTCGGGGCTGTCTGCGGCCGGTTTGTAGTAGGTCCCGGCGGCAGCATCTTCATCACTCATCGGGATATTAAAACGATCACGGACGTAGATCATCTCGTCATCGCCGAGCTTCTTCTGTGAGTGGGTGCGGTTCTGCCCTTCACCCGCCGCACCCATGCCGTACCCTTTTACGGTATGGGCCAGAACGACACTCGGCTGGCCACTTTCAACGGCTGCCTTGTAGGCGGCGTAGACCTTGTGTGGATCGTGACCGCCACGATTGAGACGCCAGACATCATCGTCAGACATCTTTGAGACCATCGCCAGCAGCTCTGGATACTTGCCAAAGAAGTGCTCACGCACATAGGCGCCATCTTTGGATTTGTAGTTCTGGAAGTCACCATCCACGCACTCCATCATACGTTTCTGCAACAGACCGTTTTTATCCTTGGCCAGCAGTGGATCCCAATAAGAGCCCCACAATACCTTGATCACATTCCAGCCAGCGCCACGGAAGCTCGCCTCCAGCTCCTGCACGATCTTGCCGTTGCCACGCACCGGGCCGTCAAGGCGCTGCAGGTTGCAATTGACCACCCAGATGAGGTTGTCGAGCTTCTCACGTGAAGCCAAGGTGATGGCGCCGAGAGACTCCGGCTCATCGGTCTCGCCATCACCAAGGAAGGCCCAGACCTTACGGTTTTTGGTATCAGCCAGACCACGATCCTGCAGGTACTTCATGAAACGGGCCTGATAGATCGACATGATCGGACCAAGACCCATGGATACAGTGGGGAACTGCCAGAAGTCAGGCATCAGCCAGGGGTGCGGATAGGAGGACAAACCTTTGCCATCCACCTCCTGACGGAAGTTATCGAGCTGCTCCTCGGTAAGACGCCCTTCAAGGAAGGCACGGGCATAGGTACCGGGTGAGGCGTGACCCTGGGAGTAGATCAGATCACCGCCATGTTCATGGGAAGGGGCGCGCCAAAAATGGTTGTAACCCACATCATAAAGCACCGCCGCCGAGGCAAACGTGGCGATATGGCCACCCAGTTCTGATGCCTTGCGATTGGCCTTCACCACCATGGCGATGGCGTTCCAGCGGATGAAGGAGCGGATGCGCTCTTCCATCGCCTGATCACCGGGGATCGGCGCTTCGAGGTGAGGCGGAATGGTATTTACATAGGCGGTATTGGCTGAGTAAGGCAGATTGGCGCCACTGCGGCGTGCCTTGTCGATCATCTGCTCCAATAGATAGTGGGCGCGTTCGACACCTTCCTTTTCGATGACAGCCTCAAGGGCGTCAATCCACTCCTGGGTTTCAACGGTGTCGATATCGGGTAACTGCGCTAGCTGAGACATAGAACTCCAATCCTCAATATAGTAATTTCCGCCTCTCAGGCGGATGCAACGCGGGCCGTTACCGGGCCACCACGCTAAGATCAGCGATCTTCAAACCTTTATAAAACCGGGGGTCTGCTTTCAAACCGCTGAAACAAGCGGGCGATTTTACCTTTTTTTGCGCTAAACAGGAAATCAGCGCCACCCCCCGTACTAATAAAGAGATGCGGCAGCACAGCCCCCCGGGCAGGTATAGCAAGCGCTATGGGATTCAATATCACGAAAAAACAGCAGAAAAGCAATCAGCCGCTATCACCGGCTGTCGCACCACAAAGGTACGCACTGCAGAGCAGGAGCTACTCCGACAACGACTCCGGCACCTCTCGCCGCTGCAACTTTAAGGTGATGTCAGAGACTGGCAGCGGCCGACTAAAGTAGTAGCCCTGATATTGATCACACCCCTGTTCAGCCAGAATAGTACGTTGCGCCTCTGTCTCGACCCCTTCTGCAATCACGTTCATACGCAGACTATGGGCCAGCCCGATAATACCCGAGACAATCGAGGCGTCATCAACATCAGTCACCATATTATGAACAAAGGAACGGTCAATTTTCAGTGTGCTAATCGGAAAACGTTTCAGATAACTCAGACTGGAGTAGCCCGTACCAAAGTCGTCAAGAGAGAACTTAAGCCCCATATCACTGAGCGTGCGCAACATACTAACCACCTCATCAAAATTATCAATGAGAATACTTTCGGTAATCTCCAGCTCCACAAAACGGGCATCTACACCAGTCTCGTCCAGGATGCGCACAATGCTTTCTACCAAGGTATTTTGTCTGAACTGTTTAACAGAAAGATTGATCGCCAGCTGCGGCACCTCATACCCTTGATCCTGCCACCACTTCAACTGCATACAGGCCGTTCGCAACACCCACTCACCAATGGGCACAATCAACCCGGTATCCTCTGCCAGCGGAATAAACTTAAGCGGCGGTATCAACCCCTGCTCAGGGTGCTGCCAACGGATCAAGGTCTCCAGACCAACCAGCTTTCCACTCACCATATCAACAATGGGCTGGTAGTGCAGCAGCAGCTCATTACGTTCCAGGGCATAACGCAGGCAGGAGCCTAACATCTGGTTTTCTGCGGCCTGCTGGTTCATCTGTGGCGCAAAAAACTGGAAATTGTTACGCCCCGCCTCCTTGGCGTGGTACATCGCCGTATCACTATGTTTCAGCAATGTATCCGCCTCATCGCCATCGTCAGGAAAGACGGCGATACCGATACTGGCACTGAGGTGCAGCTCCTTACCATTGATCTCATAAGGTAAAAACAGATCTCTCAGCAGCTTCTGCGCG
The DNA here is from genome assembly GCA_031416075.1 of Tenderia sp. (SeqCode). Lineage (GTDB taxonomy): Bacteria > Pseudomonadota > Gammaproteobacteria > Tenderiales > Tenderiaceae > JAKFXL01. The sequence continues at coordinate 13,029 of JANOSY010000056.1, read as the reverse complement.
ATACCCCCTGCATCCTGAGCAGTTGCAACTGACGGCAACAGAACGATAAATTCATCACCTCCCTGACGTGCCACCGTATCCTGACCACGCAAATTGGCGACCAGTCTTTGTGCTACCTCTTTTAACAAAAGGTCACCGACACTGTGGCCCATCGAATCATTGATGGTTTTAAATTGATCAAGATCGATAAACAACACCGCTCCGCGCGTATTGTTACGTGCTGCCTGCAGCAACGCCTGTGTAATTCGGTCCTGTAACAGATTGCGATTTGGCAAATTAGTCAATGCGTCATGGTTAGCCAAATGGGCAATTCTCTGCTCTGCTTGCAGACGTTCACTGATATCACTCACCATCGCCACAAAACGGGGCCCCTGCCCCTCTAGGCTAATAAGCTGGAGAAATGTCTCAACGGGTATATCATGCCCATTTTTATGACGATGCACACTCTGAAAAGTAAGCGATGGCTGAACACCCTCTATCAATGTCCGTAATAACTCTTGAAACCCTTTCAGCGTAAAATCAGTCCCAATATCGGTCACCAGCATCCGCATCAATTCCGCTTCGCTATACCCCACCTGCTGCCTTGCCCCTTCATTAACATAGGTAAAACGCAAGGTCTTTGGATCAAACATAAAAACACCATCCAGTGTCTGATCCAAGGTATTTTTAAACTGACTCAACTCCACATGGAGCTTACGCATGGCACGCTCAGAATCCACCAGCTTACGCACCAATGGCCTCACCAGAACGTGCAGCAACAACATTCCCACCATCACCAACGCAGCCAGCAGCGGAATGATATATTTTAATTGTGCCACTATAGGATGGTACAGCTCTGTCTGATCTACCTTCATCACCATGCCAATCCCAAAATCACCCACAGGCGCATAGGCGGCAACAACCTTCTCTCTTCGATAATCCCTGGCAAAAATCACGCCTGCATCCCCTTCCAGGGCGTGGTCCATCGGCAGAGAAGCACCATCGACAATACGGGGGAATCGCTCAAACAGCTTTCCAGCGAGTCTATTCAGAAAACAGTCCATGTTTTTAACATCGTCCGCCAACTGCACACATACAGCAAACTCGGCTGTTTCGCCGATTGAAGCAATATCAGCAAAAACTTCTGTAATCACCGGCATTGAGGCTTCCACACTGACACTACCAATAAGCCGCCCTTGCGGATCCAATATGTCAGCACTGGTGCGCAAAAAGAACTGCCCATCCCACAACAGAAAGGTTCTATTTTTTGTATTTAAAGGGACATTTAAAACATAATTGTCAGAGAAATCACCCACCTGAGCGACTTCACGACCGTTAACATCGTAAAAAGAGAGGGCGGTAAAAATCGTTGCTGGAAACGATGCGGCAACACTCTGCAGGCCGAGCATATCTACCTCACCACCTGGCTGCGACTCAATAAGCTGCAGATTCTGAATGACAAACGGGTGGTTCGCAACGGACTGGGCATTACTCAGCACCTGCTCAATGCGCACCTCAAACAGACGAACATTGCCCGCTAGAGAGACCCCAAGCCCTTTGCCAAGCAAGGCCTCTGCATGTCGCTGCATCACCACAAAAACCGATATTCCCGCTACCAGTGTCAGAACAACTAGAAGGAGACCGCCCACAACATTAATCCTGTGCTTTTCGCGTTCTAAAACCAAGTGACATTCCAACGTTTAAAAAAGCAGAACCATCAGGCAAAAAAGCCCCCCTCTTTATACTACCTACACCTTAATTCAAGAACGGTGTCTCTTGTAATGGTTGATCAGACCATTGGTTGACGAGTCATGGCTGCTGACTTCTCCAGCACTATTTAACTCAGGTTGAATCGCTTGAGCCAACTGTTTTCCCAACTCCACCCCCCACTGATCAAACGAGTTTATGTCCCAGACAACACCTTGAACAAAGATTTTATGTTCGTACATGGCGATAAGCGAACCCAACACTTTGGGGGTCAACTTCTGATACAAAATGGAGTTAGTGGGCCTATCCCCTTCAAATACTTTATGGGGCAGCAACTTCTCCAATAACGCGGCCTCCATGCCCGCTCCTTCCAACTCAGCCCGTGCCTCAGCTTCGGTGCGGCCACGCATCAAGGCCTCAGTCTGGGCGAAAAAATTGGATAACAGAATGGCATGGTGACCATCAACCGGATTGTGACTCTCGATCGGCGCCAGAAAGTCTGCCGGAATTAATTTATTGCCCTGATGCACCAGCTGGAAAAAGGCGTGCTGGCCATTGGTGCCTGGCTCGCCCCAGATGATCGGCCCGGTGGCCCACTCTACCGGCTTACCACCCCGTGTGACATGTTTGCCATTACTCTCCATATCCCCCTGCTGCAGATATGCGGGGAAACGGTGCATATATTGATCATAGGGAAAGATGGCGTAGCTATCGGATTCAAAGAAGTTGTTGTACCAGATGCCCAACAGCGCCATCACCACCGGGATGTTCTGCTCCAGCGGCGTGTGACGAAAATGTTCATCCATCTCATGGGCACCCGTCAACAACGCCTCAAAGTTATCCATACCGATAGCAATTGCGATAGACAGGCCGATGGCACTCCAGAGTGAATAACGCCCCCCCACCCAATCCCAAAACTCAAACATATTGTTGGTATCAATGCCAAATTCCGCCACCGCTTTGGTATTGGTCGATAACGCAACAAAGTGGCGCGCCACCGCTTCTGACGCACCAAGTCTCTCCAGCAACCAGTGCCGTGCCGTGCGGGCATTGGTAATAGTCTCTTGGGTGGTAAACGTCTTGGAGGCCACAATAAAAAGTGTGGTCTCAGGATTGAGTGGCTTCAGCGTCTCAACAATATGTGTGCCATCAATATTAGAGATAAAATGAACATTAAGACCCGCCTGGGCATAGGGCTTAAGCGCCTCGGTGACCATCACCGGCCCCAGATCAGAACCGCCGATGCCGATGTTGACCACATCGGTGATCACCTTGCCGGTGTGGCCAAGCCAACGGCCACTGCGCACCTCCTCACTGAAGTGGCGCATCTTTGCCAGCACCGCATTCACCTGTGGCATAACATCCGCACCATCCACAAAAATCGGGCGGTTGCTACGGTTGCGTAACGCCACATGCAGCACGGCACGATCTTCGGTAATGTTGATATGTTCGCCGCTGAACATACTTTCAGTCCAGCACGGCACCTCGGCAACCCGTGCAAGCTCAAAGAGCAGCGCCATCGTCTCTGCCGTGACACAGTTTTTGGAGTAATCAACAAGAATATCTTGAAAACTGAGCGAATATTTTTCAAAGCGTTGTGGATCCGCATCAAACCAGTCACGCATATGCTGTGACTGGATTATAGTCTGATGTGCCCGTAATGCCTGCCATGCCTGGGTACGCGTTATTGCATCCATAACTACTCCGCGCTACTGTTTTTAAAGGTTATTTAATCTGTAATCAATACGCTTCAGATCCCACATCATTCCCATCAATGTTTAGGGAGTGACGCCAGAACTGATCTTCTCTATCAAACAGGCGATATGTACCCCGTGGTCCCCAGCTGCCCGCCGGATAGGTATTGATGAAGTCACGCTCCATCGACCAGACCTTAAGAATCGGATCCACTACGCGCCAGGCCCACTCAACCTCGTCGTAACGCAAAAAGAGCGAATGGTCACCCTTAATCACATCCAGGATAAGATCTTCATAGGCGTCGCCCTGCGCCCCTTTACTCTGCTCATGATAACTTGCATCCAGGCTGATCATTCTGGTTTTCATGGCCGTGCCGTGCTCTTTAACATTGATCTCCAGCTTCAAACAGTCGTTGGGCTGAATGCCTAACAGCAACCAGTTAGGCTGCAACTGATCAAGCCGTGCGCCACGAAAAAGCTGCTGTGGTGGCTGTTTGAAACGGATGCTGACTGCCGAACTCCCCTCCGCCAGCCGTTTACCGGTACGGACATAAAAGGGTACACCCTTCCAACGCCAGTTATCGATATAAAGTTTAAGCGCCGCGTAGGTCTCCGTCACGCTATCACCCGGCACATCCTCCTCCTCCAGATAGCCCGGCACCGACTGGCCATTAATCTGGCCCGCCGAATATTGACCACGGAAGGCGTGGGCATGTACCGCCTTTTGCGGGATTGGGCGTACTGACTTCAATACCTTCACCTTTTCATCACGCAACGACTCTGCATCCATGCCCGCGGGCGGCTCCATCGCAACCAGCGCCAGCAGCTGCAACAGATGGCTCTGCAACATGTCACGCAACGCGCCGGCATTATCGTAATAGTGGGCGCGGCTGCCAATGCCCAGTGTTTCAGAGTGGGTAATCTGAATGTGGTCAATGTAGTTACGGTTCCACAACGGCTCCAGCATCAGGTTGGCAAAACGGAAGACCAGCACATTACGTACTGTCGCCTTACCCAGATAATGATCGATGCGGTAGATCTGGTTTTCGTTCAGATGACGGGTTAACCCCTTTTGTAGCGACTGCGCGCTGAGCAGGTCGTAACCAAACGGTTTTTCCACCACCACCCGGCCCCAGCCATGCTGTTCCTGCAGCAACCCGGCCTTGCCAAGTTTGTCGATCACTGGACAAAACTCCGATGGGCTGATCGACATATAATAGAGTACGTTGCGGGGAAAGTTGCCGCTGTTTGTCAGTTTTTCCTTCAACTCAACGTAGGCGCTCTCCTCCTCCAGATCCCCCTGATGGTAGTCAAGTTTCTCACTGAAACTCAGAAATGCCTCTTCGTCATAACCACGGGGATATTTCTCCGTCAGCATCTTGGCCACTTCATCCAGCCACTGCTGCCGATCCCAGGCACGGCGACCAAAGGCCAGCACCTTGGAACCTTCTGGCAACCGTTTTTCAGAATCGAGCCGAAACAGCGCTGGCATCAACTTCAGTCGCGACAGATTACCCGTGGCACCAAAGATAACAATCGTACAAGGAGGCAGTTTACTCATGAGTCGGCCTTTTTCACCGCATGGCCCCCAAAGGCGTTACGCATCATGGAGAGCAGCTTGAAGTCATAGCCCTCATTATCCTGACTGGTAAAACGCATGCTCAAGGCCAAGCTCAATACCGGCGCAGCGGTGCCCTGATCGATCGATTCAATCACCGTCCAGCGTCCCTCACCGGAATCAGGCACATACGGGGCAACATCTTTAAGCTGCTGATCCTGACTCAACGCCTCTGCCGTCAGGTCCAGCAACCAGCTCCGAACCACTGACGAGTGCCGCCACAGCTCAGAAATTTTAGCCAGATCGAGATCAAACTCACCCTTCCCTTTCAACAGCGCAAACCCTTCGGCCATCGCCTGCATCATGCCGTATTCAATACCGTTGTGGATCATCTTGGTGAAATGGCCAGCCCCCACGGGGCCGACATGTGCCCAGCCGCGATCAGCCGCGGGTGCCAATACCTTCAACGCTGGCTCCACCTGCGCCGCCACCTCCGGTTCACCGCCCACCATCAAACAGTAACCATTAGCCAGCCCCCAGACGCCACCAGAGGTCCCCGCATCCATAAAACCGATACCGTGTGATTTCAACAGCACACCACGACGTTGACTGTCGTGGTAATTGGAGTTCCCGCCATCCACCACCACATCGCCCGGCTCCAGCATTGATACCAGATCCTGCAACGCCTGTTCAGTTGGCTCACCGCTCGGCAACATCAGCCAGACTATCCGTGGTGCCTGTAACTTACTCACCGCATCGCGCAGAGAGGTAGCGGCGACCATGCCCTCCTCCGCCACCAGCGTATCCACAATCTCAGCGGAGCGGTTGTAACCCACCACCTCAACCCCACCACGACAGAGACGACGCGCCATATTGCCACCCATCTTCCCCAAACCGATCATTGCCATCCGCATAAGCCAACTCCTTCCTGGAACACTCTGATTATCAGTACACCAGCACCCAATCCTTAAGGTAGACGATACTGGCAATATATTCACAAATCAAAACAGGGACAACCTCCACCCCGACAGCCCCACTGTAGTCGTCTCGGCGTGATGAAACTTGAGGATGCTCTGACAAAATTCTACATATTCAAGCGATTGCACAGCCTCAAACGCCCCCAGCCGCCCCTCATCTCCATCGTAACACCGCCGTCCACCAAACCCTTTTCAGAAATCACCTTCAACGCCATTTTAGCCCCATAACTAAAGACAGATACACCCACTGCTGGCGTGACAAATATAGCTACCTGACCGCAATAGCAGCCCCATTTAATAAACGGATTTTTGTATATGCCCTACTCAACAAAACTGCACGGAGCACCACCATAACCGCCACTGCCAGCCCCATCCCCGACGCAATGCCCTACGGCCTCGTCAAACAGCCACCTCGGGCCACAGGTCTACCCCGGACAAATGGTCATCATCACCCCCGTCAACGCCCAGCAGTGCAGTGCCTACGAAGCATAACTCATCCAGGCCGCCGCGATTATCGAAAAACAGCGACAAAACCAAACGGCAGAAGAGGCCAAACTCATGGCCAAACACTACGCACTGCTGGCCAACATCGCCAACAGCAGTGGCGCGGGCTATGGCATCGCTGTGATGTTGCCGAGTGATTAGAGTTATAGCGATGAGGAGGATGTGGGTTCTTAACAGGCTGTTGAAAAACTACCGCGCCATCATTGCCCCCTGTAGACTACCGTCACCGACAATCCCCAACCCAAGATCCAAAAATGCGCGGCGCAGATATTACTCAAGAATCCCTGTTCACCACGGTTCACCTCGAAACCTTCGTCCCCAAGAACCACCCACTATGTCCAATTCGCACTTTATTCAACGAGGCCCTGAAACGCATCAGCTGGCTGCTTGAGGGCCCCGCGAAGCGCTTTGGGCATGGTGCCTATTCAGAATATGGTCGCGAATCGATTCCGCCAGGGCGGTTACTGAGGGCCCAGATGCTTCAGGTGCTTTTCACTATTCGCAGTGAACGCCAGCTGTCGGCAGGATGCCACCACCATCACCACCGTGGGTGCACGGGAGGTGAATGCCGATGGCAGCACAGGCACCACGACGGGCAACATTACCTTTGTTAGAAACAGTAGCACTGTCAATACTCTCAACCTTGGCGGTGATCTGACCGTGACGGCGAGCAATGGCGGCGGTGTAAATTTTTATTCGGCGGTCGCCAGTGCTACAGGCGTGCTCACGCTGAATGCCGGTGATCACATTTCCCTCTACGGCGGCATTGCCGCCACGGGGCCACTATCGGTCAATGTAAACGCCGACCGGGATAACAACGGTACGGGCAATGTTGTGGTTGATAATGCCGCAAATCTTACAGTTGATACCCGTGGCGGCGATTTCAATGTGACGGGCGTTAACTACAGCGCCGCCTCCTCCGCTAGCAGAACCGTATCCATCAACACCGGCAGTGGCAACGCTACCCTCAACATGACGGGCACCACGCTGCTCGTGAAGATGTCGGTCGCGCAATTAAACATCACCACCGCCGGTAAAAACGGTGACAATCTCAGCATTCAACAGGGCAGCACCAATGACACTTTGACCGTCACTGGTGCGACCATCATCACCTCCACCGCCATGGATGGAAAAATCAACCTCGCCAACAACAACAGTTTGCAAGGCAACATCAACCTGAGCCGTGCGGACGGCTACCTGGCTGACGCATGGGTGAAGAACAGCGCCGCCACCACCACGCTCAACAACATCAGCGTGGCGGGCAGTCTCACCGTCAATACCGATCGCCACCTCACCGTGAGCGGGAGAGTCGAAGGCATCGGCAGCGATGGCCTGGCCGCCAGCCCCGTCACCACTGCCCTGGCGCTCAACTTTGGTCAGGGCAACAGTGACAGCACCTTTACCGCTACCGCCAACGGTGCCATCCGCGCGGGCGATAATATCGGTGATGACACTGTCACCATCACGCTCAAGGGTGGCAACGGTAATGATACCTTCGACCTCGCCACAGCCATCGCTGGTACCCTTAATGGTGGCGCGGGTAATGATCGCTTTAACCTCAACGCCGCCGGTCTCGCCATCGCTGATCTCAGCGGTGGTGGTGGCAACGATACTCTGCGCGGTGGAAATGAGATTGCCAGCTGGTTAATCAGTGGCAGCGATGCGGGGAAGATCACCACCACCGGCAGCAACACCATCAACTTCAGCGGCATTAAAAACCTGATTGGCGGCAACAGGGACGACACCTTCACCCTCGGCGATGTCGCTGCCATCAGCGACACCCTTGATGGCTGGGCCGGGCGTGACACCATCCACATCCTCACCGCAGAATTCACAAGGGTTGGCGCAGTGGGGGATACCTGATATTTTGCAGTGCAGAATAGTGTTGCGCGTAACTCATACCGGGCTGTGATGCTGGCGTGATGAAGGGGGGTGCCATGGTGACTATCAAACGTACGTCTGCTGTTGCCTTATTACTGGCGATGGTATTGTCAGTCGCTGCATGTAACGGTGAAAATGAAGGAGAGGATATGTGGTTGCAAGCTGAGGATGTCTGCGTGTTTTCCGCCATGGAGGGCACAATTACCTTTCAGGGCAAGCCTGCTGTGGGGGCTAAGGTGGCACTCATTGTTAGATGGAAGGATGAAAAGGGGGAGACTGAGACTACGGTGACCGATGAAAAAGGCCGATTCTCATTGCCGGTGATGAACCGGGTGCTCAGGCAGCTTTTTCCGGCTGAGTTTGTGGCACACCAAAGTATTTTTGTTCATTACCAAGGGCAGGAGTATCAAATATGGGGGATGGGAAAACATGATGAGGGCGAGGAGTACGGTGAATTAGGAGGAGTCCCTATCAATTTAAGGTGCGAACTGACAGATGAGCCAGTTCCTGTCGAAGCAAAGGGCGGGCTTTTAGTAACATCCTGTGTATGGAATTCAATTGATAAGGAAAACAGAAAATGACCATTATTACTCCTGCTGTTGCCGCTAAGTTAGCTAATGATGTTTATGACGTTCAAGATAATTTTGTTTTAAAAGCATTCCTAGCCAACAAAATCTTCACCCCCAACCCCCAAAGCAAAATCGTCCTCAAAGCCGCAGTTGGTTCACGCCTGCTCAACACCCAAGACAGCTTTGCTGTCTGCGCACGGGGAGGCAAGGGGTATGAAAACGATCTCTTCCTGATCTTCAGAGGCACCACCCTCTCCAATTACGGCGCGGACATCATGAGTGATTTTCGTCTGGGCGTAGAACGCTCAGTGACCGGCCTGCCCGTGCACCTGGGATTCAACCACGCCTTCACCAGCCTGTTGACGCAACTGCGTGCGTTTATCGCGGGCAATCTATACGGGGTCAACCGCATTCACTGCATCGGCCACAGCCTGGGTGGCGCGGTGGCCACGCTGGCCGCCGACTGGGTGAGAACACATACCGCGTTGCGCGTGCTGCTTTATACCTTTGGTTGCCCGCGCGTCGGCTTTGAATTTTTTGCCACCACCGTCACCACCCGGCTCAAAACAGGCAACATCCACCGCGTCTATCACGAGACAGACCCCGTCACCATGGCGCCCGTCTACCCCTTTTCACACGCCCCCACCCCTGGCCATGGCTACCACGTTCCTTCCTCCCAGGTCATGCTGAGCGGTGCCGCCCACAAAATGGCTGCTTACATTAAATCGGTTGAAGGGCGAACCTGGAAAATGCTGAAGCGCCCCCCGCCGCTGACCAGCAATCAAAAAGCGATACAGCAATGGCTGGCATCGGACGCCCCCGTGAGTCCGCTCAACCCCCACACATGGGCCTTCATCAACGCCGGACTGCAGTGGGTCCTGCAAAGCATCATGGCGGGCGCGGTGGCATCCATACAGATGGGCTTTATGACCTTCTTCACCCTGGCGGATAAAATCGCCTGGCTGCTGCTCAAAGGGATCGACCTCGCCAAAGAGACCAGCGTCTGGGTATTGCGCCTCATGCGTAAAATCATGCAGTTAGTGGGAATGAAAGTCGTCAAGAGCGTAGAACAGCTCACCCGCGCCTTCATGCGCAACATCCTTGAGCGGTTGATGCGAAAAATCACCGAAGAAGCCGCAAGAGCAGTTAGAGGCATCATCGGCTAACCGCGCCCCCTGACACACAAACACACCCACCCACATAACACCGCCCGCAGACGAGAAGAGCGCCATGACAACACCAAAGAACAATCCCCACCGCCACGCCCCACAGCCCCTGGCCCTGTTACTGTTGCTGGGCCTCACGCTACTCCTGCAAGCGTGTGGCGGTGGCAGTGGTGGCCCCGCCCCTACTTACACTGTGGGCGGTAGTGTAACGGGCCTAGGCAATACCCCGGTGGTTTTGCAAAACAACAACGGGACAGAAACTCTCAGCGTCGGCGCAAACGGCACCTATACATTCACCACCGCCCTCACCCAGGGCATCGCTTACAACATCACCGTACTTACCCAGCCCACAGGTTACAGCTGTAGTGTCAGTAACGGTACAGGTACTGTGGGTTCGCAGAACATTATTAATATTGATGTGAGCTGTATTGCCCTCCCCACCTATACGATTGGTGGCAGCGTCACTGGCCTCGGCAGTGATCCCGTCATTTTACAAAACAACAGCAGTGAACAGCTCAGCGTCAGTGCCGATGGCAGCTACCAATTCCTAACGGCTCAACTGGAAGGGAGCAGTTACAGCGTCACCGTTCATACTCAACCCAGCGGCTATAGCTGTAGTGTCAGCAGCAACACCGGCACCGTCGCGCAACAAAACATCACCACCATCACCGTCAACTGCGGCGTCACCGCCACCGGATATTACACCGGCACGGCCGATGTCAAAGCCGACAACAATACCACCAACCTCAACATCCCCGACCTGCGGGCCATGGTCAACGGCAACCGCCTCATGCTCATGAGTCTGGGGCAACAACTACTCTATGACGGCACCATCACCATCACCGGCAGCAATTACAGCGGCAGTGTCACCCTTTACAAAAGTGGTGCACGTATTAGTACCACTCCAATAGTCGTCTCTGGCACCATCACCGCTGGCTCTAAAATTGCGGGCACCCTGGCTGGCAGTGGTGCGGGCAATGGCACGTTTGATGTGCTGTATAACCTTTCGTTAAATGCACAGGCAGCATCGCTGGCGCGGGTGGTGAATACGGTGACAAGGAGTGTATGGGGTGGAGCTTTTTATCAGCCATACGCCTCTGACACAGCAACTTTATTTAAGATTTCTGAAGAAGGAGGGCTTGAGCATTTTGGTATCTCTATAAGTGGATATTTTTCAGGCTGTGCTGTTCGCGGCGACAAAATCACACCGACTCCAGATAGCGGAATTTATCTATTCAACGTTATTTTTGATGAATGTGATCAGTTAAATTTACGGAATAGCTATACAGGATTGAGCGCCAACTTGTCTACCAGTATGATTCCCAGTATTGGTGACTTAATGCTGATTGCGTTCTCTAACGGAGAATCAGCCGGTTTTGCCGAATTTTTATATACGGAATATTAACAGCGATTACAGGGGACGTTGCACATGCTGTCATTTTCAAAACTCTGGGATAACCACCCCAACGTCAAAGGTGAGGCTCCGCTGCTGGATAAAGGCGCCTACCAGAGCCAGTGCGCCATTAACCTCTATGCGGTATTGATGCGTTCAGGGGTCAATGTTAAAACCTTCAAGGGGCAACTCTCCTGGCAGAAGGGAAAGCCTAAATATGCCATTCGCGCCCAGGAACTGGCCAACTGGTTAACCTCCCCCTTTGGCAGAGGCAGTGGCGTGATGATGCCGAAGGTGCAGAAATTTTCAGGCAAGGATGTGTTTGAAAAGATAAAAGGGAAGCGGGGCATTATCTTCTTTCAGAACTATTATGGCCCTGGGAATCAGGGAGACCACATCGATCTTTGGAATGGTTATCGCCTGACTCACCCCATGTCAATAGCGCAGATTTATTTACGCTTTGGCTCTGTTGGTATCGGTTCAGACTATAGAGGGGCTGACTCAATTTGGTTTTGGGCAGTACCATGAAACGATTGTCATCAATAGTAATTGGTATGCTTCTCTTTTCGATCATTGGATTTATGGTTGTTTCGGGAGTCTCTCAATATCAGGTCCGTATTCTTTTCTTGGGACAAGGAGAAATAGAGGATTTTTCTGAGATGTACGTCATTATCTTTTTATCATTAGTTACTATTGGTGGTTTTTTAGGCGATTTGTTTTATACCCGTCAGCTAACCAATCGTTCAAAAAAAAACTTATAGCATTACATTTACCAATGTGGCGTTAGCACTACATAACACAGGACAACAACAATGAGCAGACAAAAAAACGCAGTGGCCCATACAGCTCCACTCAGTTTACGGGTCGTGCCAGTCAGGCAGACACTGCTGCTCATCTCCATGTTCTGCACACCCGCTATTTACGCCGGACCCGAAGGCGGCGTTGTCACTGGCGGTGAAGGCAGCATCAGCCAGAGTGGAGTTACCACCACCATCCAGCAGAACAGCCAGAACATGGCCATTGACTGGCAGGGCTACAACGTCAACAGCAACGAGCGGGTGCAGTACTTTCAGCCCAACCAGTCCTCTATCTCTCTCAATCATATCCTCAGCAATTCCGCCTCCGAGATTCGCGGTCGTATTGATGCCAATGGCCAGGTGATTCTGGTGAATCCCAACGGTATCTTTTTTACGCCAGATGCTGTGATCAACGTCGGGGGCATCATCGCCTCGGCGCTGGATATTAAAACCAGCGACTTCATGAACAGGGATTACCTGTTTAACGAAGTGGTGGGCAGCGACGGCGTAGTGATCAATCGCGGCACCATTAACGCCTCACTGGGCGGCAACGTCGCGCTATTGGGCAGGCGGGTAGAGAACAGCGGCCTCATCGCCGCCAATCTTGGTTCTGTTACCTTGGCCGCAGGCAGGCAGGCGATATTGAGTTTTGATGATGCGGGACTATTAGCAGGCCGTTGAAAATCAAACTCCGCAACCTCCACATGCCGGTGATTTTTCTAAAAACAGCCAAAAATAACGATATTTAGCGAAAAATTCCCAAGGTTTTCGTCCACTCTCAGGCATTTCATGCCATCTGGACGG
>JANOSY010000055.1:0-73155 GCA_031416075.1 Tenderia sp. (SeqCode) | reverse complement strand
AGATTATGGAATTCATTGAGGTCCACAATACCGATCCAAAACCCTTTGTGTGGACAAAAACAACTGAAGCGATTTTAGAGAAAATCGGGCGTGCTAAGGCTGCCTTGGTATGAGTATATTATTTGTTACAGTACACTAGTCTCACTTTCGCGGAGCAGCTCTATTTCTCGGCAGCATAAGATGGTATTGCTCTGTGTCTTGGTTCGTCCATGGGAAAATCTTGCGACAAGAGTCTATTGCCTTGTCCCCACTGTTTTACGCGCTGCTAGCGCTGTAGCCACCGCTTTATTGATATCGCTGTCGATCACTGTGAAGTGGCCCATCTTGCGGCCAGGGCGGGCGGACTGTTTGCCGTAGAGGTGCAGTTTGAGGTTGGGGATTTTGTTGAGTTTGGCCCAGTCGGGTTCGCGGCTCGCTTCGCTGTTGTTCTGGAACCAGAGATCACCGAGCAGATTCACCATCACTGCGGCGCTGTGCAGCCGTGGTGTGCCGAGTGGTAGGTTGCAGAGGGCGCGCACCTGTTGTTCGAACTGGTGGGTGACGCAGCCGTCGAGGGTGTAGTGGCCGCTGTTGTGGGGGCGCGGTGCGATTTCGTTGATTAGCAGTTCGCCGTTGACGATGAAGAACTCTACTGCCAGTACACCGACGTAGTTGAGGTGTTCGGCGACCTGTTTGGCCATCTCTTCGGCCTTGGCCAGCAGTGTGGCGGAGGTGCGCGCCGGGGCGATGGAGATGTCGAGGATGCCGTGGCTGTGCTGGTTTTCAGTCAGTGTGAAGCTTTGGCATTGGCCGCTGCTATTGCGCGCCATCACCACGGAGACTTCTAGTTCCAGGTTGAGCATCTTCTCCAGGACACAGGGGGCGTTGAACTCGGCAAAGGCCTGTTGTGCCTCGCTGATGTTTTTGACGCGCGCCTGACCCTTGCCGTCGTAACCGAAACGGGCGATCTTGAGGATGGCGGGGAACATTTCATCGCCCGCTTCGGCCAGATCGTCAGCTTTCTCAATGACCAGAAACGGCGCGGTGGCAAAGCCGTTGTTACCGAGAAAGCGCTTTTCGGCGACGCGGTTCTGGGCGATGGCAACGGCATCGGCGGAGGGGTGAACCGGGATCTTTTCGGCCAGTTTTTCTAGCGCGGCGGCGGGTACGTTTTCGAATTCGGTGGTGGCGGCGGCGCAGCGGTTGGCGAGCTGTTCCAGGGCGGCGGGGTCATCATAGGCAGCGATAATGTGGTCGTCGGCGATCAGCCCGGCGGGGGCGTCAGGGTCGGGGTCGAGCACAATCACCTTGTAACCCAGCTCGTGGGCGGCGGTGACAAAAAAGCGGCCGAGCTGGCCGCCCCCGAGCATGGCTAGTGTGGCTGGGGCTTTGATTATCTCTGGGATCATCCCTGTGATCACCTTGGCAGTCATGGCTTGTTGTCCAGCTCCATGGCGTAGACGGCCTGGCGCTGCTTTTCGCGGAACTCGTTCAGTTTGGTGGCAAGTAGTGGGTCGTTGTTGGCGAGCATAGCGATGGCGAAGAGTCCGGCGTTGGCCGCGCCTGCCTCACCGATGGCGAAGGTGGCGACGGGGATGCCTTTGGGCATCTGCACGATGGAGAGCAGCGAGTCCTGACCCTGCAGATGTTTTGACGGCACCGGCACGCCCAGTACCGGTAGGATGGTCTTGGCGGCGATCATGCCGGGCAGGTGGGCGGCGCCACCGGCACCGGCGATGATTACCTGGATGCCGCGACCGGCGGCCTGCTCGGCAAATTCAAACATCAGCTCCGGGGTGCGGTGGGCGGAGACCACCTGGGCCTCGTAGGGGATGCCAAACTGGGCCAGCATCTCGGCCGCCAGGCGCATCACCGGCCAGTCGCTGTTGCTGCCCATGACAATGGCTACCTGAGGCTTGGTGTGTGCTTTTTCCTGCATGAGATCCTCTACTGCCTTGAATTGAAAGCGGGCAATTATACCCGAAGCGTGGGAGTACCGGCAGTTGCGGGGCGGGCCCTATTTTCTCAATAGATCGTCGCGGTTGACGCTATAGCTACATATATAAAGTGGAATATAGCCGCAGGTCGTTATGGTTGTTGTTAATAAGGTTGAAAAGATCGTTAGCCGATTGTCCTTGAGCTGCCCGTGGCTGAAGCGGGTCGGGTTTTATGGCTTTATGTTTTTTTTCATCAAGGGGTTACTGTGGTTGTTGGTGCCGGTGGTGCTTTACTACTTTGGCGCTGACTGAGTTGAGTCCAGAAACAGAAACGCCGCCCCGGCTCAGCCGGGGCGGCGTTTTTATTGGCGGTGATAATGGGTTTTAGTGGTCGCTTAGGCTCTCGGCAACATAAAGCGTATTTTGCAGCAGGGTGGCGATGGTCATGGGGCCGACGCCGCCGGGCACTGGGGTGATCCAGCCAGCACGCTGTGATGCCCCTTCATAATCCACATCGCCCACCAGCTTGCCGCTCGCCAGACGGTTGATGCCGACATCGATCACAATCGCCCCTTGCCTGATCCAGTTGCCGGGGATGAAGTCGGGTCTGCCGACGGCCACTACCAGGATCTCGGCGCGGCCGACATGGGCTTTTAGATCTTTGGTGAAACGGTGACAGGTGGTGACGGTGCAGCCTGCCAGCAGTAGCTCCAGCCCCATGGGGCGGCCTACGATGTTGGAGGCACCGATAATTACCGCCTCTTTTCCTTTCAGCTCTTCGCCAGTATGTTCCAGCAGCGTCATGATTCCCCACGGGGTGCAGGGGCGCAGCTTGGGGATGCGCTGGGCCAGCAGGCCTACGTTGTAGGGGTGGAAGCCATCCACATCCTTGTCGGGATGGATGCTTTCGATCACCTTTTCAGTGACGATGTGTTTGGGCAGGGGCAGCTGTACCAGAATGCCATCGATCTCGGCATCGTTATTGAGCCGCTCGATCACGGCCAGCAGCTCCTCCTGGGTGGTGGCGGCGGTCAGGTCGTAGGATTTGGAGATGAAGCCGACCTCGGCGCACGACTTACGTTTGTTGCTGACGTAGACCTGGGAGGCGGCGTCCAGACCCACCAGCACCACGGCCAGACCGGGGCGGCGCTGGCCCAGGCTGAGGCGGTGATCAACGCGTTGCTTGACGTTGTTGCGGATTTCGGCGGCGATGGCTTTACCATCTATGATCTTGGCTCTCATGGGGGCTGTCATGGCTGGGTAATCAATCCGGTGCTGGAAAAACGCCAAATGATACCAGAAGTAGTGCGTTGGCTGAACGTGCCACTTCTGACCAATGTTATTCAGTGGGAGGGTTTGCCCGGTGAAATGGATTAAACTTGCCCTGTTGGTCGCGGTTGGCGGCACGAATTTTCAATCTAGGGAGTGGGGATATGTTGTTTGATGTTTTTAACGGTGATGCGGATGGCCTGTGTGCATTGCAGCAGTTTCGATTGGCCACACCCGCCTCAGCCACGCTGGTGACAGGCGTAAAGCGAGACATCTCCCTGCTGAAGCGTGTTCAGGCCAGCGCCGGTGATGAGGTGGCGGTATTTGATATCTCCCTGGATAAAAATAGAGAGGCGCTGCAGCGACTGCTGGAACAGGGGGTGAAGGTTCGCTATTTTGACCACCACTTTGCCGGAGAGATTCCAGAGCATCTGAATATGGAGTCATACATCAATGTGGCGGCCGAGACCTGTACCAGCCTGATTGTTGACCGTTATCTGAAAGGGCGTTTTTGCGCATGGGCAGTGGTGGGGGCCTTTGGTGATAACCTGGATACCAGTGCTCGTCAGGCGGCGGTGGACCTGAAGCTGTCAGAGGCGCAGCTTGTTACCCTGCGTGAGTTGGGGATCTGTTTGAACTACAACGGCTACGGCGCGGCGCTTGACGACCTCTTTTTTACACCGCAGCAGCTTGCTGAACGGATGCGTCCTCATCTCTCGCCGTTTGATTTTATGGCGGCGGAGCCGGAACTGTTTGCCACGCTGCAAAACGGGGCCGAGCAAGATACCGCCAGGGCCAGGGCGGTGGCCCCGGCAGTGGCGTCGGACAATGTGGCGGTTTTTCTCTTCCCGGCAGAACCGTGGGCGCGGCGGGTATCGGGTGTCTTCAGTAATGAGCTGGCAACGGCGCACCCTAATCGTGCCCATGCGTTGTTGACAGCGCTACCGCAAGGGGGGTTTGTGGCCAGTGTGCGTGCCCCCTTAAACAACAAACAGGGTGCTGATGAGTTGTGCCGCGCCTTTGCCACCGGGGGCGGGCGTAAGGCGGCAGCGGGTATTAATGAGTTGCCGGAGAGTCAATACACTACCTTTGTGAATGCGTTTCAGACGATGTACGGTTAGAGGGGCTATCCCTCTGGCCGGATGGAGTGGCCATTGGGACCGACTTTGGTGCGAACTGATAGAGAGGGTGAAGCGATGGTAGAGCAATATTCCCATATCCTGCTGGCGACTGATCTTTTAGACGATAGTGAGGGGGTGGTGGCACGGGCGGCAGAGCTGGCGCAACGTTATGGCAGTCGACTGAGTGTGATCCATGTGGTCGAGCAGGTACCTGTCTATTTTGGCAGTGAGTTGGCGATGCCAGCGGTGGAACCTATTGAAATACAGCTGGTAGAGGTGGCGCGTGAAAAGATGGCGGCCCTGGCGCAGCGCTTGGGCATTGATCCGGAGTGTTGTCATGTGGAGGTGGGTGCCACCAAATCGGGGATATTGTCGTTTGCCGAGCGTGAGCAGGTGACGTTGATTGTCATCGGCAGCCACAGTCGCCATGGTCTGGAACGGCTGCTGGGGGCGACGGCCAAAAGCATCCTCAACTCTGCGGTGTGTGATGTCTTGGCGGTGAAGATCAAATAGGGGTCACCGTGGTAGCCCCTATTTGATGTGCTGTAGTTTAGCGCTCCAGAAACTGGAGTTTGTCAGGCACACCGTCCCACTCGGCAGCATCAGCGGGTGCATCCTGCTTTTCGGTTACCACCGGCCAGATTTTTGTCAGCTCGGCGTTGAGAGCGATGAAATGCTGCTGATCGTCGGGCACGTCATCCTCGGCAAAAATCGCCTTGGCCGGGCACTCTGGCTCGCATAGTGCGCAGTCGATACACTCGTCTGGGTCGATGACGAGAAAGTTTGGCCCCATATAAAAACAGTCCACGGGGCAGACTTCAACGCAGTCGGTATATTTACATTTGATGCAGTTGTCCGTTACTACAAACGTCATGATGAACTCCTATGGGCCAATTTTAAGGTAAAAGCGTAAACCGTCATCTACTTATGTATTGAGGTCTGCCAGTTTTTTCAATTCGTACAGTTTATCGAGTGCCTGACGCGGTGTGAACTCATCAGGGGACAATTCATCCAGCGCTGCCAGCAGTGTGAGCAGTGGTTGCGCTAACGGTGGTGGCGAATCAAACAGCCCCAGCTGCGGTGCGTTTTTTGTTCCGCTGTGTTGGGGCACGCCACTCTCCAGCTGTCGCAGTTTGACCTTGGCGGCCTGGATGACCGCTTTAGGTATACCGGCCAGCGCCGCCACCTGCAGGCCGTAGCTCTGGTTGGCGGGGCCAGGTTTGACGGCATGTAGAAAGACGATGCTGTCGCCATGCTCCACTGCATCAAGGTGTACGTTGATCACATTGCTGTGCTGCTCTGGCAGGGCGGTCAACTCAAAGTAGTGGGTGGCGAACAGGGTATAGGCAGAGACCTTTTTTGCCAAGTGTTCCGCGCAGGCCCACGCCAGTGACAGACCGTCAAAGGTGCTGGTTCCACGGCCAATCTCATCCATAAGGACCAGGCTGTTTTCACTGGCGTTGTGGAGGATGTTGGCGGTTTCGGTCATCTCCACCATGAAGGTGGAGCGGCCACCGGCCAGGTCGTCAGAGGCCCCGATGCGGGTGAAGATGCGGTCGATGGGCCCCAGGGTCACTGAGGCTGCCGGTACAAAACTGCCGATGTGGGCCAGCAGGGTGATGAGCGCCGTCTGACGCATGTAGGTTGATTTACCCCCCATGTTGGGGCCGGTGATGATCTGGATACGTTGCTCGCTGTTGAGCCGGGTATCGTTGGGTACAAACGGGCCGTCGAGATTCTGCTCCACCACTGGATGGCGTCCGGCGATGATCTCTATCTGAGGTTCGGACGTCAGTGTGGGTCGACTCAGATTCAGGGTGTCAGCACGTTCAGCCAGATTGGCCAGCACATCCAGCTCGGCAATGGCGGCGGCGCTGGTCTGCAGGTCGGCAAGGTGTGGGATCAGTGACTCCAGCAGGGCTTCGTACAGCGCCTTTTCCCGCGCCAGCGCTCGCTCCTTGGCGCTGAGCGCCTTATCCTCAAACCCCTTTAGCTCCGGTGTGATGTAGCGTTCGTACCCTTTGAGTGTCTGGCGGCGGATGTAGTCGGCGGGCACCTTGTCGGCTTGCGCCTTGCTCACCTCTATATAGTAGCCATGCACACGGTTGTAGGCGACTTTGAGGGTTGGAATGCCGCTGCGGATCTTCTCTCGCTGTTCGAGATCGAGTAGATATTGCCCAGCATTGCTACTGATACCACGTAACTCATCCAGTTCTACATCGTAACCGGGGGCGATAACCCCGCCATCACGGATGATCACAGGTGGGTTGTCGATCACGGCCCGTAGCAGGTAGGTGTGTAGCTCCGGATATTGCCCCATCCGTGCGGTGATATTCTCAATCAGGGGTGACGAGAGAGGCTGGATCTGTCGGTGCAATGCCGGTAGCTGTGCCAGGGTGTCGCGCAGCTGGGCGAGGTCGCGGGGGCGGGCCGACTTCAGGCCGATACGGGCGAGAATGCGTTCGATGTCGGCGATGGTCCGCAACTGCTCCTGTGGGAGTTCAAAATTGTGGTTTTCCAGCAGGGTGTCGATGGCATGCAGGCGCTGATTCAGAATCTGGTGGTCACGTAACGGTCGGTTGAGCCAGCGCCGCAGCAGGCGGCTACCCATGGCGGTGGCGCTGCGGTCCATCACATCGAGCAGGGTATTGTCGCGGCCACCAAACAGATTGACCTCAAGCTCCAGATTGCGGCGGCTGGTGGCATCCATCACAACACTATCTTCACGCCGTTCGACGCTGATCCCCTGAATGTGGGGCAGGGCGGCGCGTTGGGTCTCCTGGGCGTACTGCATCAGACAACCGGCGGCACAGAGGGCGCTGTTCATGGTGTCGCAACCAAAACCGTGCAGATCACGGGTGCCCATCTGGGTGGTGAGCAGGCGCACTGCGGTCTCGAACTCAAAATGCCACGGCTGCTGCTGCCGCACCGGGTAGTGGGCCTCCAGCGTTAACATGCGGTTTAGCGCTTCGCTGACCAGCAGTTCGGCGGGACGGATACGTTCCAGCTCGTCGTTGAGAGCCTCTTTGCCCGCCACCTCCATCACAACGAGGCGACCAGAGGTGAGGTCCAGGGTGGCAATACCAAAGTTGTTGTCATGACGGTGTACGGCGGCGAGCACGTTATCCTGGCGTTCGTTAAGCAGCGCCTCGTCGGTGACGGTGCCAGGGGTGATGACCCGCATCACCTTGCGCTCTACCGGTCCTTTGGAGGTGGCGGGGTCCCCTACCTGTTCACAGAGTGCAACAGACTCACCCTGCTTGACCAGCCGTGCCAGATACCCTTCTGCCGCGTGGTAGGGGATGCCCGCCATTGGAATAGGCTCGCCTGCTGATTGGCCGCGGGAGGTTAGTGTTATATCGAGCAGTCGTGCGGCCTTGCGGGCGTCGTCAAAAAAGAGTTCGTAAAAATCGCCCATGCGGTAAAAGAGCAGCATGTTGGGGTGCTCGGCCTTGATGCCCAGATATTGCTGCATCATGGGGGTGTGTGGGTTTGTATTTTCTTTAGAACTCATACTGTTGCGCCGATTAAACTATTGAAAAGTATTGTGTTTCAGTTTTATTGCTGTCTCTTATAATCTCAGTAAATATTATGGGATATCATCCGATCTCACAAAAAAGTGTAACTCTAAAGTGTAGCTTGAAGTGTAACTTGTGTTGGGGTAGGTTTTGTTGAGATCAAAAAGTTACACTTTTTCTCAGTTGAGTTGAACAAACTGAAACCAATTCAAGAGGATGCCCATGACAACAGCACAGAATACCAAACCTCTATCTCTCAGAACAGTAGAAGTGATGAAACCGGGAGAAGATTGTGTCGCTACTTCGTTACCTATTTTGGGCGTCCATGCCCAAAATAGACTCACTTACGCGACAACTGATTCCTTTTGCCCCGACCGTCCTGCGTCCGCCGCGTCTCCGTATGGCATTGTCCATAAATGGACTCGCCACACTACGACACGCCTGCCACAATGACTCTACGGCGACTATACCCGCTGCCGCATCCTCTTCGTCGCTCGCTAACGCTCCCAACTACGAGTCTGCGGACGGGGTCGCCTATCGGGGAGTAACCGCCATCGCTTCGCTCTCCATGGCGGTTAGCGAAAGCCCAACAAATAACTGACAACAGATTGAACAAAACTCAAACCCCGAGCAGACGATAACAAAACGAACATGAACACAGCACTGACCAAACAGACAGAACAAGCGAATCTACGCTTATGCAACAGCGCGCGGTGGCGTTGTGTGTTTTATGTTGAAAAAAATCTGCCGAACCGGTTTGTAACCAGCGGCACACTAATAATAAATACTGAGGGAAGATCGTGATGAAACGAGTCTTGGTTTCGCTTTTTCTGCTGCTGGCCAGCGTGCCACTGTTGGCAGCCAATATAGCGCTGAATGGCATAGTCACGCTGCTATTGACAGTCTCGAGGCTAAATTTGCGGCGGGCTTACGGTGTATGTGAGTGATAGCTATGGCAGTATGGCCAAGGTAGGGTGTTGATGTTATTTGCCGTACTTGGGATGTGACACTTTGATAAGGATGGCGACTACATGCCTCTTTAGCCTAATTGCTACTGCCAGCGTAATGGGGAGAACCATTGATGATTAGTGGTGTTCAACGGGGCTATTATTTTGGACAGTGTGTTCAATTATGTCGCCTTATCGATATTTTGTGTAAGCCGATAAATTACGGATTTGTGGTATTGAAGGTGGAAATGTAGTTATATACCTTCGGTTACTGTTTTTATTGTTTTAAGGGCAGGGGGCTTACTCTATGTGAGCTGTTGGGTGACGCTGTGTTGCAGTTTGTATGGTGCCGAGGAGAGGACTTGAACCTCCATGGGGTTACCCCCGCTAGCACCTGAAGCTAGTGCGTCTACCAATTTCGCCACCTCGGCAGGGGGCATTGTATTATATGTCACTAGAAGATTTTCATCTCCCTAGTGGCGGCGCATTTTACGGTGGGGTGAGCTGACTGTCAATTAGTGTGCGATAATAATTGCCAACTTAAAAATGAATCAAGGATAAGAAAGAATATAACTTATGGTTAAACGCCCAAAATTGAACGATCCCCTGGCTGAGCGTGAGGCTCAAAAATATGAGAACCCGATTCCCAGCCGTGAGTTGATCATGGAGTTGCTGGCAGAGAAAGGGGAGCCGTTGCAGTTTCAGCCGCTGGCAGAGATGCTGGGGTTGGAGAGCGAACAGGATGTTGAGGCCTTGACGCGCCGCCTGCGGGCGATGGAGCGGGATGGCCAGTTGGTCCGTAATCGCCGTGACGGCTACGGTCTGGCGAGCAAAATGCAGCTGATCACCGGCCGGGTAATTGGCCACGCTGACGGTTTTGGCTTTCTGGTGCCTGATGGTGGCGGGGATGACCTGTTTCTGTCGGCCAAACAGATGCGTTCGCTGCTGCATGGTGACCGCGCTATTGTGCGGGTCTCCGGGGTTGATCGCCGTGGCCGTCGTGAGGGGTCCGTGGTGGAGGTGCTGGAACGCGCCAACAATGAGATTGTCGGTCGTTTTCAGCTTGAACATGGGATTGGCATTGTCGTCCCTGACAATAAGCGGGTGACACAGGATATTCTGATCGCTGCCGAATGGCGTGGCGGTGCTTCCGATGGCCAGATTGTGGTGGCGCAGATTATTGAGCAGCCCAGCAGTCGTTCTCAGCCCATTGGCAAGATTGTTGAGGTGTTGGGTGATCATATGGATCCCGGCATGGAGATCGATATTGCGATCCGCGCCCACTGCCTGCCGCGTGAATGGCCGGTAGAGGTGAAGCAGGAGATTGTTGGGTTTGTGCCGGAGGTGGCGGAGGCGGATAAGCTTGATCGTGAAGATCTGCGTGATCTGCCGCTGGTGACCATTGATGGTGAAGATGCCCGCGATTTTGATGATGCGGTCTACTGTGAACCCCATGGTGATGGCTGGAAGCTGCTGGTTGCCATTGCTGATGTATCTCATTATGTGCAGCTGGGCACGGCGCTGGACCGTGAGGCGACCACCCGTGGCAACTCGGTTTACTTCCCGGGGCGTGTGATCCCGATGTTGCCTGAGATCCTCTCCAATGGACTCTGTTCCTTGAATCCGCAAGTCGACCGTCTCTGCATGGTGTGTGAGATGTTCATCTCCAGCAAAGGTGATGTGACCGGTTATGACTTTTTTGAAGGGTTGATGCGCTCTGCAGCACGTCTGACCTATACCGAAGTGGCTGAAATGGTGGTGGAACGTAACGCAGAGCTGCGTAGCCAGCATGAGCCGTTGCTGCCCCATCTGGAAGAGCTGCACAAACTGTATAAGGTGTTCAGGGCCAAGCGTGATAAACGTGGCGCTATCGACTTTGAGACCACCGAGACAAAAATTGTCTTTGGCCGTGACCGCAAGATAGAGCGTATTGTCCCCGTTGAGCGTAATGATGCACATAAGCTGATTGAGGAGTTTATGATCGCGGCCAATGTGTGCGCGGCAGACTTTTTGCTCGATTATGAGATCCCGGCCCTTTTCCGTGTTCACAAAGGTCCCTCTGAGGATAAACTCGCCAATTTGCGCCAATTTCTTGCAGAGCTGGGGTTGTCGCTGGGCGGTGGGGATGAGCCTCTGCCAAAACACTATGCCAAACTGCTGCAAGGGCTGGGTGATCGCCCGGATGCTCATCTGATTCAGACGGTGATGTTGCGGAGTTTGAGTCAGGCGGTCTACACGCCGGAAAATAATGGCCATTTTGGCTTGGCTTTTGATGGGTATGCCCACTTTACCTCGCCGATTCGCCGTTATCCGGATCTGTTGGTACATCGCGCTATTCGTCACTGCCTGCATTACAATTCGAAAAAAGGGTTTGCCTATGGTCCGGGCGAGATGGCAGTGATGGGTGAGCACTGTTCGATGACAGAGCGACGTGCCGATGACGCCACCCGTGATGCCACCGATTGGCTCAAATGTGAGTTTATGCTTGAGCGTGTGGGTGAGGAGTTTGATGGCATTATCACCAGCGTCACCGGTTTTGGCCTGTTTGTGGAGCTGAGTGATATCTATGTTGAGGGGCTGGTGCACATCACCTCGTTAGCCTCTGATTATTATGAGTTTGATGCACAGAAACACCGTTTGGTGGGTGAGCGCAGCCGTGTTGTCTACCGTCTTGCCGATAAGGTCAGGATAAAGGTGGCGCGGGTTGATCTTGACCGTAAACGTATCGACTTTGATATGGCGGGCGTGGAGGGTGGTAAACCTGCAGATACGGTTGAAGGTACTGATCAGGCAAAACCAAAAAAGAGATCCACTAAAAAAGAGGGGGATGTTAAGTCTGACGCCCCCAAGAAAAAGCGGCCCCGTAAAAAAAGAAGTAAAAAGAAGGTTGTGGTTGAATGAGTGATCTGGTGTATGGCATACATGCCGTGGCGGCAGTGCTTAAAAATCCGCAAAGTGTGGCTGAAATCTGCGTTGAGGGTGGCAATCGCCCCAACGCCAGGCTCGCTGAGTTATTAACTGAGGCGGCCAGCGCTCAGGTGAGGCTCAGTTATCTGCCGCGTGCTGAGCTGGACAGACTCTCTGAAGGCGCTCGTCACCAAGGGGTTGTGGCCCGCCTGATTCCGCATTTGCGGGCAGAGGCCCTGGATTTGATGGCCCTGATTGAGTCGCTTGATCACCCACCCTTTTTACTGATCCTGGATGGGGTTCAAGACCCTCACAACCTGGGTGCCTGCCTGCGTTCTGCTGATGCCGCGGGTGTTGACGCGGTGGTTGTACCTAAAGATAAGGCGACGGGGCTGACTCCTGTAGTACGCAAGGTGGCGTGTGGTGCCGCCGAGTCCGTTCCGTTTTACCAGGTCACCAATCTTGCCCGTACGATGCGTGAGTTGCAGCAGGCCGGGGTCTGGTTGGTCGGTGCGGCGGGTGAGGTTGGCTCTGATGTGTATGACGTTGATCTTAAAGGTGCGCTGGGTTTGGTATTGGGGGCGGAAGAGGGTGGATTGCGGCGTCTGACACGGGAACATTGTGACAATTTGATCAAAATCCCCATGCTGGGTACCGTTGAGAGCCTGAATGTCTCCGTTGCTGCCGGCATCTGCATGTTTGAGGCGTTACGGCAGCGGCGTGTATAGTGATTGACGTTGTTGTTGCGTTATTGCCAATAAACTCAATTGCATCTGGCGGCCCAGTCCAGTAAAATCGCGCCCTTCATCCGTCCGGCTTGGCTTGATGGGTGATTCTCCTTGCCTTACCACATTGTGTGGGAGGCTCTAATAGCCGAGAGGAGTGCTGTTAATGAGACATTACGAAGTTGTATTTTTAGTTCACCCTGACCAGAGCGAACAGGTTCCAGCGATGATTGAACGTTACCGTTCAATCGTTGAAGCCGATGGTGGCAGTATTCACCGTCTGGAAGATTGGGGCCGTCGCCAGTTGGCCTATCCTATTGCCAAAGCGCATAAAGCACACTACGTATTGATGAATGTTGAATGCAGTCAAACCAGTATTGATGAGCTGGGCAGTGCCTTCCGTTTTAATGATGCCGTGGTTCGTAATATGATCATCCGTATGGATGAGGCAGTGACTGATCAGTCTTTCCTTGCCAAGAGCCGTGAAGATGAGCGTGAAGAGCGCCCAGCACGTGTCTTTGATGAGAATGATGATGATAGTAGTAGTCCTGCGTCTGATGTAGTGGCAGAGGCTTAATCACGCTTTTGGAAAATCGTCTGGTGTTGAGCGGTACGTTTTGCAAGGCACCTGAAACACGATATTCCCCTGCTGGTATTCCGCTCACCAGTTTTACACTGGAGCACCTCTCACTTCAAACAGAAGCGGGAATGGCGCGTACAGCAAAGTGTCGGATAGTGGTAATGGCAGCAGGGTTTGAGCTGAAAGATCAGATTGAGTCCGTGAGTGTGGAGCAGGTTGTGGTGGTGACGGGGTTTATCTCCCGCGCCAATAACCGGCAAGGGGAGAGTCGATTGGTTCTCCATGCACAGCAGATTCAGACTGAAACCTAATTTAGTGATAGGAATTTTTAAGAGAGGTCAACATGGCTCGTTTTTTTCGTCGTCGTAAGTTTTGCCGTTTCACTGCTGAGAATGTTAAGCAGATCGACTATAAGGATCTGAACACTCTGAAGGCGTATGTGACTGAAACCGGCAAGATTGTTCCTAGCCGCATTACAGGCACCAAAGCCAAGTATCAGCGTCAGCTGTCTACTGCTATCAAACGTGCCCGGTATCTGTCACTGCTGCCATATAGCGATGCACACCGGTAAGTGAAAAATCTCCGTTCCACTGTGGGAACGGAGTGTTTTTATGGATATTAAAATGGATTTTGCAAGTGAGGGTGGCGGCTGATGTATCCGTTGGCTAGTTACATCATGCGAGGTCCAATACAGGCGCTGTTAGTGACAGCAGCCTTTGCGCTAACGTCCTTGATCCCCATTCTGGGGATTTTGAGCGTTCTGAGTGGCGCGGCGCTGGCGCTGGCCACGCTGCGACATGGTGCAAGGCAGGGGCTGCAGATTATGGCAGGTGCCAGCCTGATCCTTAACCTCTTTTTATACGTTGCCATGGGCACGGTATTGCCGGGAGTGGTTTTCCTGCTGTTCCTCTGGCTGCCGTTGTGGGGCTTGTCCCTGTTGTTGCGGCGCACTGTCTCTTGGTCTATTACACTCGATGCTGCTGTGGTGCTGGGCGTTCTGGTTGTGCTGGTGTTCTATATTGCAACGGGTGATCCTGCACAGTGGTGGCTGTTGGTGCTGGATCAGTTGTTTGATGCGATGGCGACTCAGAGTGGCGGGATGGAGCTGGGTTTGCTGCGTGAGCAGTTGCCAAAGGCTGCCGAGTGGATGACTGGCATGTTGGCTGGTGCCTTTGTGCTGGGGTTGATTGCCAGTATTATGTTGGCACGCTGGTGGCAGTCGTTACTGTTTAATCCGGGTGGTTTTCGCCAGGAGATTTATGGTTTACGCCAGAGCCGTGTTGCCACGATGGTGGTACTGGTGCTGTTGCTGTTGAGTTTGTTTAAGTTTGGAGTGGTAAGCCGGCTGGCTGCGGATCTCATGGTGATTGCTGTGGTGGTCTATAGTGTGGCGGGTCTGGCGTTGGTCCATGCGTTAGTGGCTGTGCTGGGTAAACATCGTGGTTGGTTGATTGCGTTGTATGTGGTGGCGTTTGTAGTGCCTTTTCATGCAATGACAGCACTTGCCGGTGTAGGGTTTGCCGACAGCTGGATGGACTTCAGGAGACGTTTTAAAGGCAGTGCCCCTCCGGGCATTGCTGACAAGCGTGATGATGAGTAGTTTTATAATTGGCTTAACGTAATTAAGCAGAGGTATGTGATGGATTTAATCTTGTTGGAAAAGGTAGCAAATCTGGGTGGTTTGGGTGATCAGGTTAAGGTTCGTCCAGGCTATGGCCGGAACTTCCTGATTCCTAACGGTAAGGCTGTAATGGCTACGCCGGACAACAAGGCCAAGTTTGAGGCCCGTCGTCAGGAGTTGGAAAAAGCGGCAGCGGAAGCTGTGGCTGAAGCACAGGGTCGCGCTGAGAAGCTGAATGGCTTGGCAGTGCAGATTGCCTGCAAGGCGGGTGACGGTGGTCGTCTGTTTGGTTCTATTGGTACCAGTGATATTGCAGCGGCAGTGAGCGCGGCGTCAGGTATTGATGTGAATAAGAACGAAGTTCGTATGCCTGATGGTGTAATTCGTTTGGTAGGCGAATTTGAGTATGATTTGCAGCTGCACGCGGATGTTGTTGCTTCCGTTAAGGTGAGCATTGTTTCTGAGTAGTTGTTACACCCCAGCCGAGCCGTGGGCTCGGCTGGGGGTTTTATTCCTTTTCTATATACCTCGTGTTGCTGTGGCCCACACATGGCATTAGGGTAAATTCATGTCTGACTCATTTCATACCAATACCATTCAGGACGAGATGCTGGAGAGCCTGAAGGTTCCCCCCCATTCCGTTGAGGCCGAGCAGTCAATGCTGGGCGGTTTGATGCTGGATAACAGCACATGGGATCAGGTGGTGGATATTGTGGCGGAGGAGGATTTTTACCGACAAAACCATCGACTTATCTTCCGTGCTATCCGTTCTCTGTCGGAGAAGGGAGTCCCCTTTGATGTGGTGACGCTCTCTGAGTGGCTGGATAACAATAATGAATTGATTAATGTTGGCGGGCTCTCCTATCTGGGCATGTTGGCCAACAATACCCCCAGTGCTGCCAACATTAAGGCCTATGCCAATATCATCCGGGAACGTTCGGTATTGCGTAGCCTGATCCGTGTCGGTGGTGAGATCAGTAGCAGCGCCTTTAATCCTGACGGTCGAGACAGCCACGAGCTGCTCGATAATGCCGAGCGCATGGTTTTTGAAATTGCTGAACAGGGGGGCAAAGGGCAGGGCGGTTTTGCCGCCATTAAGGATGTACTTACTGGCGTGGTAGATCGTATCGATCTGCTCTACCAGCAGGATAATCCGATCACCGGTGTTGCTACCGGCTTTGATGATTTTGATGGCATGACATCGGGTCTGCAAGGCGGCGATCTGGTGATTGTGGCGGGACGCCCCTCCATGGGTAAAACCACGTTTGCCATGAATATTGCCGAGTACGTGGCGGTAAAGAGTGACAACCCGGTGGCCGTGTTCAGCATGGAGATGCCGTCGGGACAGCTGGCGATGCGTATGCTCTCGTCCCTGGGACGTATTGATCAGAATAAGGTGCGTAGCGGTAAACTGGAGGATGAGGATTGGCCCCGTCTGGCGTCGGCAGTGGGGCTGCTGGCGGAACGGCCCCTGTTTATTGATGACCAGGGCGGTCTGTCGCCCAATGAGTTGCGCGCCCGTTGTCGTCGTTTGACCCGTGAACATGGCCAGATTGGCCTGGTGGTGATCGATTACCTGCAGCTGATGCAGGTGCCCGGTTCCAATGAGAACCGTACCGCTGAAATCTCAGAGATTTCGCGCTCACTCAAAGGGCTGGCCAAAGAGCTTAATGCGCCGGTGATTGCGCTGTCGCAGCTTAACCGCAGTCTGGAACAGCGCCCGAACAAACGTCCCATCATGTCGGATCTGCGTGAATCGGGGGCGATTGAGCAGGATGCGGATGTCATTGTCTTCATCTATCGTGACGAGGTCTATAACTCGGAGAGTGAGGATAAAGGGACGGCTGAAATCATCATCGGTAAACAGCGTAATGGTCCTATCGGTACGGTGCGGCTCACCTTTGTGGGCAAGTACACCCGCTTTGAAAATCACATCTCCAACGCTTATGGCGATGAGGGTTATGCATGACCTCTGTTGCCACTGTTGAGATTGACTGCTCGGCACTGCGACATAATTTAGCGCGGGTACGTGAATCGGCCCCCGGTACCAAGGTGATTGCGGTCATCAAGGCTAACGCCTACGGCCATGGGCTGACCCGTGTTGCCAAAGTATTGCAGCAGGCGGGCAGTGATGCCTTTGCGGTGGCGCGGTTAAATGAGGCGTTACAGCTGCGTGAGGCAGGCATTCAACAACCAATTATCTGCCTGGAAGGTTTTTTAAACAGCACAGAGCTGCATGAGCTGGCGCGTCATGATGTGCAGGTGGTTGTTCACCATGCCAACCATGTGGCGATACTGGAGCAGCATCAGGGGGAGCCTGTCAGCGTCTGGTTTAAGATCGATAGTGGCATGCATCGCCTCGGTGTGCCACCGCAGTGTGTGGCTGAGTTGTGGCAACGCCTGACGGCGTGCCGTTCGGTGAGGTCGTTGCGGGTGATGACCCATCTGGCCTCTGCCGATGATCCCCGGAGCGAACAGACGCAGCAACAGCTGACGCTGTTTGCTGATACCACTCAGGGGATGGCAGCAGAGGTCAGCATTGCCAACTCGGCAGGTATTCTGGGATGGCAGCAGAGTCATGGCGATTGGGTGCGTCCTGGTCTGATGCTCTACGGCGCTTCGCCATTTATCAATGGGCGTGGCGAGGATGAAGGGTTGCAACCGGTGATGACCTTTAGTTCTCACCTGATTGCTGTTAACCACTTTAAACGTGGCGATCCTATCGGCTATGGTGCCAGCTGGTGCTGCCCCGAGGATATGGCCGTTGGTGTGGTGGCCTGTGGTTATGGAGACGGTTATCCACGTCACGCCGTGCCAGGCACGCCGGTACTGATTCATGGTCGGCGCCTGTCGCTGGTGGGGCGGGTCTCTATGGATACACTCTGCATCGATCTGCGTGGTGTCGCCGGGGTGAATATTGGTGACGATGTTACCCTTTGGGGCAAAGGGTTGCCGGTGGAGGAGGTCGCTGAATGCGCGGGCACTATTCCTTATGAATTGCTCTGTGCTGTGGCCGGACGGGTAGCGGTTGAGGTGATTAATTAAACGGGGATAAGGGTGCGGCGACTGTCTGTACTGTTGAAGCTGTTTTGTTTCCCCTCCGTGATTTCAGCAGAGGTGTAAATTTATGAAGCCACGAATACACCTGTATTTCATCCAGATTATTACGATATTTGTCGGGCTTCTGTCTGCCGGAACAGTCCTTGGAGTAGAGATATATTTTCGTGGCGTTATGGACATGTCGGCATCTGTTTTCGGCTTTCTGTTTTTTGGCTCTTTTCTTCTGTCACCAATACTCTTTCGTAGCTATGTTGCGCCGCGTTTAGCTGCTAAATGTATTAAGTGTGGTGGTAAGTCCTACCTTACAGGTTATATGTGTTTCACCTGCGCCAGTTGTGGTGATAGGCAGGCACTGGATCAGTGGGGGAAAAGCGGTGATATCGTTAAAAAATCGATAAGGCCGCTGATAACGACAAACCAAAATGGAATCATAGAAGATAAACTCTCTTTTAGTGCTGTTTCCCTGCCTGTTTCACACCAGGCACTTTTGTAAAATAGTTGTGTAACAAATTCTCAATACCATACTCCCTAAACCGCACCAGCAAAGCGCTAAGAAAGGCGCGCGGCTTTGATCATCAAACTATCTGGAATAAGGGTGACCACGAGAGGGTCTGTGGTGGCAAACTGACTGGTCCGGGTTTTGATTGTTTGTTGGGCAGCAAGTCACGTATCTATGTTTACACGGCCAAGTATAGCCGTGGCGATTTAACCAAAATCTTGAAGGCTGTTGCCAAGGGTCTTGAGCGCAATGTCTAAAAAACTTTGAATAGTAGTTGGTTTTAAAAACAGTCACAAAGGCCGATGGATCTGCCTTTGTTACTTTCTGTTTTCAGAACATGGTGGGTCTGTTTGTATTTTGGCAGCGTTGCTGCCCCACCGCGATGTTCAGCAATGGATGCATAAGTGCTGGTGTGAAGGTATAGTTAACGGCAACTAAATAGCCCCGAGGATGAATGATTATGTATAAAAAACTGACCCTGGCAACCCTGTTTGTTGTGCTGACCGCCTGTGCAGTCTCGCCCACCGGGCGCAAACAGTTTGTTTTTATGCCAGAAGGGCAGATGGTGGTAATGGGGGTGCAGTCATTCAGCCAGATGCGTGATCAGACACCGCCGGTGAAAGATGCCGCCATCAACAGCTACGTACAGTGTGTCGCCAGCGCACTTACCCGCCTGCCAGCAGTGCAAAAAAACAGCAACGACTGGGAGGTGGTGGTCTTTGATGCCCCCGCCGTGAATGCCTTTGCCCTGCCTGGCGGCAAGATCGGTGTCTACAAAGGGTTATTGAGTGTGGCTGAAACGCCAGATCAGCTGGCGGCGGTGCTGGGCCATGAAGTTGGCCATGTGCTGGCACGCCACGGTAATGAACGGGTATCGCAAAACTTTGCCGTTAGCCAAGGATTGACTCTGCTGGATGGCTGGATGGCGGCGAGCAACAACGCCAATCGTCAAACAGTGATGTCGGCCCTTGGGCTGGGGACCCAGGTTGGGGTGCTGCTCCCGTTTAGTCGTCTGCAAGAGAGTGAGTCCGACCAGATTGGACTGGAGTTGATGGCCCAGGCGGGTTTTGATCCGCGTGAAAGCATCAAGCTGTGGCAGAACATGGGCAAGAACAGTGGCCAGCAGCCACCGGAGTTTATGTCGACCCACCCAGCCCACGATACCCGGATAGACAGACTCAGTAATGCCATGCCGCCAGCCCTGGCGCTCTATCAAAGAACCGTCAAACGGCCATCCTGTAAAATGCCAAGACTGTAAATTTGGGTTACCCACAAAAGCTGTAGATAACTATGTGGACGAATTGGGGGGAGTGACGCTAAATCCTTGTTGTTACAGCACTGTTTATACAATGGTGTAATCTTGGTCAGTTGTTCCTGTTGTAAGAAAATCAATGAGTTAGATTTTTTTGCCCGATTGATGAATATTTATTGTCACCCTTGTGGAAAAAAAGTTTTTGCTGTGTATAAAGTTGCGTGTCAAGTATTGACACGCAACTTTATTGGCTGATTTTCAGGGTTTTTACCTAGCGTTTCGTCAAATCAAGCGGTTATCCCGGAGAGGGTAGTTGCTTTCCCCCGTCTATTGGCGTTTTAATATCCTGACTAAATTAATCTGGTATTTGCATGAAGCGCTCACTACTCACCCTTGAACAGCTGCAATTTGATAACGGCTACCGGCAACTGCCGCCAGAGTTCTACCACTCGGTGTCTCCTCAGCCACTGCACGGCAGCCATCTCATCAATTTTAATGCCGCTGCCGCTGAACTGATCGACCTGGACCCACAACAGGCTCAGCGCCCCGACTTCATCGACCACTTTAATGGTGCCACCCCGCTGGCAGGGGCAGAGCCACTGGCCATGTGTTACTCCGGCCACCAGTTTGGCGTCAATGTGCCGCGTCTGGGGGATGGCCGGGCAATCCTGTTGGGACAAGTGCGTAACTCACAAGGCGAGCTGTGGGATCTACAGGTGAAGGGCAGCGGCCCGACCCGCTACTCACGCAATGCCGATGGCCGGGCCGTGCTGCGCTCCAGCATCCGTGAATATCTCTGTAGTGAGGCGATGCACAGCCTGGGGATTCCCACCACGCGTGCCTTGTGCCTCATCGGCAGCAACGAAGCGGTCTATCGCGAACAGCCCGAGCCAGGGGCGATGGTGGTACGCATGGCGCAGAGCCATGTCCGTTTTGGCAGTTTTGAATATTTTTACTACACCGGCCAGCATGACCACCTCAAGCAGCTGGCGGATTATGTGATAGACGAATTTTTCCCTGACATCAGCGAACGCACGGACCGCTACCTGGGCTTGCTGGAGGAGGTGATGGCGCGTACCGCACGGCTCATCGCCCAGTGGCAGCGGGTCGGTTTTGCCCATGGCGTGATGAACAGCGACAACATGTCGATCCTTGGGCTAACACTCGACTACGGCCCGTTTGGTTTTCTGGATACCTATCAAGCCGGTTTTATCTGCAACCACTCCGACCACCAGGGGCGCTACGCCTTTGACCAGCAACCTTATATAGGACTCTTTAATATGAGCTGCCTGGCGCAAGCACTGTTGCCACTGCTGTCAGACGAGCCGCAGGCCGGGGTGGAGATCGCCAAAGCGCAGCTCAACCGCTACTGGGATATCTACCGTCAGGAAGAGTTACAGATGGTCCGCGTCAAGCTCGGTTTGATCACGGCAGACGAGGGCGATCTTGAGTTGTGGAAAGCACTGCTGGCGCAGCTGGAAGGGCAGGTCGACTACACCATTTTCTTCCGTGGTCTGTGTGATTTTGAGCCGAGCAAAGCAGGATCCAACAAACTGCGCGACATGTTCCCCAATCGTGAAGTCTTTGATGCATGGGCAGAGCGCTACGGGCAACGTTTGGCACAGGAGCAGAGCGATGACGCCGCGCGTAGCCTGCGGATGCGGCAGGTCAATCCCAAATACATTCTGCGTAACCATCTGGCCGAAACAGCCATTCGCAAGGCTGAGGATGAGGCTGACTATAGTGAACTAGAGCGGCTGCTGGTACTGTTGCGCCACCCCTATGACGAACAGCCAGAACATGAGCGGTATGCCGATCTGCCCCCCGAATGGGCGCAGTCGATTAGTGTCAGCTGCTCTTCCTAAGGTGTGATGGTTTTAATGAGGATTGATCGGTAAGATAGGGTCACAGACAACTTCCGATTCGAAGCAAAAAGTAGGGTGGGCATCGCCCACCGCAGCCTAACCCCTATAACAAATAGCCAGACCATGAATGGTTGCTGGCCCACCACACGAATGGGCGTAAGCTGTTCTTTTTAAGATGCGCTGGTTGTAGTGAGGATTGATAGGTAGAGTGGGACTCCAGACAGCTTCCGATTTAAAACAAAAAGTAGGGTGGGCATCGCCCACGCAAAAACCCAACAGTCATGTCGAATTATCGTAGAACACGAGCAGAAGGCGGAGCCTACTTCTTCACGGTTGTCACCTACCGCAGACGACCGTTATTGACCTTGCCAGAGAGCCGGATCGCACTAAGAAGCGCCATTGAAGAGGTGCGTAGCCAGTATCCCTTTACGATAGAAGCGTGGGTATTGCTGCCAGACCATCTTCACTGCATATGGCGACTGCCCGCAGGCGACAACGACTATTCGAAAAGATGGGGGCTGATTAAAGCCGGTTTCACCAAAAAAACGAAACAGCTGTTTCAACGCGATGAATGGATGAACGATTCAAAGACGCGCCATCGTGAAGCCACAATATGGCAGCGACGATTTTGGGAGCATCAAATAAGAGATGAAACCGATTATCAGGCGCACATGGATTATATTCATTTCAACCCGGTTAAACATGGCCTGGTGAGTAATGTAAACGAATGGCCATATTCAACATTTCATCGATATGTGCGCGAAGGTATATATGGGATTGAATGGGGGTGTGGTGGTGATTCAGGTAATGAAATATTGGATGAGTGTGTTGAAGATGTTTGAGTTGGTGGGCGGTGCCCACCCTACGTGGCTGGTTCCCACTGTCCTCCATGGGATCCATACCTGATACCATTCATTAATCACCGTATGCGTTCCCACGCTGGAGCGTGGGAACGAGAAAAAACAGCCTCGTTAGTCACCGGAGTCATGTAAGCCATGAGTAAACATCGTTTGCCTAAGGAGAAACAGCAGCACGTGGAGAGGCCTACTGCTGAATTGCAGGAATTACTAATGGAACACCTAGAGGTGCTCCAGTCGCATTGCAGTAATTTTGACCAAGGCAAAAAATATTTCGCGGCAGAGATTGCTTTAAACCTAAGGGTTTTGTTACTTGACAACCCCAAGACGACAAGTCGATCACTTCTTCATCAATTAGGTTGGGAGTCGATGGAATTCATTGATACTGCGAAAACAATGAACAAAGGGAATCCCAATATATCAACTGCCCCCGTTGCTGGTCTGGCATTTCAGACGACGATACCGCGGGACGGGTTACTGTTTGCCGACTGGGAGCCTCATCTGTTCGCACTAACATCTAATGAGCCACTTTGTACTTCGTTTCACGCTTGGTGGGAGGCCTCGATTCTGCGTACCACTTCCGGGGATGTGTTTCCTCGCCGACGACTTATTAGGCAGATGGCTAATCAGGATAGGGGAGGGCACGT
Source organism: Tenderia sp. (SeqCode) (assembly GCA_031416075.1). Lineage (GTDB taxonomy): Bacteria > Pseudomonadota > Gammaproteobacteria > Tenderiales > Tenderiaceae > JAKFXL01. The sequence continues at coordinate 50,371 of JANOSY010000055.1, read as the reverse complement.
TTCACCAGGAATTGAAAAGGCGTACTTTGAGTTAACGAGGAACGCAAATTATACCTATGAATGCCAGATCATTGAAGGTGACGCAGTCACCAATCCGAATGAGCCAATCTCACCAGAGCGTGTTACCCCAGTTTCAAAGAAAGGCTCGGGGTTGAGACTGTTGCGAGCTCTTGTGAGACAGATTTCGCATGAGGTATTAATGACATTACTGCCAGAGCCATCACAGTACCTTCGATCGATTCTCGAGCCGGATTTTGGTATTTCTCCAGTCATATTCATTCAGAGTATGCAGAAAGATTTTGATGGGAAGAGCGAGTAGCTCGGATGCAGCGATAGCGTAATCCGGGGTTATCTTCCGTCCCGGATTCCACTCCGTTCCATCCAGGCTTGTATGATTCACCTCGCACCCGAAAGGTGCCGGGGTGGAGGGACGATCCGGGCTATCTGCCGTTGCTGCGGACAGACTTAAGTAGCCATGTCCCCACTCTGTCTTCACTAACGTCGATTTGGGATGCAGCGAGTAGCCTGGATGCAGCGATAGCGTAATCCGGGGTTATCCTCCGTCCCGGATTCCACTCCGTTCCATCCAGGCTACAAAATCCAACGGCTGCTCCTGGCTGCTTTGAAACATACAAATCCCGAACCAATTCGACTTTGTTTGTATGACAAAACCTGAGGTAAAACTACTCAACTCCGATCTACTCATCCCGCTCGGCCAATATCTGTTTCAACTCCGGCACACAAGAGCCACAGTTGGTGCCGGCCTTGAGTGCCTTACCGATGGCTTCGGCGCTGGTGAGGTTTTGTGCCTTGATGGCGGCGGTGATGGTGTTGATGCCCACAGAGAAACAGGCGCAGACGATGTGGCCGACATCGGCCTGGCCGACGGGGGGTTTGCCGAGCAGGATGCCTTTGCGTTCGTCATCGGCCAGTGTCTCTTTGGCAAAGAGTCCGGCGAGCCAGCTGCGTGAGGGTAGTTCATGGCTGGGGGCGATGAAGATACAACTCTCAACACGATTGCTGACCATACGCACACCGCGATAGTGGTGGCGACGGGCGTCGTGGTATTCGACCCAGTGGACGTCGTTATCGCTGGCGCAGAGCATGCTGCGCGCCCAGCTGGGCCAGTTCTCGGTTGCCTGGTCCCCGGCAATCTCGTAACGATAAAAGCCATCACCGGTGGCACGCACCCAGTAACTGGCCCCTTTGATGTCGAGCTTGCGCCGTGACAACAAAAAGCCATGCCAGGCGGCTTGGTAGGGCTGCACCCGTACGGGTGTCTGTTTTAACTCTGGCTGGCCGGATACCGGATCAACCACGGGATTGACCAGCGTATCAACTCGCGCCTGACTGGCGAACTGATCGTTCCAGTGCATCGGAATAAAAACACTGCCGCGCTGCTGCGCGTCGTCGTATCGGACTCGCACAATCACCTCGCCCCAGCGGCTGAAGACCTTGGCCAGCGCGCCATCTTTTACCCTTGACTCCTTGCCGTCGAGCGGATGAATCTCTACATAGGGTTCGGCGGTGTGTTCACTCAGGCGTGGCGCTTTGCCGGTACGGGTCATGGTGTGCCAGTGGTCACGCACACGACCGGTATTGAGCGTGAAAGGGAAATCTTCACTGGTGCCGTTCTGTGGTGGACGCGGCTCAATGGCGATGAATTGCGCCTTGCCCGAAGGGGTGAAAAACTTGCCGGTGGTAAACATGCGGGCAGTGCCACGCCCCTCTTTTACTGGCCATTGAATGGGTTCCAGCAGATCATATTGGGCGTCGTTGATGTTGCTCAGTTCGCCAATATCAAAGTCGCGTTTACCACCGTTTTGGTGGCCGGAGAGGGCGGCGTGTTCACGAAAGATGTCGGCAGCGCTGGTGAAACCAAAGCCGTTGCTGAACCCCATCCGTTGGGCCACTTCAGCAATGGCCCACCAGTCAGGTTTGGCCTGGCCGGGTGCGGCGAGGAAGGGGCGTTGGCGTGAGATGCGGCGTTCGCTGTTGGTGACGGTGCCCTCTTTTTCGCCCCAGCCGAGTGCCGGCAGCAGTACATGGCCAAGGGCGGTGGTATCGGTGTGGCGCATGATGTCTGAGACAACCACAAGGTCGCACTTTTGTAGCGCACTACGGACGTGGTCGGCGTCGGGCATGCTGACTACCGGGTTGGTGGCGATGATCCAGACGGCCTTGATGCGCCCGGCATCGATGGCGTTAAACATATCCACCGCTTTTAAACCCTGATGGTCGGCGATGAGGGGTGACTGCCAGAACCCTTGCACCAGTTGACGATGGTCTGGATTGTTGATCTCCATGTGGGCAGCGAGCATGTTGGCCATGCCACCTACCTCGCGTCCACCCATGGCATTGGGTTGGCCGGTGAAAGAGAACGGCCCCATGCCGGCACGACCGATACGGCCCGTGAGCAGATGGCAGTTGATGATGGCGTTGACCTTGTCGGTGCCGCTGCTGGATTGGTTGATCCCTTGTGAGTAGACGGTGATGACCCGTTCTGTACGGGCAAAAAGACGATAAAATTCGGCAACGTCGGCAGCGGGCAGGCCACATTTTTCTGCCACGGCCTCCACCGTAGGGGCGGTTGTCTGGGCCATATCCAGGGCCGCTTGATGCCCTTCGGTGTAGTGGTTGACGTAGAGATCGTTAAACTCGCCATCCTGATTCAGGTAGGTGAGCAGGCCGTTAAAGAGCAGTGCATCACTGCCGGGTTTAAGTGGCAGGTGCAGATCGGCGATGTCGCAGGTGGCGGTCTTGCGGGGATCGATAACAATGACCTGAAGATCGCGATTCTCTTTTTTGGCCTTGACGATGCGCTGATACAAAACTGGGTGGCACCAGGCAGCGTTGGAACCGACCAGCACGATGAGTTTGGCGCGCTCCAAGTCTTCATAGCTGCACGGTACGGTGTCGGAACCAAAGGCGCGTTTGTGGCCCGCCACCGACGATGACATGCAGAGGCGTGAGTTGGTATCGATGTTGGCGCTGCCGACATACCCCTTCATCAATTTGTTGGCGACGTAGTAGTCCTCGGTGAGCAGCTGGCCGGAGACGTACATGGCGACGGCATCCGGGCCGTGCTCTTTGATCACGGCGTTAAAGCCAGCGGCGACACGATTGAGGGCATCGTCCCAGCTGCTGTCTACGCCGTCGATCATGGGGGAGAGCAGGCGCTCATCCAGCCCCACGGTTTCGCCCAGGGCAGAACCCTTGGAGCAGAGACGGCCAAAGTTGGCCGGGTGAGTTGTATCACCCTTGATGGCAACACCGCTATCCGTGACTGTGGCAAGCACACCGCAGCCAACGCCGCAGTAGGGACAGGTGGTTGCTGTTGTATTGGTCATGATTGATCCCGCCGATTGACATCCATTTTTGAGAGCGTGTTCACGATCTTACTCTACCCCCTGGCCAAGATCGTGATTAGCTCCTTATTGTCGCTGCACCACGCCATGTTGAGTCTGGCATTAACCTGGAGTGGTGAGGTTGATTACAGTGTCAAAAAGATTATGCCATCCTCAATCTTGGTCTCATATCTGGCCGCGCAGCCTACATCCGGGGCCACGGCTTCGCCTGATTCGAGTTCGATTTTCCAGCTGTGCAGCGGGCAGGTAACACGTTTGCCATGGACGATGCCCTGTGACAGCGGGCCGTTTTTATGTGGACATTTGTCACGCAGGGCAAAGATCTCATCGTCGGCAGTGCGGAAGATACCGATGTCGCCACGGCTGGTCTCCACTACCCGTGCGCCCAGTTTGGGTATGTCGGTGACCTTGCCTACTTCAATCCAGTTGCTCATTTCTCTCAATGCCTCAATCAAAATCAATGTAGGGCGGGCACGCTTTTTGTGCCCACCAATTCATCGCCAGCGGCGACTCATTTAAAAAATATTTGTGTTGCTTCGCAACGCTTGGTGGGCACAAAAACGTGCCCACCCTATCATTTATAAAACTCACCCAATCTTTTTGATGGGGATGTAGTTGTCGCGATGTTCGGCGATCTGTCTGGCCCAAGGGTCAAAACGGAACACCTCTTGTGACTCCAGGAATCGTTTGTACAGCGCCTTGCGGCCCGCTTCATCTTCGACAACACGCTGTTTTACGTAGCTCAAACCGACACGTTCAATCCACGGTGCGGTACGGTCCAAGTAGTGGGCCTCTTCACGGTAGACCTGCATAAAGGCACCACAGTACTCCATTGCCTCCTCTTCGGTTTTAACCCTGGCCAGCAGATCGGTAGCACGGACGTGGATACCGCCGTTACCGCCGACGTGCAGTTCGTAACCGGAGTCAACACAGACCACACCAAAATCCTTGATGGTGGCTTCGGCACAGTTGCGTGGGCAGCCGGAGACGGCGATTTTGAACTTATGGGGGGTCTGGGTACCCCAGGTCATCTTCTCGATCTTGATTCCCAGACCGGTGGAGTCTTGGGTACCAAAGCGGCACCACTCGGAGCCAACGCAGGTTTTAACGGTACGCAGTGATTTGCCGTAGGCGTGGCCGGAGACCATGCCCGCAGCATTCAGGTCGCCCCAGATGCTGGGCAGATCCTCTTTTTTGATACCAAACAGATCGATACGCTGGCCGCCAGTGACCTTGACCATCTTGGCCTTGTACTTATCAGCGGCATCGGCAAGGGCGCGTAGTTCGGTGGAGTTAGTGACACCGCCCCACATACGTGGCACGACGGAGTAGGTGCCATCTTTCTGAATATTGGCATGGGCACGTTCGTTGATGAAGCGTGACTGTGGATCATCCTTGGCCTCATGTGGCCAGGCGGCCAGCACGTAGAAGTTGAGTGCCGGGCGGCAGGAGGCGCAGCCGTCGACGTTGCGCCACTCCATGAATTCACGTACAGCGGCGATGGTGGTCAACTTATTCTGGGCGATGGCGGCCCGAACTTCGTCATGGGTATGGTCGGTACAGCCACACATCGGCTTTTTCTTGGGGGTGGCGGAGTAGTCGCCCACGGTGGAGGAGAGGATCTGCTCCACCAGTCCGGTGCAGGAGCCACAGGAGGCGGAGGCCTTGGTATGGGCGCGCACCTCTTCCAGGGTAAACAGCCCTTTGGTGGTGATGGCCTTGACGATATCCCCCTTGCAGACGCCGTTACAGCCGCACACTTCCATCTCGGCGCTCATGGCGGAGGCGGCGTTCTGGCCGCCGTGGCCGGCCTCGCCAATCTGGGCCTGACCAAAGATCAGAGAGTCGCGGAACTCACTGACATCAGTGCCATCACGCAGCAGCTGGAAGTACCAGGAGCCGTCGACCGTATCACCGTACATGACGGCCCCTTTGATCCGGTTATCTTTGATGACGATCTTCTTATAGACGCCACGGGAGGCATCTTTCATCACAATCTCTTCCGTGCTCTCGTCACCGATAAAATCACCGGCGGAGAAGAGGTCAATGCCCGTTACCTTAAGTTTGGTGGAGGTGACAGAGCCTTGATAGGCACCAATGCCCAGTTTGGCCAGATGGTTGGCACAGACCTTGGCCTGTTCAAACAGCGGGGCGACCAGACCGTAGGTATCACCACGGTGCTGCACACACTCACCCACGGCGTAGATTTTGGGGTCGTAGGTCTGCATGGTGTCATTTACAACAACGCCCCGTTCGCAATGCAGGCCGATCTTTTTGGCCAGCTCGATGTTGGGGCGAATCCCCGCTGCCATCACCACGATATCCGCTGATATCTCCAGGCCACCTTTGAAACGCACCCCCTTAACGTGGTCGTCACCCAGAATAGCTTCCGTCTGGGTCGCCATCAGGAACTGAAGCCCGCGCTCTTCCAGCGCTTTTTGTAACATTTTGCCGGAGACACCGTCCATCTGCCGTTCCATCAGGGTGTCGCACAGATGCACAACGGTTACATCCATACCTTGGATCTGCAAACCGTTGGCGGCTTCGAGACCTAGTAGACCCCCACCAATGACCACGGCATGTTTTCTGGATTTGGAGGTTTCCAGCATGGTGTCTACATCTTTGATATCGCGGAAACCGATCACGCCGGTGAGGTTATGGCCCGGCACGGGGATGATAAATGGGTTAGAGCCGGTGGCCAGCAGCAGTCGGTCGTAAGGTTCCTCAGTACCATCCTCGGCGATGACAACGCGCTTTTTACGGTTGACATTGGCCACTTTTTTACCTGCGTGCAGGGTGATGTTGTTCTCTTTGTACCACTCAACGGTATTGAGCATGATGTCATCAATGCTCTTTTCACCCGCCAGTACCGGGGAGAGTAAGATGCGGTTGTAGTTGCCGTAGGGCTCGGCACCAAAAACGGTGATGTCGTACATATCGGGGGTGATTTTCAGCAACTCTTCCAGTGCTCGCATGCCGGCCATGCCGTTACCGATTAATACCAGTTTTTCTTTCATCTCAAGCTCCCAATGTAAAACCAGACTATATTGGTCGATATGTTAGCAATTTGTGCGCCAATAATAAAAATCAGTCTAATTGATTGATTTTATTGAGGTGGGTAGATAGGTTCTACGGGGAAGGTAGGTTTGTTTATGGTAGTACGGCACACATTTGAAGCGTGGGCGCACCAGATGGGTGCGATGGGGAAATGAATCTGCACCATCACGGTATTGATGTAATAAAAGGGTAGAGTGGGGCGGGTAAATTTAATGGTATTGGGGAGATCAGTGAATGGCAGCAACGATTAAACAGGGCAGTCTGGCGCAGGAGTTTTATACCCCGGAGCGCTGTTACATTACCGAACTTTCAAACTCGGCGGACGACCCGCAGCTCTCCATAGCGCGGGCCAGGGTGGCCCCAGGGGTGACCACATGCTGGCATCTACTTAATCAGAGTGAAGAGCGCTATTGCATCATCAGTGGTACGGGAATGGTAGAGATCGGCACGCTGGCCGCACAGCAGGTAGGGGCGGGCGATGTGGTGGTGATCCCGGCGCGTTGCCGCCAGCGCATTACCAATATAGGCGAGGATGACCTGCTGTTTTTGGCCATCTGTACCCCACGGTTTAGGGTGGATGATTATCAGGATCTTGAGACAGACATGGCCTGAATATTCAGCCATCACTGTTTGATGTGGCGGCCACTGCCCCTGTTTGTCTCACGGCGTAGTGGTTGCGCCCCACTCTAGAACGCTTGTCTGGTGCAGCGCACCAAGAGTGCTCTTTTTTATGCATCATTGTTGCGCGATAAGTTGTTTATTCTTTGTTAATCAAAGTGTTGAATAGTTGGCACGGTTGCTGCAAAACCACCGTTAATTAACAACGGGGTTAATCAAGGTAACTATCATGTCCAGCAGTAAACTCAACATCTTTGCGTTAGATCAAGCCAATATCCGCATCCTGCACTACACCTGGTTTGCGTTTTTTATGACCTTTGTGGTGTGGCTCGGCCTGGGGCCGATGATGCCTTTTATTAAAGAGGCGTTGGGTCTGACCGATCAGCAGGCGAAGGTGCTGCTGATCCTGAACGTAGCGATGACCATCCCTGCCCGTATTGTGGTGGGCATGTTGGTGGATAAGTTTGGGCCGCGCATCATGTATGCCGGGGTATTGATCCTGGGGGGGGTGATCAGCATCGCCTTCTCCTGGGCGCAGAGTTATGAACAGCTGGCGCTGATGCGCTTCCTGTCCGGTTTTATCGGTGCCGGGTTTGTGGTGGGCATTCGTATGATTGGCGAGTGGTTTCCGGCTAAACAGACCGGTCTGGCGCAGGGCATTTACGGTGGCTGGGGTAACTTTGGCTCCTCGGCTGCGGCGGTAACACTGCCGGTGCTGGCGGCCAACATCGGCGATGCCAACGGCTGGCGCATCTCCCTTACCGTGGCCAGTCTGCTGGCGATTGCCTACGGTGTCTTCTACTACACCCGTGTGAGCAATACCCCCAAGGGATCTACCTACTTCAAACCTAAAAAGATGGGTGCGATGGAGATCACCAGCGGCACTGATCTGGCAATCTACATATTGATGAATGTACCGCTGTTCCTGGCGCTGGCGCTGCTGACCTGGAAGCTGGCACCGACACAGCTGGGGCTGATTAGTGGCACGGCGGCGATGGTGATCTATCTGGTATTAACGGCCATCTATCTGTTGCAAGTGTGGAAGATCTGGAACGTCAATGGCCATGTACTGAAAAAACCAGTGCCTGAAATGCAGCGTTACAAATTTAAACAGGTAGCAGTGCTGGACTGGGCCTACTTTGTAACGTTTGGTACCGAGCTGGCCGTGGTCTCAATGTTGGCCATGCTCTACGTCTCCTGGTTTGATATCCCCAAAGTAACGGCGGCGCTGCTGGCGGGTATCTACCCGTTCCTGAATTTGATGGCACGTCCTGGTGGCGGTTGGGTCAGTGACCGTATTGGCCGTCGCCGCACCCTTATCATCGTCTTTGCCGGGATTGCCGCCAGCTTTCTGCTGTTGGGTTTGATGAGCAAAGAGTGGCCGGTATGGATGGTGGTGGGGCTGACGATTGTGGGCGGCATCTTCTCCAAGATGGGGTCGGGCGCGGTCTATGCCATGGTGCCACTGGTACAGCGGCGCATGACCGGCCAGATTGCCGGCATGGTGGGCGCGTTTGGAAATGTGGGCGGTGTGGTCTTCCTGACCGTGAACTCTCTGGTCCCTTACAACCAGTTCTTCCTGGTGATCGGGATTTCGGCCGCGTTGGTCTTTGCACTGATCATGCTTTACCTCGAAGAGCCAAAAGGGCAGATGGTGGAGACGTTGGCAGATGGTACAGTGCAGATGATCGATGTGAAGTAGATAGCGCTGTCCGGCGGGCATACTATATATATGCCCGCCGTCCCTATTGTTCTCCTGGGCCGAGAGATGGTGCCCACCTGACGTAAAAGATAAAACAACAGATGCAATCACCCCTGACCATTAACGCCGCCCAGTACAGTGAAAAAGGGGTTAAACCCTCCAACGAAGATGCGTGTGGCATCCGTATGCCCGACGAACCACTGTTGACTACTAAAGGGGTGGCGGTAGCGATTGCCGACGGTGTCAGCAGTTCAGAAGCGGGGCGTGAGGCATCAGAGGCGTGTATCAAAGGGTTCCTCAGCGACTACTACAGCACCGCCGAATCGTGGACGGTTAAAACATCGGGCCAAAAAGTACTGGGGGCGCTGAACCGTTGGCTCTACGGCCAGGGGCAGAGTCGGCTGGGTTCGGCGCAGGGCATGTTGACCACCTTCAGCGCCATCATCATCAAATCCACCACCGCCCATCTGCTGCATGTGGGTGACAGCCGTATCTGGCGGCTGCGTGATGGTGAGTTTCAGTGTCTCACCCGTGACCACCAAACCTGGGGCGGCGAGGAGAAACGTTTTCTGAACCGGGCCATGGGGGCAGACGTCTCGGTGGAGATCGACTACCGCAGTCTGCCCGTTGAGGTAGACGATCTTTTTCTGCTCACCACCGATGGTGTACATGAATATGTAAATGACAAAATATTGCGCGAACTGTGCGAAAGCCACCGGACCGAGCCGGAGCGTGGTACACGGGCCATTGTGACCCGTGCGCTGGAAAATGGCAGCCATGACAACGTCACCTGCCAGCTGTTTGTTGTTACCGCACTGCCTAACCAGGATGAGGCGGAGTTCTACCAACACCTCACCGAACTGCCGTTCCCACCGTCACTTGAGAGTGGCCAGATCCTGGATGGTTACAAAGTACTGCGCGAGTTAAAGGCCAGCAGCCATTCACAGCTCTATCTAGCACTGGATACCGAGAGTAACCAAAAAGTAGTCTTAAAAACACCGTCGGTTAATTACGAAGATGATGCCCACTACATCGACGGTTTTCTGCACGAAGAGTGGGCCGGTAAACGCATTAACAGCCCCTATGTACTCAAAATTATCGAGCCGCAGCGCCGCCGTCGTTTTTTATATTACGTCTGTGAATATATCGACGGGCAGACCCTGGAGCAGTGGATCAACGACAACCCCCAGGCCGACATCAACAGCGTACGGCTACTGGTTGAACAGATGGTGGCGGGGGTGCGTGCCTTTCATCGACAGGAGATGATTCATCAGGACCTGAAACCTGGCAACATCATGATCGATAGCCACGGCGTTGTGAAAATTATCGACTTTGGCTCCACCAAAATCGCCGGCATTCAAGAGATCAACGCCCCCATCATTCGGGGTGAGCTGCTGGGCACACAGGGCTACGCCGCCCCCGAATATTTTCAGGGTTATCCTGGCACCGTACAGAGCGACCTCTACTCGATCGGTGTCATCGCCTATGAAATGCTAACCGGCCAGCACCCCTATGGCGGCCCCCTGAGTGCACGTTCACTGCAAAAAGTGAGCTATCTCTCATCGTCCCACATCAACCCCGACATCCCCGTCTGGATTGACGGCGCGCTGGAAAAGGCGGTGCAGATCAACCCCGCCCACCGTTACGACGTGATGTCTGAATTTATCACCGACCTCTCCACCCCCAACCCCACACTCATCAAAGCGGGGCAGCCGCTGCTGGAGCGCAACCCCATCGCCTTCTGGCGCGGCCTGAGCATCATCTTGTTTGTCATCAACCTGATACTGATTTACATCATTAAAAAAGGATAACAGCACCATTCACATCTGGCCTGCACCACGTAGCGCCAGAGTAGGGTATAAGAGAAAAAGAGACGTAGCTGGGGAGTTATATATGACTAAATCGCTGGAGTTTGCCCGCCATGGTGACAAAGAGAACTCACCCTTCTTTGAAGAATATCTGCAACGGCTGTTGACCGAACGTGACCGGATCGGGTTAAGCGACATGATCCACGAGATCGACGCACTCATGCTCACCGTTGATCCCGGCCACTCCATCGAATACATCGGTGAACTGGCGCTGATGACCCCCTACAACTATTTGGTGACGCTGGAGAGCGAAACCCACTGGACCCACATCCTCCGCATCGACATGCAGTCGCCAGACCTGCTGGTACGTGAAGTCAAAGATGAAAACATCCGGGGCATCTTTCGCAGCCTCAACGAGGTCTACCCCATCGGCTCACGCAAACCTAACAGCCGTTACATGGGTGAGATCCTGCGGGTCAACGACCTGCACGGCGTGGTCGAGCTACAAAAATCGCGGGAGTTTCGCTTCTTCTCCCAGGATGTCTTGCGGAAAATGGAGCTGCCCGGCAATCTCGCCGTCAACAAACCCTCTCCTTACACCCACAACATCGTCGCTTACGTAGAGCGCACCCCTGAACAGATCCGCACCTACGCGCTGGGCATCAGCACCATTCGTGCCGACGTGCAGGATGTCTACCTGGCCGCCAAAACATTGCAGGCAGAGCTGGGCATCGATAAACTCATCGGCCCGATAGACCACCTCGCCACCCGTGTATACAGCCAGAACCGCGAAGTGGCGATCCTCGAATGGCTCTCACTCTCCAGCTACTACTACTGGGGCTCCTACGACATCAAAGATCAAAACTCCTCCACCAACGTCACCAAAAACAGCCACCGCCTCGAAGAGATGCGCAGCCCTGCCAAAGTCTTCACCGCCAACAACACCCCATACTTTGTAAACCATCTGGAGCGGCTACCATCCCCCACTGAAACCTTCGTCAGAAACTACGGCCCACGGCTACACCACGTAGCACTGGCCGTGCGTGACGGCGAAAGCAACGGCGTTGAAAACATCAACTACGTCGTTAATCAAATTCAGGCCCAGGGGCGAGCGTTCCTGCTCGACGTCATCGGCTCCAAAGAGGATGGTTTAAAACAGATCTTCTCCAGCGCCTCCGACCACTCCTCACTCATCATCGAATACGTACAGCGTTTTGGTGACTTTGATGGATTTTTTACCAAAGACAACGTCGCCAAACTCACCGCCGCTGCGGGGGTGGAGGAGGAACTGCTGGAGTTACAGACACAGGTCAGCAAGCCTGATTAATCGGCTAAAGAGCCTCTGAGCAACCCCGTTCGTCCTGAGCCTGTCGAAGGACTGGTGACGTAACATATTGACTATTAAGATCCCTCCATTAATGGTTCGACAAGCTCACCACGAAGAGTCTGCCCCACGAAGTATTTTGGGTGAGGAAGAGTTATTCAGAGGTTTCCTAAATCCAAAAGCAGGGGTCAGGTTGTGGAATTCTAAACTCGACTGGCCAAGCCAGTACCCGCCCATTAACCTTTTTGAACGGCTGGTGGAGGTAGACCTGATGGGGCTCTACTATATAGAATCCCTCACCAATGATCGGCTACGGAGAGAGCAAACAGAGCTGCGCCTGCTTTCTTGCCTACACCTACACCCAGAAGGATGCAGGCTGGATTGCTATGCGTGTCTACATAGGCGAGGTGGTCAAACCACTGCACGACATACGTGGCAACAGCTGGGGCATTGTTTATCGTTCGGCAAGGGGCACGGGCGGAGAGTGCATCGCCGCACTAGGACCACCCATCGTCAGCATCCCCAAACAGGGAGCGCATCTTTCGTATGTGTGGAATGAAGAACAGATAGTGAATATTTATTGGAAAATGTTTGTTGGGTGAGGGCACTCTGTAGCGAGGCTGTTACAGGCTGCAAGGGACCGAGTTTCAGTTGTGGCTCAGACACAGGGCCACGTAGTATGGTGTGGAGAAGTTGATATTGGCGTCAGGGCAGGATGTTTTAAGGAATGAATCATGGACTTTATAGATAACATCAATCAGCTCCTGGGCGACAACCTGAAACAGACCATCAAGCCGGGGGCGCGCCTTAAAATCGCAGCCTCATGTTTTTCTATCTATGCCTATGAAGCCCTGAAAAAAGAGCTTGAGGGCATTGAATCGCTAGAGTTCATATTTACATCCCCCACCTTCGTGCCAGAAGAGGTCACAGATAAACTCAAAAAAGAGCGTCGCGAATTCCTGATTCCCAAAGCAGAGCGCGAGCGCAGCATCTACGGCACTGAATTTGAGATACAACTCAAAAACAGACTCACCCAACGGGCGATAGCCAAAGAGTGTGCCGACTGGATGCGCCGCAAAGCCGCCTTTCGTTCCAATCGTAGCAAAGCCCCTATGCAGCAGTTCATCTGTGTAAAGGATCAGCAGAGTGAATCGGCATACATGCCACTACATGGTTTTACCGCCGTTGATTTGGGTTACCAACAAGGCGATGCCGTTTCCAACTTCGTCAACAAAATAGATGATCCACTTATGACCGGGCGCTACGTCAGCCTGTTTGATCAAGTTTGGCGTGACAGCGAAAAACTTGAAGATGTCACTGAGCGACTCTGCGACCACATCGCTTCTGTCTACCGCGAAAATTCACCTGAACGCATCTACTTCCTGATGCTCTACAACATCTTTAATGAGTTTCTGGAGGATATCTCCGAAGACGTACTGCCCAATGATCGCACCGGTTATCAGGAGAGTTTGATCTGGAACAAACTTTTTAACTTCCAGCGTGATGCCGCCACCGGCATCATCAACAAACTGGAAACCTACAGCGGCTGTATCCTGGCCGACAGCGTCGGTTTGGGCAAAACCTTCACCGCGCTGGCCGTGGTTAAATACTACGAACTCCGCAATAAATCAGTCTTGGTGTTATGCCCCAAAAAACTGGCGGACAACTGGCTAAATTACAACAGCAATCTCACCACCAATATCTTTGCCAAAGACCGTTTCAACTACGACGTGCTCTGCCACACCGACCTGCAACGTACCACGGGTGAATCCTTCGGCATGCCGCTCAACCGCATCAACTGGGGCAACTATGATCTAGTGGTGATCGATGAATCACACAATTTCCGTAATAACGATGTCTATAAGGATCGTGAAACCCGCTATCAGCGTCTGATGAACGCCGTCATAAAAGCCGGTGTAAAAACCAAGGTGCTGATGCTCTCAGCTACGCCAGTGAACAACCGTTTTGCAGATCTTAAAAACCAGCTGGCGCTGGCTTACGAAGGGGACTCGGAAAACCTCACCAAAAAATTGCGCACCGAAAAAAGCATAGATGAGGTCTTCCGCAAGGCACAAGCGGCCTTTAATCACTGGTCAACACTGCCACCAGAAGAGCGCACCGCCGCCGCCATACTCAACGCCCTGGACTTTGACTTCTTTGAACTGTTGGATAGCGTCACCATCGCCCGTTCGCGCAAACATATCGAAACCTTTTACGATACTGCCGACATTGGCAAATTCCCCGAGCGCCTTAAACCCATCTCGGTACACAGCCCACTCACACAGCGTGAAGATGTGATCGGCTTTAACGAAATCTTTGCCCAGCTCTCATCATTAAACCTCTCTGTCTATGCCCCTGTCAGTTATATACTGCCTAGCCGATTGGCCAAATACGAAGCGCTTTACGATACCGAAGTAGGGGGTGGCAGAGGCAAGCTGAGACAGGCCGACCGGGAAAAGAGCCTGCAAGCGCTTATGATCACCAATCTGCTCAAGCGCCTGGAAAGCTCGGTCTACGCCTTCCGTATGACCTTGCAGAACCTGCAACGCAGCCACCTAAATACATTGGAAAAAATTGCAGAGTTCAAACGCACCGGCGGTGAAGCTGTTTTTGAGGATATCGCCACCGCTTTTGCCGATGCCGAGTTTGATGAAGATGATCTACCAGACTTGAATGACGCCACCATCGGCAACAAGATAAAAATCAGCCTGTACGATATGGATCTGCTCTCTTGGCAAAACGACCTGGCCGCCGATCTGGTGCTGATAGAAGCCCTGCTGGCAGAGATGCAAAAAGTCACCCCGAGTGACGACGCCAAACTCCAGCACCTTAAAACCCAGATCGAAAGCAAACTGGCCTCACCGATCAACCCCGGCAACAAAAAAATCATCATCTTCACCGCCTTTGCCGACACCGCCAACTACCTTTACGACAACCTCGCCCAGCACATCCACAAAACCCGTGGCCTGCACACCGGCAAAGTCACGGGTAGTGATGGCCCCAAGTCCACGCTTAAAAAGGGCTACGACTTTCAATCACTGCTCACCCTGTTTTCGCCCATCTCCAAAGAGAAGGCCATCGTCCTGCCCAATGAGCCGGAAGAGATCGACATCCTCATCGGCACCGACTGCATCTCCGAAGGGCAAAACCTGCAAGATGGTGACTACCTGATCAACTACGACATCCACTGGAACCCCGTGCGCATCATCCAGCGCTTTGGTCGCATCGATCGTATTGGTTCCAAAAACAAGTACATTCAACTGGTCAACTACTGGCCCGACATCACCCTTGATGAGTACATCAACCTCAAAGAGCGGGTCGAAAACCGCATGATCATTACCGATCTTGCGGCTACTGCTGACGACAACGTACTCAACACCCAATCCAATGACGTCTCCTACCGCAAGGAGCAGCTGCGCCGCCTGCAGGAAGAGGTGATCGAGATGGAAGAGCTGAAAACCGGCGTCTCCATCACCGATCTCGGCCTCAATGACTTTCGCATGGACCTGCTCAACTACATCAAACAAAACGGCGACCTGGCCAACATGCCCAGTGGCATGCACACCGTACTACCCGCCGACCCAGCACGCGGTCTGCCACCCGGCGTCGTCTTTGTGCTGCGCAACCGCAACTCCGGCGTTAACATCAACCAGCAAAACCGCCTGCACCCTTACTACCTGATCTACATCGGGCTCGATGGAGAAGTGGTGGTCAACCACACCGACGTCAAACTGTTGTTGGATAAAGTCCGCGCCGCCAGCAAAGGTCGCAGCGAACCTGTGCAGGCCGCCTGTGCCATTTTTAATCAAGCCACCCAGGATGGGCGCAACATGGCGCTCTATTCGGCACTGCTCGATCAAGCCATCGGCTCCATCATCGACCTCAAAGAAGCAAGCGACATCGACAGCCTCTTCTCCGGCAGCAGCTCCACTACCGCCATGCGTCACACCATCAGCGGCCTGGATGACTTTGAGCTGATCTGTTTCCTGGTTGTGCAGGCGACGGCCACACCATGAATAAGCTAGGCCCTATCTTTTGTTTTCCCGCCCAAGCTGCCTTTCATAAGGTGATCGCCAAAAGCAAAATCTACCAGCAGGGCAAAGTAGGCAAAAAGCTGCGTGACCTATTTATCAACCAGCTCGACAAAATCACTTGGCTCTACGTCCTCGCGCCAGAAACCATCAACCTGCCCGCCAAACATGGCATAGCCGAAATCGCCGTCATTGAACTGCAACTCAAAACTCCGGATCTACATGAAGAGGTACTGCGCACCCTCGACCAACAGGTGCGTATCCCCATCCTCTACCAGCTGCGTTATGGCGAACAGCTCAAAACCACCATCGCCTACAAACGTCCCAACGAAGCTGATAGCAAACAGTGGTTGGTCGAGGCCTATTTCAGCAGCGACTGGCAACCCGCCAACAGCGCCACCAGCGAACTACCCGTAGCGCTGGATCTGGCCAGCCTCTATGAACAGCTCCTGCGCGCCTACCTGCCGGAACCCGCCAAAGTGGGGGAGGGGCTGCCACAGCAAGTTGCCCGTATCCAGCAGATTCGCGTCCAGCAGCGCCTCTGCGAGCAACTTGAAACCCGGCTGCACAAAGAGCCACAGTTCAACCGCAAGGTCGAACTCAACAGCCAGTTGCGCCAGCACAAAGAGGCATTGGCGCAACTGCAAACAGAATGAACAACCCCGTTCGCCCTGAGCCTGTCCCGAACCCGTCGAAGGGTTGGTGATGAACGCACTGATCAGCTGGCAGGTAGGTGCGAATTTATTCGCACTCATGCGTTTACCGACAGAGTATTGTTCGAATAAATTCGAACCTACGCGGTGCGAAGAGGGATATCTAGTGCCTTAAAAAATACTGATCGGGAATAAACAGCTTGTTTAAAGCCGCAACCAACACTATAGTTACCGAACGGGAACAATCTAAGCAGAGCATCATGCCGTCGAACAAAGAAATACCGTACGGGAAAATTTCACTGCCGCAGGATATCGGTGACATCGTCCGCGCCACCCGCAAACAGCAGGGGGCCACCCAGGCGGAATTTGCCGCCCTCTGTGGTGTCGGCACCCGCTTTATCTCCGACCTGGAAAACGGCAAAGCCACCGCCGAACTGGGCAAGGTGCTGGCCGTCATCCAGTGCCTTGGGCTGGAACTGCACCTTCAGCCACGCGGCTGGCAAAACAATCGCAATGGCGAGGCCGACTAATGGCCCTGGCCGTCTACCTCAACCAGCAGCACGTCGGCCAACTGGCCCTCGATGGCCAACGCCGTTTTGTTTTTCAATACCATGCCACCTGGCTGGCCGATGAACAGGCCGTACCACTCTCACTCTCGCTGCCGCTGCGTGCAGCCCCCTACAGTGACGACAGCGCCCGGCCATTTTTTGCCAACTTGCTGCCCGAGGCCGAGCTGCGTAGCGCCATCGCCCGCAAACTGGGCCTCTCCGACAAAAACGACTACGCCCTGCTAGAGGCCATTGGTGGTGAATGCGCCGGCGCCGTCAGCCTCTACCCCGAAGATCAACAGCCACCCACCGAACCCGGTCGTTATCAACCGCTGGATGAGGAACAACTACAGCAGCTGATTCAACAACTGCCACAACAGCCCATGCTGGCCGGGGAAGGGGAGCTACGACTCTCCTTGGCCGGGGTGCAAAATAAACTACCGGTCTATTTTGATGGCCAGCAGATCAGCCTGCCGCAAGGCAATGCCGCCAGCAGCCACATCCTCAAACCGGCTATCAGCCACTACCCGGATAGCATTTTTAACGAAGCCTACTGCATGCGTCTGGCTGCAGCCGTTGGATTAAATGTCCCGCAGGTGAGCCTACTGGAAAATCGCGGCCAATGGCTCTACCTGGTCAGCCGTTATGATCGCCAGCGCAGCTCGCCAGCCGAGCCGATCCAACGCCTGCATCAGGAAGACTTCTGCCAGGCGTTGGCCATACTGCCCGAAATTAAATATGAAAAAGAGGGCGGCCCCACACTGGCCGCCTGTTTTGAACTGATACGCAAACAGAGCATCCAGCCGGTGATTGACCTGCGCCAACTGCTCAACTGGGTCGCCTTCAACTACCTCATCGGCAATGCCGACGCCCACGGTAAAAACGTATCACTACTGCTCACCCGCCAAGGCCCCAAACTCGCACCGTTTTACGACCTGATGAGCACCACCATCTACCCCGGCCTGAGTGACCGCCCCGCGATGAAAATCGGCGGCGAAGATCGGCCCGACTGGATCATCGCCCGCAGCTGGCAACAGCTGGCGCAGCAGTGCGGCATCGGTTTTAAACTGGTGAAACAAACCCTGGATAAAACCGCCACCGCACTGCAACAACAGGCACCGATTATCGCCCAGGAATTTCAACAAACAGACCAAGCCCGCGCCTGCATCACCGCCATCCAGCAACTGATGCAGACACGCCGCCAAACAATAACCGCCAGTGTTAACGCCGCCGGGCTGTAAACCCGCGCTGAAAAAAGAGATCGCCATGAACAAACTAAAAATGCACTCGCCCAACCTCACCGATGAAAACATTGCCCGCCTGCGCGAGCTGTTCCCCAACTGCATCACCGAGGCCAAGGGTAACGATGGTCAGCTGAAACTGGCGGTGGATTTTGACCAACTGCGCCAGGAGCTAAGCGATTCCATTGTTGAAGGCCCGCAAGAGCGCTACCACCTCAACTGGCCCGGCAAACGCGAAGCGCTGCTCACCGCCAACGCCCCCATCGCCAAAACCCTGCGCCCCTGCCGGGAAGAGAGTGTCGATTTTGACACCACAAAAAACCTCTTTATCGAAGGCGACAACCTCGACGCCCTCAAACTGTTGCAGGAGACCTATCTGGGTAAGGTGAAGATGATTTACATCGACCCACCGTATAACACTGGGAAAGATTTTATCTATGAGGATGACTTTGCGGAAAACAGTGATGAGTTCCTAAAACGCTCCAACCAAAAAGACGAAGAGGGCAATCGTTTGGTGGCCAACACCGAAGCCAATGGGCGGTTTCATTCGGATTGGTTGACGATGATGTATTCAAGATTGAAGTTGGCAAAAAATCTTCTTAGCGAAGAAGGTTCTATCTGGATTTCCATAGATGACAAGGAACTGGCAAATTTAATAGCACTTTGTAGAGAGCTATTTGGAGATGATAGCTTTGTTTCTGTTTTTATATGGCAAAAACGTAAAACACGTGAAAATCGAAAAGTGGTTTCAACAAATCATGACTATATAGTCTGTTTTTCTCGTGAAAAAACTTTATTTGAGAAAGTCAGAAATTTGCTTCCTCTTACAAATGAAGCACGAGCACGATATTCGAATCCTGATAATGATCTAAGGGGGGATTGGCAATCCGTTGCGATAACTGCTCAAGCAGGTCATGGTACGAAAAGTCAATTTTATTCAATTAAAACACCTAATGGCCGAGTAGTTGATTTACCGTCAGGTAACTGCTGGCGTTTTACTGAGATCAAGCTTAAACAGCTTATAGAAGACAACCGTATTTGGTTCGGGGCTGGTGGCAGTAACGTACCCAGACAAAAGGTATTTCTCTCAGAGCAGAATGCAGGTCTAACTCCCCATACTTTGTGGGGGGCGGAAGAAGTGGGGACAACTGACTCAGCTAAACGCGCATTGAACACTCTTTTTGATGGCGTGTCAGTCTTTGAAACACCTAAGCCTATTGAGCTACTAAAGAGAGTTGCACTAATTTCTACAAATCCAAACGACATTGCTTTGGACTTTTTTGCAGGTGTGTCATCGACTGCTCATTCAGTTATACAACTCAACGCTGAAGATGGTGGTAATCGTAAATTCATAATGGTTCAGCTCCCTGAAATTTGTGACGAAAAATCAGAGGCATTCAAAGCAGGCTACAAAACCATCGCCGAAATCAGCAAAGAACGTATCCGCCGCGCCGGTAAAGAAATCCTTGAAGGCGAATGCCACGAAGGCTGGAACAAGGATGTCGGCTTCCGTGTCCTCAAAATCGACTCCTCCAATATGGCTGATGTCTATTACACCCCTGACCAAGTTCAGCACGGCGATCTGTTTGCCCAGATCGACAACCTTAAACCCGACCGCAGCGCCGAAGACCTGCTGTTTCAGGTGCTGTTGGATTGGGGTGTGGATTTGGCGCTGCCAATTCACAAACAAACCCTTCAAGGCAAGACGCTCTTTTTTGTCGATGAAAACGCACTGGTCGCCTGTTTTGATACGGGTGTGAACGAGGCGCTGGTGAAAGCGCTGGCCCAGCATCAACCACTGCGCGTGGTGTTCCGCGACAACGGCTTTGCCTCCGACGCGGTCAAGATCAACGTTGAGCAGATCTTTAAGCAGCTCTCACCTGCTACCGACGTGAAGTCAATTTAAGGAGATGGGTATGAGTAACGCGTTAGATAAAATTACCATTAAAGGTTTTAAATCAATTCGTGACCTAGTGGATTTTGAGTTGACCAACCTAAATGTGGTGGTGGGAGCCAACGGTTCGGGTAAGAGCAATCTCATCTCATTCTTTAAATTATTAAGGTCATTGATCGATGGTGAACTGAATCGTTATGTGCGGGATAGTGGCGGGGCGGGGGATCTACTTTTTAATGGCCGTAAAGTGACAGATAAAATGGAGTTCGAGACCCGTTTTGGCTCCCATGGCTTTCGCTTCAAGCTAGTTTCCACCCCAAGTGATGGTTGTGCGCTTGAGGATGAAGCGCGTTATTACCGTGGTGGCTCAACGGGATGGTGGGAGTTGGGGGATAGTGAGGATGGCAAGTCAAAAATGGCCGAGGAGGTTAAGCAAAACAAGTCGGACGCTAAATACTCCAGGCCTGTTTATGAGGCCATTGCCTCCTGGCAGATTTATCACTTCCACGATACCAGCTCAACAGCGGGTATGCGCAATTATGCAATTGTGCAGGACAGTGCTGTGTTGCGAGCTGACGCGGCGAATATTGGCCCGTTTCTTTTAAAACTCAAACAGGAAAATAGTGCGGTCTACCAACAAATCATCGATGCAATCCGCTTGGTCACACCTTTTTTTGATGATTTTATTCTCACTCCGCGCAAGAGTGGTGATAAAGAAGAGGTCAATATCAGCTGGAGACAAAAAGGCTCGGACTACCCTATGCAGCCTTATCACTTGTCTGATGGTTCGATTCGTTTTATCTGTTTGGCTGTGGCTCTACTGCAACCTAAGCCACCGTCCACCATTATTATCGATGAGCCGGAGTTGGGTTTGCATCCGGCGGCCATTGTGATTCTGGCGGAGCTTATTCAGTCTGCCGCCACCCGTACCCAGGTGATTGTTGCGACTCAATCACCCGCCTTGATTGATCAGTTTGCCATTGAGGATATTGTGGTGGTGAACCGAGAAAATGGTGCCTCAAGCTTCAAGCGTTTAGAGGAAAAGGATTTTTCTGTTTGGTTGGAGGATTATTCTGTCGGTGAATTGTGGACTAAAAACGTGATTGCCGGAGGCCCAAGCTATGAGTGATTACGTTGAGGTGATCGCCATTGTAGAGGGCAAAACTGAACAGGTTTTTGTAGATTCCATCCTCAAGCCATATCTTGCCGAACGAAATGTCTATATGACGGCAACCCTGGTTTCAAAGCCTGGGCAAAAAGGTGGGGATGTGAAGTTTAGCCGTACGATAAAGGATTTGAGAAATCACCTCAAGCAGCGCTCAGATACCTACATTACGACGATTGTCGATTATTACGGAATTAAAGAGTGGCCGGGTATAGACCAAGTGCCAAGGGGGGCGGTACCTGCAAAGATTGCTGAGGTTGTAAACGGTGCAACGCTGTCAGCGGTGATGCAAGAGTATCCAAACGTGCGAGCTGAAACCCGCTTTATCCCCTACCTCGCGGTTCATGAGTTTGCAGCGCTGTTGTTTAGCAATAGTGAGGTGCTGGCCGCAAGGGTGGGCATCGATAAGGAGGTAGTAGACGGTGTTATCGCTCAATGTGGTGCGCCTGAGGCAATCAACAACAGCCCTAACACTGCCCCCGGCAAACGGTTGGATGCATGGTCACCCGGCGGTAAATTTAAAAAAACCACCACCGGCATTGCTATCGCCAGAGAAATCGGCATAGCGACAATGCGTGAAAAATGCCCGTTATTTAACGGTTGGCTAACGTCACTCGAACAATTAGCAGGAGTGAGTGATGAAGCTTAAATTCAAAGTACAAGGCTACCAGACCAATGCGGTGGAGTCGGTGGTGGACTGTTTTGCCGGCCATGTGAACACAGCGGGGCTGCAATACCGTATTGATCCGGGCCATGTGGCGAAGGGCAAGATCGTTGGCAGTACCGTGGCGAGTGAGTACGGTTTTAAAAATGCAGAGTTTCAGCTGAGTGAACAACAGCTGTTGGAAAATATCCACACCGTGCAGCGGCTGCAAAATCTGCCCATCTCCGATACGTTGGTGAGCAGTGCCGGGTGCAAGGTTAATCTGGATGTGGAGATGGAGACCGGCACCGGTAAAACCTACTGCTATATCAAAACCATCTTTGAGATGAACAAACGTTACGGCTGGGGCAAGTTTATTGTGGTGGTGCCGAGCATCGCGATTCGTGAAGGGGTGTGTAAGTCGCTGGAGATAACGGCGGAACATTTTACCGAGCGCTACGGGAAAAAGGCGCGCTTTTTTATCTACAACTCCAAACAGCTGCACCATCTGGAGAGTTTTTCTTCCGATGCCGGTATCAATGTGATGGTGATTAACATTCAGGCATTTAATGCGGTGGGCAAGGATAATCGCCGCATCTATGACGAGCTGGATGATTTTCAGTCGCGCCGTCCTATCGATGTAATCAGTGCTAATCGCCCGATTCTGATTTTGGATGAACCGCAGAAGATGGAGGGCAAAAAGACGCTGGAGGCGCTGGCCAAGTTTAAACCGCTGATGATCATGCGTTACTCCGCCACCCACAAAACCCAGCACAACAAGATTCATCGCCTTGATGCGTTGGATGCCTATAACCAGAAGCTGGTGAAGAAGATCGCGGTGCGTGGCATTACCGTCAGAGGGTTGGCTGGGACCAGTGCCTATCTCTATCTGGAGTCCATCGAGATTTCTAAACAGGCTCCGGTGGCGCGTATGGAGCTGGAGGTGAAACTAAAATCCGGCACGATTCAGCGCAAGCTGCTACGGCTGGAGAAGGGGCGCAATCTGTTTGATGCCTCTAACGGGCTGGATCAATACGCGGGTTTTGTGATTGCCCAGATTGATGCCCACCACGATACCGTGGAATTTAGCAATGGCGAGGTGCTGAGTGCGGGTGATGCCACGGGGGATGTGACAGAAGAGACCATTCGCCGCATTCAAATCCGCGAAACCATTAAGTCCCATCTGGAAAAAGAGCAGCAGCTCCACCGCCAGGGCATTAAGGTGTTGTCGCTCTTTTTTATCGATGAGGTGGTGAAATACCGCGACTACAGCCAGCCCGATGAAAATGGTGCCTACGCCCGCGTGTTTGAAGAGGAGTACGAACAACTCAAGAGTGAGTATCTGAGTGAGTTGCCGCTGGATAACGAGGCGTATCGAACCTATCTGGCACGGGATAAGGCTGCCAAGGTACACGAGGGTTATTTTTCGATTGATAAAAAATCCAAGCGTTTGGTTGACCCGAGTTTTAAAGCCCGTGGTGAAGGCGCGGGGTTGTCTGACGATGTGGATGCTTATGATCTGATTTTGAAAAAGAAGGAGCGGCTGCTTTCGTTTGAAGAGCCGGTGCGGTTTATCTTCTCCCACTCAGCGCTGCGTGAGGGGTGGGATAATCCCAATGTATTTGTGATGTGTATGCTCAAACACAGCGACAACACCATCTCACGCCGTCAGGAAGTCGGGCGTGGTCTGCGCCTGTCAGTGAATCAGCAGGGGGATCGCATGGATCATCCTGCCACGGTGCATGAGATCAACGTGCTGACGGTGGTGGCGAGCGAAAGCTACAAGGATTTTGTCGCCAACCTGCAACGTGAAATCAGCGACTCGCTTTCGGCGCGACCAAGAAAGGCGGACGAGGCTTATTTCAGCGGCAAGATTATCAAAACCGACACTGGCACGCTGGAAATCAGCCCAGTGATGGCCAAGCAGATCTACAAATATCTGTTGAAGAATGACTACACCGACGATGCGACAGATCAAATTGCTGAGGTTTATCACACCGCTAAAGCTAGGGGCGAGCTGGCGGAGTTACCGCCAGAGCTGGCACCTTATGCAGAACAGATATTTAGGTTGATCGATAGCGTATTCAGTGAGACGCAATTGAATCAGACTGAGAATGACCGCGCCTCTAAGACCAATTCACTTAATGCCAATTTTGACAGGAAGGAGTTCAAAGAGCTGTGGGCACGTATCAATCACAAGGCGGTTTATCGCGTGGAGTTTGATTCCAGTGAACTGATACAAAACAGTGTGCGGGTGCTGGATAAAGAGCTGCGTGTCAGTCCGCTGCAATACACCATTCAAGTCGGTGTTCAAGGGGATGAGGTGACGGATGATGAGTCGAAAAACGGTGCCGGATTTAAGTTGCAGAACACCAAAACCGAAACCCATGGCACATCCATTCACTCCATGGTGAAGTATGACCTGCTGGGTAAACTGGCAGAGAATACACAACTCACCCGCCGAACCATCGCCGGGATATTGGCCGCTATACAACCCATTGTGTTTGCCCAGTTCAAACAAAACCCCGAGCACTTTATCAGCGAAGCCAGCCGCCTGATTAAAGAGCAGAAGGCAACGGTGATTATCGAACAGCTTACCTACGATGAGCTTGCCGAGACCCACAATATCGACATCTTCACCGCCGGGCAGAGCAGGCAGGACTTCAGTAATGCCACCGAGAAGTTAAAGCACCATATCTATGATTATGTGGTAACGGAATCGACAGTTGAACGGACGTTTGCCAGCGAGCTGGATAGCAGTACTGAGGTGGTGGTTTACGCCAAGCTCCCGCGTGGATTTTTTATCCCAACCCCTGTTGGTGATTACCACCCAGATTGGGCTATCTCTTTCAAAGAGGGGACGGTGAAGCATGTTTACTTTGTGGCAGAGACTAAGGGAAGCATGTCTACAATGCAGCTACGTGCCATTGAAGATAAAAAAATCGAATGCGCCCGTAAGTTTTTTGATGAGATAAACCGCAAGATCAAGTCAGAGCAGGTGAAGTACGATGTGGTAAACAGCTTTGGCAAGCTGATGGAGATTGTAGGGAGGGGAGGGGGAGGGGGAGTGCTGGACCAGAGGGGCTAAGTGCATCATTTGTGTGTATCGACTGATGCGCCTCCTTCGTCAGCATATGCTATCTCGCACGCAGTTTTAGGTGTTGTCTGCTAGTTGGTTGTGATGGGTTGCTTGAGCGGTGTCTTGCCTTGTTGTTTAATATTTTTAAGTGGTATTTAAATGATCATTAAAAATAAAGATGATTGTCAGGCGCAGATTGATTATTTGTCTGACCTTCTTGAGCGTGATCTTCCGGCTGATAAAAAGAGTCTGATTGATCGTGAGTTGAAGTCACTTTATTCCGGTAATAAGGGGGAAAACTCCTCCTCTTATTATCTCGACTTTGATTTCAGAAATACTAAAAACTGGGTACTGATTCATGACCTGCGGCTTGAGCATGATGGTGATGTCGCCCAGATTGACCATCTGTTAATTGGCCGAATGCTTGATGTTTATGTGATTGAGACCAAGAACTTCAATAGTGGGGTGGTCATTTCTGAAGAGGGTGACTTCAGCTATTTTTATAAAAACAGACCATACTCTATCCCATCGCCTATCGCACAAAATGAGAGGCATATCAGACTTCTGGATTGTCTTTTAAATGACAATGATCTGCTGCCCACCAGACTAGGCATCAAAATCAAACCGAATTACCGCAACATTGTACTGATATCGCCACAATCGAGGCTCACCAAACCGACCAAAGGGCTGTATGACTGTAGTGGGGTGATGAAATCAGACAAGTTTAAGGAACGGTTTAACAAAGACTTTGATGATGAATCATTCTCTTTCGTGATGAGTCTGGCTAAGGTTATTTCAACACAGAGCTTAACTACATTTGCCAATAAGCTGGCGTTATTACACAAGCCAGTAGCAATTAACTACAAGGCAAAGTTTGCGCTGGATGAGCTTGACGCGATGGTTGTTGCAGAGCCGATAAGTGAGCAGGCCGGTGATTCTCCCAAATGCCCGAAGTGTGGCAAAGAGATGGTCAGGCGCTCTTCTAAAAAAGGTAAAAACCCTGGTGAGGAGTTTTATGGCTGCTCCGGGTTTCCTAAGTGTCGGGGTGTGGTTGCGATTGTTGCTGGCGATCAGCCTGCTACAACAGAGAAGGTTGAGGTTACCGCTGGTGTGGAGCCAGGTGTTGATTCAGCCCCTGTCTGTCCTAAATGTGGTTCATCCATGGTAAAGCGGGCCGCAAAAAAAGGCGGTGATGATCGTAAGGAGTTTTGGGGGTGCACTAACTTTCCAAAATGCCGGGGTACGATTTCTATTCCACAATGAAGATTGTGGTGACTGTTAGCTTGTGGATGATGTTGATCATTCGTAATCAGGCGGCCAAATTAATCCAATCCTTTGCTACAGTAGGATCGTTTGGAATGTTACGGGTAATAAAAAACCCGATAAGCCGTTTTGTATGTGGCCTATCGGGTCGTCTTCGGCTCTTGTGAAGCCTTTTGTTGGGGCGGCGACTACCGAAACATCGTCTTAACTATTTGTTATATAAGATTTTCTATGTCTTGTGTTTTCACTGTTACCCCCATAGTTACCCCTGTGTGCTGGGTGTGTCCCATGGTTTTGCCTTTTTAATATTTATTGGTTCTGGGAGTGGTTGCCGCGTTATTTGGCTCTATGTCTAAACTCCCAAGGGGCTAAGGGTGAGGTATCACGCCACAAGCCAAGGTGTATTGAGTGGGCATTATCTTCTGCTTCAGCATATTCCCGCTGGTCCGTTGGCGGCTGCTCCCTTTCATATTGCTTGTAGTGCTAGGCCAGACCGGTCTTCAGCTGCTCTAGGTTCACGTATTGACCGACTTGCCTAGGGTACGATCCTTATTGAGGCATTCAACGGTCACAACCTTTGTGCCATAAAAGCTACAGAAAACTATGGCAGATAATCTAACGGTTAGGTTAGAGTGGGAGGGCTTCATGCTTGGCATGCTATTACCGTCAGTACTTCAGTACTATTGGTATTAATATACGGTTGTCTGAATGCTAAATACACTGTGGCGTTATGGATGCCCGTCTATTGCCTGTTAGGCTCTATGGAAAAGAAGCTATGGAAAATAAAAATGTAGTTCTGATATTACTCTTAGCATTATTTTTTGCCAGACCTGCAATCGCTCTTGACGTTCAAGGATATGAAGAACTAAAAACCAAATCCAGAGCTTCTATGTTGTTCCATATAAATGGTGTTGGTGATGGCTATGCGTGGAGTAATGTGATTTTAGAAAACAGGGGAAGCCCTCCTTTATACTGTCCTCCCAGAAAAATGACATTAAATGCTGATAATTACATGGCTATTCTTGACGCGAAGATTGCGGAGTATAAGGAGTCTAAAACGCCTGAAGTACCCGTGGAGCTTATATTGTTCTATGGGCTGGTTGATTCGTTCCCTTGCTCAAAATAGTCACAAGCCTAATATGGGTAGCTGGTGGTTTCTAGTAACTCACCGCTCCGGCCCACCGGTTTCCACAACGCTACAGCAGCATCTTTAATAGTCCCAGCTGTTCAGCCATCATAGCCATTGATACATCGACAAAAGCATCATGTTCGGCGGATAGTTTCTCAAAGGTGCGCCAGTGCATCCCTTTAGGCTTACAGCCATAGCCATTCAATATCCCCGGTTCCCAGCCTAGCCGCTCACGTATCTTGTCCGCTCTCCTTGTGGCTCGATTATCGGCGGTTTCCCTCTGGCTGGGGTAGGCCAGTTGGTAGCAGTGACGACAGGCGAATATTCCGCCGCTGTAGAGAATCGCCACACGCCGCCCACAGCCACTAGCAGGGCAGCGGAACCATGCCCTTTGGCCGCCATAGTTGCAGGGTGTCCAGTCCAGCCACACGGGATAGCTCTCATCTTTCCAGTCACCGCCGTCGTTTCTGTGGCGATAGATGAGAGTCACCCGATTTATTTCCGTGCTTACTCTAATGGCGGCCACTTCCTTGCCATGGCGTGACCATCGCCAACTGAAATATTTATTTGGTGTCAGTAGCCCGTCACGTTGCCAGCGTCGTACATCAATTAGCCGGTAATCGTCAGTGGTGTGACTTGCGCCGTAACGACTGTACTGCCCGCTACCTATTCCGCCCATTCTGGCCTCCATATTTTGCCGAAATCATTAGAGAGTTTTGCATTGTTTATCCTTGCGTCAATTGGCTTGGTTATGGTTCTCTGAAATCCTCAACTGAGCGTGTAAAAGAATGTCTACCCCAACGGCCTGTAATGCTTAAATCATGAATTTTTAACCCTCTCCCCTACCTGATTAATTCCTTACCCCATGGTACATATATAAAGGGGTACTAAATACGGGGCAAAGACTTCTGAAAAAGCGCCCTGATTGACCCGCCCCACGGGGCAATGATGTCGGCCTAACCGCTTGCTTATTATTCTTTGCCCCGCCACACGGGGCACATCGGTACTAAATACGGGGCGCGGTTTTTAATTTTGCTCACCCGGTTTGCCATCTTTCCACCAGCCTAGTGGCGTGCGTGTTGGGGGTATGTCCAGCTTTCCGCCACACTCATCAATTTGCCAGAGGGTCACTCCATACAGTGAACAATGGTTGTTCCATCCTTGGCGGGTTTGCACAATGAAACCTTTTTCAAGAAGTTCTAACCGCGCCTTGTTCAATTGATCCTTGGATGTCCAGCCCTTGGCCTGCATGACTGACCACGCCATGGTGAAATCGCCATTATTGCCGCCCCTGTACTGCCCGCAGAGGCCAAAAAACAGTTTTACGGCCCTGGGGGATAGACTGGAGTAGTGAGGGCACTCAAACAGCGCATGAATGAGCATGATGAACGAGCCGCCATCACGGCGGCCCTTCATCTTCTGACGATTGCGGGCCATGTTCAGCCTTCCAGTTTTTGGAGGTGCAGATACAGCCCCCATCTATCGGCATCGGTCATGCTGGCCATGTCATATCCTGCCCCTTGTTCTTCATGGCGAAGGATCAACAGCTCAAGCTCTTTGATCCAGTCGCCATCCCGTGATGCTGTGAAGTCGCTCATAACTCACCGCCTTGGCTGTGCAATACATATTCAGCCACGCGATGAGTAAAGCCTTCTGGCGTGGTCTCAGTGCGCCAGTGGGTGGTTATCTTTAAGCCTTCCAAATGTCGCAGTTCATAAATGCGGGGTGCTGGTGCGAGGATGTCCAGTTCATGCCGTGCCTTGATAGTTGATACCGGGCCTTTTCTCAATGCAGTCAGGAGTCGGGCACGTTGGGCGGTGGCACTGCTACAATATTTATTCTTCATGTTATGCCCCCCGGTTGTCTGATTGTTCAATCAGGGTGCGTATGTCTTCTACTTTCCAAGCTGTGATTCGTTTGCCTAGTGATCTGACAGGCTTAGGGAATCGGCCAGATTTAACACCATTCCACCAGGTCGATTTTCCAACTGGAATGAATTGTAGAACTTGATTTAATCTCAGGTAACCAACTTCAGGAAGGCTTCTAATTTGTTGAGATTTATTAACCATCTTTGTCCCCTTTTGGGCTGTTGTAGATGGTTATGGATTTAATACCATATTTTTCATTCGGTATATTTGTGTGGCGCACGTGAAATATTATTTTCGTGCGCTAACTACGTTTATTTTTTTGGTCTTCCAGGCTTTTTTGCGTAATCAGGGGCTACCTCTCTTAGCCATGGCTTAAGACTCTCGGATTTTTTTGGGATGGCTTTTTTTAATGCTTCTATCCATTCCTTGCAATCATCCGCATCATCTTTAAATACATCTTTGATTTCGTTTTCTACCCTGGTTTCCATTGTTTTGTGAATCACATCGCACATGTCAGTTAGGCGAATTGATTTTGAAATGTCATTTTTCCAGATTTCTGTTGCCCATATTTGGATTAGTTCTTTATTAGCTTTGCTGGCATTATTTCTGGTATGTAGTGCTTTTAATCTAGAGTCTTCTCGATTGGTGTGTTTATATTCGGCGTCGACCAAGCCTTTGTAGTCCTCTATTACATCATCCATTAGATCCTCATAATAAGCTGATGTCAGACGTTCATAAAGTGTTCCTAATTTGAAGTAAATCCAGCCTGCTGATTCATTGTTGCTATTGTTTAATTCTCGACAAGCAGATTGATGGGCATCTCTTAAGATAGACCAATCTTTATCTAATTTTTCCTCTTCATGTGATGCTAGTTCAATCTCATTCCCAATATATTCAAGGAGCTGTGTCAGTGAGTGCTTTTGTGGAGGCGTGCCATTCTTAAATTCTTTTATTCGTAAGGATATTAATCTGCGGCTATATACTTTATCTGACATTTATCGGTCTCTTTGTCTGAGATTTAATCGAATCAACTGGTTCGGAGGCGGCTTTCACTCTTACCATTGGCCATGTGAGCTTATTCGTTAAGCCTTTCTGCTGTGCAGAGGTATCACTTCAGCACCGGCCTTCAGCGTGTCCAGATAGTCCGCCCATTGCTGCATCATCTTTTGCCGTTCTGGAAGGTGAGCTGTGCGGTTGTAGGCGCGTCCGTTTGGATCACGCACGGCGTGGGCTAACTGGTGCTCGATGAAGTCAGGGCGCACCCCTAGCACTTCATCAAGGATGGTGCGGGCCATGGCGCGGAAGCCGTGGCCGCTCATCTCCTCTTTAGCGATACCCATACGCCGCATGGCGGCCAGGATTGCGTTTTCACTCATGGGGCGGGCAATGCTTCGCGCCCCCGGAAAGACAAAGTGCCCGCGCCCGGTGAGGGGGTGCAGTTCGCGCAATATCTCCACGGCTTGGCGGGCGAGGGGGACGATGTGGGGGGTGTTGGTCTTGGTGACGATGTAGCGCCACTCTGCCGCCTCAAGGTCGATGTCTGTCCATTCGGCGTGGCGTAGTTCACCGGGGCGCACAAAGACCAGAGGGGCAAGGCGTAGGGCACAGCGCACGGTTAGGGTGCCTTCATAGCCATCCATGGCCCGTAGGATGTCCGCTACCCGCTTTGGCTCAGTGGTGGAGGCGAAGTGCTCCCCCTTGACTGGGGGGAGTGCGCCGCGAAGGTCACCGGTGGGATCACGCACGGCCCGGCCAGTCGCCACAGCATAGCGGAACACTTGCCCACAGTTGGAAAGTGCCCGGTGCGCGGTCTCCAGTGCTCCACGTTCTTCAATGCGGCGTACCGTGGCCAGTAACTCTGGGGCGGTTATGTCGGCAATGGGGCGGCCACCGATCCATGGGAAAATGTTGCTCTCGAAGCGCCGGATGATTCGGGTGCCATGGCTATCTACCCAGCTTGATGAATATTTGGCGAACCATTCCCGCGCCACCACTTCAAAGCTGTTGGCGGCCCGGTCGGTTTGCGCTGACTTCTGGGCTTTGCGGTTTTCGCCGGGGTCTATTCCGGCGGCAACCTGCTTGCGGGCTTCGTCGCGTCGTTCGCGAGCATCTTTTAGGCCCACGTCGGGATAGACGCCAAGGGAGAGGAGTTTTTCTTTGCCGTCGAAACGGTACTTGAAGCGCCACCACTTACCCCCGGATGGGGTAACCAGCAGGAATAGCCCGCGCTCATCAAATAGCTTGGCGGGCTTCTCTCCGGGCTTGGCGTTGCGGATTGCGGTATCGGTTAGGGGCATTTGGGGGTAACTCTCCTACCGACCTTGGGGGTAACCCCCATAGTTACCCCCGCTCAAGGCCGGATGTTGTTGGACGATGTTACCCCTGTATGGACGATAAAACAATAAAAAACCCGCACTTAGGCGGGTTCTTTGGATGGTGCTGGACGTACTTGAATCATTAAATGGTGGAGGCGGCGGGAATCGAACCCGCGTCCGCAAATCCTCTGCCGTCAGCTCTACATGCTTATCCAATCTATTAATTTAACCGCATGCTACCCGATTGGCAGGGAAAACATACGGCGAGTCTGTAAGAATTTAACGAATCGGTGCCAGACTAACTTCATCGCGAGCTTGTGTGAGTCGACCCCGGTTACCAAGTGCACAAGCACAGACTTGGGCCGAGGGCACCCTACTGGGTATTAAGCAGCGAGTGCGTAGTTGTCTTCGTTGGCAACTATAAGTTTGTAGATTGTTTTACGAGGGGACCTACACCTCGGCATGCACCTTGGGTTTCGCAATCCACGTCGAAGCCAGATCGCCCCCTTTGGTTCAAGTGGAGCATTGTATCTGACGTGGAGGTTCCCGGCCAGCGATGATTTAGCCACGTTTCATGATGCGCTGTTTGTCGCGTGCCCATTCGCGGTCACGTTCGGTATTGCGTTTGTCGTGTTCCTGTTTGCCCTTGGCAAGGCCAATTTCGAGCTTGACCCGGTTTTTGCTCCAGTACATGGCGATAGGGATGACGGTATAGCCTTGGCGCTCGACGGCACCGATCAGTTTGCTCAGCTCGTGGCGGTTGAGCAGCAGTTTGCGGGTCCGTTCGGCGCTGGGGTGGATATGGGTGGAGGCAGTATTCAGCGGTGAGATGAGGGTGCCAATGAGGAACGCCTCGCCATTTTTGATCAGGACGTAGCTGTCGCGCATCTGCACCTTTCCGGCGCGCAGGCTTTTGACTTCCCAGCCTTCGAGTACGATGCCCGCTTCAAATTTGTCCTCAATAAAAAACTCGTGTTTGGCTTTTTTGTTGAGGGTGATGGTGCCGCCGCCCTGGCCTGTCTTTGTTTGTGCGTTTTTGCTCATGGGTGCCAATTATAATGGTAGTGCTAATCGATGTGTGAGTTTCCGGTGTAAAATTGTTGCTGGTTATTTTTGGCATGGGTTGCGGGGGGGGCTCTGCCTTCGGCTATCGTTTACAGCGGTTTTTAACGCAGGCGGCTGTGCCCGCAGTGTTATTTGGGATTTTGGAGTGGTATGACAGCGATTAATCGTAGTGCTTTGGTGCCTTATTCTGCGGCGGAGATGTATGCGCTGGTGGATGATATCGATTCGTATCAAGCTTTTTTGCCTTGGTGCAAGAGCAGTCGGGTATTGAGTCGGGGTGATGATGAGGTGCGGGGTTGCCTGGAGTTGAGTAAGGGCGGTATTAATAAAACGTTTACAACCTGTAATCGTATGCAGATCAATAAGATGATTGAGATGCGTCTGGAAGAAGGGCCGTTCCACCATCTGGAGGGGTTTTGGCGCTTTGATGTGTTGGACGAGGTGTCGTGCAAGGTGTCGTTGATGATGGAGTTTGAGTTTTCGAACAAGTTTCTGGGTTTGACGGTGGGGCCGGTATTTAGCCAGATTGCCAACTCTTTGGTGGATGCTTTTTGTCAGCGGGCGGTGGAGGTCTATGGAAAACGGTGAAATGATTAAGATTGAGGTGGCGTATGCACGGCCGGATACGCAGCTGATTTTGACGGCTAATGTGGCTAAGGATGGGACGGTGGAGGATGCCGTTAAGGCGTCTGGGATTCTGGATAAGTTTCCGGAGATCGATCTGGCCGACAGCAAAGTGGGTATTTTTGGCAAGTTGACCAAGTTGACTGCCAGTGGTCTGCGTGAGGGGGATCGTATTGAGATCTACCGCAAGCTGATTGCTGACCCTAAAGAGGTACGACGTCAGCGTGCGGCAGAGGGGAAGAAGATGAAAAAAGGGGGCGGTGACGTTTAGAGAGGTGGCGTGGTGGCGGTCTGGTTGTCGATGTGGCTGAGCACGTCACCTTCAAAAAAGAGTATCAGATGTCTCTTTTCGGCGATTTTACCGTCACTTCTGAGGATGTAGAGGTAATCCCAGCGATCCTTGTGGAAGGGGTCTGTGAGCTGGGGTGAACCCATGACAAACTTCACCTGGCGGGAGGTCATGCCCGGTTTGAGTTTTTCCACCATCTCCGGGGCGATAACGTTGCCCTGCTGGATTTCAAGCTTATGGGCGCTGCACGCGGAAAGAAGGCTTGCACATAGTAGGGTGGAGATGAGAAGCTTTTGCATTAGCAGTACGATCAACTATTGGCCAGAGATGGGCGGGAATATTACACCAGTTTTGGGGTAAGTCGCCATTTTTGGACATTCACGGAGCGAATAGCTTGACTCAAACACAAGACTTGAAAAAGGCCGGGCTGAAAGCGACGGTACCGCGACTTAAGATTTTAGAGATCCTGGAAAACAATCGGGATCAGCACATGCGTGCTGAGGATGTGTATAAGGCGTTGCTGGAAAGCAATGAAGATATCGGTCTGGCAACGGTTTACCGTGTATTGACCCAGTTTGAGGCGGCCGGTTTGGTGGCGCGCCACCATTTTGAGGGGGGGTATTCAGTATTTGAACTGGACCATGGTGTGCATCATGACCATATGCTCTGCACCTCTTGTGGTGGTGTGGAGGAGTTTGTTGATGAGACGATCGAGGAGCGCCAACGGGTGATTGCCGCCAATGCCGGGTATCGCATCACTGACCATAGCCTCTATATATATGGTATCTGTCCGGCCTGCCAGGCGAGGGAGAAGTAGTCCTGTTTATGCCAGTGCTTCTTTATGCCAGTGCTTCGGCACGGTCAATCATCTCTCTGGCGTGGGCGCGGGTCTGTGGTGTGATCTCCATGCCGCTCATCATGCGGGCAATCTCCTCCTGACGCTGCTCATTTGCCAGCAGCTGGATCTGGGTCCAGGTGTTTTTCCCTTCGATCTTTTTGCTCACTTGCAGGTGTTGGTGCCCTAGTGCTGCCACTTGTGGCAGGTGTGTAACACACATCACCTGATGGCTGACGCCGAGGGTTCGCAGCTGGCGGCCGACAGTTTCAGCAACTGCGCCCCCAATGCCCGTGTCCACCTCATCAAAGATCAGTGTTGGGATCTTCTGGTTATTGGCGAGCAGTACCTGTATCGCTAGCGAGATACGTGACAGTTCACCACCGGAGGCGACTTTGCTCAACGGTTTGGCGGGCTGGCCGGGGTTGGCGGCAACTTCAAAACTGATCTGCTCCAAGCCGTGGCGGTGGGGTGTCTGCTCTTCCCGTGGCTGTAGGGCGACGGTGAACTGCCCGGCAGGCATACCCAGCTGGCGGATAATCTCAGTGACGGCGGTGGAGAGTTTTTTGGCGCTCTTTTGGCGCGCCTGGCTCAGTTTTTTTGCGCTGTCCTGGTATTGGCTGAGTAGCTGTTTAAGTTCGGTCTGGAGCTGGTCGAGCAGTACGTCGGCGTTTTCCAGGCGCTGGAGTTCGTCACTGAAGTTTTGCAGCAGCGTCGGCAGCGCCTCGGGGTCGACGTGGTGTTTGCGTGCCAGATCGTGGATTGCCCCCAGTCGCTGATCGACCCACTCCAGCCGGGCCGGGTCAAGCTCCAGCCGCTCCACATAGTGGCGCAGTTCGTTGCCAGCCTCTTGCACCTGGATGCTGGCCTCGTTGATCAGGGTGCAGATATTGTTTAGCCGGGGGTCAATATCGCTGAGTTGCTGTAGTTCGGTCAGTGAGTGGATGATGATGCCCTGAGCACTCATCTCGTCACTGTCGTAGAGGGCGTTCAGGGCGGCGGCGCACTGCTCCAGCAGACGACCGCCGTGGGCGAGGCGGCGCTGCTCCTCTTCCAGCGCTTGAAACTCGCCGGACTCCAGCGCCAGCCCTTCCAGCTCTTGCACGTGGTAGCGCAGCAGGTCGAGACGGGCATTGCGGTCACGGCCGCTCTGGCGCAGCTGTTCGAGCTTGTCGAGGCCGCTTTTCCAGCGCTGTTGCAGTGTGCGGGTCTCGTCTGCGAGGGGTTGATGGGTGCCGTAGTCGTCGAGCAGCTGGCGTTGTACTTCACTTTTGAGCAGCGACTGGTGCTGATGCTGACCATGGATATCCACCAGCATCTCGCCGACCGTTTTGATCAGTTGTAGTGAGGCGGGGCGACCGTTGATGTAACACTTTGACCGTCCTTCGGCGGAGACAACCCGGCGCAGGATGCAGTCGTGCTCTTCATCCAGGTCGTTCTGCTGAAGCCAGCTGAGTACGGTGGGCAGTGTGTCGATATTGAACTCGGCGCTGATCTCGGCGCGTGTTTCGCCGTGGCGCACCACGTCGCTGTCGGCACGGTCACCCAATACGAGTCCCAGGGCGTCTACCAGGATCGATTTACCCGCCCCTGTCTCACCGGTGAGCACGGTCATGCCGGGGCGAAACTCCAGCTCCAAGGCGTCAATAATGGCAAAGTTACGGATGTTAATCTGATTCAGCATGGTGTATTGAACTCGCTAACCCCAACGCAGTTTGGCGCGCAGGATCTGGAAATGGTCGTGACCTTTGGGGTGGAAGAGCCGCACAGGGGGCTCTTTTTTAACGATTCGAACGTGATCACCCTCGGCCAGGGAGAGAATAGTCTGGCCATCCAGGGTGATACGTACGTGGGCGATATCAGTCCGGGTCACCCGCAACTCGATCACACTGCTGGCGGCGATGACCAGCGGCCGGTTGCTTAGGGTGTGGGGGCAGATGGGCACCAGTACGATGGCATCCAGGGCGGGATGCATGATGGGGCCGCCGCCTGAGAGTGCGTAGGCGGTGGAGCCGGTGGGGGTGGAGACGATCAGACCGTCGGAGCGCTGGCTGTTGACCAGCAGGCCATCGACGTGGGTTTCGAACTCGATCATCCGCACTGAATTCCATTTATGAATCACCACGTCGTTGAGCGCGCTGCCTGTTTGGACAGTTTCACCATTGCGGATTACCAGCGCCTGTAGCAAAAAACGCTTCTCTTCGTGGTAGATACCACTGAGTATCTCATCCAGGCGGGAGAGCATGTCGTCAGGCGAAATATCGGTTAAAAAGCCCAGGCGACCAAGATTGATGCCAACCAGTGGGATGTTGTGGTCTGCCAGTGAACGGGCAGTGTGCAGCAGGGTGCCATCACCACCAACAACGATCACCAGATCACAATGTTTGCCGATCTGATCGATGGAGGTTGTCTCCAACGTTGTATTGCACAGGGTCTTGGCAGCGCTCTCCTCCAGCACAACCTGATGATTACGTGCGCTTAAGAAGTTGGCGAGTATTTCGATGGTGGTGCCGATGGAGGTGTCACTGAATTTGCTGACAATGCCGATACGGCTGAATTTAGTTGTCATCTGTATAACCTGTTGGGATGAAGCCCTATTTTGACATTTTGATGTTGGGGGCGGCTATCTTTGACCGACGTTTGGGTTGCTGATGATAGCGTAGTGACAGTTTTTTGCATCATACAGGAGTTGTAAACCATCATGGCCAATGATCTTGGTGAATATTTGCAATATCTTGTGAACGCGTTTGGCCGGTGCTTCCTGCCACCGCCAGCCCGGCAAAAATATCAGACCACGCCTTGAATCTGTATTGATCATCCCCATCTACGGCTACTGTTGTGTATCTCATTGACAACCCAGGATTGAGTGATGACGGATAAAAAAAGTGAAAACAGCGAAGCCATTGATGGAGAGGTGGTGGTAGAGGCCAGCCCGGAAATTCAGAGTGAGCTGCCTGCGCCCACCTATGAAGAGCTTCAGCAGATGTTGACAGAGGCACAGGCCAAAGCTGAAGAGCATTGGAATCAGGTGCTAAGGGTACAGGCGGAGTCTGATAACAGCCGTCGCCGCGCTGAACGTGATGTTGAAAATGCCCACAAATATGCACTGGAGCGGTTTGTAAACGAGCTGCTGCCGGTTAAAGACAGCCTGGAAATGGGCGAGGCCGCGGCCAGTGCTGACGGGGCCGATTTGGCAAAAGTGCGTGAAGGGCTGGAGCTGACCGGCAAGATGTTGGCCGCCGCCGTGGCAAAGTTTGGTGTGGTGGAGCTTAACCCGATGGGTGAGAAGTTCAACGCTGAGCGCCATCAGGCGATGGCGATGCAGGATCTGCCCGATGCGATCCCTAATACTGTGGTTGCAGTTTATCAGAAAGGGTATCAGCTTAATGATCGTCTGGTCCGCCCTGCCATGGTGGTGGTTGCCAGCGCTAAATCGGGTGCCAACCTGAAGTCTGAGGGCGATTTGACCGGCACGATAGACTTTCAGGCTTGATAAATACGCTGTCGTCCCCATTAAAGGGATAAGCGGCAGCCACCATGCTGCACAAAACATGAACATAAGACTTAACTACGGAGATTGGAGTAATGGGCAGAATTATCGGTATTGACTTGGGAACCACCAACTCTTGCGTCGCAGTGATGGAAGACGGCAAGCCCCGCGTCATTGAGAACAGTGAAGGGGATCGTACAACCCCATCCATCGTCGCCTATGCCGATGATGGTGAGGTGCTGGTCGGCCAGTCGGCCAAACGTCAGGCGGTCACCAATCCCAAAAACACCCTGTTTGCGGTTAAGCGCCTGATTGGTCGCCGCTTCAAGGATGCCGAAGTACAGAAGGACATCAAGATGGTCCCCTACACCATCGCCCAAGCCGAAAATGGCGATGCCTGGATTGATGTCAATGGCAAAAAGATGGCACCGCCAGAAATCTCTGCCCGCGTCTTGATGAAGATGAAAAAGACTGCTGAGGATTATCTGGGCGAGCCTGTTACTGAAGCGGTTATTACCGTGCCGGCCTACTTCAATGACTCGCAGCGCCAAGCTACCAAAGATGCGGGTCGTATTGCGGGTCTGGAAGTAAAACGTATTATCAACGAACCCACAGCTGCTGCCTTGGCCTACGGCATGGATAAACGCCGTGGCGACCGCAAGGTGGCTGTCTATGACTTGGGTGGTGGTACTTTTGATATTTCCATCATCGAAATCGCTGAGGTTGAAGGTGAGCAGCAGATTGAAGTGCTCTCTACCAACGGTGACACCTTCCTCGGTGGTGAAGATTTTGACTTGCGCCTGATCGACTATCTTGCCGATGAGTTCAAGAAAGAAAGCGGTATCGATCTGCATCACGATCCGCTGGCGCTACAGCGCCTGAAAGAGGCGGCTGAGAAGGCCAAGATCGAACTCTCCTCCTCACAGCAGACTGACGTCAACCTGCCCTACATCACTGCCGATGCCAAAGGTCCGAAGCATCTGAATATCAAGGTGACCCGCGCCAAGCTGGAATCATTGGTAGAAGAGCTGGTCAGTCGTACCGTCGAGCCGTGCCGCATGGCGCTGAAGGATGCCGGTCTCTCCGCATCTGATGTGGATGATGTGCTGATGGTCGGTGGTCAGACCCGCATGCCGATGGTGCAGGCCAAGGTGCAGGAGATCTTTGGCAAAGAGCCACGCAAGGATGTCAATCCTGATGAGGCCGTGGCCGTAGGTGCCGCGATTCAGGGTGGCGTATTGGGTGGTGAGGTGAAGGATGTACTGCTGCTCGACGTCACACCATTGTCTCTGGGTATCGAGACCATGGGTGGTGTGATGACCAAACTGATCGAAAAAAACACCACTATCCCAACCAAGGCCAACCAGGTTTTTTCTACCGCTGAAGATAACCAAAGCGCCGTGACGGTGCATGTATTACAGGGTGAGCGCGAAATAGCCGCTGCCAATAAATCACTCGGTCGTTTTGACCTGGGTGACATCACCCCGGCGCGCCGGGGTGTGCCGCAGATCGAAGTTACTTTTGACATTGATGCCAACGGTATTCTGAATGTCTCTGCCAAGGACAAGGCCACTGGCAAACATACCTCCATTGTCATCAAGGCCTCTTCTGGCCTGAGTGATGAAGAGGTTGCCAAGATGGTGAGTGATGCCGAAGCCCACAAAGACGAGGATCGTAAGTTCCACGAGATGGTAGGGGCCCGTAACGCGGCGGACAACATGATTCATTCTACTACCTCCTCTTTGAAGGAGCTGGGTGATCAGGTTGAGGCGGAAGAGAAGCGTGCCATCGAAGCGGCTGTTGAAGAGCTGAAAACGGTCATGAAGGGCGAAGACAAGAGTGAGATCGAAGCCAAGACTGAAGCCCTGGCTACACTCTCTGGCAAACTGGCCGAACGTGTCTATGCACAAAAAGCTGCTGCAGAGGGTGGCCCTGACGGCTCCTCTCAGGCTGATGCCCAAGGTGATAACTCCAAGGATGATGTGGTTGACGCTGAGTTTGAGGAAGTGAAGGACGACAAACGCTGATCATGACCGGGCCAGCCGTTAGATACTGGTCTCTGATGTGAGGTGAACAGCAGGCGCAACCTCACGGTGCGCCTGTTGTTGTTTGTGCAAATTAAGAATTTAACAACTAAAAGCTTGGACCCATGGCCAAACGAGATTTTTACGAAATATTAGGTGTGGCAAAAAACGCCAGCGAAGCGGATATTAAAAAGGCCTATCGCCGTGCCGCGCAGAAACACCACCCCGACCGCAACCCCGATAACAAAGAGTCTGAAGAGAAATTCAAAGAGGCCAAAGAGGCCTACGAGATACTCTCCAACGCCCAGAAGCGCGCCGCTTACGACCAGTTTGGCCATGCCGGTGTAGATCAGTCGGCGGGTGGTGGTGGCGCAGCCGGCGGCGGTAATTTCGGCGACGTCTTTGGTGATGTGTTTGGCGACATTTTTGGTGGTGCACGTGCCGGTGGCGGTGGCCAACGTGTCTATCGTGGCGCTGATCTGCGTTACAACCTCGACCTTGATCTTGAAGAGGCAGTGCGTGGTGCTACTGTCAAGATTCGCATACCCACCATGGTTAAGTGCAACCCGTGTGAAGGCTCCGGTGCCAAAAAAGGAACCAGTCCGGTCAGCTGCACTACGTGTGGTGGTCGTGGCCAGGTCCGTATTCAACAGGGGTTCTTCTCGCTACAACAAGCCTGTCCCCATTGCCAGGGCAGTGGTCACATCATTAAAGATCCATGCCCCGATTGTCGTGGGCAGGGGCGTGTTAATGAGCAAAAAACCCTGTCAGTGAAGATCCCGGCCGGTGTTGATAATGGTGATCGCATTCGCCTGTCAGGGGAGGGTGAGGCGGGTGAAAGTGGTGGTCCCTCGGGCGATCTTTACGTTCAGATCAAGGTTCGACCACACGCCATCTTTACCCGTGAGGAGAGCAATCTTAACTGTGTTGTACCGATCAGCTTTGCCAATGCGGTACTCGGGGGGGAGCTGGATGTGCCGACCCTGGATGGTCGTGTCAAACTTAAAATTCCCGCCGAGACACAGACAGGAAAATCGTTCCGCTTACGTGGCAAGGGTGTTAAGTCAGTGCACGGTGGTGGCATTGGCGACCTGATCTGCAAGGTGGAGGTGGAGACCCCCATCAACCTGGGGCGCAAACAGAAAGAGCTGCTGGAAGAGTTTCAGCGCGCCATGGAGGAGGGGGATGGTAAACATAGCCCACGCTCCAGCAACTGGTTTGCCGGCGTGAAAAAATTCTTTGAAGATATGACCCAGCCAAAATCATAACGACAGGGTTTAAGGAGTGAGAATGATGCGAGTGGCGATTGCCGGTGCTGGTGGGCGCATGGGCCGAAACCTTATTGCTGCCTGCCATGAACATGCCGGGCTGACAGTGACCGTGGCCACGGTGCGCCCCGGCAGCTCCCTGCTGGGCAGCGATGCCGGTGAGCTGGCAGGGATCGGTCCGCTGGGTGTCAAAGTGGTGGATAACCTGGCAACTGTCGCTGATGACTTTGATGTGTTGATCGACTTCACCTCACCCAAGGTAACCTTGGACCATCTGGCGGTCTGCCGCGCGGCAGGCTGCTCTATCGTCATCGGTACCACCGGCTTCAGTGATGAAGAGCGCGAGCAGATTACTGCGGCCGCCAAGGATATCTCCATTGTCTTTGCCCCCAACATGAGTGTGGGCGTAAACCTCTGTTTTAAACTGCTCGACATGGCGGCGCGGGTATTGGGCGATACCGTCGACATCGAAATCATTGAAGCCCACCATCGTCATAAAGTAGATGCCCCCTCCGGCACTGCCCTGCGCATGGGCGAGGTGGTGGCCAACGCCCTAGGTCGTGACCTTAAAGAGTGTGCCGTCTACGGCCGTGAGGGGCAGACTGGTGAGCGCGACCGCAAGACCATTGGTTTTGCCACCGTTCGTGCCGGGGATGTAGTGGGTGACCACACCGTACTGTTTGCCGATATCGGTGAGCGCATCGAGATCACCCACAAAGCCTCCAGCCGCATGACTTTTGCCAACGGCGCAGCACGCGCCGCCGCCTGGCTCTGCTCCAAAGAGACCGGGCTATATGATATGCAGGATGTGCTCGGGTTAAAATCGTAACCAACCTTTAGGGCCGCGCTACATCCGCCCGCTGCTCATGGCGGGCTTTGGGTGTGCGGCTATTCAGCCCCCCATTAGACGTAAAACCATTACCTGCCCCCGACGTTTGCCTCCCCCCTAATTTTATTTGCCCAGATAGCAGGTCTACGGCTAGTATAGGCAAAAAACTGTCGCCAGTTGCGGTCGCGTGTGCCACAAGCTTGATGGTGACGACAAAATAAAAATCTGTAGGGTTGGATGAATGGATAACAACAAGGATGTTGTTGGGCCTGACACAGGCTTAACCTGTCTGGTGATGCTTGCCCGCTTTCACGGCGTGGCCGCAGAGGCCGATCAGCTGCGCCACCAGTTTGGCCAGACCGAACAGCACTTCGGCCCGACCGAAATCCTCCGTGCCACCAAATTGCTTGGCCTCAAGGCGCGGCAGATTAAATCGGATATCTTTCGTCTCAACCGCGTTCAATTTCCCGCTATTGCTCTTCACACCGATGGCCATTACTTCATCATCGGTGGTCTTAAAGAAGAGAATGGTGTTGCCTCTGTTTTAATCCAAGATCCGCTTGAACAGCGGCCGCAGATCCTGCCGTGTGATGAATTTGAGAAGCAGTGGTCCGGCGAGCTGATCCTCATCACAAAACGCGCCGGGTTACTCAGCGGTGAACGCACCTTCAACTTCAAATGGTTCATTCCGGCGATCCTTAAGTGCCGCAAACGCTTTGGTCGCTTTGGTGAAGCACTGCGGATTTTTTTGTTATCGATAGTGTGGTCAAGGTGTTGATGTATGAGGGTTTTGCTACTTTGATCAGGCGTAAGTTTGGTTGCAGCGAGGTTCAATAAAGGGAAATTTGACATGCCATTGATAAAATATCTGAATCCAGCTAGAGATTCATCGAAAGTATCAGCCTATAGCAAAAAAGTGCTGGAAGACATTATGAAAAAGGCTGGCATTCCACTGATCACAGTGACCAGTACCGCGCGTACCGTACATGATCAAGCTCGAATTATGTATGAAAATATTGAGAGCCATGGTGTTCTTCACCAGAAAAAGTTATATAGTTCCTATGGAGACAAAGTGATAGACGAGTATTCTTTGCTCAAATCACAGGGAAAGTCCGTAGTTGATATTATCAACGGCATGAGTGTGAAGATAACAAATATTGGTCCAAGAAATGTTTCCCTACACGTCGGTGATCCCAAGAAGATTAACGTTGTAGATATTGCGCCGAGTAGTATAAATTTAGCCTTGAGAAAGAAATTTGAATCTGCCGTAAATGGTGATGCAAGGGTGTCAAAGTTTTTAACTCCACCTGCGGATCCAGCCTATCACGTAGAGATACCTCAGCCCTAGAATGAGAAAAGTCACATGAGAATTTTTCGTGAAAGATGTGTTTTTTTTGGATTGGTGGTTCTGGTTCTGTCAAGCACGGCATGTGCACAACAGTCAAGCTGTGTGTTTGATGAGGGCAGTTTCACAAAGAACAGGTATGAGAAAAACAGTGCGATTTCTAAGTTTGTTTGGGCGGATAGTGCCAAAGAGGTTAAGGGCATAACAAATGATGGTGCTATGTTTTCGATAAAACATTGGTCATGTGATCACTATGGGACGCATGCGCTTCTGTTTCTTGGGCCATATATGGAATTAGATAGTAGTAATATCAATAAAGAGTTCCTAAAGCTGGCGAATCTGGCTCTAGATGGCGAAGAGCTTGAAGTTGTAAAGAAAGAGCTAAATAAAAATGTAATAGCTATCTCTTCTGATAAGAATAGACACAACCTGGCTGGAGAAGAGTATTCAGAGTTTTATTTTTCGTATAGAGTTTCTGACGATGTTGTTATTTTAGAAATAAAATTCTACAGAGATTAAGACTTGTGTCAGCTTGGTGCACTTTAAATATGAATATCTGTATCAAATTAGTGCGATCTCTCTAGGTCCCTGAAAGTGGCAGAATCATGATCGACCCCACCTGGCTGAGAAGACAGGTCGGCGTTGTATTGCAAGAGAACGTGCTCTTCAACCGCAGCGTGCGCGCCAACATTGCCCTGAGTGATCCCGGCCTGCCCATGGAGCGTGTCATTCAAGCGGCCAAACTCGCCGGTGCCCATGAGTTCATTCTCGAACTCTCCGAAGGGTACGACTCCCTGGTCGGTGAACACGGCAGCAACCTCTCCGGTGGCCAGCGCCAACGCATCGCCATCGCCAGGGCGCTCATCAGTAACCCCCGCATCCTCATCTTCGATGAAGCGACCCGCGCGCTCGACTACGAATCAGAACGCATCATACAAGACAACATGCAGCGCATCTGCAAAGACA
This sequence comes from Tenderia sp. (SeqCode), assembly GCA_031416075.1. Taxonomy (GTDB): domain Bacteria; phylum Pseudomonadota; class Gammaproteobacteria; order Tenderiales; family Tenderiaceae; genus JAKFXL01. Next base: position 5,930 of record JANOSY010000055.1, on the reverse strand, counting down.
GAACCGTCTTCATCATCGCCCACCGCCTCACCGCCGTGCGCAATGCCGATCGCATCATCGTGGTTGATCACGGCCAGATCGTGGAAGAGGGTACCCACGCCCAACTTATCAACCTGCATGGCCATTACGCCAAGCTCCATCAGTACCAGCGCGGCGATGCCCGCGATGGCATGGCCGTGGTGAACTAACCATGCAAAACCTAACGATCGAACGTAACAGACATGAACTCCAGTTCCTGCCCGCCGCGCTGGAGATTCAGGAGACCCCGCCATCCCCCATCGGTCGCGCCATCACCTGGAGCATCGTCATTCTTTTTACCATCGCCATCCTCTGGGCTTGCTTTGGCAAAATCGACATCGTCGCCGTCGCCCAAGGCAAAGTCATCCCCAGCGACCGCACCAAACTCATCCAGCCGCTGGAGATCGGCACCGTCAGCGCCATCCACGTCAAAGAAGGGCAGAACGTCAAAAAGGGCGACCCACTCATCGACCTCGACACCACCGGCACACAAGCCGATGCCACCCGGCTCGGCAACGAATACAACACCGCCCAGGCAGAACTCGCCCGCGCCACCGCCCTCATCATCGCCATGCAAAGCCACACAGCCCCCATCGCCCACTGGCCAAACACCACCAGCGCCGATGTGCTCGAACCGCAAAAGCAACTGCTCGCCAGCCAATGGCACCAGCATCAAGCCACGCTGAGCAGTCTGGATAACGAAAAGCTGCGTCGTGAGGCCGAACTCATCGGCACCGAAGAGCAGATCAAAAAATTAGAAGCCACACTGCCGATCATCACCGAACGCGCCGAATCACTCAAAACACTCGCCGACAAACAGCTCGCCCCACGCCACACCTATCTCGAACTTGAACAACAGCGCATCGAACAGAGCCAAGACCTCGCCATCCAAAAACAGCACCGCCAGGAACTCATCGCCAACCTCGCCCAGCTCAAAGAGCAACGCAAAGCCGAAGCCGCCGACGCCCTCAATAAAGCCCTGGCCGAACTCAACGAGGCCAAGCGCCGAGGCCAGGGACTCAATCAGGAATCGATCAAAGCCACCCAGCGCAACCAGCTGCAACGCCTCACTGCCCCCGTGGATGGCATCGTGCAACAACTTGCCGTGCATACCATTGGCGGCGTCGTCACACCGGCGCAACAACTGATGGTTATTGTGCCTAAAGACGAAGGTATTGAAGTCGAAGCCATCATCGCCAACAGAGACATCGGCTTTGTTCGTGAAGGTCAAGCAGCAGAAGTGAAAATAGACGCCTTCCCCTACACCAAATACGGCGCCATTGACGCAGAGCTAATCAATCTGTCCAATGACGCCGTACCCGATGAAAAACTGGGCTTGATTTACACCGCCAGAGTCCTGCTAAAACAGAGCGCCATCCGTGTGGAAGAGAAAATGATCAACCTCAGCCCCGGCATGTCAGTCACGGTCGAGGTTAAAACGGGCAAGAGAAGATTGATTGAGTATGTGCTGAGTCCTTTGATACAGTATGCGGACGAGAGTGTGAGGGAGCGTTAAATGAGATTAAGTAATAGCCAAGACAACGGAAGCAAAGCTGGAAATCAATTGCAAAATTATTTCGTACATGAATTTTTCGCGACGTCTGATATTCACAGCAGTGGCTGGGTGCGAAACTTACAGGGGGTCGTGTGAACACAAATCAGAAAAAACAGGATGTCAACACACGTCCAAAATTACAGCCTTGTGAAAAGAGAGGGTTGGTAATTATCGGTGCACTGTTTATTTTCATCTACGTGCTTGTGGTCATGGTTATGGGCGGGCAGATTCCAGCTGAGTCTTTTTTGCTGCTTGATCCTACCGGCCATCTGCAGCAATGGGCGCAGCGCTGGGTGAATGCATCAATTCCTTACAGGGAGCGTATGACCCCTGTCTATATCATCTGTGTTTATTTTTATCTGATAGTGATGATGATCACGTTTGCGACTCAAGATTGGCAGAACTTGACTAAGCGAGTGACTGGACGAGGAAGTGAACTCTGGAGATTTTTTTTGATTGTTGTTTTAATAATGGTCCTGAGTGCTTTTTTATTTATTGAGTTTGGTGAAGAGTTTCCTGCGAAGAGTCAAGATGATCTATCTCGAATTTTTGAAAGGCAGGCATTTTCCAATAAATATCCATTTGTATTTATTTTGTTTTTCTTGGCGGCTTTGGCAAATGCAAATGCAAATGCAAAAATAATGGCCTGTATGTACCTTAAGATTAAGTTACTTATGAAAATGGAGAAACAAAATGACAACTGAAAATCAGGCGACGCATGCTGTTGGTGTGGTCAATGGAAAATAAAGCGAAGCTGACCCCTTTAGTCCCGGAGTTGATCAACGTTTCTAATGATGCTGTCCCCGATGAAAAGCTTGGCCTCATCTACACCGCACGAGGCCTGTTATAACAGGGCGGCATCTGTGTGGAAGAGAAGATGATCAACCTCAGTCCTGGCATGTCAGTGACGGTAGAGATAAAGACAGGTAAAAGAAAATTGATTGAGTATGTGCTGAGTCCGTTGATGCAGTATGCAAACGAGAGTGTTACGGAGCGTTAAATGAAAAACAATAAACATAAAGTGATCATGATAGTTAGGCGTTTATTCATTGCCATGGTGGCGTTTTTTCCGTGGCTGTCAGCTTGTACCAATAGCGCTGGATTACCTAAGCCACCGCTTAATTTACCATTCAATGTGCAAAAATCAGGCAGTAAAGTTGAAACTGAATTATGGGTGGCTAGGCACAGAGTTTACTCATTTAATTTGATGTTTATGGCTAAACAAAACGACCAAGGAGATCGTGTGCGGATTGGAGAACTGGCTGGCCGGTGGGCAACAGATCAAAACCGTCAGCCGATTGAAGTGGAGCCTGGAGTTCCTGTTCTGCTCAAATTAAGAATTGATCTTATTAAAAGCTCAGGAATAAATACAATATTGGAAAAAGAGTTTTCGGATATAAGGACGGCAGGAGGGAATGCGGATTTTGTTTATAAGAAAATCACCCTCGTACCATTAAAACCTGGTCACTATCGGATCAGTATCGAAAGCTTAAAAGATGCACCGAAGTTGCAGGAAACCCCCGTTATTTTTCAAATTAGTTCAGATCCAAAAACATCTGATCTCTCGTAAATTAAGTGCAAATAAGGAGTTAACATGCCAACGGTAACGATCAATATTGCAGGCGCAGGTACAGAACTCGCTGGAGGTGGTGAGTCCCGAGTGGGACACATGTGGTATGAAATAACAGATAATAATGGGGTGACTAACAGCTATGGGTTCGGACCTGCTGAAGGTGCAACAGGAAAAGATCAGGCATTTGGGCCTGGTGATGTTAACTCTATTGATAATATAAATTATCAATCAACTGACTATTCAAGAGTTGTTGAAATTACACAAGAGCAATACGATGCCATGAGGGATTTCGGAGAAAGCGGCTTAAGTGGTGGCTTCGGTGATTACAACGGACTCACTAACAGTTGCATTGATTTTACATTTGCCGCCATGGAAGCTGGTGGGCTAAATCCCTCTGGATTTCAAGGCAACATCTGGCCAACATGGAATGATGACAATGTCGAAGAAATGTTCAGTCAAGCTAACGGATTGTTTAATGATTTGTTTGCTTATGGCATTAGTTTCTTTAATAACATACAGCAATCTATTGCTGATTTTTTCAACGCCGCCATCAATTGGCAGCCAACCTATAGTGACCCGTTGGTCTTGGATTTGGATGGCGATGGCATCGAAGCCGTAGGCACTGCCGCAGGGGTATTGTTTGATTATAACGGTGATAGTGTCAAAACAGGTACTGGCTGGGTTAAGGGGGATGATGGTTTCCTGGTGTTGGATCGCAACGGAAATGGCGTCATTGATAATGGTTCAGAGTTGTTTGGTGTGGATACCAGGCTTTCGAGTGGACGGTTGGCCACGGATGGTTTTGATGCACTTAAAGATATTGATGACAATCTAGACGGTGTCTTTGATGCAAGTGATGCACAGTTCACAAATGTACGTATTTGGCGTGACCTGAATCAAAATGGTGTTTCAGATGCTGGTGAGTTGATGAGTCTGGCTGATGCGGGCATCGCCTCTATTAATACTAATATTACAACTGGGGCCGTTACCCTTGCGGGTAATAACCTTCAGACTGCCGCCTCTACATACACCAGAACTAATGGCGCTAGATCAACGGTAGCCAATCTTAATTTTGTACAAAATAGATTTAACCGGGTATTTACGGCACCTATAGCGTTGCCTGCAGATGTATTGGCATTGCCAGCGATGAATGGATCAGGGAGTGTCCGTGATTTGCGCGAGGCAGTGAGTATAGATGCCTCTGGGCAGACGGGAGCGCTCTTGTCACAATATGCCAATGCGACTACCCGGTCTGCACAGCAGGCGTTGTTAGATTCGTTAATCAGCGCATGGGGCGATACGAGTTCTATGTTGACAAGTATTGATATCAATAGGCTCTCTACTTTGGAGTATTATTCTTCAGGAAATACCGCATCAACCTTTTATTCCTCTGGGATTACTGCAATCGAGGCTTTTAAGAGCGGTAGGCCAATATTATATGGGAAGATCGAGGCGCTGGAAAGATTCAATGGTAGTAATATTTTGGCGAGATTGGTAAGTCCCAGTAGTTTTTTTAATGGGTCTGTTACTGGATATTCAGTTTGGATTTCATCCGAACAAATCTCTCTGCTTGAGCAAGGTTATGATGCCCTGCGGGATTCGGTTTATCAGGGGTTGTTATTCCAGACTCGCCTTAAACCTTATGTAGATGCTATTGGCTTGACGCTGGATGGCACAGGCTTCCATCTTGATTTTACGGGTGTCCAAACGTTGATGGCCAGCCGCCTTGTGTCAGATCAGATTAATGGCCTCGCGGATATTGTTGATTTTGTACGATATGGACAGGCTATGTTTGGCAATAGTGGTTGGGACGGCAATGGTTACTTGCTTAATACATTACGTTCCGTGGAGATGACACCGGAGGTCCAAGCATTGCTGGCAGATTTACGTGTGGTCATGGATGGTGATGGAGTAACAACGCTTAACGGTGGCGACAAGGGTGATATCATTCTGACGGGTGGGGGTAATGATACCGTTTATGGCAAGGCGGGGAACGATCTGGTATTTGGTGAAGCGGGTGCCGACAATGTTCAAGGCGGTGACGGCAACGACACCGTCAAGGGCGGCACTGGCAACGACACCCTGTACGGCGACGCTGGTAACGACACCCTCGACGGCGGCGCGGGCAACGACACCCTCTCGGGGGGCACGGGCGCTGACGTCTACCTGTTTGGCAAAGGCTCTGGCCAGGACACCATCAACAACCACGATGGCGAAGCGGTCGGCACTAATGCCGACACCATCCTGCTCGGTGCGGGCATTGCCGCCACCGACGTGACGCTGACCCGTTCCAGCGACAACCTGATCATCGGCATCAACGGCACCGATGACAGCCTGACGGTGCAGAGCTACTTCAGCACCGACGGCGCCACCGCCTACGTGGTGGAGAACCTCAAGTTCGCCGATGGCACGGTGTGGGACATCAACACCATCAAGTCCAAGGTGCTCACGCCGACGGCGGGCAACGACACCCTGTACGGCTACGCCACCGCCGACACCCTCAACGGCGCGGACGGCAACGACACCGCCTACGGTTACGCAGGCGATGACGTGCTCGACGGTGGCAGCGGTTCCGACAATCTGCAAGGCCAGGACGGCAACGACACCGTCAAGGGCGGCACCGGCAATGACACCCTGTACGGTGGCAACGGCAACGACAGCCTGCAGGGCAACGAGCAGAACGATACCCTGTCCGGCGATGCCGGCAACGACACCCTCGACGGTGGCAGCGGCAACGACACCCTCTCGGGGGGCACGGGCGCTGACGTCTACCTGTTCGGCAAA
>JANOSY010000054.1:0-63681 GCA_031416075.1 Tenderia sp. (SeqCode) | reverse complement strand
CTTGAAGAATATCATCAAGAAAGGAATGAACATCTTCTATTCGCCCAATACTCCGCTTCTTCATGATTTGCCTTCTCGATAAATGAAGCGCAAGAATGATCATGTTCGCGCATGAAATCAATGGGCTGAAAAAAATTACGGTAATCAGCGGTATATTGAAAAATGAGGGGATCACTGAGGTAATTAATAGTGTTTCTATATATGATGCGTAAATGCGTATATCTCTTTTGGCTTCGGCGGAGCGTGAAAAAAACTCGTTACATAATTAACCGCATAGACCACTATGCTGCAGTGAAACTGTAACTGTTGCTCTATATCTAAATGGAGGTCCTGTGATGAAGTGGTTGCTTATGTTGATTGGTATTGTTGCGGTGTCGATGCTCATCTGGTTTCTGTTTTTGGCCCATCAATCCAAAAATGTGCCTAAGCTTGGTCTGGTCAATGGCCAGCTTGCTGCCTGCAAGTTGAGCAGCAACTGTGTGAATAGCGCTGATGCAGCATCAGGCATTGCTGCTATCTCTTTTAAAGGCACCGCTGCTGAGGGGTGGGCTGATATGCACCAGACCCTGATGGTGGTAGATGGAGCGGTGCAGCAACATACGGATAACTATCTCTGGGCCACCTTTACTACACCGTTGTTTGGGTATGTGGATGATGTGGAGCTGCTGATGGAGCCAGATCAACAGCGCTTTCAGATTCGTTCGGCATCGCGGGTAGGGCGCTCGGACTTTGGTGCCAATCGTGACAGAGTGGCAGCGATCAGGGGGCGCTTTTCAGAAACAGCGTCTGGCAGCGGCCGTTAGGGTTGGGCGGCGCTGAGGATATTGATGATTAACTGTTTTACCTGAGCCGGTTCAAAGGGTTTGTCGCAGATGGCGGAAACACCCGCTTGTGTCACCCCGGCCAGATGGCTGTGGTTGGCTTCACTGGTGACCATAAGAATAGGGATGGAGCGTTGTGAACTCTGTTCGCGCACGTGTTTGGTGAGCGCTTTGCCATCCATCTCTGGCATATTGTAGTCGGTGATAATCAGATCAAAAAATTGCGCATCGAGAATCTCAACCGCCTCACGCCCGTTGGTGGCGAATGTTAACGCTTCAATGCCCAGATTGTTGAGAACACGACTGATATGTTTTCGAGCAGTACTGCTGTCATCAACTACAAGCACCTTAAGGTCCTCCAAATTGATGTTTTCCAGCCCCTCCGTGCCTGGTTTGATTAGATCCAGCGTGGCGTAGAGTGCCCGTTTTAAGTCAGCACAATTGAAGGGTTTGGGCAAGATGGCAATCACCCCCGCTTGCCGAATGGGCTCCAGATAGTAGTCGGACTCTTCGCTGGAGATTATCATGAAGGGGATAGCTTCAAGCAGGCTGTCTTCGCGCATGGCGCGGACCAGATCGGTGCCTGTCATGTCGGGCAGGTGCATGGCGCTGATGACAAGGTCAGGTTGAAACTGACGCATATCATTCAGTGCCTCCTGGGCGCTTTTGAAACAATCCGTATGTGTAACACCCATCTCCTCAAACTGTTTCTGGATAAAGCGCCACTGTGTCGATGAGGGTTCGACAACGGTGATGGCAAGATCAGTGATGGAGAATAGCTTGGTCATGGAACCAGCGCCTTTATGGTAGTTGCTAGTTCCTTATCGGTTATTCAACCCACAATGTTTAATCTATCCCCTTGTTAAATAACGTTGATACCCTCATTTTTTAACATCTCAATCAGTTTGATGAGTGGTAGTCCGACCAGAGCATTGGGATCGTCACCTTCCAGCCGTTCAAAAAGCGCAATCCCCAGCGCCTCTGACTTGAAGGAGCCAGCACACTGATAAGGCTGCTCCTTTTGCAGGTAGTTTTCGATCTCATCGCTGTTGAGTTGGCGGAAATGGACCGTAAAGGGAACTACCTCCAGCTGTATATGGCCGCTACGACTGTTAAAGAGTGCCAGTGAGGTGAGAAACAGCACTGCTTGGCCGGATGCAGCGGTCAGCTGTTCGACGGCATGGGCGTGGTCACCCGGTTTGCCCACTATCTGGCCGTTAATTACCGCTACCTGGTCGGAGGCGATGACCAGTGCGGCATCATGATCATGGGCAGCAGTAAGGGCCTTCTCCTTGGCCAGTCGCATGACCAGTGATTCAGGTGATTCGCCGATGATGAGGGTCTCGTCGATATCGGGGGAGATGCAGCTGAAAACCAGCCCCAGTTTGGTTAATAGTTCGCGCCGGTAAATGGAGGATGAGGCAAGAATAAGTGGCTGATTCATCTATTCGATTTCGATTAATGTTTCGTCGGGGTTAACAGTATCCCCCTTCTTGATGTGAACGGCTTTGATGGTGCCGGAGATAGGTGCCTGTATCTCGGTCTCCATCTTCATCGCCTCCGTCACCAGTAGGGAGGCCCCCTCCTTGACGATATCGCCCTCCTTGACCAACACGTCAACAATGGTGCCGGGCATAGAGGTTGTGACATCCCCCGGCCCTTTGGCCAAGGGGCGTTTGCTACCCTTGGTTTTGGAGGGGAGTCTGTCGCCCCCACTCCCACTATCATCAATGCCAATCTCCTCAAGTGTCTCCACCAGGATCTCTTCAGGCACACCGTCCACCGAGACAAAAAACGGGCGGCTGTTATCCCCCTTATGGCCGGTACCAATCACCTTGATGTGGTAGCTCTCGCCATGCATGGTGACGTTAAATTCGACAGGGGTAGCAACAGGGCATTCGCTGTTGGCAGTGATGTTTTCCAGTGATTCAGGCACCAGGGTGCCAGCGGCACGCTCTTCGAGAAAGGTGCGGCCGACGTCAGGGAACATGGCGTAGGTGAGCACATCCTCTTCACTCTGGGCGAGTGTGCCAATTTCGTCACGCAGCCGCCCCATCTCGGCATTGAGCAGGTCGGCAGGGCGACAGCTGATCACGTCTTCATTGCCAATCGCCTGTTGGCGTACGGTTTCGTTCACCGCGCCAGGGGCCTGGCCATAACGCCCCTGCAGGTAGAGCTTTACCTCATTGCTGATATTTTTGTATCGGCTGCCGGTCATGACGTTTAGCACCGCCTGGGTGCCGACGATCTGTGAGGTAGGGGTGACCAGTGGTGGATAGCCCAGATCTTTGCGGACACGGGGTATTTCGGCCATCACCTCGGTCATGCGGTTCAGTGCGCCTTGCTCTTTGAGCTGGTTGGCAAGGTTGGAGATCATGCCGCCAGGGATCTGATTGACCTGGACGCGGGTATCAATGCCGGTGAACTCGCTCTCGAAACGGGCATACTTCTTACGCACACCATAAAAATAGAGCCCAATCTCCTGTAGCAGCGATAGATCAAGCCCGGTGTCATAGGCCGTATCCTTAAATGCTGCCACCATGCTCTCGGTGGCGGGGTGGCTGGTACCCCCAGCAAAGGTGGAGATGGCGGTATCAATGTGCAGACACCCTTGTTCAACCGCCTTGAGCTGGCACATCGAGGCGAGCCCCGCCGTGGCGTGGCAGTGCAGGTGGATAGGGATGGTGATCGACTGCTGCAACGCAGCCACCAGCTTAGCGGTGACCATGGGGGTCAGTAGCCCCGCCATATCCTTGATGGCAATGCTGTCGCAGCCCATCGCCTGCATCTCTTTGGCCATGGCCACAAACTGAGTGATGTTATGTACCGGACTGGTGGTGTAACAGAGGGTCCCCTGAGCGTGTTTCCTGGCTGCCTTGACCGCCTCAATAGCCACCTTCAGGTTACGGACATCATTCAGGGCGTCAAAGATGCGGAAGACATCAATACCGTTGTGGGCGGCCTGCTGCACAAAGGCGCGAACCACATCATCAGAGTAGTGGCGGTACCCCAGCAGGTTCTGTCCCCGCAGCAACATCTGCAGGCGGGTATTGGGCAGGGCCTGGCGCAGCTGGCGCAGCCGCTCCCAGGGGTCCTCCTTGAGAAAACGGATACAGGCATCGAAGGTGGCGCCCCCCCAGACCTCCAGCGACCAGTAGCCCACCTTGTCCAGTTTGTCGCAGATGGGCAGCATATCTTCGGTACGCATACGTGTGGCGATCAGCGACTGATGTGCGTCGCGCAGAATGGTATCGGTTATCTCTACTTTAGCCATATCAACTCTATTCATTAATGGTGATGGTGTTTCTATCAACGTCCCAGGTGGGCGGCAATGGCCACGCCAATGGCGGCGGCCAGCTCACGTGGCGGACGTCTTACCGAATAATTGACCAATTCCGGGTGGTTCTCGACAAAGCTGGTATCGAAACTGCCGCTCTGAAACTCCGGGGATTTGAGAATCTCCAGGTAGTAGGGGATGGTGGTCTTGATCCCATATACCCCCATGTCATTGAGGGCGCGGGCGGATCGGTCCAATAGTTCATCCCAGGTCAGCGCCCATACGGTGAGTTTGGCGCAGAGTGAGTCGTAGTGGGGGGGGATGACATAACCGGTATAGATGGCAGCATCGGTACGCACACCAGGGCCACCGGGTGCGAGATAGCGGGTGATGCGGCCAAAGCTCGGCAAGAAGCCATTTTTTGGGTCCTCGGCATTGATGCGGAACTCCATGGCGTAACCACGGCGCTGCACATCCTCCTGCTGGTAACGCAGTTTCAGGCCAGCGGCGATACGGATCTGCTCCTGGACGATGTCGATACCGGTGATGGTCTCGGAGATGGGATGTTCTACCTGTAAGCGGGTATTCATCTCCATAAAGTAGAAGTTGTTCTCCTGATCGAGCAGAAACTCCACTGTGCCGGCATTTTCGTAACCCACTGCACGGGCGGCAGTGACGGCCAGATCACCAATATACTTGCGCTGTTCGTCGTTGAGTTGCGGCGAGGGGGCGATTTCGATCAGCTTCTGGTGGCGGCGCTGGATCGAGCAGTCGCGCTCAAAGAGATGGATGACATTGCCGTGGCTGTCGGCGAGGATCTGCACCTCAATATGGCGCGGATTGACCACGCATTTTTCGATGAATAGGTCAGACTTGCCAAAAGCCTTGGTCGCCTCAGAGATGACACGGTCATAATTGCGGCGCAGATCATCCTCGCTTTCACAGCGACGAATGCCGCGTCCACCACCACCCGCAGTGGCCTTGAGCATAATGGGATAACCGATGTTATTGGCGATAGTCACCCCCTCTTCAAGAGATTCGACGTTGCCATCGCTGCCGGGTGTGACCGGGATGCCCGCCTTGATCATGGCGTGACGAGCCTCGATCTTGTCGCCCATGCTGTGAATGACCTCGGCGCTGGGGCCGATGAAACGGACGCCACGACGACGGCAGATATCGGCCAGCTGAGGATTTTCGGAGAGAAAGCCGTAGCCGGGGTGGAGTGCGTCACACCCCGCCGCGACTGCCAGATTGACAATGCGGTGGGCGTTTAGATAGCCCGCAACTGAATCCGGCCCCAGGTTATAAGCCTCATCGGCCTTTTTGACATGCAGAGAGTGGCGGTCGGCATCAGTGTAGATGGCGGCCGATTTGATGCCCATCTCGGCGCAGGCACGCACAATGCGGACAGCAATTTCACCTCGATTAGCAATCAGAATTTTTTTTATCATATTGATTCTATTAATAGAGTTATCAGGTTGCCAAGTCCACCATTATATAGCTCGGCAGAGCTACGCGCCGTTCCAAGGCGACTGCCCACCAGACCATATAAAAGCAATGTAATATCAGGGTTCTACGAGAATCACCCCGTGAAGTCAAGTTTCTGCACGGATAACAGGGTGAAAAATAACAAATTTCTTTGACAGACAGAGTGCGTGGCTTTATCATTCCGCGCCTATGTCACCCCAGCGATTACCCGAGCAGATTGTACCTTTCAAGTTGGCACGGCAGCGTAGATTGCTGCAAGGCGTGCTGAAGCTTGATACTATGGCCCGCTTGTCGGGCTTGCTGGTTGATAAAAATGGTGATGTAGATGTCAACTTGCAGTTTGATATTGATGCACAAGGCATCAGCTACATGTCTGGTCACCTTAAAACTCAGGTCAGCCTGGTCTGCCAGCGCTGCATGGAGCCGGTGGTTCTGTCACTGGAGAGTGAAGTTGCAGTGGGTTTTGTGACCAGTGAAGAACGTGTGCTTGCCATACCTGATGTATATGAGCCCTATCTCTTGATGGACGAAGTAGTCGTTCTCAGTGAGTTAATTGAGGATGAGCTGATTATGGCCATTCCGATTGTTGTGGCCCATCCACAGCAGTCCTGTCAGCCCTGGTTCGAGAAGCAACATGAGGCGCTCTCTGACGTCGAAGAGAAGATGCCAGCAAAGAAAAACCCATTTGCAGTTTTGGCGTCCCTGAAACGGGACAGTTAGCAACAATGAATTGAAGTTTGCGTTAAATATTAGGAGTTTATTGCCATGGCCGTACAACAGAACAAAAAGAGCACTTCCAGACGTGGTATGCGTCGTTCACATGACGCTTTGACCGCTGGAGCGCTCTCCGTTGACTCAACCACAGGTGAAACCCACCTTCGTCATCACATCACTCCAGACGGTTTTTATCGTGGTCGTAAGGTGATTGCTGACAAGGAATAGTCAACTTGAGCCAAACTATCGCTCTGGACGCGATGGGTGGTGATCATGGCCCGTCAGTGGTTGTGCCCGCCGCCCTGAGTGTTGTTAAAGAGCGCCCCGCGCTCAAATTGATTTTAGTGGGTGACTACGACGTCCTGGTGGCCGAGCTGCGTAAGCACGGTGCCAACGTTGGCCCCAATATTCTTATTCATCATGCCTCACAGCGGGTGGAAATGGATGAGCTTCCCTCTGTGGCCCTGCGCACCAAAAAAGACTCGTCCATGCGGGTGGCGATTAATTTGGTGCAGGATGGTACAGCAGACGCCTGTGTCAGTGCCGGTAATACCGGCGCCTTGATGGCAACGGCCCGTTTTGTACTGAAAACGTTGCCGGGTATCGACCGTCCGGCCATTATTTCCACCTTACCCACCATGAAAGGGCACACCCGTGTGCTCGATTTGGGTGCCAATGTCGACTCCAGCGCCGATGTGCTGCTGCAGTTTGCAGTGATGGGATCAGTATTGACCCAAGCGGTTGATAATATCGCCATGCCTACGGTGGGCTTGCTGAACATTGGCGAAGAGGAGATGAAGGGTAACGAGCGGGTTAGAGAGGCTTCCCGCCTGTTGGCTGCCAGCCCCATTAATTATGTGGGTTATGTTGAGGGTGACGATATATTCAAAGGCACTGTAGACGTGGTGGTGTGTGATGGTTTTGTGGGAAATGTTGCCTTAAAAACGACCGAAGGCGTGGCAAAAATGATTGCCCACTTTATGCGTGAAGCCTTTTCAAAAAACATCTTCACCAAATGTGTTGCGCTGATTGCATCGCCAATATTAACAGTGATCAAAAATAGGATTGACCCCCGCCGTTACAATGGTGCCAGTTTTGTCGGTCTTAATGGCATTGTGATCAAAAGCCATGGTAGTGCTGATATTTTTGCCTTTGCCAACGCCATTAACGAGGCGGTACACGAGGTTAACAAAGCGGTGCCGGATAAAATCAGTCAGCAGCTGGAGCGGCTGCTGATCAAACAGGCAGGATAAGCAGTGATCTATTCAAGAATAGCTGGCACCGGGAGTTATTTGCCCGACAACGTGCTGACAAACGCTGATCTGGAAAAGATGGTGGAGACTTCTGACCAATGGATACGGGAGCGTACCGGTATCCATAAACGCCATGTTGCCGTTGCTGGCCAGACAACGTGCGATCTTGCCGAGCAGGCGGCCATTAATGCAATAGCGGCGGCTGGTATCACGGCCGCCGATATCGACCTGATTATTGTGGCCACAACCACCGCAGATAAAATATTTCCCAGCACTGCCTGCCTGTTGCAGAAGCGCCTCGGCATACACGGCCCGGCAGCTTTTGATATCCAAGCGGTCTGTTCCGGTTTTGTCTATGCCCTCAGTGTTGCGGATAATTTTATCCGTGCTGGCAGCGCCAAACGTGCGTTGGTGGTGGGGGCCGAGACCTTGTCGCGCATTATCAACTGGAAAGATAGGGGTACCTGTGTCCTGTTTGGTGATGGTGCCGGTGCCGTGGTGTTGGAAGCCAGCGCAGAGCCGGGCATCTTGAGTACTCACTTGCACGCAGATGGCGAATATGATGAGCTGCTGCATGTGCCCGGGGGTATCTCCCGTGGTGATGAGGGTGGGCGTCTCTTTATGGAGATGCAGGGCAACGAAGTCTTTAAGTTCGCTGTTCGTACCTTGGGCCGTATTGTGGACGAGACCCTTGAAGCCAATAATATGCAGAAGAGCGATATCGACTGGTTGGTGCCCCATCAGGCCAATATCCGCATCATTACTGCCACCGCCAAAAAACTCGATATGCCCATGGAAAAAGTGGTGGTGACGGTGCATGAACACGGCAATACCTCTGCCGCTTCAATCCCGTTGGCGCTTGACGTGGCGGTGCGTGATGGCCGGATTCAGCGCGGCCAGACGATCCTGCTGGAGGCCTTTGGTGGCGGCTTCACCTGGGGTTCAGCACTGCTTAAGTTTTAGGTTTAACGAATCCAGACATATAGTTAAGAAGGGTTGTTTATGTCATTTGCGATAGTTTTTCCTGGCCAAGGTTCACAAGCTGTGGGCATGTTGGCAGCGTTAGCAGCCGAGTGGAGCCAAGTGGGGGAGACCTTTGCCGAGGCCAGTGATGCACTCGGTTACGATTTGTGGCGACTGGTACAGGCAGGCAGTGAGGCGGATCTTAATCAGACTGACAAAACCCAGCCCGCGATGTTGGCGGCGGGCATCGCCTGCTGGCGTGTCTGGCAGGTGGCTGGTGGTCCAGTGCCCAGTCTCATGGCGGGCCATAGCCTCGGTGAATATACAGCGCTGGTGGCGGCAGATGCCCTCGATTTTGCCACGGCTGTCAAACTGGTAGAGAGACGTGGCCAGCTGATGCAGGCCGCAGTACCCGAGGGGCGGGGGGCCATGGCGGCAATCCTTGGGCTGAGTGATGATGAGGTGGTGGCTGTGTGTGCGGCGGCGGCTGAAGGGGCGGTGGTGCAGGCGGTCAACTTCAATGCCCCTGGGCAGGTGGTGGTGGCAGGCTCTGCGGCAGCTGTGGCACGGGCGCTGGTGCTGGCCAAAGAGGCGGGGGCTAAGCGCATCCTACCACTGCCGGTGAGTGTCCCTTCACACTGCAGTTTGATGCGCCCCGCTGCGGACGAGCTGGCTAAAGTATTGGCCGCTATCGAGGTCAAGCCGCCACGGATAGAGGTGTTGCATAACGTTGATGTCTCATCTCATCAGGATGGTGCAGCGATTCGTCTGTTACTGGCGCAGCAGTTGTACCAACCGGTGCGTTGGGTAGAGACCGTACAAACGCTGGGTAAAACCGGCGTCACTACTATAGTAGAATGTGGTCCGGGCAAGGTTCTGGCAGGGCTGAATAAACGTATCGACCGTGACATAAATACATTGCCGGTATTTGATGCGGCTACGTTACAGGCTGCATTGGATCTGGTTAACGGTGCGTAAAGATAAAAGGGTATTGTCATTATGAAACTGGAAAATGAGATTGCGCTGATTAGCGGTGCCAGTCGTGGCATTGGTAAGGCAACTGCGCTTGAGCTGGGCAAGGATGGCGCTGTGGTGATTGGTACGGCCACCTCTGCGAGCGGTGCTGCGGCCATCAGCAAGTACTTGGATGAGCATGGTATTAAGGGCAAAGGGGTGATTTTGAATGTAACCTCTCAAGAGTCTATTGATAGTGTGATTGAACAGGTTACTACAGAGTTTGGCACGGTCTCGATTTTGGTGAATAACGCCGGTATTACGCGGGATAACCTCTTGATGCGGATGAAGGATGAGGAGTGGAGCGATATTATCGATACCAACCTCGGTTCAGTTTTTCGCATGAGCAAGGCCTGTTTGCGCGGCATGATGAAGGCACGTAAAGGGCGTATCATCAGTGTTGCCTCTGTTGTGGGTGAGACGGGTAATGCTGGTCAAGCCAATTACGCTGCTGCCAAAGCGGGTATTTTTGGCTTTACCAAATCCATGGCACGTGAAGTTGCCTCTCGTAATATTACGGTTAACGCTGTTGCGCCGGGGTTTATCGATACTGATATGACCCGCGTATTGCCTGATGAGCAGAAAGAGGCGTTGCTGAACCAAATTCCACTTAATCGTTTGGGTAAAGCCGAAGAGATTGCCGCTGCCATCGCCTTTTTGGCCTCACCCGCGGCAGGCTATATCACTGGTTTTACACTGGATGTGAATGGTGGTATGTACATGGGATAGGCTGAAATCCCACGGTTACTATTTTAGTGTTGTATGAATTACCTTGTAGTTTTATCAAAAATCTCAGGTTATTTGCCGCGATCTTGCTTGCAACATCTGGATTTCAGGATAAAATACCGACCGCAGCGTGATCTGCATAAAATTTTTGGAGGAACCATTTGTCATGAGCACTATCGAAGAACGCGTCAAGAAGATTGTGATTGAACAGTTAGGTGTTAAGGAAGAGGAAGTCACCACCGAAGCTTCTTTTGTTGACGATCTCGGCGCAGATTCGCTCGATACAGTGGAATTGGTGATGGCCCTGGAAGAAGAGTTCGAATGCGAAATTCCAGACGAAGAGGCCGAGAAGATCACTACTGTTCAGCAGGCTATCGATTACATTAACTCTACTTTGGGTTAACTGTTACGAATCCAGTAGAGGCCGCAGTGCCGCGTGTGCAGCCTGCGGCTTTTTGCTTTGTGCGGTGCGCTAAATGGGGTGCCAGCACTCACTTTCAGAGGTTATTCAAAACGTGAGCATGCAGCGTCGAGTTGTTGTCACTGGTCTGGGCATGGTTGGTCCAGTGGGACTTTCTGTTAAAGAGTCATGGGCCAATATTTTAGCGGGCAAGAGTGGTATTGGTCCGATCACCCATTTTGACACCACTGATTTCAGTGTGCGGTTTGGTGGGTCGGTCTGGAATTTTGATGCCACTCATTACATGTCGGCCAAAGATGCCCGGCGTATGGATCCGTTTATCCATTACGGTATTGCTGCCGCCAAAGAGGCGTTTGAGGACTCTGGCCTGACCGTGACTGAGGAAAATGCCGAGCGCATCGGTGTAATGATCGGTTCTGGCATTGGTGGTCTGCCCGGTATTGAGAGTGGTCACGAAACGTTTCGTACCGCCGGTCCACGCAAACTATCTCCATTTTTCGTTCCGAGCAATATCATTAATATGATTTCGGGCAATTTCTCCATCATGTATGGCATGAAGGGGCCCAATCTGGCGATTGTCACCGCCTGTGCAACTGGCACCCACAACATTGGTGAAGCGGCGCGTATTATTGCCCGTGGTGATGCCGATGCGATGGTGGCGGGCGGCGCTGAAATGGCGACGTCACCCACCGGTCTGGGCGGCTTTGCTGCCGCACGGGCGCTCTCTACCCGTAATGATCACCCCACCACTGCCAGCCGCCCCTGGGATAAGGACCGTGACGGCTTTGTGTTAAGTGATGGTGCCGGTGTTGTGGTGCTGGAGGAGTACGAGTCTGCCAAAAAGCGCGGTGCCAATATCTATGCTGAGGTTTCTGGTTCTGGCATGAATGGCGATGCGTACCATATGACCACGCCGAGTGAAGGCGGAGAGGGGGCGCGCCGCTGTATGGCCCTGGCCCTGAAACATGCCGGTATTAACCCTGAACAGGTCGATTACATTAATGCCCACGGTACTTCTACCCCGGCAGGCGATCGTGCTGAAACCATGGCGACCAAGTCGATGTTTGGTGATCATGCTTACAAGCTGGCGATGAGCTCCACCAAGTCGATGACGGGGCATCTATTAGGAGCGGCAGGTGGTATTGAGGCGATTTTTACTGCCCTGGCTATTCGTGATCAGGTGGCACCACCTACCATCAACTACACTACCCCGGATCCTGAGTGCGATCTTGATTATGTGCCCAACGAGGCTCGCCCGATGAAGATCGATGTGGCCATCTCCAACTCCTTTGGTTTTGGTGGTACCAACGGCACGCTGGTATTCAATAAAGTATAAGGGGTAATATGCGGTTGCCTCGCCAAGGGGTAGCCGCATGTAGCGTGGTACGTTGATGGTATCTACTCAGATTACTCCTCCCGTTGTTGTATCAGCTCCGCCGCGTCAGCAGCGGTTGCAAGAGAGTTTCGATCTGTTGCGGTTGCATGCATTAAACCCGCAGCGTTACCCCTATCTGTTGGAGAGTGTCGTTCACGGCACGGCTCAGTCACGTTATGACATTCTGTTTGCTTTCCCGGGTGCGAGCATGGATGCGACGGGGCAGGATTTTTTATCAGCACTTGATCAGCAGTGGCAGAGTGACCGTAAGCAGGATGAAACTACCGTTGATCTGCCGTTTAGCGGCGGTTGGTTCCTTTATCTTGGTTACGAGCTGGTGGCGCAGATCGAGCCCAAGTTGTGTGCTTTGAGGGCCGATGCGGCGTTGCCCGCAGCGTTTGCCACCCGTATTCCCGCGGCGGTCATCCGTGACCATCAGTCAGGGTGCTGTCATCTGGTCTGTGAACCAGGGGCCGAGCCGCTGTTGGCTGAGATAGTCGGTGACATTGCCCGTCTCCCCGGTATAGATAAACGGTCTTCTTGCCCCCCGGTGGTGATCTCCATCAGCGAAGATGAGCCGCGCCGTTTCCTAGCTGGGGTTGAACGTATCCGTGATTACATTCGTGAGGGGGACGTCTTTCAGGTTAACCTATCCCGTGCCTGGCAACTCATACTTGCCGAGGGTGACGCGGTACAGCTCTATCGTCGTTTGCGTAGCCATAACCCGGCACCGTTTGCGGCGCTGGTCAGTTATGGTGGCAAGAGTGTGATCAGTTCATCACCCGAGCGGTTGGTGAGTGTGAAGGAGGATCGTGTCAGTGTTCGCCCGATTGCGGGTACTCGGCCACGCAGCGCCGATGCAGCGGCAGATGTGGCCTACGCTAAAATATTGCTGGCCCATCCCAAGGAGCGTGCTGAGCATGTGATGCTGATTGATCTGGAGCGTAATGATCTTGGACGGCTCTGCGTACCGGGTAGTGTAGTGGTGGATGAGATGATGGTGCTGGAGTCGTATGCCCATGTACATCACATCGTCTCTAACGTTTCAGGGACGTTGCGCCCTGATACCACACCGGCAGCGGTGATTCGGGCGGTTTTTCCCGGTGGCACCATTACCGGTTGTCCCAAGGTGCGTTGTATGGAGATCATCCATGAACTGGAGCAGGAGACGCGGGGGCCTTATACAGGTTCAGTGGGTTATCTCAGCCATTCAGGAGAGATGGATCTTAATATTCTTATTCGTACCATGGTGCTGGATGGCCAGCAGCTCCATTTCCGCACAGGCGCGGGTATTGTCAACGACTCACTCCCCGACGCTGAGTTGGCAGAGACCCGTGCCAAGGCGTTGGGGCTGTTACGTGCGTTAGGGGTGGAGGCGACGTGATGGAGTATCTGGTCAATGGTGTATTGACTCACCATCTGCCGTGTGGCGACCGGGCGATCCAGTATGGGGATGGGCTGTTTGAGACAATTGCCGTCTGCAACGGCAGGATTGAGTTCTGGCAGCGCCATATGCAGCGGCTGGCCGCCGGGTGTGGGCGGCTGGGCATTCCAGCGCCTGATACGACTCGGCTGTTAGCGGAGGCGCGCACACTGCTCAAAGGTGATAATGGGGTGCTAAAGATCATCATCAGCCGTGGCCAGGGCGGGCGGGGTTATCGGCCAGCCACTCTTGTTGAGGCTCAGCCGACACGCATGGCGGCCTGTTACCCTTGGCCAGACCACCCTGCCGCCAATTTAACGCAGGGTGTTGCGCTCAGGTATTGCACCACGCCGGCCACTTTGAATTCGGCGCTGGCGGGTATTAAACATCTGAATCGTCTGGAGCAGGTACTGGCGCGGGGGGAGTGGCATGATACAGCGATTGCCGAAGGGGTGATGTCTGACATGAACGGCAACATCATCGAAGGGACAATGAGTAACCTCTTTTTTGTGCGGGCAGGGCAGCTCCATACCCCCGATTTGTCAAACAGCGGTGTGGCTGGCATTATCCGTGCGGTGATTATGGAACTGGCGGGCAGGTTGAGTCTCCCGCTCCAGTGTCAGTGTTACTCTCGCGATGACCTCGAATCTGCCGATGAGATTTTTGTGACCAACTCGGTGATTGGCATTTGGCCGGTGCGCCAGATTGAAAAACGTTCGTATCCGCTGGGTGAGATCACTCATCAGCTGCTGGATGGGCTCAACAATAAACGACTACAAGAAGGTGAGCATGAGATCGTTTAAGAGATTATTAGTGGCGGCACTGCTGATGGCGTTGTTGGGAGGCGGTGTCATCGGCTGGCAGTTTTACAGCTTTAAAACTCAACCCCTGATAGTGACAGTGCCGCAGGTATTTGAAGTAAAGCCGGGGGCGAGTCTTGCTCAGGTGGCCAAAGGGCTTAAAGAGCGAGGTTTGATCGACTACCCACGGTATATGACGCTCTGGGGACGGATTCAGGGAACGGCCGGGCAACTGCGGATGGGTGAGTACCGCATTGAACCGGGCATGACAGCGCTGACCCTGCTGGAGCAGATGGTGAAAGGGCAGGTGATTCAATATTCGCTTACTATCGTTGAGGGCTGGACCTACAAACAGATGATGCAGGCGGTTCATGGTAATGAAAAGCTGGTTCATACCCTTAAAGATCTGCCAGCCAGTGAGGTAATGACAAAGCTGGGTGCGGCGGGTGAACACCCTGAAGGACGGTTTTTTCCGGACACCTACCACTTTACTGCCGGGATGAGCGATTTTGATTTTATTAAACGCGCCTATGATGGCATGACAGCAAGGTTGGAACAGGAGTGGTCACAGCGAGCTGAAGAGTTGCCTTATAAAACACCTTATGAGGCATTGATTATGGCCTCTATTGTTGAACGTGAAACCGGGGTCGCACACGAGCGTGGAGAGATTGCCGGGGTGTTTGTTCGGCGTCTGCAGATCGGAATGAAGTTGCAAACGGACCCAACCGTCATCTACGGCATAGGTGAAAGTTATGATGGCGATATCCGTCGTAGTGATCTGATCACTGATACACCTTATAACACCTACACCCGTTACGGTCTGCCACCCACGCCTATTGCCATGCCCAGTGGTGAGGCGATTCATGCGGCACTGCACCCGCTGGCAGGCACATCGCTCTATTTTGTTGCCAAGGGTGACGGTGGCCACTATTTTTCTGCCACGCTGCCGGAACATGAGGCGGCAGTGAGACACTACCTGTTGAATAAACAGTGATCACAGGGGAGATGGTCAACATGAAGCGTGGTCTGTTTATTACGATGGAAGGGATTGAAGGGGTTGGCAAAACAACCAATCTTGAGTCGGTCTACCACTATATTAATAGTCACGATATTGATGTGGTGATCACACGGGAACCGGGGGGTACCGAGCTGGGCGAAAAAATTCGCGGCTTACTGCTTGATCACCGCAACCAGAATATTGCCAACGATACAGAGCTGTTACTGATGTTTGCCGCCCGTGCCCAACACATAGCGGAGGTGATTGAGCCGGCCTTGGCGCAGGGTAAGTGGGTGCTGTGTGACCGCTTTACCGATGCCACCTACGCTTATCAAGGGGGCGGGCGTGGCATTGATAGCCAGCGCATCGCTCAGCTTGAGCAGTGGGTGCAGGGGACACTACGCCCTGATATTACGCTGTTACTTGATGCACCGGTTGCAGTGGGGCTGGCCCGCGTCGCCAAACGCAAGGGGGTGGCAGACCGTTTTGAACGTGAGAAACAGACATTTTTTGAACGGATCCGTAGCGCCTATCTGGCGCTGGCGGCGCAGCACCCTAGCCGTTACCGGGTGATTGATGCGGCACAAACGCTGGATCAGGTTAATATGGCGCTTGAAACCATCATGGCAGCGATTATCAAATCAGCATGATGCCCTACCCTTGGCAGCAGTCGCAGTGGCAAAACCTGCAAACGTCGCGGCAGCAGGGGCGGTTACCACACGCGCTGCTGTTGACGGGGCCGCAGGGGCTGGGCAAAACCGAGTTTGCCCGCTACCTCACTCAGTCGCTGTTGTGTGAAGAGAATGGCGCGGCGGGTGAGCCGTGTGGTCGCTGTCGTGGTTGCCTGCTCTACCAGGCGGGCAACCATCCCGATGTGGCTCTCATCTCGCCGCTGGAGGGAAAGAAAAATATCGGTGTAGATCAGGTGCGGGAGATTGGCCAATACCTGACACTTAAGGCGCAGTACTCTGGTTATCGAGTGGTGGTGCTGGCCCCGGCAGAGACGATGAATGTCAACTCTGCCAATAGCCTGCTTAAAACATTGGAGGAGCCATCACAGGGGACAGTATTGATCCTGGTGACTGCCCGTCCGGCGCAGCTGCCAGCGACAATACGTTCGCGTTGCCAGGAGATCCGCTTTGGTGCGGTAACGCTGGAGATGGGGGGCGAGTGGTTACAAACCCAGGGGATTACCACTGATAGTACGTTGTTGATGGCGTTAGCCAACGGCGCACCATTAAAGGCGGCTGGGTTTGCGGACGACAACATGATTCAGTCCCGTCTGGAGTGGTTTCAGGCATTGGAAGCGCTGGCAAAACAGGGGGTTGACCCCATTGAGATTGCCGCCAGACAGGTTAAAACCGGCCCTGCTGCCAGCCTTCACTGGCTGTATGCCTGGAGTGTCGATATGGTCCGCTTAAAAGTGAGCCAGCAACCGCCACATCTGGCCAATCGTGATATCGAATCACGTTTGCTTAATCTGGCGGATCGGGTATCTTTAAAAAACCTAATGTTATGGCTGGATCGGGTACATACCGCACTACGTGAAATTGAGGCTAACTTCAATTCCACATTAATAGTGGAAGGTCTGTTGATCCAGTGGCAAAAGCTGTTTACCACAGCGGCTTTGAGGAGTTGATACGTTAATGTCCGAAGAACACAGCAATCCCACAACATCGGTGAGAAGCCAGGGGATTTTGTCGCTCACAATTAAGGACAAAGGGGCGCTCTATGCCGCTTACATGCCTTTTGTGAAAAATGGCGGCCTGTTTATCCCCACCAATAAAGAGTACAAACTTGGGGATGAGGTCTTCCTACTGCTCAAGCTGATGGAAGAGACTGAAAAGCTACCGGTGGTAGGCAAGGTCATCTGGGTGACCCCTAAAGGGGCGCAAGGTAACCGCGTTGCCGGTATTGGTGTGCAGTTTGCTGCGGATCAGGATGGTGGCATTGCGCG
The DNA here is from genome assembly GCA_031416075.1 of Tenderia sp. (SeqCode). Classification (GTDB taxonomy): domain Bacteria; phylum Pseudomonadota; class Gammaproteobacteria; order Tenderiales; family Tenderiaceae; genus JAKFXL01. Next base: position 46,452 of record JANOSY010000054.1, on the reverse strand, counting down.
CAAAAAAATTGAAACCTATCTGGGGGGTGCCATGAAGTCGGACCGCCCGACACATACCATGTGACGTCCTCTTATTTTCTGCCACTAAGTAACAAACAGAGCCAATATGATTCAACTTGTTGATTCCCACTGTCATCTTGACCGGTTAGACCATGAGAAACTGGGGCTTGATATTGATCAGGTCTATGCCCAGGCACGGCAGTTGGGGGTAAACCATATGCTTTGCGTATCCATCAATATGGAGCAGTGGCCCAATATGATGGCGCTGGTGGAAAAATCGGAACACGTATACGCCTCAGTGGGTGTGCATCCGACTGAGCGGGAGGGGCATGACCCCAGTGTTGATGAGTTGATTCAATTGGCGGCACACCCCAAGGTTGTGGCTATTGGCGAGACAGGGCTGGATTACTTTCATTGTAAAGATGATCTTGAGTGGCAGCGTGATCGCCTGCGTCGTCATATTGCCGCTGCTAAGGCTACCGGCAAGCCGTTGATTGTGCACAGTCGTGACGCCCAGCCGGACACCTTGAATATTTTGGAAGAGGAGGGGGCTGCCACCGTGGGTGGGGTGATGCACTGCTTTGTTGATGATTGGGAGAGCGCCCAGCGCGCCATTGCCCTCAATTTTTATATCTCTTTTTCCGGGATCGTCACCTTTAAGACTGCGACTGAGTTAAAAGAGGTGGCGCAAAAGGTGCCGCTGGAGTGGATGTTGGTAGAGACCGACTCGCCCTATTTAACTCCCATGCCCCATCGTGGCAAAAGCAATCAGCCCGGGTATACCCGCCATGTGGCGGAGTACATCGCTGAGCTGCGGGGTGAACCGCTGGAGCGGGTGGCGCAGGTGACCACTGAGAATTTTTTCCGGCTGTTTAAACACACCGTAAAATAGCGCTAATTTGACCCCGGTTTTACCAGGCATGGTTGTAGAATATCCTTCCCGTAACAAGGATAGTGAATCAGCGGAGCACGGCGATGAAGATGAAACATCATATTAACCTCAAATCTATTGTCGACAACGGAGTCAAAGCAGCCCTCCCGTGGATGGCGTTACTGCTTGTGGCTGTGAGTGGGGTAGCGGGGGCAGAGATCTACAAATGGACAGACAAACAGGGCGTGCAGCACTACTCTGAACAGCCGCCTCGCGGTGATAAATACGAAAAAATAAAACCAAGCTATGCGCCAGCGTCCCCGCCGGTTGCGGCAGAGCCCCAAAATACTCCGTCAGCTGGGAAGGCGACAGATCCGGACCGGGCGCGGCAAGAGCGGGCTCATCAAGAAGAGTCTGCCAAAATCAGCCGGCAGAACTGCACAACTGTGCAGCAGCGTTTGACCGATCTTGAATCGGCCAGGCGCATCAACTTTCAGGATGCTGAGGGTAATGTGAAGTTACTCACCGAGGATGAGCGGTTGGCTAAAGTTGCAGAGACAAAGAAGTTAATTGAAGAGTACTGCCAGTGATAAAAGATTTGGTGTGGCGGCTGGCTTAGAGTTAGGCCTTAACGCTGCCAGCGGATGGCATAAATAGCGACGTGGCGGTTGCGCTGGCGGCCATCACGAGTCCAGTTTTGATCTACGGGGGCGTTCTCGCCACTGCCTGACAGCTGTATGAGCGTTGCGTTTACCCCTTTAAGTGTCAGGTAGTTACGCACCATCTCGGAACGTCGATCGGAGAGTCGATCGTTGTAACCGGCATTGCCGATATAGTCGGTGCTGCCGGCTATCAAAATGCGCTGAATGTTGTCATGTTTCATCAGATAGCTGGCAGCCGCATCAAGCGCCCTCTGTCCTTCCATTCCGATGGTGGCTTTGCCGGGGTTAAACAGCACAGGATGGAGGGGAACGTACTCAAAACTTTCCTCTATCATGCCCGTTGGCTGTTTTGGCAGATGCAGAGATGTGGGTGTTACCACCTTAGGTCCCCACATGTTTGGGTATTTGTCGGCATGGGCGTAGCCGCTGATCAGAAGTCCGGCGATAAACATCAGGCAAAATCGGCAGTGCTGTTTAAAATTGACCATCTTATTGGGGCCCGTTGATAATCAGGATGTATGGTTTATTGGGTATCGGCCAGAGTTGCACGCTTTTAAAGCGCATTTATCCACGGCCAAGCAGTGTTTGGGGTTGATAAGATAAGCCGGTATGATTCCCCTTTTTGCAGGAGCAGTTTGAAATGCCATATAACCATCATGATAAAATTCGGGCGATTGAGTGGTCGGATGCGGGATTGAACCTGCTGGATCAGCGCCTGCTGCCCAATGTTGAACAGTGGGTGTTGCTTAAGGATGCGCTGGGTGTGGCGCAGGCGATTCGCAACATGGTGGTGCGTGGAGCTCCAGCCATTGGCGTCACGGCTGCTTATGGGATGGTGCTGGCGGCACGTGATCGTTATACCCACTCTCCTGATGAGTGGCAGAGTGCTATTACTGAGGATATACAGATCTTGGCGGATTCTCGCCCGACTGCGGTGAATCTATTTTGGGCGCTGGAGCGCATGCGGCAATTTATGGAGGGGTTGAGTGGTGACCCCGTGCCCGCGATGCTGGCTGAGGCCCAACGCATCCATGAGGAAGATATTGCCGCCAATCGGCAGATGGGTGAATTGGGTGCGGCCCTGATTGACGGGCCTTGTGCCGTCTTGACTCACTGCAATACCGGATCGCTGGCAACAGGTGGTTTTGGCACGGCCTTGGGTGTTATCCGTGCCGCGTACGGTGCTGGCCGTATTAATAGCGTGTTTGCCGATGAGACCCGTCCCTGGTTACAGGGGGCGCGCCTGACTGCTTGGGAGCTGGTTGAGGATAATATCCCCGTCACCCTGATTACCGAGGGCGCGGCGGCAACCCTGATGAAACAAGGCAAGGTGAAGTGGGTGATTGTCGGTTCGGACCGTATTGCCGCCAATGGTGATGTTGCCAATAAAATCGGCACCTACTCACTGGCCGTTACGGCGCGTTACCACGGCGTTAAGCTTATGGTGGTGGCCCCGACTTCGACGGTGGACATGAGTATTGCCTGTGGCGATGACATCCCGATTGAAGAGCGGGCGGAGTCCGAGGTGTTGACACTGGCCGGGCAAAGCATAGCGCCCGAGTCGGCACGTGCCTGGAATCCATCCTTTGATGTGACCCCGGCGGAATTGGTCGATGCAATTGTCACAGAGAAGGGGGTGGTGGAGCGCCCTTCGTTGGAAAAAATGGTAGCCATGATGCGGAGTTAGCACCCTTTGATGGTGGGACAAAAAGGTGCGGTGGGGGATAGGGTTGTGGTACCATTCTTTCTTTTTTTGCGGCTCGCGGGGCAGGGTTGGTGAGGCGTGAAATCGGGCAGTTCACAGAATAAAGGCGCTTGTTAATCAATGGCTGATTTTGCACATGAAGTCCTCCCGATATCTGTCGAAGAGGAGATGAAACAGTCGTACATGGCTTATGCCATGGCGGTCATCGTTGGCCGTGCCCTCCCAGATGTACGCGACGGCTTGAAGCCAGTCCATCGACGGGTACTTTATGCCATGAACGTGCTGGGCAACGACTGGAATAAACCCTACAAAAAGTCGGCACGTATTGTCGGTGACGTCATCGGTAAATATCACCCCCATGGTGATACGGCGGTGTATGACACGATTGTCCGCATGGCCCAGACCTTCTCTCTGCGTTATATGCTGGTGGATGGCCAGGGGAACTTCGGTTCTGTTGATGGTGACTCTGCCGCTGCCATGCGGTATACCGAAATACGCATGTCCAAGATTGCCCACGAACTTCAGGCCGATCTGGAAAAAGAGACGGTTGATTTCATCCCCAACTATGATGAAACCGAGAGTGAACCGGCGGTGTTCCCTACTCGTGTCCCCAATCTGCTGATCAACGGTTCATCCGGCATCGCGGTAGGGCTGGCAACCAATATTCCACCCCATAATCTGACAGAGGTGGTGAATGGTTGTATCGCCCTGGTGGATAACCCTGATCTCGATATTGCCGGTCTGATGGAGTACATCCCGGGCCCCGACTTTCCTACGGCGGCCTTTATTAATGGCGCCAGCGGTATCCATGAGGCTTACCACACTGGTCGTGGTCGTATCTACCTGCGTGCCCGCAGTGAGATCGAGTTTGATGAGGCTAAAGACAAACAGACCATCATCATCACCGAGCTTCCATACCAGGTGAACAAGGCCAATCTGCTGGAAAAGATTGCCGAGTTGGTGAAGGAGAAAAAGGTCGAGGGCATTACTGAGCTACGTGACGAGTCCGACAAGGACGGTATGCGGATGGTCATCGAGTTGCGCCGTGGTGAGATGGGCACCGTTGTACTGAATAACCTCTATCGCCATACCCAGCTTGAAAATGTATTTGGTATTAATATGGTTGCCCTGATCGATGGCCAGCCCAAGCTGCTCAATCTGAAACAGATCTTGGAGGCGTTTATCCGCCACCGCCGTGAGGTGGTGATCCGGCGCACTATCTTTGATCTGCGTAAGGCGCGTGAGCGTGGCCATATCCTTGAGGGGTTGGCGGTTGCGTTGGCCAATATTGATGAGGTGATTGCCCTGATTAAGGCGGCCCCCACGTCCGCCGATGCCAAAGAGGCGATGATGGCGCGTACATGGCATGGCGATATCGTGACTGAGATGCTGGCCCGTTCCGACGCTTCCCTCTCCCGTCCTGACGGCTTGGCGCTGGAGTTTGGTATGGTGGACGGTGGTTACCGCCTCTCCGCTGCCCAGGCCCAGGCGATTCTCGATCTGCGATTGCATCGGCTCACCGGTCTGGAGCAGGACAAAATTAAAGCGGAGTACAAGGATATATTGGATCGCATAGTGGATCTGATGGATATCCTTGCCAACTCTGGGCGTTTGATGCAGGTGATCCGTGATGAACTGATACTGATTCGTGATGAGTATGGGGATAAACGTCGTTCTGAAATTATCGCTAGTCGCATCAATCTGACGCTGGAGGACCTGATTTCAGAAGAGGATGTGGTGGTGACACTCTCTCATGCCGGTTACGTCAAAATGCAGCCGATCTCCATGTACAGCGCGCAGAAACGTGGTGGTCGTGGCAAGGCGGCCACCAGTGTTAAGGAAGAGGATTTTGTCGACAAACTATTTGTTGCCAACACCCACGACACCATTCTCTGCTTCTCCAGTCGTGGCAAAGTCTATTGGATGAAGGTCTACGAACTGCCGCAGGCAGGCCGTACCGCGCGTGGCAAACCGATCATTAATCTGTTGCCGCTGGAAGAGGGGGAGCGGATCAATGCCATTCTGCCAATCCGTGAATTTGAGGCGGACAAGTTTATCTTTATGGCCACGGCCAGTGGCACGGTGAAAAAGACCCCGTTGATCGATTTCTCACGCCCACGCAGCAACGGCATCATTGCCCTTGAGCTGTTTGGTGATGACTGTCTGGTGGGTGTAGATATCACCAATGGCAGCAATGATGTGATGTTGCTCACCGATGCAGGCAAGGTGGTCCGGTTTAATGAGGAGCATGTCCGTCCTATGGGGCGTACCGCACGGGGTGTCCGTGGTATCAGGTTGGGTGAAGGCCAGCGTGTCATCTCGCTAATTAATGTCAACGAAGGTGATGTGTTGACCGTTACTGAAAAAGGGTACGGCAAGCGGACAGCTATCAGTGATTATCCTGTTCATGGTCGTGGTGGCCAGGGGGTCATATCGATTCAGACCAATGAGCGCAACGGGCGTGTGGTGGGTGCGGCGCTTGTTATGAGTGAAGATGAGATCATGCTGATCAGTGATAACGGTACCCTGGTGCGCACCCGCGTCGAGGAGATTTCGGTGATGAGCCGAAATACTCAAGGTGTGCGTCTGATTCGTCTGGCGGATGGCGAGAGCCTGATTGGTGTTGAGCGTATTGTTGATCCCGATGACGACGATGGTGCGTCCGTCGACGAACCGAACGAACCGAGTAATGCGGAAGAGTAATAAGCATGACAAGAGCCTTTAACTTCAGTGCCGGTCCCGCGATATTGCCTGCAGAGGTTCTGCAGCAGGCGCAGCAGGAGATGGTTGATTGGCGTGGCACCGGTATGTCGGTGATGGAGATGAGCCACCGCAGCAAAGAGTATATGTCGATTGCCGCTCAGGCAGAGGCTGATCTGCGTGAGCTCATGGCTATCCCCGCTAACTATAAGGTGCTTTTTCTGCAAGGCGGTGCCAGCAGTCAGTTTGCGATGGTGCCGATGAATCTGCTACGCGGCAAACAGGCTGCGGACCACATCAATACCGGTATCTGGTCGCAGAAGGCGATTGATGAGGCGGGTCGTTACTGCACGGTTAATGTGGCGGCCAGCGCTGAACCCAATAGGTTCAGTCGTGTGCCGGGCCAGGAGGCGTTGCAACTTAACAGTGATGCCGCTTATCTGCACTACATACCCAATGAGACTATTGGCGGGCTGGAGTTCTCCTACATCCCCCAGCCGCTGAGCAGCGATACTCCGTTGGTGGCGGACTTCTCTTCAACGATCCTCTCACGTCCGCTGGATGTCTCACAGTTTGGTTTGATCTATGCCGGTGCGCAAAAAAATATTGGCCCTGCCGGCCTGACGGTTGTCATTGTGCGGGAAGAGCTGTTGGGCAATACCCTTCCTGGCACACCGACAATGTTCGATTACAAGGTCCACGCGGATAACGGTTCAATGTACAACACCCCCGCCACCTACAGCTGGTATCTGGCTGGGCTGGTATTTGACTGGGTGAAGAAGCAGGGTGGTCTTGCTGCTATGGCGGAGATTAACCAGCGCAAGGCCGCCAAGCTCTATGCAGCGATCGATGGCAGCGAGTTTTACAGCAACCCCATTCACGTCGATAGCCGCTCTTGGATGAACGTTCCGTTTACACTGACGGACTCAAATCTGGCGGACTCAAATCTGGATGCGCTGTTTTTGAAAGAGGCTGCGGAGCAGCAGTTGACCACACTCAAAGGTCATCGCCTGCTCGGGGGGATGCGCGCCAGTATCTATAACGCCATGCCAGAGGCGGGCGTTGATGCATTAATCAGCTTCATGGCCGATTTTGAAAAGCGTTACGGTTAAACGGTTATGAGTGATGTTAACCTGACGTTGGTGGAGATTCGTGGTCGTATCGATCAGCTTGATGAGCAGATTCAGGATCTGATCAATGAGCGTGCCAAGTGCGCCCAGTTGGTTGCTGAAGTGAAGGTGCGCGCCGGTGATACGGATGCCAACTTCTACCGTCCGGAGCGTGAGGCGCAGGTGCTGCGTAAGGTGATGGAGCGCAACCAGGGGCCGCTGCCGGATGAGGAGATGGCGCGGCTGTTTCGTGAGGTGATGTCGGCGTGCCTGGCACTGGAGCAGCCGATGCGCATAGGCTTTCTTGGACCGGAAGGGACCTATACCCATGATGCCGCGCTGAAACACTTTGGTCACTCTGTGGCGACGGTACCGCACGCCAGTATCGACGCTGTGTTTCGCGATGTTGAGGCGGGTTTGGCACACTATGGTGTGGTACCGATTGAAAACTCAACGGAGGGGGTGGTTAACTACACACTTGATCTGTTTGTCAATTCTCCCCTGCAGATCTGCGGTGAAGTAGAACTGCGTATTCACCACTGTTTTCTAAGTAACGAAACCTCACTCTCCCGTGTGACCCATATCTATGCCCATCAGCAGACACTGGCGCAGTGCCGCGAATGGCTCGATGAGCACTGCAAAGACATCCCATGCTCTGCGGTGAGTAGCAATGCCCGCGCAGCACAGGTGGCGGCGGACGAGTCGGGGGCAGCGGCTATAGCCTCGATGACGGCGGCAGAACTCTATGGATTGGCTATACTGGCAAGCAATATTGAAGATGAACCGGACAATACCACCCGTTTTCTGGTAATTGGCGACCTCTCTCCAGCCGCCAGTGGCAAGGATAAAACCTCAATGCTGCTCTCAACCTCTAACCGTCCCGGTGGGTTGGTGAAGCTGTTGAAACCCCTCTCCGACGCGGGTATCTCCATGACTCGGATTGAGTCGCGTCCGTCGCGACGGGGGATGTGGGAGTATGTTTTTTTTGTTGATATTGAGGGGCACCAAAGCACACCAATAGTGGCTGCCGCGCTGCACTCATTGGCTAACGAGGCGGCCATGTTGAAGATACTCGGCTCCTACCCGGTGGCAGTACTCTGAATTTTAGAAAGTTTGATAATAGGGCAAGTGTGAAAAGATGATTATTATTTTGCGAGCAGATGTATCGGACCAAAATGTTCAGGTAGTGGAACATAAAATTGCATCGATGGGCATGAAGTCACACGTCTCACGTGGTATTCAGCGTACCGTTGTGGGGATTATTGGCGACGAAAGCAAGGTCGACAAAGAGGCATTTGAAGTCTTTCCCTTTGTTGAAAGTGTCATTCGTGTGATGAAACCCTACAAAATCGTCTCCCGTGACTCCCATCATGAAGATACGGTGATCGACGTTGCAGGCATCCCAATTGGCGGTAAAACCATTCAGATCATTGGTGGCCCCTGCTCGGTTGAGACCCCTGACCAGATGGCCAAGGCTGCGGCAGGTGTTGCGGCGGCTGGTTGCCGGTTGATGCGTGGTGGTGCCTTTAAGCCGCGCACTAGCCCCTATGCCTTCCAAGGGGTGGGGGTTGAGGGGCTGGAGATGTTCCAGGTCGCCGCCAGAAAGCATAACCTGCCCGTTGTTACCGAGCTGATGGATGTCCGCATGCTCGATACCTTTCTTGAGCACAAGGTGGATGTGATTCAGATTGGTACCCGCAACATGCAAAATTTTGACCTGCTGAAAGAGGTGGGTAAGGTGCAGACGCCGGTTATTCTCAAGCGTGGTATGTCCGCCACTATCTCTGAGTGGTTGATGTCGGCTGAGTACATCGCCGCCAACGGTAACCACAACATCATCTTCTGTGAACGTGGTGTCCGTAGTTTTGAGACCGCCTACCGCAACATGCTCGACGTTACGGCAATCCCCGTGATCAAACGTGAAACCCATCTGCCCGTCATCATCGATCCGAGTCACGCCGGTGGTAAAGCATGGATGGTACCCGCACTGTCACGTGCCGCGATTGCCGCAGGTGCGGATGGTTTGTTGATTGAGATGCACCCATGCCCCTCCGAGGCGTGGTGTGATGCTGATCAGGCTTTAAACCCTGAACAGTTAAGTGATTTGATGGTAGAGCTGCGTGGCATTGCGCACGTTATTGGCCGTGATTTCTGATAACAGACACTGTTACTGATGATTAAGCGACTGACCATCATTGGTGTAGGGCTGATCGGTGGTTCACTGGCGCGGATTCTGAAACAGAAGGGCTATTGCCACGAAGTGGTAGGGTGCGGCCGTGATGTTGCACATCTGAAAAAGGCACGGGAGCTTGGTGTTATTGACCGTTTCACTCAGAGTGTGGCTGAAGCAGTCAGCGGTGCAGATATGGTGGTGGTGGCCGTTCCCCTTGGGGCGATGGAGTCCTGTTTCAGCTCGATGGTTGGCCATCTCGCTGCTGATGCCGTGATCACAGATGTTGGTAGTGCTAAAGGGGCTGTTATCGCTGCGGCCCGCCGCGCCTTTGGCCAACTGCCTGTCGGTTTTGTCCCTGGCCACCCCATTGCAGGCACAGAAAAGAGTGGGGTTGACGCCTCATTTGCCGAGCTATACCAAGGGCGGCGTGTCATTCTGACCCCCTTGGCTGAGTCGGCCCCGGATGCGGTGGCAAAAACTCGGGCCATGTGGGAGCAGGCAGGTGCCCATGTTGATGAGATGGCGGTGGCAGAGCATGACGAGACGTTGGCGGTTACCAGCCATCTGCCACAGCTGTTGGCCTATAGTCTGGTGAATACACTGATCAATCGGGATGAGAGTGAAGCCATCTTTCACTCAGCCGGCAGCGGCTTTCGAGATACTACCCGGCTTGCAGCCAGTGACCCGGTGATGTGGCGTGATATCGCCCTGGCCAATAAAACAGCAATTCTTGCTGCAATAGATGATTACAGTAAAACTGTTGCCCAGTTGCGTGAAACCATCCAAAAAGGTGATGGCACGACGTTGGAACGCTCTTTTAATCGAGCCAGAGATGCCCGAATTAAATTCATGAATGACGTTAAAAATTAACTATAACTTGTTGATATTAAAATGAATTACGAAAAATTTAACATTGCTCCCGGTGGCCGCTTACTGGGACGGATCCGAGTTCCCGGAGATAAGTCCATCTCCCACCGATCCATCATGCTTGGTTCGCTTGCAGAGGGTATTACCCATGTGAGCGGCTTTCTTGAGGGCGATGACAGCTTGGCCACCTTAAGGGCGTTTCGTGCCATGGGTGTCAATATTGAAGGCCCGGAGGGTGGTAAGGTGGTCATTCATGGTGTGGGTATGCATGGGCTTAAACCCCCTGCGACGGCACTGGATCTGGGTAACTCAGGCACCTCCATGCGCCTGATGTCAGGGCTCCTGGCGGGGCAAGGTTTTGAGGTGGAGATGGTGGGTGATGCATCGCTCTCCAAGCGCCCTATGCGCCGTGTTACCGAGCCGTTAAGCCAGATGGGGGCGGTGATTGAGTCGACAGAAAAAGGGACGCCGCCGCTGCGGGTGATGGCCGGAGCACAACTCAAGGCAATTGATTACACCTTGCCGATGGCGAGCGCCCAGGTAAAGTCCTCTATTTTGTTGGCAGGACTCTATGCTGATGGCGTGACCTCTGTGACTGAACCCGCACCGACCCGCGACCATACCGAACGTATGTTGAACGGTTTTGGTTACCCAGTTGAGCGCAAGGGTGCCACAGCTTCATTGTCGGGCGGAGGGCGACTGGTTGCCACGGATATCGATGTGCCAGCAGATATCTCATCCGCAGCCTTCTTTATGGTAGGGGCCACTATCGCGCCGGGATCTGATGTAGTACTTGAACATGTGGGCGTAAACCCAACCCGTACCGGCATTATTGAGATTTTACGCCTGATGGGTGGCAATCTGGAACTGCTCAACGAACGACTGGTTGGAGGGGAGCCGGTGGCCGACATACGGGTGCGTTCCAGCAAGCTCAAGGGAATACGTATCCCGGAGGCCTTAGTGCCGCTGGCCATTGATGAGTTTCCGGCGTTATTTATTGCCGCCGCCTGTGCTGAAGGTGAAACGATACTGACCGGGGCGGAAGAGCTGCGTGTGAAAGAGAGTGACCGGATTCAGGCGATGGCCGATGGTTTAACCCTGATGGGCGTGGATGCCAGACCGACAGCGGACGGTATTGTCATTCGTGGCGGTGCTATGAACGGCGCGGTTATCGAAAGCCATGATGATCATCGCATTGCGATGGCCTTTGCCATGGCGGCGCTCAGGTCATCGTCCCCGGTGTCTGTCAACGAATGCGCCAACGTTCGCACCTCATTTCCCGGATTTGTTGAGCTGGCAGCAAAGGCCGGCCTGATGATCAGCATATAGTTTGGTAAGTGTGAGGTAATCATGGCTAATACCCCTACCCCCGTCATTACGATCGATGGTCCAAGTGGATCAGGCAAAGGGACGCTCAGCCGTCTGCTGGCCAACGATCTGGGCTGGCACTTCCTTGATAGTGGTGCGCTGTATCGTCTGGTAGCGCTGGCAGCGCGGCGTCACGCCATCCCTTTTGATGATGAAATGGCCTTGCAAACGCTGGCGGCCCATCTGGATGTGCAGTTTGTCTCTGATGCTGCGGGTCAGGAGACAAATATTCTGCTGGAAGGGGAAGAGGTTGCCAATCTCGTTAGAAGCGAGGAGTGTGGTAACGACGCCTCTAAAGTGGCTGTTATACAGAGTGTTCGTGATGCACTGTTGGGGCGTCAGCGCGCTTTTTGCCAGCCCCCAGGACTCATCGCTGATGGGCGTGACATGGGCACGGTTATCTTTCCAGACGCCAAATTGAAGGTCTTTCTTGATGCCAGCCTTGAAGAACGTACTGCCAGGCGTTACCGGCAGTTGAGAGAAAAGGGGATCGATGCTAATATTGATAGTCTTTTTGACGAGTTGGCGGAGCGTGACCGGCGTGATAGATCACGTGCAGTCTCACCTTTAAAGCCAGCGACAGACGCGGTGACGATAGATTCAAGTGCCCTTGGGATTCAAGAGGTACTGACTCAAATACGCCAACTTTGGCAAGGTGTTAAAGAGCAGTAGTTAAAAAGATGCGGATTAATCCGGTGTCCCCGTAGTGATTTTTGGTGGTCTGCTTACAGACCGTATACATACAACTCCGTTATTTTAACGGATTAACAACTCTCCAGAGATACCCAGGATTGGCTTGGGTAGGGAAAAGGTAACCACGAATGAGCGAAAGCTTTGCACAAATGTTAGAGGAAAGCCTGTCATCCGAACGGATGCAGCCAGGCGCTATCTTTAAAGCCACTGTTATCAGCGTCGACCACAATGTCGTTGTTGTAAACGCTGGCCTGAAATCGGACAGCGCTATTCCTGTCGAACAGTTTTATAACGAACAAGGTCAGGTTGACGTAAAAGTTGGCGATGAAATTGAAGTTGCACTTGAGTCCGTTGAGGACGGCTTTGGTGAAACCCGTATGTCCCGTGAAAAAGCTGTTCGTGCCCATTCATGGGTAGTGCTTGAGCAGGCGATGAACGACAAAGAGACTGTGATCGGTATTATTACCGGTAAGGTTAAGGGTGGTTATACTGTTGAATTGAATGGTATTCGCGCCTTCTTGCCAGGTTCACTGGTTGATGTACGTCCTGTTCGTGATGCCGCTCATCTCGAAGGTAAGACCCTGGAGTTCAAGGTTGTTAAGCTTGATCGTCGTCGCAACAATGTTGTTGTCTCCCGCCGTGCTGTGGTTGAGAGCGAAACCAGCGCTGAGCGTCAGCAGTTGCTTGAAAACCTCCAAGAGGGGCAGGTAGTTAAAGGTATAGTCAAAAACCTTACTGACTACGGCGCATTTATTGATCTGGGTGGTATCGATGGCCTGCTGCACATCACTGATATGGCATGGCGTCGTGTACGTCAGCCGTCAGAGATTGTAAACGTTGGCGATGAGATCGAAGTGAAGGTTCTGAAGTTTGATAAAGAGCGTCACCGTGTATCCCTGGGCCTGAAACAGATGGGTGAAGATCCGTGGGAAGATATTTCACGTCGTTACCCAGTGAGCAGTCGCTTGAGTGGTAAAGTGACCAATATCGCTGATTACGGCTGTTTTGTTGAGATTGAAAATGGCGTTGAAGGGCTGGTTCATGTCTCTGAAATGGACTGGACCAATAAAAATATTCATCCTTCCAAGGTTGTTCATGTTGGACAGGAAGTGGATGTTATGGTCCTTGACATCGACGAAGAGCGTCGTCGTATCTCCTTGGGTATGAAGCAGTGTCAATCAAATCCGTGGGAAGCTTTTGCAGCTACCCATAACAAGGGTGACAAAATCACCGGTACAATCAAGTCTATTACTGACTTTGGTGTGTTTGTTGGTCTGGATGGCAGTATTGATGGTCTTCTGCACCTCTCTGACCTCTCTTGGAATGAAGCGGGCGAAGAAGCGGTGCGCGAGTACAAGAAGGGTGATGAGGTTGAAGCCGTTATCCTGGCTATCGACCCAGAGCGTGAGCGCATCTCCCTAGGTGTTAAGCAGCTCGATCAAGATCCGTTCTCTATGTATGTTGGAGAAAACCTTAAGGGCAGCATAGTAAAAGGCACAGTACTTGAAGTAGATGCCAAGATGGCATTGATCCAGTTGGCTGACAGTGTTGAGGGTCATCTGCGTGCTTCCGAGCTGTCTCGTGAGCAGGTAGAAGATGCTCGTACAGTACTGAAAGTGGGTGATGAGGTTGAAGCCAAGTTTATCGGTGTGGATCGCAAAAACCGCACAATCATGCTCTCAATCAAAGCCAAAGATAATGACGACGAAGCTGATGTTGTCAATGAGTACAGTGCCAGCAAGTCCAGCACTGCGACTACTCTTGGTGATCTGATCAAAGAGAAGATGGAAACACAGGGTTAATTCTACCCCTGTTTGACAGGCCGCCCGATTGTTTGGTCGGGCGGTTTTCTAAAAGCCGTTGCCAAAGGACCTGATATAGGTCAATATCTAACTTTAACAGTGAGTTGCAAACTCCTGGAAAAGTGGAGAATTATAAGAAATGACTAAGTCTGAACTTATAGATTTGTTGGCTCAGCGTCATAAACACCTTACATATAAAGATGTCGAATTTGCCGTCAAAATCATGATTGAGCAGATGGCCCAGAATCTTGCTACCGGAGAACGGATTGAGATTAGAGGGTTTGGCAGCTTTTCCCTGCATTTTCGTCCGCCTCGTACTGGAAGAAACCCTAAAACTGGAGACTCTGTGCCTCTAGAGGGTAAATTTGTTCCTCACTTTAAACCTGGAAAAGAGCTGCGGGAGCGTGTGAATGAGAGCATTGGTCGGGTTGAAATTACTGAGGCCTGATCCTGAGTCCACGGCTCTTGAAAGATGGGAGGAGGGGTATTGAACATCGCTGGCGCTGCACTATTAGTTGTGTTGGTCATTGTAGGATTAGCTTTTTCTCTTCTCAACTCCACGCCTGTAGAGTTTAGTTACTATTTTGGCAGTACTGTCTTGCCTTTGGCATTTGCGTTGATTATCGCCATGGTGGTGGGGGTTTTATTGGGCGCATTAGGTGTGCTGGGTATTGTTATTAAGCTGAAGCGTGAGTCTATGCGTCTTAAAAAAACTATCAAGGCATCAGAGCGCGAGTTATCACAATTACGTAGCAGTGCAAACTTACCAAAAATTGGTTGAGTGGGTTGGCCTTGCCTGTTGGGTTAAGTTATTGTGTGTTTTAAATGTCTCATTGTGTGCGTCTTATTCCCGTCGTCAGTTCTGGTGTGGCGGTCTAATTAGGTATCAATACCCATAATGGTAGATCATAAGCGAATTATTGTTGCCCTGGATTATGCCAATGCTACTGAAGCGTTGACGATGGCAGATCAGTTGGACCCGACCCGTTGTCGTTTAAAGGTAGGCAAAGAGCTGTTTACCCGTGAAGGCCCGTTGATTGTAAAGCAGCTGCAGGATAAGGGTTTTGAGCTTTTTCTAGACCTGAAATTTCATGATATACCCAACACCGTGGCTGCCGCCTGTTTAGCGGCGGCAGATTTGGGGATTTGGATGGTGAATGTTCATGCACTCGGAGGGCGGCGAATGATGGAGGCTGCACGCAACGCACTGGATAGTTATAGCCATCAAACATTGCTGATAGCGGTCACCGTGCTTACCAGCATGGAAGCTAACGATCTGAGTGAAATAGGTTTTCCTGATAATCCCGAAGATCTGGTGTTGCGGCTTGCACATTTGGTAAATGAATCGGGTCTGGATGGGGTGGTGTGCTCAGCGCAGGAGACGAAGATGTTGAATAAGCAGTTTTCTGAAAAACTACTTTTTGTAACGCCTGGCGTCAGGCCACTTGGAAGTGATGTTGGAGATCAGCGTCGGGTGATGACACCGGCATTGGCGATCAATTCAGGGGCTAATTATCTGGTGGTTGGCAGGCCTATCACACAGGCACCGAAGCCGTTGCTGGCATTTGACGAAATTTGGCAACAAATTGCCCATGCCACCGCTTGACGTAATAATTTTAACTTGGCATTCTCCTTTTGCAGTTTGAACAATAACAGTGTTATTTCAACAAGGAGAGTGGAATGATTAAACATCTGGTTTTGGCTGTTACATTATTATTCGCAACGTTTACGTTATACGCTGCCGGGCCGGTTAATGTTAATACGGCAGATGCGGCAACAATCGCTAAAAACGTAACGGGTATTGGCATGGTGAAGGCTGAGTCCATTGTTAAGTATCGCGAAAAAAATGGTCCTTATAAAACCATTGATGATTTAAGCAAGGTGAGTGGTATCGGTGAGTCTACTATTAAGAAAATTAGGCCGCAGGTCACCGTATCTTCTCTGGACAAAGCCAAGAAGTAAGGAGTAGCGGGTGATAGTTGTAAAACGCCATGCATTGCATGGCGTTTTTTTATTTGTAGTTACTGTTTTCATATACAAGGTAGGGGTGATACAAAAATGAACATTCAACCGATTATTCTCAGCGGAGGTTCCGGCACCCGATTATGGCCTCTATCTCGAGAGCACTATCCAAAGCAGCTAATTGCCTTATACGGTAATAATAGTTTGTTACAGGAGACCCTGCTCAGGCTAAACGGGTTGGAGAAACAATCGGCAGATATTCAGATGCGCTCCCCCCTTATCGTCTCTAACGAAGAGCACCGTTTTCTTGTGGCGGAACAGCTTCGTCAGGTTGGTTGCTCGTTTGAAAAAATTATTCTTGAGCCTGCTGGCCGCAATACTGCCCCCGCGTTAACACTTGCCGCTTTGGCCTCTATCAGAGACGGACAAGACCCGTTGCTACTGGTAATGCCCGCCGACCATGTCATTCAAAATGTTGATGCATTTCAGAAAACCCTGTTTGCTGGAGCGCAATTGGCTGAAAATGATTACCTTGTAACCTTTGGTATAGTGCCTTGCTCCCCAGAGATTGGTTACGGTTACATCATGAAGGGGGCAGAATTAAGTGGCGATGCCACTACCATTGGCCGCTTTGTTGAAAAACCAGGCACCACTACGGCTGAGCAGTACCTACAATCAGGGCAATACCTTTGGAACAGTGGTATGTTTATGATGCGCGCTTCACTCTGGCTCAAAGCGATTAATCTGTATCAACCGGTTATTGCTGCTGCCAGTAAAGCTGCTTTTGATGCAGGCAGTGAGGATGTTGATTTTTATCGTGTCGACAAACAGCTGTTCTGTGATTGCCCCAGCGACTCTATTGACTACGCTGTGATGGAGAAGATCGTTACCACTGAGGCTGACAGTGCCAATGGAATTAAGGGAGCAATGATACCGCTGAATGCCGCCTGGTCAGATGTTGGTTCGTGGACAAGTCTTTGGGAGGTGAGTCCACACGATGAGGTGGGCAATGTAGTCAAGGGGGATGTCTATACCCTCGCCACCAAAAACAGCCTGTTGATATCCGAACACCGCATTCTTGCCACCGCGGGGCTGGAGGATATGATTGTTATTGAGACGGTCGATGCCGTGATGGTTGCCCACAAGGATCAAGCTCAAGAGGTAAAAAAACTGGTAGAGCTGATCAAGGCCGATGGCCGCACACAGCACCAGAGTCATCGCAAGGTCTACCGCCCTTGGGGCTGTTATGAAGCGATTGACAGCGGCGAGCGCTTTCAGGTGAAACGTATCACCGTTAATCCAGGCGCTGCATTATCGCTGCAGATGCACCACCATCGCGCTGAGCACTGGGTGGTAGTCAAAGGCACGGCCAAAGTCACTGCGGGCGAACAACAGCTGCTGCTGACCGAGAACCAGTCCACCTACATCCCCATAGGCGTTAAACACCGCCTTGAAAACCCCGGCACCATTCCACTGGAACTCATTGAAGTGCAGTCCGGCAGTTACCTCGGTGAAGATGATATTGTCAGGTTTGAGGATGTTTATGGCCGCTAAGCCATTGTCTGCCATCTCTTTCTGTTTTTTTTGGAGTTATAGATTTTGTGGTAACATTAGCCCCGTATAGATTTTATTTAGATAATGGCCAGTAGATCACCAACATATAGGCTGTGGATAGGGATAGTGGATCGATGTTAACTACAGTGCTTGTCACCGGCGGAGCCGGGTTTATTGGTTCTAATTTTGTGCTTGATTGGCTTGTATCATTAGATGAGCCGGTTATCAATCTCGACAAACTCACCTATGCTGGAAATCTACAGAATCTCGAAACGCTTAAGGATGATAAACGCCACATATTTGTTCAAGGCGATATCGGTGATTACGATCTGGTACTAGGCCTGCTGCGCGAACACAACGTACGTGCAGTGATCAATTTTGCCGCCGAAAGCCACGTTGATCGTTCTATCGACGGCCCGGAAGAGTTTATCCAGACCAATATAGTGGGTACCTTCCACTTACTGGAGGCTGTACGTAACTATTGGAGTGGCCTTGCTGAAAACGACAAATCAGCATTTAGGTTCTTGCACGTCTCCACCGATGAGGTTTACGGCTCACTGGAGAAAACCGATCCCCCGTTTGCCGAAACCAACCGCTATGAACCTAATAGTCCGTACTCAGCCAGCAAAGCTGCCAGCGACCATCTTGTGCGCGCCTATCATCACACCTACGGGTTGCCGGTGCTGACAACAAACTGCTCTAACAACTACGGCCCTTACCATTTTCCTGAAAAGCTGATTCCATTGTGTATTCACAACGCACTCACCGGTAAAGCCTTGCCTATCTATGGTGATGGTCAACAGGTTCGGGACTGGCTCTATGTAAAAGATCACTGCTCTGCCATTCGCCGCGTGCTTGAAGCGGGCAAAGTAGGGGAGACCTATAACGTTGGTGGTTGGAACGAAAAACCCAATCTTGATGTGGTTCAGACCCTGTGCACCATACTCGACGATCTCAAGCCACGCAGTGATGGCCATCCTTACGCTGATCAGATCACCTACGTCAAAGATCGTCTCGGCCATGATCGCCGCTACGCCATCGATGCTCGCAGACTCGAACGTGAGCTGGGCTGGCGTCCTGCCGAGACCTTCGAGACGGGTATTAAAAAAACCGTGCAGTGGTATCTCGATAACCAAGAATGGGTTAACAACATCACCAGCGGTGCCTACCGCAACTGGGTTGAACGACAATACCTCGTATGAAAATACTGTTGCTGGGCAAGGATGGCCAAGTCGGTTGGGAGTTGCAGAGGGCGCTAGCGCCGCTGGGCAATGTGATCGCCTGCAATCGCCATGAGGCCGATCTAGAACAACCAGAAACTTTGCGCCAACTCGTCCGCAGTATAGCGCCCAACATTGTTGTTAATGCAGCGGCCTATACAGCCGTCGATCGTGCCGAATCGGAACCCGAGCGTGCCACTCGTATAAATGCGGAGTCAGTGGGTGTGTTGGCAGAAGAGGTAAAAAAATTAGGTGGCTGGTTGGTCCATTACTCAACAGATTATGTCTTTGATGGCAACAAACATAGCGCCTATCTGGAAACCGATACCACTGCACCGCAAAGTGTTTACGGTGCAAGCAAGCGGGCCGGGGAGCTGGCGATTGAAAAAGTCGGTTGCAAACATCTGATCCTGCGCACCAGCTGGGTCTTTGCCACACGCGGCAATAATTTTGCCAAAACCATGTTACGGCTAGCCAAAGATCGTGAAGAGCTCAAGGTGGTAGGTGATCAGATCGGCGCCCCTACCAGTGCTGAACTGATCGCTGATGTCACTGCCCTGGCGCTGTATCGTCTGGCCTATGATCAACCGCTAGCTGAGCGCGCCAGCGGTACCTACCACTTGGTTGCAGACGGTGAAACCAGCTGGCATGGTTATGCCCAATTTGTCATCGCAGAGGCGTTGCGTCACGGCGCAAACCTAAAGAGTGTGCCTGAGCGAATACTCCCAATCACAACAGCCGAATATCCGCTGCCAGCACACCGCCCGACCAACTCCAGACTCAACACCCAAAAACTACGCGATACCTTTGGCATAACACTACCTTCATGGCAGATGCATGTGCAAAGAATGGTCGCTGAAATTATTCAACCGGGGATTTTATGAAACGCAAAGGTATTATTCTCGCTGGTGGTGCCGGCACACGCTTACATCCCGCTACTCTGTCAGTTTCAAAACAGCTGTTGCCAGTATTTGATAAACCGATGATCTACTACCCACTCAGCACCCTGATGCTGGGAGGTATCCGTGACATCCTGATCATCTCCACTCCCCAAGACACACCGCGCTTCGCGCAGCTCTTGGGCGATGGCAATCAGTGGGGGCTCAACCTGCAATATGCAGTGCAGCCGAACCCAGATGGATTGGCGCAAGCCTTCATTATTGGCGAAGAGTTTATCGACAATGATCCTGTAGCCTTAGTCCTGGGAGACAATATTTTCTACGGTCACGATTTTCACACGCTGCTCGGCAGTGCCATGCAACGTACTAACGGCGCGAGTGTTTTTGCCTACCACGTACACGACCCAGAGCGTTATGGCGTGGTCGAATTTGATGCCCAAGGTAAAGCGGTCAGTCTGGAAGAGAAACCCACATCACCAAAATCCAGCTATGCAGTCACCGGACTCTACTTTTACGACCAGCAGGTTGTGGAGCTGGCAAAAAGCCTCAAGCCCTCACCCCGTGGCGAACTGGAGATCACCGACATCAATCGGCTCTATCTGGAGCAAGGGCAGCTCGATGTCGAAATAATGGGGCGTGGCTACGCCTGGCTCGACACCGGCACCCATGAATCACTGCTCGATGCCGGCCAGTTCATTGCCACTATCGAACGGCGGCAAGGCCTTAAAATCGCTTGCCCTGAAGAGATCGCTTATCGGCAGCAATGGATTGATGCAAATCAGCTGGAAAAACTAGCGCAGCCACTCGCCAAAAATGGTTACGGGCAATACTTGCAACGTCTATTGAAAGAAAGAGTGTTTTAATGAAAGCAATGTCACTTGCCATACCAGATGCTCTACTTATTGAACCAAAAGTGTTTGGTGATGATCGTGGGTTTTTTTATGAAAGTTACAACCAATACCAGTTCGAAGAGGCTGTTGGTAGAAAAGTCACCTTTGTTCAAGACAATCACTCACGCTCGGCAAAAGGAGTACTACGCGGCCTGCATTATCAAATCCAGCAACCACAAGGCAAATTGGTACGTGTCGTGGAAGGCGAAGTGTTTGATGTGGCGGTGGATCTGCGTAAAAGCTCCCCCACCTTTGGCCACTGGATCGGCGAAATTCTCTCGGCAGAAAACAAAAAACAGCTTTGGATACCTGAAGGATTTGCTCACGGATTTTTGGTGTTAAGTGAAACTGCAGACTTTCTCTACAAGACCACCGACTACTATGCCCCTGAACACGAGCGCTGCCTCGCATGGGATGATCCAGCCATCGCCATCCACTGGCCCGCCGACGGCGAACCAGTACTATCCGCCAAAGATCAGCAGGGAAAATCACTGGCCGAAGCAGAGTGCTTTGCATGACATCACCCTCATCACTAGCCTCCACCCAAGGAACCAACCCCCACGCCCGCCAGCTAACTTCGCTAGTGGCGCTGGCACGCAGCCTATGGCGCAACCGCCAGCTCATCGTGCAGATGTCGCGGCGCGAAGTCGCCGGTCGTTATAAAGGTTCCGCCCTGGGGTTAGCTTGGTCATTCTTCAATCCCGTATTCATGCTGGCCGTCTATACCTTTGTTTTCTCCGTGGTCTTCAAGGCTCGCTGGGGCGTGGGCGGCGATGAGAGCAAAACCCAATTCGCCGTGGTGCTCTTTGTCGGCATGATTGTTCATGGCCTGTTTGCAGAGGTACTGAACCGCGCGCCCGGCCTGATCCTTTCCAACGTCAACTACGTCAAAAAGGTTGTCTTTCCCCTGGAAATACTGCCTGTCATCAGCATGGGGGCAGCCCTGTTCCACAGCGTCATAAGCCTAGGCGTGCTGCTGATTGCCTTTGTCATATTCAACGGCTACCTGCACTGGACAGCGGTTTTGACCCCGCTGGTACTGCTGCCCTTGGTCATCCTCACCCTTGGTCTCTCCTGGATGCTAGCCTCCCTGGGCGTATTCCTGCGTGATGTAGGACAAACCATAGGCATCGTCACTACTGTGATGATGTTTCTAGCCCCCGTCTTTTACCCAGTAACGGCGCTACCAGAAGAGTTCCGCCCCTGGCTCATGGCCAACCCGCTCACCTTCATCATCGAGCAGGCGAGAGAAGTGCTCATCTGGGGCCATCTGCCAAACTGGATCGGATTAGGAATCTATACACTGGTGGCCACTGTCGTAGCATGGTTGGGCTACGTTTGGTTCCAAAAAACAAGGAAGGGGTTTGCGGATGTCATCTGAGATCGCGATCAAGGTTGATAACCTTAGCAAGTGCTACCATATCTACGAAAATCCTCGTGATCGATTGAAGCAGTTTCTGCTCCCAGGATTTCGTCGTCTTATAGGGGGAGCTGAGCGGAACTACTTCAATGAATTCTGGGCTCTCAGAGATGTGTCTTTCGAACTCAAGAAAGGCGAAAGTGTTGGTATTCTTGGGCGGAATGGTTCTGGAAAGTCCACGTTGTTGCAGATGATTACTGGCACCGTGAATCCCACGTCCGGCAGTGTTGAAACTCACGGGCGAATTTCCGCGTTACTCGAACTTGGTTCAGGTTTTAATCCTGATTTTACGGGGCGAGAAAATGTGTATCTAAATGCTGCACTTCAGGGTTTTGAAACTGAAGAAATTGACGAGAAGTTCGAGCAGATTGCGTCGTTTGCAGATATTGGGGCTTTTATTCAACTTCCTGTCAAGACTTACTCGAGCGGAATGTATGCAAGGCTTGCATTTTCTGCAGCAATCCATAATGAACCTGAAATTCTGATAGTTGATGAAATACTGGCTGTTGGAGATGCACCATTTCAGCAAAAATGCATAAAAAAACTATATAAGATGTTGGATGCCGGGGTTTCTGTATTGCTCGTTTCACACGATGCCTATCAGGTGAGGTCGATTTGTAACAAGGCTCTGCTATTAAAGAATGGTAAACAGTTGATGTTTGATTCCTCCAAGACGGTGCTGGATGAGTATGTGGCATCCCTTGGTAGCATCGTGCCAGACATCCAATCTACGCACGCAGTACCTAAAACCCCAATACCAGAGCCGGCGCCAGAATATGCACGAGAGGAATCTGATTCCACAGGTTTTTCGATAGTTATTGTGAATCCATCTCTTTCTAGTGGCGGGACGCCTCATACAACAGAAGTAAACAGTGGAGCTCCTGTTGATATTGAATTTGATTATGAAATTTACGGTGATTATTCAGAGGGACTGTCCTTTGTGATTAATTTATACAGAGAGGATGGTATATATATATTCGGAACCACCACGAAAATGCAGGGTGTGGAAGCTTTTTCACCTGAAAAAAGGGGGCGCGTTCGAGTTCACATTCCCTCTCTACCCCTAGTTTCCGGAAAATATAAATGGAGGGTGGCCGTAAATGATGAGCGTGGGATGAGCATCATTACTGAGGCAATCCCAGTATGTCCTTTCATCGTTAGCGACCAATTTAGGGCTGTAGGAATTGTTGATATTCAGCACGTTTGGTCAAGAGAAGTTTTGGGCATATAGATATGGAACGTTGTTCAGACCACGATTTTCATAAGGTATCTTTGAGTGATGAACATATGCACCGGTATCAGTTGGCGGCACTTATTTCCAGGGGGCGCGTAGTTGATTGTGCTTCAGGGATTGGATATGGCGGGCCAATTTTGGCGGGTAATAAAAATGTGTGTTCTTATCTTGGAATTGATCCTTCAGCCGATGCAATCGAATATGCTTGGAAAAAATTTTCTACTGCGAAAATAAGTTATTTGGTAGGTACGCTTGAAAATAATGCCTGTCAAACAGGTAGTGTTGATACCTTTGTAATGTTTGAAACCTTGGAACACACGACCGATCCGCAATTGGCACTATCACAAGTGCGGAGTAAATTATCTACCGGAGGTTTGCTTATTGGAAGTGTGCCAAGTAAAGATTATGAAGATCTTTGCGAAAAGGTCTATGGTCCAAATCCGTACCATCTTCACAAGTTTAGCTTCGCCGATATTGTTAACTTGCTTCAGTGTCATTTTGATACATTTAAAGTCTTTGCTGCAGAGTTCACACTTGGTACGCTCTTCAGAAGCGTTGGTTCTGTGGATGTCGGTGGTAATGTGAAGGATCCATGTGCTGGTGAAATATTTTTGGATAGTGAGCAGTTGTCTGCTGTTAACGGGTCACTTTTTTTTATTGCGGGTGAACGGGCTGTTGTAGATGCTTCATTCAAGCTTTTGGGAAGTTCGAGAAAATTCTTTCAGAGCATATCCAAGGCAAGACTCGATCAGGAAGAAGTCAGACCTTTACGCATCGCTTTTGAGCGTTCGGAAGAAATGATTCGTCAGCGTGACGAAGCTATTTCTGCTCAGACCCAGATGCTTGAAGAGCGTTGGGCTGCAATGCGGTCGATGGAAGAAATGATTACTCAGCGTGACGAAGCGATTGTTGCTCAAGCCCATATGCTTAAAGAGCGTTGGGAAGCAATGCGGTCGATGGAAGAAATGATTACTCAGCGTGACGAAGCGCTGCAGTCGATGGAAAAAATGATTAGTCAGCGTGACGCAACGATTGCTGTAAAGGCACGATTAAATACGACCCTTAATGTCGTCGTCGAGACCGCTTCTGAAAGATTAGGCCATGAATACATTCTCAGTTCCATACTGAGTACAGAGGGTAACCCCACGCCATTCCGCGATATGGCTTTTAGCCTCTATCTCTTTACAGCACGACTGTATGAGAACGCGCTCCAGGCAGGTACACAGGATTTGTTTTTCTTCGCTCGTGAAGGGAAACTTCTTAAAGAAATGTTTGATCTCTACCAATCGCGTAAGAATAGTACAATTGCGATTCGGACTCACTATCTGCAAGTCTCAAGACGTTCGACATTCCTGCTGTCGCTCGGCCCACTCGATCAAGAAAGATTTGAGATTCTTTTCAGGCAATATCGACGTATTTCTATTGCTGACTTTCTCAAAAGCCTCGCTCTTGATGAGCATATGTTGTCCTTGGCCAATGCACTCGGTGTGACACTTGATGACCTTATGATAACGAGCGATGATTTACCTGCCGACTTGCTTTTTAATCGTCTCCTAAAATTAGATGCTTTCCGGCGGCTCTATGAAGAAGAGCGAACTACCAGAAGCACCGCTTTCGAACGCTACCTTAGCAATCTTGTGGGTGGTCTCATTCCTAATGTGCTGCATGTTGTTGATGTAGGTTGGAAGGGTTCAATTCAAGACAATCTTTTCAACTGGCTCAACCGCGTTCGTGGAGAAGCTGCGCGAATTGAAGGTTATTACCTCGGTCTTGTCGCAACTGGCGGCATGAGTGAGCGCAATACTAAGAATGGTCTTCTTTTTTCAAATGTAGGAAAAATCTCCCTCGGTTTTCATGTGTTTAACGAAACCCGCTCGTTATTTGAGGTCATTTTGCACGCCGACCATGGTTCAGCACAACGCTATATATTTGACGCAGATGGAAACGCAAAGGTCATTCAGGATCCATTTCAAGAAAAGTACATGATTGAAGAAAAAGTCGCGCCAGTTGCCGCACAAATAATGGATTCCTTCGGTGAAATCTTAGCCGTTATGGCGAATACGCCTGTAACTGATGGCGAACTGTTGAAGCTAACCCTTAAGCGGCATGCTCGCATGGTATTTAATCCATCGAAGAAAGAAGTTGATTGGATACTTTCTGTATCTCATGTTGAGAACTTTGGCGTTTTCGAGGAATCCCGATTTGGTAACTCTTCAAAACAGTCATCTTTTCTAAAACGTATCCGATTCACATGGCATTTGTTTCATCGCCGCCGACTATCCGAATTGGGTTTTTGGCCATGGCTGTCAATCAGGGAACATGCCATCGGCGGTGTAAACGTCATTTACAGATTATTTCGCTTATGGCAAAGCCGGGTGTAATTAGATTGCAATGCGGCAGATTATTTAAATAACAAAGAGAGACAAGATGAGGTTATGTTTTCTTGTTGGATCCATGGCTATCAGCGGTGGTACCTATGTCATCGTGCAACATGCCAGTTACTTGCGTGACCAGGGGCATGATGTAACGCTTGCGGTTCAGGAGCCTTTTTCTGAGACGACACTTGCTTGGCACGATGAGGCTCCCAAGTTGCGTTGTGTGCCTATTGATGATGCAAAACGCGAGTCTTTTGACTTGGTTGTTGCCACTTGGTGGAAAACAGCTTTAGAACTAGGCAATTTTGAGGCGAGACGATATGCCTATTTTGTTCAGTCGATTGAGTCACGCTTTTACCCAGAGTCGGAGCGACCTTTGCGTGCAATGGTCGACGCGACATATCGCCTGCCCATAGAATATGTAACAGAAGCTACCTGGATCCAACAATATCTGAAAGAGAATTACGGCCAGGATGCCACACTTGTCCTGAATGGTATTCGAAAGGATGTGTACACCCCATCCGGTAAATTTATCCAAGTCCGTTCTGAGCGTGAGTCCCCTAGAGTTTTGGTCGAAGGACATTTTGGAGTCTCATTCAAAAACACTGCCTTAGGTATTCGGTTGGCCAGAGAAGCTGGTGCGAAAGATATTTGGGTGTTGACAGGTTCACCAGTAAGTCGGCTACCCAACGTATCTCGAGTATTTTCTCGTGTACCTATGGTTAAAACAGCAGAAATATATCGCTCGTGCGATATTCTGGTCAAACTCAGCACGGTTGAAGGAATGTTCGGACCTCCACTTGAAATATTCCACTGCGGCGGAACCGCCATAGTCTTCGATGTTACCGGTCATGATGAATACATCGTAAACGGTTTGAATGCCTGTGTCGTTCCAGCGGGGGACGTAGATGGTGTTGTGGCGGCCCTTCGAACGTTAATTAGTGATCATGGTGAACTTTTGCGACTTCAGCGAGGAGCGCTGCAGACCGCCGATAAATGGCCTTCTTGGCAGGAGTCTTCCGCACGCTTTAGCGAGTGGATAGAAAAGTGTTTGACGGGACCTGTTATTGACAGGGCAATCCTTCTGGAAATGACAGCGGTCATTGTCAATGATTATTCAAATGATGAAAAACATCGCCTCAGCGAAAATCCTTGGATTGTACGACGCCATAAGCTCAGCAAGCTCGCCACGATACTTTCTGCGTCGAGCCTACAGAGGATCAAACAGCTGGAGGCTGTTAGTGAAGTGATCTTTGGCGGTCGAAGGGTGCACTGATGTACAAAATTAGAACGATAGACGTATGGGATACTTTACTCAGGCGCGACTGTCACCCCGAATGCGTCAAACTAGCAACCGCTTTGCATGTATTTCTTGGGCAAGACGTCAATTTCAGACAGCCCTATCAAGATCATTGGGCTATTTATCAAGTAAGAATTGATGTGGAGTGCCGTCTTGCGGAGGCCGCTCGCGATGCAGGGCATGACGATGAATACGAAATTGTTAACGTAATGCGGTGTTGGCTTGAGGCTATTTTGACGGAGAGCTTTGACGAACACCTCCCCGAACGGTTGGCGGATTATGAGCTCACTGTAGAATCACACAGATCCTTCAAAGATCCGGATATCGAAGATTTTCTTAAGCAATATCCTGCCGAAATGACGATATTTCTATCAGACTTTTATATGACCTCCGCCAGGCTTAAGTGTTTGCTTGAGCACAAAGGCCTCAATCGCCTTGTCCTAGATGGTGTAAGTTCATGTGATGTGGGCGTTAACAAACGCTCGGGGGCACTATTTAAATACGTCCATGAGACATATGGGGTTGATCCTCACGAACACGTGCATATTGGTGACAACGTGTGGTCGGATGTGCAATCGCCTAAGCAGCTAGGTGTGGAAGGGATTTCATACGTCCCAGATCAATCTCACTCAGCTAGGTTGGAACGGGAAAGTCTATTTGCGTCACGTGAAATCCTGTTCCAGAGTATGCGAAAACGTAGTGCCGATGCACTGGAGGCGCGTGCGCACACGATGGGGGCAACGGAAGCTGTGGCATTTAGACTCGGTGTTGAGGCGGCCCCTCTTTTTATCGGATTTAGTCTCTGCATCGCCGAGCAGGCTATCTCACAACGCCTTGATCGGTTGTATTTTCTCACCCGTGAGGGAGAGTTTTTCCGTCGCATATTCGAAAATATTTTTCCAAAGCATGAACTCGTTGGACATCGACTGCCTGAGCATGCCGATCTCGAGGTAAGTAGGTTGTCCACATTTGCTGCTTCAATGAATGAAATATCAGTGGATGAGCTTAACCGAATATGGCGTTTATACCGTTCGCAAAAAATTAACGGTCTCTTCGCTACGCTCGGCCTGCAGTGCGTTGATTTCATCAAACTCCTAGACGAAATCGGATTGCAGCCGACCGACGTCATAGATCGCCCCGAATCAAACGAAGCATTGGCTAGGCTGCTCCGCACGCCCGTATTCTGTGACGCAGTAAAGGAGTCCATTGAGAAGCAAAGAAACCTTTTAAATGAATACTTAATCGACAAGGGTTTGGGTACAAATGAAAAAATTGGTGTAATTGATATTGGTTGGAGAGGAACAATTCAGGACAACTTGGCACTCATCCTTCCAGAGACAAGTATTCACGGAATGTACCTTGGCCTAAGAAGTTTTATAAATCCACAGCCGTCTAACGTCACGAAATGCGCCTATGTAGCGGATGAGTCTATGGATGTTGATACTGGGAGATTATTTGAAGCCTTTGCTGTTCTAGAAATGCTCTGTTCATCGAGCAAGGGGAGCGTTGAAAAGTACGAAAGGGTCAACGGAACAGTGATCCCTTGTCGTAACTCTTTAGATGATGAAGAATGTTCTTACAAAGAGTTCACCATGCATTTTCAAGATGGCGTTGCAATGGCCGCTGAAATATGGGCGCCTTATTTGGAGCGCTACGTTGTGACGTCCGCAGAACTTCGTGAGTACGCAATACATATTTGGGAAAAACTTAGCCTCACTCCAGATCCTGACATCGCAAAACATTTCATGAAGACTCCACAACATGATATTTTTGGTTTCGGAGATGTTTTCCGAAAGAATCAAGTTCCTTCGTTATTGACTATATTTCTAATTCCTTTTCATAGAGGATCAAGACTGGAAGTAATTGAGTTCGTCCGACGAGTCCAATGGACATCTGGCATCAAGCACCTCAAGGACGTCAGACCATTACACAAGGGAGTACTCATTGCCCTATTCACGGCCGCTAATGCTGCCAAGCGTTATCGCATGAAGGCTCGCCGAATCAAGAGGGGCAAGGATGCGTGATTGCGATGTGGTTATCGTCAATTACAATGCTGGTAAGCTGTTGATTGAATGTGTTTGTTCTGTGTTTCTAGCAGGTGCGGAGAAATGCATTGTTGTTGACAATGCTTCAAGAGATGGAAGCATTGACGACTTAGAGCAAGCAACCTCCAATAAAAATCTATTGGTCATACGTAATGATGTGAACTTGGGTTTTGCCACGGCTTGCAATCTTGGAATACGTGAGTCATCTGCAAGCCGGGTGCTATTTCTAAACCCAGATTGCACTTTAGCTGATGACGCTTTAGTTCGTATGGTTGATGTGCTGTGTTGTTCGGGGACCATTGGTATGGTTGGCGGTTTTTTATGTAATCCCGATGGTTCTGAACAGGGCGGTGGGCGTCGCGCTGTGCCGACGCCATGGCGTTCTTTTGTGCGGGCTATGGGGTTGAACCGCCTTGCCAAGCGCTGGCCCACTCTGTTCTTTGATTTTTATCTGCACAAACTGCCCTTGCCGGATCGTGCTATTGAGGTTGAGGCCATTTCTGGTGCCTGCATGTTAGTTAAGCGTGAAGCAGTCGACGACGTAGGTTTGTGGGACGAAGGCTATTTTCTGCACTGTGAGGACCTCGATTGGTGCATGCGTTTCCGCCAGCACGGTTGGAAAATTCTATTTGTGCCGGATGCGAAGGTAGTGCATCAGAAGGGGGCGTGTAGCCGTTCCCGTCCCATCTTTGTCGAGTGGCATAAGCATAAGGGGATGATGCGGTTTTATCGAAAGTTCTTTAGGGGGCAATATCCTGATGTATTGATGTGGCTGTTGGCTGTTGGGGTTTGGTTGCGTTTTGGGGCTGTGATTGCGTATTACACGGTTCGTCGCGCTTTCAGTTCGTGGCGGTAACGATATTGGATATTCTGAACTGGCCAGAAGTCTGATGTGGATAAAATTGTACAGAAAGAGTGGCGCCCCCCCTCCCTGTAGATTAAAATAGCATTGTATTTTTGCAAATAGGCTAGCTAACTCCCGCCGTTAGCGTGTTAGGAGTGATAAATGGCGTTTTTTCCTATTTTTCTGTCGGTTGTGTTCGTTGTGCGCAACCAGTCTGACCATATTAAAAAAATGTTATCCGATGCCACTGCTTGCATTTCCTTCCTCGTCAGTGATTATGAACTTATAATAGTCGACAATGCATCTGACGACGATAGCGTTTTGGTACTCAAAAATCTCACGGGGGAAAACGGGTTCCCCAATTTGCAAGTGTACGCCCTGACCAAAGAAGTAGATGTTGATACTGCGTCGTGGGTTGGGCTGGAGAACGCACTAGGTGATTTCGTCGCCGTCATTGACCCATTGACTGACGACATCGCTTTTCTACCAGAAATGCTCGACAAGGCTGCCAGCGGTGCCGATGTGGTCTTCGCTAACAATGAACAAAAAACAGCTCAGAGCATTGCTTATCGGGGCGCATATGCTGTCTTCAATGGGTTTTACAAGTCGTTCAACGGTATCCACTTGGACAAAGATGCTCCTCACTATCGCATTCTGAGCAAGAGGGTCGTCAACTTCATTCTTCAACATCCCCAGCCAGCGATGACCTATCGTCATCTGCCTGCGACAGGGGGGTTTGCGCGCGTCAATCTCAACTACAGTGCCACGCTGAAGTTTTCGCACACCAAACGACTGGGGGAAAGTATCGACCGGGGTATGCGGCTGTTGGTTTCAACCACACGGGCGCCGATGCGGCTCGTCACCTCGCTCTCATTATTTGGAGCGGTTGCCAATCTTATGTACTCCATCTACGTCGTTGCCATAGGTTTATTGAAGGTAGATGTTGCACCGGGTTGGGTCAGCCTATCCCTTCAACAATCCGGAATGTTTTTTTTAATCTCGCTCGTTCTTCTGGTACTTGGAGAGTACATACTGCATATGGCCAGCCTGTCTAATGAAGGCCCTCTTTATCACGTCGGGCAAGAGTTCACGAGTGTGCGCATGACTCGGCGTGAGAAGTTGAATGTAGAGGAAGTGGCGTCAGAACAGACGCATATGCTAAACACCAACCTCGAACGATTCAATTGATGTCGGCAGCAGATACTAAACAAGACGCTGTCATTATTGGAGGCGGGTTTTATGGCACCGCCATTGCCATTTACTTGGCCAAGCAGCGTGGAGTCAAGCGCATCCTCCTGGTAGAGCGAGAATCTGCACTTCTCACTCGCGCGTCTTATAGTAATCAGGCGCGCGTTCACAACGGTTATCATTATCCACGCAGCTTTACGACAGCATATAGAAGCCGAGTTAATCTGCCCAAGTTCGTACGAGATTGGCCAGATGCAGTAAAACAAGATTTCACCAAGCTTTATGCAATTGCACGCCGTAATTCCAAAGTTACTGCCAAGCAGTTTGATCGCTTCTGCCGGGAGATTGGTGCCAAGATTCAACCAGCAGAACCGAGTTTGCGGGCACTGTTTGAGCCGCGTCTAATTGAGGATGTATTTCTGGTCGAAGAGTATGCTTTTGATGCGACCAAGTTGGCGAGTTGGGCTGCGAGCGAATTGCAAGTTTGTGGCGTACAGATCCGTCTTCAAACGAGCGTAACGGCAATCTCAAACGGGCCAAATCAAATATTGCAGGTTGTCTTAAAACCTGAATACGGGTCTGAAGAGTTGCTCACTTGCCGTTACGTATTCAACTGCACCTACAGTGGACTTAATCAATTCAAGGGGGATTTTCCTGGCACCCAAACAAGCCTCAAACAGGAGATCACCGAAATGACGCTAATGCAGGTAACACCCGCACTTCAGGGCTTGGGCATCACCGTGATGGACGGGCCATTTTTCTCAATGATGCCGTTCCCCGCTCGTGGGCTGCACACACTTTCTCATGTTCGTTACACTCCGCACATGCACTGGAATGATGAGCATGGCATCGATCCTTACCAAAAACTCAATCGGTATGAACGTGCAACGCGTGTCGATCGCATGGTCAGGGATGTGGGGCGCTATCTCCCTACGGTGCTTGATGCAAAATATGTCGATTCGTTATTCGAGATCAAAACCGTTCTAGTGAAGAACGAGGGTGATGACGGTAGGCCGATTTTGTTTGAAAAGCATCCAGAGTTGCCAGGCTGTTACTCTGTTCTGGGTGGGAAGATAGACAACATATACGATGTTCTTGAAAAACTGGACGCAGAGCAATTTGCCGGCATCACAGTTCAATAGCACGCCATATCTGGAGTAATGAATGACTAATGCACTAATTGGATTTTCAGGTTTCGTCGGAAGCACACTACTTAAACAGGCTTCCTTCGAATCACTTTATCGTTCGACAAATATCCGCTATATCGAGGGTCAGTCATTCGATACAGTTGTATGCGCTGGAGCACCCGCGCAGAAATGGATTGCCAACCGAGAACCTGAGGTGGATCGTCAGAAGATTGATAGCCTGATCGCGCACCTGAAAACCATTCAGTGCAACACATTTATATTGATCAGCACCGTTGATGTGTTCAAGAGTTCGATGGGGGCGGATGAAAAAACGCTAGTCGATGAAACAGGACTGCACGCTTATGGCCTGCATCGGCGCCTGCTTGAGAAATTTGTTGAAAGCCATTTTCCCAGCTACTTGATAGTGCGTCTGCCTGGGCTCGTTGGCCCTGGGTTGCGCAAAAATGTCATCTTCGATTTATTGAATGACAATAATTTGCACGTTATTGAGAGCCGAGGAGTTTTCCAGTTCTACCCAATGGTCAGTCTCTGGTATGACATTCAAACAGCACTCAATGCTGGCTTGAAATTAATTCACCTCACAGCAGAACCAATCAGTGTGGCTGAGATTTCACAGAAAGGCTTTGGCAAGGCCTTCGAACAGGTCTTGGATAACACCCCGGCCACATACGACATGCGAAGCTGTTACGCTCAAGTTTTCGGTGCTGTCGGGCATTACCAGTACAGCGCACGTGAAACAATCCAAGCCATTAGGGCCTATGCGCAATCTGAGCCGCTCACGATCAAATCTGAATCGGGGACAAAATAATGAGGCTAGCCATATCAAACATAGCTTGGGACACCGTTGAAGATGATGCGATAGCCATACTGCTTCAGCGTTTTGGTGTCCACGCAATTGATGTCGCGCCAGGCAAGTATTTCCCTGAACCTGAAAAGGCGACAGATGAAGACATTGCGCGCGTAAAACACCAGTGGTCTGAGCGTGGCATCGAAATTACGGGTATGCAGGCGTTGTTGTTTGGTACAACTGGATTGAACGTCTTTGGCTCGCCGGGGGCGCAAGACGCAATGCTGCAACATATCACCGCAGTGTGCCGCATCGGCGCTGGTTTGGGGAGCAAGCGACTGGTTTTTGGCTCGCCTAAAAATAGGGATCGCACCGGTTTGAGCGATCAGCAAGCGATGGATGTGGCAGTTCCTTTTTTTCGGCGCCTTGGAGATGTTGCTCAATCTTATGAGGTTGTGATTTGCCTTGAACCCACCCCAACTTGCTATGGCGCCAACTTCATGACCACCAGCGGTGAAACTGCACAGATGGTACGGCAGATTTCACATCCAGCTGTTTGGATGCAGCTGGATACAGGTGCACTCACCATCAATGACGAAGATCCCATCATCATACTGGAAGACTGTGCCCCTCTTATTGGCCACGTTCATGCCAGTGAGCCAGATCTGCTTCCCTTGGGTGACGGAGGAACTGACCACTCCAAGGTGGTTGCCGCCCTGAAGCAGCATTTACCAAATCACGTGGTTTCCATCGAGATGCTGGCGACTAAGAATGAACCACACGAAGTATCGATTGAGCGCGCACTGAACGTGGCGATTCAATATTATCGCAACAATGGAATTGGGATTAACACATGAAGTGGCTTATTCTGATTCTCGGTATTGCCTCCAACGCTTCAGCCAGCGTCCTAGTCAAAATGGCCATGATGCCCCCTCGAAAATTTCCATCTCTGAGTGAACCCATGGCGGCGTTGAGTAATTGGCCGTTCTGGTTCGGGCTGTGTCTTTATGGTGTAGCATTCCTGCTCTACGCCGCTGCCTTAGCTCGTTTGCCACTCAATGTAGCCCATCCCGTTCTGACCGCGGGAGCGGTAGCGACCGTTGCCTTGTGTTCGGTGTTGATTTTTAGGGAACCGTTCCACTGGACAACGGCAGCAGGGATCGTACTGGTAATCGCGGGTGTAGCACTGATTACGGCGCGAGTGGTCTGATAGATAAAAGAATAAAATGACAATGACCCTTAATATTGACCGTATAATTCGTGCCAGTTGGCAAGTTCCAACTTTTGAAACGCCTCTATGGCTTGGTCGCCAGCACCCATGGTGTGTCGTGATTCCAGTCATCAATGAAGGTGAACGAATAAAGAATCTGCTTTGTCGAATGGCGGTTCTCAAAATCGATGCTATCGCCGACATCATCATCATCGATGGTGGCAGTATTGATGGCTCGTTGGGATTGGAGTCGTTGCGACAAAATAGCGTGCGCGCACTTCTGATTAAGACCGGTCCGGGCAGATTGAGCGCCCAGCTTCGTTGCGCTTACGCTTTTGCGGCTGATCAGGGCTACGAGGGAATCGTGACCATTGACGGGAATGACAAGGATGATCCGGAGGCCATACCGCGTTTCATTGAGGCGCTAAAACACGGAGTGGACTTTGTTCAGGCATCACGTTTCATCACGGGGGGGGCGGCAGAAAACACACCTAAGTCACGAGACTTCGCTATCCGGTTTATTCATGCCCCGATGTTGAGCCTGTTTTCAGGCTTCAGATGGACGGACACGACACAAGGTTTTCGCGCCTACAGCCGAAAAATGTTGCTTGATCCCAAGGTCGAACCGTTTCGCGATGTATTTATGACTTATGAACTGCTTGCATATCTTTCTTATTGTGCACCGAAACTTGGCTATCGTTGTGTCGAGTTGCCAACAATTCGGATATATCCCAAAGGAGAGGTGCCGACCAAGATCAGCAGCATTAGAGGAAATTTATCCGTATTGATGACCCTATTTAATGCGTGTTTTGGAAAGTACAACCCAAGCAAGACCTCTTTTTGATGTTGACGTCTTCATCCAAAGATGGTTTTAAAATTAAAATAAAGATATCAAGCGGAAACAAAATCTAATGCGTTCTCTCCAAAACTTAAATCGGCTCAGATTTCCTGTCCTTATTGGTTTGACGCCATTTTTCATTGCATTCTATGCTTCAGTTTTTTATCCCGGCTACCTTACGGCAGATAGCATATACATGCTCTCTCAGGGGAGCGGGCAGCAGTTGCTTACCAATTGGCATCCACCGTTTATCGTACTAATCTGGGGGAAACTGTTTTCTTTATACAAGAGCGCCGGCGGTGTTTGGCTAATACAGATATCCCTCTATATTGCTGCTGTGATGTTTTTCTCTATGCGGCTACGTAATTTTTTTCTTTCAGTAATCGCTTTCATTTTACTATTAGTATATCCGCCAATTTTTACCAATATGGGGGCTCTATGGAAAGATTGTTGGGTCATATCGACTACTTTATTATGTGCAGCATATTCTATTGAGGCTATTAATCAAAAAAAACTGAAATTCATAATTTTCACAGGAATATTTTTTTTAATTAGTATGCTTATCCGCGTTGATTACGCAATTATTGCTGCACCCTTTGTAATTAGCGCTCTTTTTTTTGGAATCCCCGTGGTAAGCATTTCTGATAAAAAACGTAATATATTATTTTGCATTTTGGTTTTCGTTTTTTGCACGATTTTAGTGAATCAACTGATTGGATCTTTCGTCACACAGCGACTGAATCCCTGGTTAAATACGGCTATTTGGGACATAGTTGGAATTGAAAATTATTCGGGTTCACATGGCCCGGTAGATGGCTATATTTGCAGCACATCCGATGCTCTTGTTTTCGGTCCTCATAAGATGTTTAACATTAACTTGCCTCAACAAGCACTAATAACTGACTCTGCCGTAGAAGCAGAGCGGTTCTCCGAATTGTGGATTAATAATGTTTTAAAAGAACCATCAGCGTACCTTAAGCATAGGTTTTGTGTTGCAAAAACATTCCTTGGTATGGGTACGCCAGAAGTGCATTATCCATATCCTAGGGCAGAAATGTCACTCAGCTCCTTTACCCAGAGATCAGAAAGGAGTCAATTGAATATTGATTTGTATTGGTTCTTTGACTCAAATGCCTTTGGACCCATGTATCGATACTGGTATTATCTTGTTTTTACCTCAGCGCTGCTCACTCTTTCAGTTTTATACAAGAAGGTGGGGGTTGTTGAGGTTTCAATATTTTTGTCTATATTACTTTCGGCTTCACGATTCATCATCCTTCCCGCTACAGATTTCAGATATGGTATTTGGATGATCGTCGGTTCGATTACATTAACTTTATTTTTTCTGGATAGCCGTGCTATGAGAGGTACGATCCATGTTGTTGAAAACAAGGATAGTTAATGTTTTATTCGAAAAACGAGGCGTAAAAATTAAGGTTCATGGATATTAGTGATCCCACAGCAAAAAAACATCTGTTTTCTACTGAAGTTTATGCTTGGAAATTTTATATATCCTTATGACAGGAGTCTGCTGCATGCAGCGCCTTTTCTCTCATATTGCACTATTGTCATTGTAAACATGGCCAACAAGATTGAAAAAGGACTGTTCTTAGTTTGCCTGACCAATCCTAACGGTATGAAGTGAGACTAGGTGATTCAGTCTTTGTAGTGTCTTTTGATCCTGTCGATGTTAAAGTATAAACACTAAGGAATATGCGTTTACTACATGAATGACACATATGGATGTATACGAATTGGTTTACTCGGGGCTACGAGTTTGATAGGGGAGTGTTTGATTCCGCTGCTGGGTGATGGTTGGGATGTGATTGCATTCTCGCGAAAAAACTCTAAACAGGGTGTTGATCATATCGTGTGGCGTCAGTTAGGAACTGCTCTTGCCCATTGCCCGCCACAAGAAGAGAAAGAGGCGGGAACACATTCAATACAAAATGAAAAAATTCCATTTTGGATCTGTGTTGCCCCCATCTGGGTGCTACCTGAATATTTTATAATGCTAGAAACCTATGGCGTGCGCCGGGTTGTGGTGCTCTCATCGACGAGTCGTTTTACGAAGGCGGACTCTTCTGATCCGGATGAACACAAAACAGCTGCAAAGTTAGCAGCGTGTGAAGAGCGTTTACGTCTCTGGGCTGAAAGTAATGGGATTGAGTGGGTTATTCTGCGGCCTACTTTGATATATGGTCGGGGCAAAGATAAAAACATCGCTGAGATCGCACGTTTTATTTGCCGCTTTGGGTTTTTCCCGCTGTTGGGGCAGGCAGTGGGGTTGCGTCAGCCGGTACATGCAGAAGATGTGGCGGCTGCATGTGCCGCAGCCTTGGTCTCACCTATGGCCGCTAATAATGCCTACAACCTTTCTGGTGGTGAAACATTGCCTTATCGTGAGATGGTAGATCGTGTGTTTTTAGCTCTAAATCGTCGTGTGCATCTATTAACTGTGCCCTTGGGTTTTTTTCGGTTTGCATTAGTCTGCCTGCGTTTGTTACCACGCTACCGCCACTGGAGTGCGGCAATGGCTGAAAGGATGAATCAGGATCTTGTCTTCGACCACAAAGAGGCGAGTCGAGATTTGAATTTTGCGCCGCGGCCATTCCGGTTGGCGGCAAAAGATATGCCTCAGTGACCATTTCAGCAGCCTGATCCATGATGGATTCTCTTCATTCAAGAGTAATGTTTGTGTTTTTGCTGGCAGCATTTATAACCTGCGCTGTTCTGGTTGCCATTGTCAGGCGATATGCAATAAAGCAGTTGCTGGATCATCCCAATGAACGCAGTTCACATGCAACACCCACTCCTCGAGGTGGTGGTTTGGCGATTGCGTTTGTCTTTCACCTAGGGGTTGCGGGTTTGTGGTGGCTGGCTGTTCTGTCCACTGCGGTATCAATGGCCTTGCTGGGGGGCGGCATCTTGATTGCGGTTGTTGGTTGGATTGATGACCATCGTCATGTACCCGCAAGGTGGCGCGCACTTGTTCATGTTATTGCTGCATCCTGGGCTGTCTACTGCCTTGGGGGTATATCCCAATTAAATCTGGGCAGTTTCTTTCTGCCATTGCCTGGCATTGGTTCAATTCTGGCGGTGATTGGTATTGTCTGGCTGATCAATTTCTACAACTTCATGGATGGTATCGATGGCCTAGCGGGAGGGCAGGGGATCTGTGCTGCGTTGATGGGCGGAGCATTGTTGTGGATGGCTGGAAATGTAGGGCTGGCCGTCACCGCATGGTTATTGGCGGCTACATGTGCTGGATTTCTAATATGGAACTGGCCACCGGCCCGCATCTTCATGGGGGATGTGGGCAGTGGTTTGATTGGCTTTATATTTGCCGTGCTAGCGTTGGCAAGTGAGCAATCGGGGGCGGCACCCCTATTGATATGGGCATTGCTGCTGATGCTTTTTGTGGGAGATAGTACGCTTACCTTGCTTAACCGTATGATTAAAGGGGAGAAGTGGTATACTGCACATCGTAGCCACGGTTACCAACGTTTGACTCAGAGGGGCTGCTCTCATCGGAGTGTGACGCTCTGTTTTATCGGGATAAACGTCCTGATATTATGGCCGTTGGCACTGTGGGCATGGTGGGCTCCGGAGTTAATGTTGCTGTTATTGGGTAGCGCTGCTGCTGCTACTACATTTGTCTGGTGGTACATACAGTTTATGGATGCTGTTAAACCGGAAGATTGCAAATAGCTATGGTTCAATTTAATCGTCGCACTGCTGTCATTTTTCACGATCTGTTAATGGTGACGCTGGCATGGAGCTTAGCCTTCATGCTGCGTTACAGCATTGCCCATTTTGAAATTGATTGGCATCAGTTTGTCATTAGCCTACCCATTGTGGTCGCTGCACAGGGGTTGGCGCTGTGGTGGACGGGGCTCTATCGTAGTCTGTGGCGTTTTGCCAGTTTGCCAGATCTCTGGAATATCTCACGTGCTGCCTTATTGGGTGTTACCGCTATTGGGCTACTGCTGTTTCTCTATAATCGGATTGAAGGCGTGCCACGTTCGACGTTTTTAATGTACCCGATGTTCCTAGTCTTTTTGTTGGGCGGCCCACGCCTGATTTACCGGTTGTGGAAAGATTATGGAACGGTGCCAAAAGGCGTTTCACGTACTATTAATACGCAACGTGTATTGATTCTCGGTGCGGGTAGCGCCGCGGAGATGTTGGCGCGTGATATGCGGCGGGCCACGGAATATCAGCCAGTGGGTTTTCTGGATGATAATATCCAATTGAAAGGAGCCAAGGTTCAGGGATTACCCGTATTTGGCCGACTTGATCAACTGCAAACAATCACCCAAGAAAACGCCATTGATATGGTGGTGATTGCCATGCCCTCCCTAAATAATACACAGATGCAACGTATAGTGACGTTGTGTGAAAATGCACGAGTGAATTTCCGCACACTACCCAAAGTGGAGGATCTTATCTCTGGCGAGGCTGGACTGCAGGCATTGCGTCGTGTATCGATTGAAGACCTGTTGGGGCGTGACCCTGTGACGTTGGACTGGAAAGAGATCAGTCAGGGAATTGCCGGTAAGGTAGTGTTTGTCACAGGCGGTGGTGGCTCTATTGGTTCTGAGCTGTGTCGTCAAATTGCCAGGCTTGGTCCTGCAACGTTGGTGATTCTGGAGCATTCCGAATTCAATCTATATAGTATTAAAATGGAGTTGCGTAACAACTTCCCCAATCTTGAACTTGCCCCCCATTTGATTGATGTTTGTGACGAAGTGGCCCTGGATCACGCCTTTACACGCTATAAACCTGAAGTAGTATTTCATGCGGCCGCGTATAAACATGTGCCCATGCTTGAGACGCAGGTAAGAGAGGCAGTCCGTAACAATGTGCTGGGGAGTCGGGCGGTAGTGCTTGCCGCTGATCGTCATGGTGCTGCCACCGTGGTCCTGATATCAACGGATAAGGCTGTTAACCCCGCTAATGTGATGGGTGCCAGTAAACGTGCGGCTGAAATTTTTTGCCAGAATTTTAATACGCGTTCTAAAACACATTACATTACTGTTCGATTTGGCAACGTGCTTGGTTCGGCGGGCAGTGTGGTGCCACTGTTTCGTGAGCAGATTGAGCGGGGTGGGCCGGTGACGGTTACCCATACTGACATCACCCGTTATTTCATGACGATCCCAGAGGCGACGCAGCTGATTATGCAGGCCGCAGCCATGGGAGCGGGTGGAGAGATTTTTGTGCTGGAGATGGGAGAGCCCATTAAAATCAGCTATCTGGCAGAACAGATGATTCGCCTCTCTGGAAAAATACCGGGCCATGATATTGAGATTGTTTACACTGGCCTGCGCCCAGGTGAAAAGCTGTATGAAGAGCTATTTCATGATCAGGAAAAACTGACCAAAACACGTCACGAGAAAATCCTGCTGGCGCAGAGCAGGCATGTCGATTGGAACCACATTCAGCTGATTATGGAAGAGATGGAGAACGCCTGTCAGCGGTATGACGAGCCGCTCTGTCGGTTGTTATTACAAAAGCTGGTACCTGAAATGGAACATCAGACACCAATTGTAGATAATGTTGTTAAGTTAAACAGAGCAAAACCATGAATCTTAAAGTAAAAAAAGCGGTCTTCCCGGTTGCTGGCATGGGCACACGTTTTTTGCCGGCCACAAAAGCGAATCCTAAAGAGATGTTGCCCATCGTGGACAAACCGTTGATTCAATACGCGGCTGAAGAGGCGATGGCAGCAGGAATTAACGAGCTGATATTTGTGACCAGCAGTAGCAAGCGGGCGATTGAAGACCATTTTGATAAAAACTATGAGATGGAAAATGAGCTAGAGAAGCGTGGCAAGCATGATCTGCTTGAGGTGCTTCGTGGCATCGTGCCCAAGGGGGTTTCGTGTGTATACGTACGCCAGCCGGAAGCTCTGGGATTGGGACATGCTGTCTGGTGTGCAAAACCGATCGTGGGAAATGAACCGTTTGCCGTTATTCTTGCCGATGATCTGATTAATGGCGGTGAAAAATCCTGCCTCAGCCAGATGGTTGAAGTTTTTAATGAGCGCCAATGTAGTGTGCTGGGCACAGAGCGTGTTGCACCAGAAGAGACCAACAAATATGGCATTGTCAAAATCGATGATACAGAGAGTCGTCTACATCAACTCAATGGGATTGTTGAGAAGCCTCATCCCGAAGTTGCGCCATCAAATCTGGCGGTAGTCGGGCGATACATATTGACGTCAGAGATTTTTACTTTGTTAGAACAGACTGGACGTGGTGCCGGTGGTGAAATTCAGCTGACTGATGCGATTGCCAAGCTGTTAAAGATACAAAATGTGCTTGCTTATGAGTTTGAGGGTAAACGTTACGACTGTGGTAGCAAACTTGGTTACCTACAGGCAACCGTAGAATATGCCCTTGAGCATAAAGAGCTTGGGTCTGACTTTCGTCGTTACCTGAAATCTTTTGTTTGTGATGTTGGGTTGGACCGTTAAACTTAATGCTTAGCAATTTCTTATTCCGGGCGCAGTGCAGGTGATGCCCGGAATTTGGCGGTTTCCATCTATATCGTCATTATATGGCAGTCTTAAAAAATCTTTTAATTTTTCCCCATTCACTCTCTATTTTGGCAGCATACGTTACATATGAATCTGTCATATCATGTTATTTCTCTTTTGCTTCACTATTTGATGAGTAGGTAGCCGATGTTTAATGCCTATGCTGTAATTTTATGGCTTTTTTTACTAGGTGGTTTGGTTGTGACCGGGTGGGGTTGGTCCATTATGGCAGCCGCACGCCGAACATTGCGCTGGCCACAGGTTGATGGTGTTATTGAGCGCTGCGATATTTCGTCGAATGAAGATGATCTGTTGCCCCTGATCGTGTTTAGCTACTTTGTGGATGGTCAGCAGCAGAGCGTCAAAATAGAATTTCCAACAGGTACTATGCCTACTCCGGAGCTGGCTGCTGGTTATGTAGAGCGCTATCCTTTGGGAAGCAGAGTGCGGGTGTTTTATAATCCAACGAATATTCAACAATCGACTCTGGCACCTGGAATGGGGCAGGGGGACTGGATGATATTTGCCTTGGGAGTAATGGCGACTATCGTAGCGATTATGAGTTTGGTGGTGAGTGATTGATATATTAGTATGGCTCAGTGACGTATA
Source organism: Tenderia sp. (SeqCode) (assembly GCA_031416075.1). GTDB lineage: Bacteria > Pseudomonadota > Gammaproteobacteria > Tenderiales > Tenderiaceae > JAKFXL01. The sequence continues at coordinate 4,435 of JANOSY010000054.1, read as the reverse complement.
CATGCGGTGATGGGTAATCATTAAAAGGGATAAAAATGGCGCTGCACAGACACTCTATTTTGATAAACACAGCGCTGTTGTTGGTGATGTGGTCTGGATTGACGTTGAGTGCAGAAAATAGTCAGCCACGACCGATCACAACAAAGCCGTTGTCCGAGCTTGTGATGTATCCAGGCAAGTCTGCACCCGCACAGGTGTTGAGCCTGAATGAGAGTCGTATTAGTACGCAGTTGAGTGCGTTAGTGGGTTCAGTTGCAGTTAAGGTAGGGGATAAAGTTAAACGAGGTGAGCCACTGATCACTTTGATATGTGATGACGCCCGCCAGCAATTGAATCAGGTTCAGGCGAGCGTAGCGGTGATAGATGCACGGCTGGAGTGGCTGGCAGCACAACTGAAGCGGTCAGAGCAACTGCATAGCAGTAATAGCCTTTCTGCGGAATTGCTACAACAGCGCCAGAGTGAACTGAAAGTTTCAGAGGCAGAACGTGCCATGGCGATCGCCAGTACCAATATGGCCAAACTGAATGTGGCACGTTGTGAAGTAAACGCCCCTTTTTCTGGTGTGGTGACCTCGCGTTTGGTGGCAGAAGGTGAGTGGATAACCACAGGCACACCTGTGGTCACGCTGCTTGACACGCTACGTTTGGAACTCTCCTCCCAGATTGGTGTGGACGATCTGGAAATGTTGCGACAGGCCAAACGTGTTGAGTTTGTTGTACAGGATCAGCGTTATCCTCTGGTATTACGTGCCGCGCCAGAAAAGATCGATCCCCGCTTACGTCAACGTGAAGTACGCTTTAATTTCGCGGACAACACCCCGCTGCCAGGAGAGGTAGGACGGCTTGAGTGGAAAAATAGTATCGCTCATCTCCCTGCCGATTTGCCTGTCAAGCGGGCCGGGCATTTGGGGATCTTCGTGATAGAACAAGAGAAGGCGCGTTTTGTTATATTGCCCGATGCCATTGAAGGGCGTCCAGCCCCTGTCAAACAGTTGCCTTCCAATGCACTTATTGCAGTGGAAGGGCGGTACTCCTTACGTGATGGTGATCGAGTGATGAACGCACGTTAATGTTAGTTCACCTATATAAAAATCACGTACTGGTTAATCTTACTTTCCTATTGGTACTGGTGGTTGGCTTTTTATCCTATACACAATTACCGCGTGAGCAGGATCCAACCATCAATTTTAACTGGATAGAGATTCATACTGCGTTGCCAGGGGCGGCGGCTACTGACGTTGAAAAGCGGGTCACCAACGTACTGGAAGCGGCAGTACGAAAAATATCAGACATCAAGTTTGTATCCAGCACCAGCCGTGAAGGGTTGTCCGTCATTGTTGTTCGTTTTAATGATATTAACAGTAGCACTTTTGATAAACGTATTAATGATCTACGTCGTGAGGTACAGAGCAAAAGTGGTGAGTTGCCAGAGGATATTGATGAGCCGATGGTGATTGAAGTGACCACGGCTAACTCCATACCAACGGCAACGCTTATCATTAGTGGTGCAGGCGATGATGAAAACCTACGTCGGCAGGCACAACAGGTAAAGCGTGATGTTGAGCGGATTCGTGGTATCGATCAAGTCTGGGACAGTGGCCTGCATGAACCGGAGCTGCAGATTCACGTATTACCCGATAGATTAAACCATCTTGGTATTAGCATTGTTGACGTGGCTGACACAGTTACCCAGTTTTTTCATGATCAAGCCGCTGGCTCAGTACAAGTGCAAAATCAAAATTGGCTGGTGAGAGTCATTGGTACCAGTAGTGATCCTGAATATTTAGCACAGTTACCCATACTCACGGCCCAAGGTGAAGTGACTTTGGGCATGGTGGCAGAGGTATCACGCGGCCGTACCAAAGAGCGGCAACTGGTCCGTTATAACGGAGAGCACGCCGTAATGCTTGCCGTGACTAAACAGGCGCAAGTGAATACATTGCAGCTGGTAGAGCGGCTCAATGATTACGTGGCTGATCGTAATCGGGTCAGTAACGGCACTGGCGTGCGGTTGGAGCTGGCCGATGACCAAACAGAGATAACGCGTAAAGCGTTAAGCGTGATGCAGAGTAATGCGCTGTCAGGGCTGGCAATGGTGCTGTTGGTCTGTTGGTTTTTTCTGGGTAGCCGCATAGCGCTGCTCACCGCAATTGGCATTCCGTTTATATTGGCAGGTACCTTCTGGCTACTGAGTGGAATAGGGCAGACACTGAATGTCATGGTATTACTTGGGGTCGTGATTAGCCTGGGTATGCTGGTAGATGATGCCGTAGTTGTAGTGGAAGCAATATATTACCGAATGCAAAGAGGCATGGATGCATTAAATGCCTGTGTGGAGTCGATGAAAGAGGTCTTTACCCCCGTGACCGCCGCTGTATTAACCACCATCGCCGCATTTTTACCCTTGATGTTGATGCCCGGCATACTGGGAAAATTTATGTACGTAGTGCCATTGGTAGTCACAACAGCGCTGTTGCTCAGTCTGGTGGAGTCATTCTGGATGCTGCCATCCCACATACTGGCCAGTAAACTCAGTTTTAAAAAACCATCACGGTTTCACCATTCACGTGTGAAAATGTTACGTCTAGTGCGAGTCAAATATACGCGTCTATTGATTAAGGCAATGCGTTACCCAAAAACAGTATTGACTATCATGGTGACATTTTTTATTGCCGCGACTGTTGTTGCCACCTCTGGGGCAGTTAAAGTTGATTTTTTTGCCTCAGACCCCATTCGTAAATTTTACGTCAACATCACAATGCCTACCGGGACACCACTAGCGCAAACTTTAGATAAAGGTTTGCAAATAGAAAAAACCGTGCATAGCCACCTAACTCAAGAGGATACACGTGCCGTAGTTGTCTATGCGGGGCAGATTTTTACTGAGACAGGTGCGTTTGTTGGTGACCAATATGCACAGATACTCGTCTCTCTGACACCCGATGGTGATGGACTGCGTACCGTTGATGAGGTGATGGCTTCATTACGAACAGATGTCCTGGCAACCGTGGGCCCTACCAACATATCATTCCTGCGTTTGGCGGGTGGACCACCGGCGGCAAAGGCAATTAGCGTTAAAGTACGTGGTGAGGAGATTGAAGACTTGCGCGCAGCCGTGGCTGAAATAAAAGAGGTCATGCTAAAGAGTAACGTAATGAAAGAGATTGTTGACGATGACAGTGTTGGCCAGTTAGAGCTACGCTTGCGTGTAGAGAGCGATGCTGCCCGCCGTGCAGGTGTTGACCCCGTGACCATTACGCGCATGATTCGTTTAATGGTTGATGGCGATGTGGTTGCCAGTATGCAAAATCAGGGGGAGGAGTTGAATATTCGTGTCCTGGCAAAGACCACACAGCTTGAAGCGATAGATGATCTACTACAAACAACCGTGCCAACAAAAGAGGGCGGCGAAATCACACTCGGCCGACTGGTGATAGTAGAGCGTGGTGAAGGGGTGGGCAATATTCGTCATTATGGATTCAGGCGAGCAATTACCCTGGAGGCAGATATTGATAAAGAGCAGACCAATACCGTTGCTGCTAATAAAATCATCAGTGACGCATGGAAACAGATATCGTTACGCTATCCCAGTGTTGATCTCGATTTTTCTGGTGAGCTTGATGATATAGAGGAGAGTATGGGCGCTTTAACTATCCTCTTCTTCTTTGGCGTTATGCTGATGTATCTGGTGTTGGGCGCACAGTTCCGTAGCTACGTTCAGCCGCTGTTGATACTGACCACCGTGCCTATGGCATTCAGCGGAGTGATATTTGGATTATGGATCACACAAAATCCACTCAGTCTCTATACGCTATATGGGGTAGTGGCGCTGGCAGGTATCGCCGTCAACGCCGCCATTGTGCTCATTTCAGCGGCGAATGACCGGCTGCGTGCGGGAATGTCACCACTGCATGCAACACTCTACGCGGCTAGGCGGCGTGTCATTCCCATCATCATTACCACCGCCACAACAGTTGCCGGTCTGTTTTCGCTTGCGACAGGATTGGGTGGCCATTCACTCCTGTGGGGTCCCGTTGCCACCTCTATTGTTTGGGGACTGGTAATCTCAGCCTTATTAACAATGTTTGTTATCCCAGTATTGCTACGTAGCTACCTGAATGCGGTGACTTGGATGCAGAGGCGTTTTCAAAAAAGGGGATAGACTAAAAACCTAATTAACCATAGAGGACGCTTGTATAAAGAGGGGTAGAATTGAAACTGCCCTCTTTTTTTGCAATGATTTGTTAGGCATCTGTCGGCACGTCGACTGACAACAAAGTACTCCGAAAGAGATTAAATAAATAAGGTAATCCCCCGGCTTTGCCGGGGGACTCTTTAGGTTTGACCGAGCGCTACGGTCGGCCTGATTCTTCTGACTCGATCAAAAGTTAGGAGAATTAAATAAATAAGGTAATCCCCCGGCTTAGCCGGGGGA
>JANOSY010000053.1:0-9683 GCA_031416075.1 Tenderia sp. (SeqCode) | reverse complement strand
CGACAACAGCGATGAAATTCTTGGCGTTCTTCTTCTGTGAGTGAGATAGCAACGGGGACAGGCATAGTCAGCGCACCAGAAAATAAGGAAGGAGTAGCGCTATTATATATGATCACACTATTTGTTACAGTACACTAGGTTCTGATTCAGAAATGCCAAATGAGGCGCATAAAAAAATAGAGCTACTCGAAGAGTTGGTAAATAAAATGAATAGTGACAATAAAGATGAGTTGCTGTCGTTTTTAGACGTTACTAGGAATAAATACGGTCCAAATTTAAACGCAAGGTTTGAAGAGTTTTCTCGAAAATCAGGAATACCTGGCTGGGAAAAGGATGTTGAGGTGTTTCGGAAATTTAATCGTATGAGAAATTTGTTGGTACATGCGGGGCGAAAAAATATAAGCACTCATATTAATATTGCAGAAGAAACACGCACGCTGGAAGACTTGGTGGAACGCTATCTGTGTGTTGCATTTCTTGGAGGACATGAGGTTTACCATAGCAGGTGGAGGCCGGCGAGGTGAATTCGCCATGCTTAACAAGTCGCTGTAATCCGATTTCAATCCTGCAAGCTGGGTGCGCTGTGCACACGTTGACTGGGCGAGTGAACCGCGTACGTACAGCGCACCCTGCATAAAAAATCACCCACGCAACAGCTGTTCCATCATCGACACAGCCTGACGTTGATAACCGCCGCCAAACAGGTTGAGGTGGTTGAGTATGTGGTAGAGGTTGTAGAGCGGTTTACGCTGGCGATAACCGGATGCAAGTGGGTACTCTGTCTCATACGCCTGATAGAACTCCGCAGAAAATCCACCAAACAGTTCGGCCATGGCAATGTCGGTCTCGCGATCACCGTAGTAGACCGCTGGGTCAAAAATCAGCGGTGTGCCGCCCGTGGCGATGGCGTAGTTGCCGGACCAGAGGTCGCCATGCAGCAGTGCTGGTTCTGGCTGGTGGTCGATAAAAAAATCGTCCAGTCGGTCAAGCAGCTGTTGCCCCAATGTTTGCAGTGGGCCGTTGTAGCCATTTGCCGTCGCCAGTTTTAGTTGATGACTAAGCCGTTGGCTGCGCCAGAACTCAATCCAGTTGTCGTTTTGTGTATTGGGTTGTGGGGTGGTACCGAGGGTGTTGTTTAGGTGCCAGCCAAACTGGCTGGCGCTGTGGCGATGCATCTGTGCCAGCTGTTGTCCGAGTTGTTTTTGACTCTGTGGGCCGCCTGTACCAAGGTCGAGATGCTCCAGCACCAGATAGCTTTCCGTTGTATTGGCACCGTGGCAGATGACCGTGGGTACTCTGATGGTCTGGGCGGTGGTGATCGCCTGTAAACCGGCGGCCTCTGCGGCGAACATCGGTGCGCGCTGTGGCTGGTTGAGTTTGACGAAGTAGCGCTGCTGCTGATCACTGATTCGGTATGTTTGGTTGATGCAGCCGCCACCGCTCTGCTGTATCTGTTGGCACTGGAAGGGGGTGCCGGTGGTGGTGCTGATATGGTTGGCGATGCTGTTCCAGTGCGGCATGGTGTGGCCCATTGTTTGGTTGATGCGCCATTTTAGCTGAATTGGGGAGGTGGTTTTTTGCCGGGGTGGGGTTGGCAAATAAAAACCCCCGCGTGAGGCGGGGGTTTTGGTTGGGGCGTTGTTATCTAGGCGGCCAGGCTGCGTGCTTTGCCTTCAATGGCGGCCAGTAGGGTTTGGAATGATTTGTCGAAGGATTTTACCCCTTCCTCTTCAAGCTGCTGGGTGGCAGCGCTGAGATCAATGCCTGCCAGTGCCAGTTGCGCCAGCAGGGCCGGTGCCTCCTTCATGCCAATTTCCAATCTGGCGGCAGGTTCGCCATGGTCGAGGTAGGCGGCATAGGTGGCGGGTGGCACGGTGTTGACGGTATCGAGGCCGATCAGCTCTTCTATATAGAGTATGTCGCTGTAGTCGGGATTTTTTACGCCAGTGCTGGCCCACAACAGCCGCTGGCTGCGTGCGCCGATGTTGGCAAGGTCGGCAAACGGTTCGCCAAACAGGCGCTGGTAGACAAGGTATGACGCTTTGGCGTTGGCGATGGCGATCTGCCCTTTGAGTGTCTTGAGCTCTGGTTTGCCGCCGACGGCCAGTTTTTCGTCCAGCAGTTTGTCGATGAGGGCATCAACACGGCTGATGAAGAAGCTGGCGACGGAGGCGATCCGGTCTACGGGCAGCCGCTGTTGTTGACGTTGGCGCAGGCCACGGATGTAGGCTTGTGCCACTTCGGCATAGCGCTCCATGGAGAAGAGCAGGGTGGCGTTGGTGCTGATACCGGCGGCGGTGAGGGTTTCGATTGCGGGTACACCTTCGCGGGTGGCCGGGACTTTGATCATCAGGTTGGGACGATTCACCCGGTGGGCGAGATCTTTGGCTTCGGCGATAGTGCCTTCGGTGTTGTAGGCAAGATCAGGTGAGACCTCGAGGCTGACGTAGCCGTCACGACTATCAGACTTTTTGTAGACCGGCAGTAGCAGATCAGCAGCCTGTTGAATATCTTCAATGGCGAGGCTGAAAAAGAGCTCGCGATTGCTAAGCTGGCTGTTTTGCTGGAGCAGCTGGCGCAGGCTGGCGTCGTAGTCGTTACTGCCGCCGATCGCTTTTTCAAAGATGGTGGGGTTGGATGTGACGCCTGCTAACCCTTCGTCGCGGATCATTCGCGCCAGTTCGCCATCGCTGCCAAGCATGCTGCGCTGGATGTTGTCGTACCAGATGCTCTGGCCGAGTGTCTGTAGCTGTTGCAGGGGGTTGGTCTTCATCATCGCCTATGTCCTTGTGATTGCTGTAGCACTACTCTCAGCTGTGGTTATCGGTTAAGTGTCGGGCAACTTGATTACAGTAGTATGATTGCATTTGGTCGTCATTGTTCATTGGTAGGGGTGACGTCTAGATGGTTAGGGTAGACTACTAGGCTAAATGGAGGAACTGATTATGTATATGAAGGATGTAAAGAGCGGCAATTTGGTTGAGGTGCTGGATATGACGGCGCTAATAAACCCGAGCAATAATGTAGTTTTAGGACGGTTCCATGTGGGTGAGGAGCTGCCGGAGCAACAGAGCTTTGCCAAAAGCACGCTGATATTTCCGTCGGGCGAGGCGCTGCCTAGCTGTTGGCAGAATCCAGAATATAAGAGTTAGTGTCGGTTTGACAGGTAGGTGAGTCCGGCGTCGATACGCCCCCAAAACCACTCCAGCAGTCGGTGTGGCCAGGGGCGTGCCTGCCAGGAGGTGAGGTTGATCTCATTACACTCCAGCAGATCATGTTCCAGCGCGGTTTTGAGTGCGAGGGCAAACTCGGGAGCATCGATCTCCTGATTGCCTTCCAGGTTCCAGCGTAGGTTCCAACGATCAAGATTACTCGAACCGATGGAGCACCACTGATCGCAGAGGTACGCTTTGGCGTGGGTAAAACGTGGTTGGTATTCAAAGATGCGTACTCCGTGGCAGAGCAGGTGGTGGTAAAAGCGGTGTCCGGCGTGGCGTATGGCCGGGTGGTCGGTATGGTGCCCCGGCAGAATCAGCCGTACATCTACCCCACGTTGTGCGGCGGCTTTCAGGGCGCGCCGTAATCGCCACGAGGGAACAAAGTAGGCGGTGATGATCCAAACTTCGTGTTTGGCAGTGGCAAGTCGACGCAGCAGTGCGCTTTGAATCTCCTGATGGCTCAGCAGTTGTGACAGGGTGGTGCGTCCCGACTGCTCTGCCGTTGTGGGGTATCTGCAGGGGGTGGCGGTGAGCGGCTTGATCTCATCGGCTGTGCCGGGCCAGTTGTCGATAAACAGGGCGAGCCAGTCCTGCACACATTCACCCTCCACTTGCACCATCAGTTCATGCCAACCCTGTTCCCCCGTAAATGCATCACTGATGCCAGCGCCACCGATAAAGGCGATGCGGTTGTCCACCAACAGCAGCTTGCGGTGGTTGCGGGAGAGCAGGTGCTGCCATCTGCGGTAGTGTATTGGGCCGTAAAATTTGAGGTGTATGTGGGTGTGGTCAGCCAGCCGCTGACGGTCGGCTCTGTTGATGCCCAGCGCGCCAAAGTCATCAAAGAGCAGAAAGATAGCGACGCCACGGTTGGCGGATGTGATGAGGGTGTCGATAAACCGGGTGAGGAGTGTGCCCGACTCCAGTAGGTACATCTCCAAAATAACGCTGTGTTGTGCCGTGGCAATGGCATTCAGCATCACCGGGAAAAAGTGATCACTATCCACAAGCAGCTGAAACCGGTTGTGGTGGCGCTGGGGGAAACGGTAGCGATAGGCGTTGTTGCGGGTCATGGTAGCGGCCATTGTAAACAGGTGTGTGTGGCGCGACCAGTCTGGGGCGACGAATAGATTTTGTGATACCGTAGCGCGATGAATTCAATGATCAATAACTACTGGAAAATCTGCCGCTTTCAGCTTGGCCCGCAGGACCTGCCAAGTTCCCAGAGCCTGATGGTGGTCACCCTGCTGCTCTACTTATTGATGAGTACTATTATTGCAGGTTTTGAACTGTCACCAGCAATGGCCACTTTTTACGCGGGGCTGGATGCGGCGTTGCTGCTGGGCATGATCCGGATGATGTTATGGGTGCGTGATTTCTGGCCCCGTTACCAGCAGACCACAATCGCGCTGCTTGGTAGCGGGGTGGTATTTGGTTTTATGGCAGTGCCGCTGTTATGGTGGCGGTTGCAGTATGGCGATCCGGCGGAGGCGTTTTTACCAATATTGTTTATTATCGTGCTGATGGTGTGGAATGTTGCCGTGGTTGGGCATATTCTGCGTCACGCCCTTGATGTCCCTTTTTATGTTGGCGTGGGACTCTCGTTGCTGTACGTCTACGCCTCCGCCACTATCCTTCGCGCAGTTTTTGCAACAGGCAGTTAACCATGCATATACATATTCTTGGCATTTGTGGAACCTTTATGGGTGGCGTTGCCATTCTTGCCCGGCAGATGGGGTATACCGTTACCGGTTCTGACGCCAACGTCTATCCCCCCATGAGCACCCAGCTGGAAGCGCAGGGCATCACACTGCATCAAGGGTATGATCCCGCACCGCTTGATCCAGCCCCGGACCTGGTGGTCATTGGTAACGCCATGTCGCGTGGCAACGCCTCGGTCGAGTACGTGCTCAATCGTGGTCTGCCCTACATCTCTGGACCGCAGTTTCTCGCTGACTATATTCTGAAAGATCGCTGGGTCATCGCCGTTGCGGGTACCCACGGTAAAACCACCACCTCCAGCATGGTGGCGTGGATACTCGAATACGCCAAACTGACCCCCGGTTTTCTCATCGGCGGTGTGCCCGGCAACTTCGGCATCTCTGCACGTCTGGGCGATGCGCCGTTTTTTGTGGTGGAGGCGGACGAGTACGACACCGCCTTTTTCGACAAACGTTCCAAGTTTGTGCACTACCGCCCGCGCACAGTGATCCTGAATAACCTCGAATTTGACCACGCCGACATCTTTGAAGATCTGGCCGCCATCAAACGCCAGTTTCATCATCTGGTGCGCACCATCCCCGGCAACGGTCTGATGGTTGCGCCAAGCGAGGACGCCAACATCACCGATCTCCTCACCATGGGCGCCTGGACACCGATAGAGTATTTTGACAGCGCCAGTATCGAGCAGAGCGAAATCAAACAGTGGAGCGCGCGTGATGTCGCGCCCGACGGCAGCGTCTTTGCCATCTACTGGGGCGATACCCATGTCGGCGATGTGCAGTGGGATCTGTTAGGCATGCACAACGTACACAACGCCCTGGCCGCCGTTGCTGCCGCCCGTCATGCCGGTGTCATCGCCCACGAAGCAGTGGCCGCGCTGAGTGAATTTAAAAACGTAAAACGGCGCATGGAGATCAGCGGCGTAGTCAATGGCATCACCGTCTATGACGACTTTGCCCACCACCCCACCGCCATCACCCTCACCCTCGATGGACTGCGTAAAAAAGTCGGCAACGACGCCTGCATCATCGCCATTCTCGAGCCACGTTCCAATACCATGCGGATGGGTGTACATGCCGACACGTTGGGGCCATCACTCGCGGCCGCCAATGAAGTGGTGCTCTACAATCCACCCGACCTCGGTTGGGATCTTAACGGCGTGGTTGACGCGCTTGATGGTCATGCCAGATTGTTTGATGAGATCAAAAACATTGTCGCTTTTGTTGCCGGTTACGCCCGCCCCGGTGACCACATTTTGGTGATGAGCAACGGCGGCTTCGGCGGCATCCATCAACAACTGTTACACGCACTAGCGCAGGTGCAGGCATGAGTCGCAACAGCATCGCCCTCGCCATCACCGGTGCCTCCGGTGTTGCTTACGGATTGCGCCTGCTTGAGTGTCTGATCAACGCCGGCGAAGAGGTTCACCTGATGATCTCCAAAGCCGGACAGATGGTGATCGACATGGAGACCGAGCTGAAAATCAGCGGCACACCACAAGAGATGCAAAAACAGCTCAGTAGCCGCTATCACGCCAAAGAGAATCAACTGCACGTCTGGGGCAAAGAGCAGTGGCACTCACCGGTTGCCAGTGGCTCCGGCGCACCACGTGCCATGGTGGTCTGCCCCTGCACCAGCGCCTTTCTTGCCGCGTGTGCCAACGGCAGCAGTAATGACTTGATGGAACGTGCTGCCGATGTTGCCATTAAAGAACAACGCAAACTGATATTAGTACACCGCGAAACACCACTCTCCGCGATTCATCTGGAAAACGCACTCAAGCTAGCACGCCTCGGTGTAACCATCCTGCCAGCCAACCCCGGCTTTTATCAAAATCCAAAAACGTTAGATGACATTGTTGATTTTGTTGTCGCCCGCATACTTGACCATCTTGATGTTGAGCACACTTTGGTAACGCGCTGGGGGGAGTAAAGCACTTTTTTGTTTATTCCCCCGCCAGCTTTAAATAAAGATTGCACCCACCATACCAACTTGCCATAGTGGCAACCATTATCTGCATGAGGGGTCATGTCATGAAAATTAAATCAGAAACTCGGGCGGATGGCCTGGAGAGCCTGCTCCGCGACGTGCAATTGGGGGGCGGTTTGTTTGGAAAAAGAGGTGATTTTTTGACAACCAGTGGGTTGAATGGAAGGATTGATCATGAGTGAGGATGATGTAAAAAAATTAATTTCTGACGAAGTGGCTAGAGTCTTAGGGATAATAAATAGGAGAGTAGGCTACATTGAAACAGTCCTCGATATTCAGAACGGTGATTTTCACAAACGATCTAAACTTGTGGAAGGCCAGCTTGATATAGCATTAAAAGATATTAAATCAAGGATTAAAACTATCGAGCTAAATCAAAAGATTGGCAATATGGTTCCCAAGAAAAAGATGACCAAAAAGTAAAGACCCAATAATCGTTTCTAATGAAATTACTCGTGTAGATCGACTTAACGTAGCGTATTCCGATACATCAAGTGTGTGCCGCTTAGTTGAAGGAGGATAATATGAATTTTGATATGATTTATGATGGCCAAGTCCTTGACTGGAAGGCGAAAGGGAAGTTTAAAGCTACCTCCGGTTTGCCAGGATACCAAATGCCTAAGAATCAATGCGTTCGCGACAATGGTCCAATACCAGAAGGATTTTATAAGCTCTTTCTTTCCGATCATGGCACAGCTAAAGATGATGGAAGGGGTTTGTGTGCTATCAAGCCCTCTTGGGGGGTTCAAAAAATCCCCAGAGGAGTGGGTGCGGGAGATTGTGAATCATATTGGGCCAACTGGGGTAAAAATCGAGCCAGAATGGAGCCAGCTGATCTGGTGACAAAATCAAAATGTTCTCCTGACATACGGGGAGGTTTTTATCTTCATGACTCCAGTAAAGGCTTTAGCCATGGCTGTATAGAAGTTGAAACAAAAATATTCCCTTTGCTACGTAGCTATAATAAAACGACCAAAAAGTCTTCAGTGATTATCAAAGTTGAATATGTCAAAGGAAGGTCAACTTATGGCGATACTAAAATTTAGTGCTGTTTTTTTATTAGCGCTTACCTCTTGTGCAACGGCAAATGGGAATGCCGAAGTAAAAATCCATAATTATTTGAATAGTTGTGTAGAAATAAAGGACTCCACGATAATTAATGAAAGACCTTTTCCAGAATTAAGGCTTACACTTTTACATGTTTCATCAACCGCTAAATGTGGCTGTAAATCAAAAATAAATCGTTTCAAATCCGAAGCAAAATATGATGATTTTTCAAGTCGATTATTAGAGGGTGATTTTTCATTCCCTATTGGCCAAGAACTCATCTTGCCTTTGGCGCTTCAAAGCGAAATGATTAAAAGTGCAAAATCTGTCGAGGTGTCTATTTCGTGCGCCCCTCCAGAGTAAGGGGAGTCGTAGAATCGCTTGGTGAGTTGCGAGATAAACGAAAATTATCCCAATATTCGCGTGTTGTTTAATGGTGTTGCCAGTCGCATAATCTTTCGCCATGCCGGTGTGGCGTTGTGTGAGGTGTGTTGAATGAGTCCCTATCTGGTGTCGGCGGGGTTGCTGGTTTGCAGCAATATCTTTATGACCTTTGCCTGGTATGCCCATCTTAAAAATCTGTCGGACAAACCGTGGATTATTGCGGCGTTGGTGAGCTGGGGGATTGCCCTGTTTGAGTATATGTTGCAGGTGCCTGCCAATCGTATTGGTTATGAGGTGATGACGATTGGTCAGCTGAAGATTATGCAGGAGGTGATCACGCTACTGGTGTTTGTGCCATTTGCGATCTTCTACATGAAAGAGAAACTGACGCTGGATTATTTCTGGGCGGGACTCTGCCTGATGGGGGCGGTCTTTTTTATTTTTAGAGCGAAGTTAATGGCATGAGTGGTGATGGGATGAAGGCGGTGGTGCCGTTGCTCGGTTTTGCTGCTTATAGTGGCACGGGGAAAACCACGCTGCTGGAGCAGTTGATTCCTTTGTTGCGCAGTCGTGGTTTGCGGGTGGCGGTGGTGAAACATGCACATCACGATTTTGATATTGATTCGCCGGGCAAGGATAGTTTTCGCCTGCGTCAGGCGGGGGCGCAGCAGACGTTGGTGGCATCCCATAAACGTTCGGCCTTGGTGACAGAGTTTGATGAGGGGGCCGTTGAACCCTCTTTAAGTTTGCTGTTGCAGCAGTTGGATATGAGTGTTCTCGATCTGATATTGGTGGAGGGGTTTCGCCATGAGCCGATTCCGAAGATTGAGTTGCACCGTGCGGCATTAGGTAAACCGCTGATTTTTCCTGATGATAAACATGTGATTGCGGTGGCAACAGAGGGGGCGCTGGTGACAACGTTGCCACTGTTGGATATTAATGATGCAGCGGCGGTGGCGGAATTTATTTGTACGCAGTTTTTGAATGTAGCGCTGGATGCAGGTTGCTGCCCGTTGTGCGGTGAGGCGAACCGTTGCCCACGTGTGGATGATGTGGACTGCAACAGCTGTTGGTGTCAGGTGGTCAATATTCCTCAAGGGTTGCTGGAGCGGATCCCGGCGGCGTTACGGATGCGTGCCTGTGTCTGCCAGCGGTGTGTTGATCTTTATAACAACAACCCTTCGCTAACCGCCATGGAGAGCGAAGCGATGGCGGTTAGTCCCCGATAGGCGACCCCGTCCGCAGACTCGTAGTTGGGAGCGTTAGCGAGCGACGAAGAGGATGCGGCAGCGGGTATAGTCGCCGTAGAGTCATTGTGGCAGG
>JANOSY010000052.1:0-11251 GCA_031416075.1 Tenderia sp. (SeqCode) | reverse complement strand
CGACAACAGCGATGAAATTCTTGGCGTTCTTCTTCTGTGAGTGAGATAGCAACGGGGACAGGCATAGTCAGCGCACCAGAAAATAAGGAAGGAGTAGCGCTATTATATATGATCACACTATTTGTTACAGTACACTAGTGATACTAGCTATATCGCTATTCCAATAAATGAAGGGCGATACCCTCTCCTTCGATTTACCACCACCACGGACACACCATATACGCTTTCCCCTCAACTTCACGTCTGATCCAAAAGGTGTTGTCTGAATATTTTCAATTCTGACAGTGCCCACCCGCTCAGAACATCCATCGGGAAAAATCGTCGCTCCAATAGTTTCAACCTTATAAACCCAAGTGCCCTCCATGCCAGTGGGAGCAGGAGGCCACCAATTCCCCCGCACCTTATCAACAACAACCGTAACAAGTCCTAACAAAGCTGCGAGAAAGGTGATGATAGCTGTTCTTGTTTCCCACCATCTTTTTTGGTTTAACTCTTCACTCATGACATAGCCTCATCAATCCATTGGCGGGCAACATTCCAATCGTAGGACTATATAACAAACAATCCCCTTAACCAAAAAAATCACTCAACCATGCACGAGGCATTAACATTGTTCAGACATCCTCCTAAAATACTGTAAAAATAAAACTTCCCCCCAATAAAAAAGCCCCCTATCCCTCCTGTGGTGCCAGATGCACCGTCATCTGGTTGAACGGAATCACCCAGCCGTGGGTATTGCAGGCATCCACGGCGATACGCTGCAGTGCCCGGCGCAGCTGCATGTAGGCCTCCGCCGCCTCCGGCGCAAAGCTGGCGATGGCGACAAAATCAAGCGACGATGCCCCTGCCTCGGCAAACTCCACCCTCAAGCCTTGCAAATGGCTGCCCTGAGCCAATTGATTCACCCCTGTAGTCAGCTCTTGTTCCAGTGTGTCGCGAATCACGCCGGTCACATCGGCCTGATGCTGGTAATCAACACCAAAACAAAGAAGGACCGCAAAGCCTTCCAATGAGAGATTTTTAGGAGTCATATCCAGAAAAGTGGCTGTCGGAAATATCCTGATCGCCGTGGCAACCCGTACTTCCACCATCTCGGGTGTCTGCAATACTACTTGGCCAAAACTATCGTCACTCAGCACCACGTAATCATTCTCTCGGGTTGGAAACCACGGTTCCCGTTCACTGGCAACACGGGAGATCAACGTCGCCAACTCCCGCAACGGCAGGCGCAAAACACCGCCATTCAACAGTGGATTGACCAACGTTGCCTGCACACGCAGGGTCTGTACCCGCCACGGCAGGCCATGGTAGATCACTCGCTCCCCTTCCCGTACCGGGCCGATATTCAGCAGCAGCCGTGCCTCAGTAAGATAGCTGGGCAACGAGCGTTGTAGCACCAGTACCAACCCCACCAAGAGAATGATCACCAGCCCCAGCAATATCCAGTCGCCCTGTGCGTAGAGCACCGACATGCCCGCCAACAGCGCCAACAACGAAGCAAAAAGCACCAACGTCAGGTGGACCACGCGGGTAAACAGCTTTGGATTGCGCCCGCGTCGCAACAACGAACGGGCATATAACTGGTTCAGCTTCCAAAAAAGTCCGTAGACCAGCGCTGCTGCTGTCACCGCCAGTAACAGATTGAGCAGCCGCCCCGTAAAGAGCTGCTTGAGCGACTCTATCGCCTTTGCCTCTTGGTCCGATGAGGGGCTCAGCAGCTCCTGCAGCTCAAAATTAACAAGATCTAATCGGCTCTGCAGATCATCACGACGCTTTTGCCAGCGCTCTTCCAGATTGGCAAACGCCGCCACCAGGTCGGGCGTTGGAGCCTTAAGGTGGTAGTTTTTAACACTTGTTAGCGCCGTCTCCGCTGCCGCAAGCCGGTGTTCATAGTAGCCCTGATCAGAACGCAGCCGCTCAATCTTGCGAGGCCGGTCAGTCAGGCGGCGCATCTCCATCAAAATCGGCTCAAAGACCGATTGCAGCTCCTCACGCCAATCAAACTTCTGTTGCGCCTGCTGTTGAGAGGAGGTAAAAAGCTGCAAATCAACCCCGCCTGTCGCCCACATCTCCCACGCCACCTGAAGGGAGGATAGCTCATTGCTAAGACGCGCCACCTCCGCCTCCGCCTGGGTACGTTCACCCTCAAACTGTGCTGCCGACAGCGCCACACGCGCCTTGGCCAGATCCTTCTGCACTCCATCCATCGTCGTGATCAGGTTGCCAAAGTTACGCCAAACCTCTGGCTGCTGCGGCTGGGCGCTGTCAGAGGAGTCCTGGCTCCAGGCAGGCGGGATCACAAAAAGAGAGAACAGCAGAATCGAAAACAGAACACGCACAGGTTTCATAAGCAGAGCCCTATTCAATTCTATAAAGAGAGTGCAAGCAGCATAAACCACTCACCTGTCAAAGCGTCGTCAAAAACTGTTCTATCCGCGCCACGCCCAACCGCAACCGTTCCAGAGAAGTGGTATAGGCAAAACGGAGATGGCGGGATGGGTCTTGATGACCAAAATCCTTACCGGGCGTCACCGCCACCCCGGCCTCCTCCAGCAGGCGATGACAAAACTCTTCGCTATCCTCACTAAACCGACTGCAGTTGGCATAAAGATAAAATGCCCCCTCCGGCGTCACCGGAATTTCAAACCCTAACTGCCGCAATGCCGGCAGCAGATAGTCACGACGCTGCTGAAAGATACAACGACGCTCTTCAAGAATCAGCCGTGTCTCGGGCAAAAACGCCGCCAGGGCGGCATACTGGGCCGGTGTTGAGGCCGAAAGAAAGATGTTCTGCGCCACCCGTTCCAGTGCCGGCACATACACCAACGGTGCCACCAGCCAACCCAGCCGCCAACCGGTCATGCCGAAATATTTGGAGAAGCTGTTGATGACAAACAGCTCATCACTTATCGCCAGTGCTGTTTCAGCACGGGTGCCGTAAACCAGACCGTGATAGATCTCATCCACCAGCAGGTGTCCACCGCGCTGCTGTACAAATTGCGCCATCTGCGCCATCTCATCACTAGAGATCAATGTCCCCGTCGGGTTAGAGGGTGATGCCACCAACACGGCCCGGCTACGACTGCTCCAATGCTGCTGAAGATGGCCATGGGTTAACTGGTACCCCGTCTCCGCAGTCACTGGAATAGAGAGCGGCTCCCCCTCCACCAGCCGCACAAAATTGCGATTACAGGGGTAGCCAGGGTCGGCCATTAACAACTGATCCCCCGGATTAATCAGCGTTGACATCAACAGCTGCAGCGCCCCTGAAGAGCCGGGGGTGATAATAATCCGTTCCGGATCAACAACAACATTGTGTTCAGTTTTATAAAAAGCACTAATGGCTTGCCGCAACGCCAACAGACCACGCGCAGGGGTGTATTGGGTATACCCCTGCCGCAACGCATCAATACCGGCAGCAGTAATCGGGGCGGGCGTCTCAAAGTCCGGCTCACCGATCTCCATGTGCACAATATCCCGTCCCTGGGCCTCCAGCTCACGCGCCCGTGCCAACAGTGCCATCACATAAAACGGCTGGATCGCCGCCATGCGCCGGGCAACATTAGCCTTATCCGCCATGCGCCGCCTTGTGCAGGGCACGCACCATGGCCAGATCGACATAACGATGGCCGTGGGCATCCCCCTCAATCACCTTAAACGGCGCATTGGGTTCGCCCATCTGATCCAGCACAATCGCCGCCCCGGAAAAATCATCATCCTGGGTGTAACCTGTTGTCGTAATCAGGGTCGTCAGCTTGGCCTGCGTCGCGGAACGAATACCATTGTAGGAGTCCTCAAAAGCAACACACTGCTCAGGCGCAAGGTTCATCTTTTTCATCACATAATTAAAGATATCGGGCGCTGGTTTTTTAGCAGGCACTACATCACCGGCACCAATCACCTCAAACCACTTAAGCGCACCGCCACCCAAGGTATATCCCAACAAAGCCGTCACATTTTCTGGCGTGGTGGTGGTGGCAATCGCAATACGCATACCCGCCCTTCTCGCCTCTCGCAACAGGCGCTCAACCCCTGGACGCAGTGGAATCTTCCCCTGCGCCATCAATTTGGTATAAAACCCGGTCTTGGAGGCGTGCAGCCCAGCCACAAATTCACTGAAATCCGCTGGCTTTTTAAAGCTGGTATTGTACTTTTCCAGATAGAAGCGGATGCGCTCCTTCCCACCGGTTACCGCCAGCAACTCACCATACAGCTCAATGCTCCAGTCCCAATCGAGACCCGCTGCCTGAAACGCCAGATTAAAAGCAATACGATGGCCATCCCGTTCGGTATCAGCCAAGGTACCATCAACATCAAAAATTAATGCCTCAATATTGCTCATATTTCTTCCCTTTAACCTGACGAAAAAATCAAAACCGCAATTGTATCACCGATCCAGAAGTATCAACCTCTTGAAACAGCGCCATTTTTAACCGCCTCAGAAACCAGATCACAACCGTCAATGTATTGCTTACACCACCGTTTTCCGGTATATATCGTCTCTTTGCCCTCTAGTATTCAGGGCCCTCTAGTATTCAGGAGAAGGGAATGTCCCCAACCAAGTCAGACGCCAAGGCAGCGCCCGCAAAAAAAGCGGCCGCCCCCAAGAAAAAAGCGGCCGTCAGCACCGTCGAACCCAAAGCAGCCGCGCCCAGCACCACCCAAAAAGCAGCGACAGCACCGGTACCCGCCAAAAAAACAGCGTCCCCAAAAAAGGTCGATGCTGCTGAAGCAAAGGCACGAGCCGAGTCGCTCCTGCAAGGATTTGGTAACTTCCAGCCCTACCAGCCGCAAAAAGATGAGGAGTACATGAACACCGCGCAGTTGACCCATTTCAGGGCGCTGCTACAGTCATGGAAACACGCGCTGATGGAAGAGGTCGACCGCACTGTTCACTACATGCAGGACGAAGCAGCCAACTTCCCCGACCCCAATGATCGTGCCAGTCAGGAATCAGACTTCACCATGGAGCTGAGAACTCGCGATCGTGAACGTAAACTGATCAAAAAAATCGAGGAATCAATCACCATGCTCGATAGCAACGATTATGGTTACTGCGAGAGCTGCGGCATAGAGATCGGCATTCGCCGCCTTGAAGCACGTCCTACAGCGGTACTCTGCATCGACTGCAAAACCCTTGATGAAATTAAGGAAAAACAAAAAGGGGGCTAAGCCCCCTCTCTCTTCCCACCGACATCAGCCACCCTCTAAAGGGGCTGAGCGTCGGGCGGAATTTCGCAGTTTTCGATTACCTGAAGACGGTTGGCCTCAACAAAGACCATAATGAAGTCATACGCCTCCGGATTCTCCTCTTTAAGCGCCTGATCAACCACCAAGCACTTCTCCCCCTCGATAATCGAAGGCTGTACCGCAGTAGAATAGTGAAGACGATGGTCTGGACCAAAGGTGGCCAGCTGAGTTGAAATGCGCTCAATCCAATCACTCGGGCGAAACTGCCGCCCATCTCGATTGACGCTTTTAATAACAAGTTTACAACCGCGTTTCAATGCTTTTCTCCAAAACCCACTTGAACTCCCTATTTTGGCAGCTCTTTTGCTCATCCAACTACGTTCAAGGAGCTAGCGCTTGACCAGCAAAATGGTTTTTCCCTGATACCAAGGAGATATACCACCCGACCTATCGGCAGCTCACTCTCATCCATTAGATGGCATTATACATCTATTGCTAGTGCTACCGACAATCCCTGTTCCTTCTGACAACATCATCACATGCACCAACCGTGTGAGGCTGCTATATTAGGCCGATCATGAAAGCTGTTATGCCGCTAGGGAGGCAAATAATGAGTGTCGAAAACATCGATTCGGTCCTGAATGAAGAGCGACTCTTTGAGCCAACGGCCATATTCAAGGCAGACGCGCGCATCAGTAGTGCCGATACATTGGCCACAATGCGGCACCATGCTAACGAAGATTACACTGGCTTTTGGGCCGAACAGGCCCGCCACGAAATTAGCTGGCACCAACCTTTTTCAACCGTGCTTGATGAGAGCCACGCGCCCCACTACCAGTGGTTCAGCGATGGATTGATGAATGTCTCCTATAACTGCCTGGACCGCCATTTGGAGAGCAAAGGCAACTACACCGCCATTGTTTTCGAGGGCGAACAAGGGGATATCCGCACTCTCACCTACCACCAGCTGTATGCCGACGTCTGCGCCTTTGCCAACGCCCTCAAGGCCCAGGGCATTACTAAAGGTGATCGCATTGTCATCTACATGCCCATGATCCCCGAAGCGGTCATTGCCATGCAGGCCTGCGCCCGCATCGGCGCTATCCACTCGGTGGTATTTGGCGGCTTCTCAGCAGAGTCGCTCAAAGACCGCATCGAGGATGCCGGTGCCCGGATGCTGATTACCGCCGATGGCGGCCATCGTGGTGGCAAAATCGTTGAACTCAAGGCGGCTGCCGACAAGGCCCTCGCCTCCGGCTGCGCCACTATCGAAAAGGTGATTGTCTATCAACGGACGGGCCATGCTATTGAATTCAAGGAGGGACGTGACCTCTGGTGGCATGATGCCATCGATTGCATGGATAGCATCTGCATGCCTGAGTGGGTCGAGGCCGAGCACCCACTGTTCCTGCTCTACACCTCCGGTTCCACTGGCAAACCCAAGGGGATCCAGCACTCCAGCGCCGGTTATCTACTGGGGACCATCACCTCAATGAAGTGGGTCTTTGATATTCGTGACAGCGATATCTTCTGGTGCACTGCCGACGTGGGCTGGGTCACCGGCCACAGCTATGTGGCCTACGGTCCGCTCGCGGTGGGTGCCACCATGCTGATCTACGAAGGGGCCCCCACCGTGCCCAACGCTGGCCGCTTCTGGGATATCTGCCAGCGCCACAAGGTCACCAT
Organism: Tenderia sp. (SeqCode); assembly: GCA_031416075.1. Classification (GTDB taxonomy): domain Bacteria; phylum Pseudomonadota; class Gammaproteobacteria; order Tenderiales; family Tenderiaceae; genus JAKFXL01. The sequence goes on along the minus strand of JANOSY010000052.1, from coordinate 4,375 downwards.
CTTCTACACCGCCCCCACGGCGATTCGCGCCCTGATGAAACTCGGTGATGAGATTCCAGCTCAATACGACCTCTCCAGCCTGCGCCTGCTCGGCTCTGTCGGCGAACCCATCAACCCAGAGGCGTGGATCTGGTATCACAAAACCATCGGCCAAGAGCGTTGCCCGATTGTGGACACTTGGTGGCAGACCGAAACCGGCTGCATCATGATCGCGCCGATCCCCGGTGCTGTCGCCACCAAACCCGGCTCCTGCACCCTCCCTCTGCCCGGCATCATCGCCGATGTGGTGAACGAGAGCGGCAATAGCATCAACGAGCCCAACAAGGGCGGATATCTGGTCATCAAAAAACCGTGGCCCTCCATGTTACGCACTGTCTGGGGCGATGATGAGCGTTACATCCAGACCTACTGGCCGAAGTTTGGCAGCCAATACTATCTGGCGGGTGACAGCGCCCGCCGTGACAAGGATGGCTACTTCTGGATTATGGGGCGTATCGACGATGTGCTCAACGTCTCCGGCCATCGCCTTGGCACCATGGAGGTGGAGTCAGCACTGGTGGCCCACCCACGTGTTGCCGAAGCGGCTGTGGTTGGTCGTCCCGACGAGATCAAAGGTGAGGCTATCTTTGCCTATGTTGTACTCAAGGGGACAAGACCGGCAGGTGGCGTTGACGAAGTACTGACTAAAGAGCTGCGCGCCTGGGTGGCCGAGCAGATCGGCCCCATCGCCAAGCCGGATGATATTCGTTACTCAGACAATCTCCCTAAAACCCGTTCCGGCAAGATCATGCGTCGCCTGCTACGCACCATCGCCAAAGGCGAAGAGATCACCCAAGACACCTCCACCCTTGAAAACGAATCGATCCTGTTACAACTTCAAGGCAAAGTATAAGGAATCAAAAACTAATGCTGCTTACCGTTATTAACCTACGGTAAACAGCTTCGCTATCCCACCACAAAAAAACACCTCCGGCATCAGCACCCGCCACACTATATAGTACAACCTATATCAACCCTTTTGAACGGCCCTGCCACAACTCCTCCGCCATTGTTAATGCCACCTCTCGGCTCTCTGCACGTCCCATCATATAAAGCGTCACAGCAGCGGTAGAGATCACCGCCGCATCACCATACTCATCCTCACACTCCCCGCGCCAAACCTTGGCCAGCAGCGACACATCCAGCTGCTCCGGCTTGGTATGGCGGCGTGCAAACCGTGCCGGCCAAGACTCATGGGTTGCCACCCCTTGGTGTACCGAATAGAGTCCAAGTTCAGCATCAGGATTCACCTCAATCTCCCCACCATCCCCTTTAATCACCACCATATGGGGCTGATTCACCAACATACCGGCCCCTTGGTGAATCTCTTGGTAGCCGGGATGAAAAATGCCCTGCATCTGGGCCGGGGCCTGAAACGGATTGATCATGCGTGACACCGTATGGACCGGCGAGCGCAGTCCCAAATATTCACGCAGATCGATTAACTGTTGGAGACGTGGAAAAAATTGCCCAAGATTAATGTAGGCAAACCCATCACTCTCAATACGCCTGGCGGCATCGCTCAATGAGTCACTCAACGGGATACCCAGCGCCGCCAAAGCCTCAGGCGTATAAAGGCGATCGTCCATCCGCCCGCGCAAACCGTGCATAAACACCTTAATGCCACTATCCACCAGCAGCAGAACACTCAAAATAAACCATGGCAGCTGGCGACGTTTGCCCGCGTAACTGGACCAATCCAGATCCACCACCGGTAACTGCTCAGGCAATTCAATCCGTTCCCGTACAGCACGGACAAATCCCGCCACCTCCGCTGGCGTCTCCTCCTTCACCCGAATCAGCATAAGAAACGCCCCCAGCTGAACCGGCTCCACCAGATCATCAAGGATCATGCCCATAGCCTCATGGGCCTCATCCTGCGTTAACGAACGCGATCCCTTCTGGCCACGCCCAAGGGTACGGATAAACGACGCAAACGGGTGCTGATTTAACATGGCAACAATCCTCTCGTACAGATTTGTAGGGCACAAATAAAAACCCCGGCGCTAGGCCGGGGCGGTTAACAGATCACAACCATATCAATCGTCGCTGCTCATCCCCATCAGATGTAGCAGGCTGACAAACAGATTGTAGATACTCAGGTAGAGGCCAATGGTCGCCATAATGTAGTTGGTCTCACCACCGTTGATGATACGGCTAGTGTCATAAAGGATGAAACCACACATCAGCAGTGCCACCAGAGCAGAGAGCGCCAGCGATACACCAGGCATCGGATAGCCGAACATCGCCGCCACAACCACCACCAGCATGGAGACAACAGCCACAATCAGGCCAGCCATCAAGAAACCACCCATGAAGCTGAAATCCTTCTTGGTCACCATCACATACGCCGACAAGGCGATAAAGACAGCACCAGTGGTCCCCAACGCCTGCATAACAATCTGCGAACCATTAGGCATATTCAGATAGTGAGAAAGCATTGGTCCCAGACCAAACCCAAGCAGACCGGTGATACCAAACACCACACCCAAACCCGCAGCCGAATTAGCGGTGCGAGGCAACACAAACCAGATTAGCCCCATTGCCACTAACGAACAGACCAAGCCTGTGAACTGTGGTGGGTTAATCGCCATGGAGATGCCGGCAGTGGCTGCGCTGAAGAGCAGCGTGATTGCCAGCAAGATATAGGTATTACGAAGCACTCTACTGCTCGAAGCCGTGCCAACGGCACTACCATTAATCACTCGTGCTACAGGTCTCATTGCTGTAAAACTCCTCTATTAGGGCAAACTGTTATAAATGGACATCAGAACCAGACACATCATCTAGGACCATAGTCTACCATCAAAGTTTCTCAACCGAATATTAACCATAAAAACCATATTTTGCATTTAAATTAAAATATTTTGCCTTAAGCTATAGAAATTCCCTGAGATTTTGATATGCTCTGTCCCCGGTTTGGAGAGCTGGCAGAGTGGTCGAATGCGGCGGTCTTGAAAACCGTTGAGGGGTAACCCTCCGGGGGTTCGAATCCCTCGCTCTCCGCCAATGTTTTTGCCTTTCCGACCATATTACCCAACCATCAAAAAAACTTTCCCCCTTGGGGAGCGCTGTATTAAATACCCCCAGTTAAATACACTATGGCTAGCCCCATGCTTATCAGCGCCTAACGTAACCCCACCTCTTCTCATCTGTTATACATACACTCACCACGGCACGCCATCAAGGTATTGACCTGACATAATCCCATTTGATATCAATTGCATAAACACACAGTCAACTCGGTTCTAGTAATCTTGCTGACACGATAACAATACAAAACAGGCATTCAACCGTGCCAAACAGATAACTCCAATAAGGCTTTGGCATGACCGACGGCATCTACAAAGAGAAGCTCTTCTGCTTTCTCAAGACAATCTGGCGCTCAGACACCCCGATCAGCGCCATTGATGAACAGACCAGCCTGATTGACTCTGGTCTGATCGACTCGTTAGCAACACTCCAGATCATCACCTTCATGGAGGGCGAGTTCAACATCGACTTTTTCAGTACCGATGCCGATCCAAGCCAGCTGGATAGTGTGGCTGCAATCATTGACCTGATCCGGAGATACGCCGTATGAGGCCACTGGAGCTTTACCGCTCCATCAGCCAACTGCATGAAAATCCGCTGTTTTTAGAGTTCGCCGCCACCCCGTTGGGACCGCTTATCGTCTAGCTGCTGGCCACAGCGCTGTTGTGGCAGAGCAGCCTGCTCCAGGCCGTGCTGCTGTTTCTGGCAGCGGCGCCAATCTGGCCAGCAAGGGTTAAGCAGATTTTGGGGGGTGGCTCACTCTGGTACCTGCTCGATCTTCTGCAATCACACGCTTAACGGGTTGAGCTACCTTGGGCGGTGGCATGATGATCATTTTGGCGCTGCTGTATGGAGTCTATCGTGTCGGTTGTCACTTCCCCACCCTGCCCGCGCCAGTACGCAAACACCCGATCATCACCATACATCTGGCCGTGCTATCCGCACTGCTGGCCGCGCCACTGCTGGAAGACCACTACCCCAATATCTGGCTGATGGCCCTGCTATTTGTTGCGCTACTGCCATTTTTTGTCTGGCGCACCGGTTATCTGATGCTCTCGGCGCGACGCCGTCACGACAAGCTCGGTGGTTTTGGCGACCATCTCTACTATTTTCTGCCGCTCTTTGATGGCAGCGATGTTCCTTACGACAAGGGACACGAATATCTAGTGTACTGTAACAAATAATATACTCATACCAAGGCAGCCTTAGCACGCCCGATTTTCTCTAAAATCGCTTCAGTTGTTTTTGTCCACACAAAGGGTTTTGGATCGGTATTGTGGACCTCAATGAATTCCATAATCTT
>JANOSY010000051.1:0-32831 GCA_031416075.1 Tenderia sp. (SeqCode) | reverse complement strand
CGACAACAGCGATGAAATTCTTGGCGTTCTTCTTCTGTGAGTGAGATAGCAACGGGGACAGGCATAGTCAGCGCACCAGAAAATAAGGAAGGAGTAGCGCTATTATATATGATCATACTATTTGTTACAGTACACTAGTGTGTACATACGGGCGTGGATGCGGTCCGCCTCGACAACTCGCACTATGGCAACTGCATCTCACAGGAGTTATGTTGACGCAATGTGTGCAGAGTAGATGCGAACTATTGCTGTTTCATAATATGTAGAATTACCAGAAATAGCTGGTTGTGAGGTGTGGCATGGCGTTTAAGCGGTACGGGTTAACAGGACTTTTTTATTCAGGTGTTAGCGAAAATGTCTCTCTGAACAGCAGGTTTTTATGTTTAGGTCAGAGTAGAGCCCCTCAATAGCGGGGGGTACCGGACTGATAGTGTTTACGTAGACGGGTAAATTGTTATTGGTGATTGCCGTGTGCCGGCTGAATTTGGTCTGGCAGCCACGTTGGCAAAGCCGGTCGCTATCTGGCCAGGCATTGGGTCAATGTGGTTTATTTTTTATTATTTTACCCACTGTAAACGCCTCAGGCTGCCACGGGTCTGGTTTTTTTTCACGGGTGGTGATGGCGGGGTGGTTGAGTATGGTGATGGCTTTGTTGACCTGCTGTGTTGCTGAGTCATCATCTGTCTGCCCCTTGCCGTAACAGAGGCGTTGTACTGCCCGCACGGCGGTGGCGACATGTTGTTCGTCGGGGTGATCTTTTTGCCACTGTGTGAGTCCCGCTTCCAGTGTTGTGCTGTTGAGTGCCTTGAGTAGCTGTTGCTGTAGTGGGTGGCGTGGTGTCTGGGGGGCAGGTGCGGCTGTCTCCTGTGGCGTGGTTGTGGCGGGGGCTGGACGTTGGCGCCGTCCACGTTGCAGGGTGATGAGCCAGAGTGTGGCAAACAGGGCGCTGGTGGTGGGCCAGAACCAGTCGCCCAGTTTGATGTTGAGCCCCCCCTGTGGGGTGGGTGTGGTGATGGCGGGCAGTGGGCTGTTCTGGCTTTTGGGCAGTGGGGCGGGGTTGATGTTGAGGGTTTGTCCGGGCAGTTCGATGTAGTCCGCCTGGCCCAGTATTGGATCGAAGTAGGGGATCTGTAGCGGGGGCAGTTCAAACTGGCCCGACTGCTGCGGCATGATGGAGAGCACGTAGTCGGCACGATCGATGATGCCGCTGCTGTCCAGGGTGGTATCGCGGCGGGCGGTATCGGCATAGAGCCTTAGCCCCTCGGGCAAGGCGGCAGTGGGCAGCCGCTCGGGTAGGGTGGTGACGGCAACGGGGGCGGTGACGGTGACGGTCCAGTGGGTGAGCTGGTGCTGTGGGTTCTGTTGTGGCAGCCGGGTCTGTTCAATGGTGGGTTTGCCAATGATGATGTCGGCGGGCAGGTCGGCGGGCAGTGGTTTGACTTCAACGTTGAGGCGCTGATGTTCGAGACGCTGTTGGGTCTCGCCAGCCTGTTGGCTGACCACCCAGACGTCGGGGAGCTGTACGGTGAGTCTGCCGCTGGTCTGCGGGAAGATGGCCCAGGCGGTGCGTTCGACATCATAGGTGTAGCCTTGAAACTGCTCCTGGCGGCGGCTGGGTTCCAGTTTCCAGTAGGGCAGGAGTTCGATCTGGGTCGGTTCTGTCTCCAGGTTGTCGCCCAGGCTTGCCTTGTTGATGGTTACGCGGTGGTAGAGGTCGAGGTAGACCACCAGCTGTTCGTTGACCCAGAGTGAGTTTTTGTTGCTGCCACTGCGGACAAACAGCGCCGGGGGGGCGGCGCTGCTGGCGGCGGTGACCTCAACGGTGATTGGTTGGGTGCGTAGGCCATCGACCTCAAAGGGGGGGAGGGTGAAACGACCGGCGGCTTTTGGAAAAAGGGTGACGGTGAGGGTGGAGCGGGAACGGCCACGCCCCTGATAGATGTTGTAGTGGTTGCTGGCGCTGGGACGGCTGAGGGTGAAGTTGTCACTTAACAGTGTCAGGTCGATGTTGGGCTTTACCCCTTCGGCACGCAGTCGGGTATCGCTGTTGATCAGCTCCAGGGTGAGGAGAATATGCTCCTCCTGGTTGAGTTGATGGCGGTCTACGCGAGCGGTTAGCTCGGCGGCGCAGGCGCTGGTGATGCCAAGCAGTAGCAGGATGAGCAGGGTGGTGAATCTGTTTACCATGGTTTTTCTACCACCAGACCGGCTGCATCGCTGATATCTTCAGCAGCAAAGCGCTGTTTGAGCATGGTCTGGTAATCCTCCTTCAATGTATTGAGCTGTTGCTGGCTGGGCGTGGCAGCGGTGCTGAGGCTGTTACGCTGCTGGCCCCACTGGGTCAGGCTCTGTTGCAGTGCCCGCTGCTGGGTGGTTGTCTGTTGGCCTGTTTGTCCCGTTAGGGCAGGGTTAGGGCGGACACTGCTGTTGTCACTGCCGCTGCGGTCGCTCAATTCACTGCCACTTTCGTCTTGGCGTTCGTGTTTGCTGCTGCCTTTGCGCTCACCACTTTTGGGTGGGTTGCGCTGTAACAGGGTGAGGTTGTGGTTGCTTTTGGGGTGGTTGGGTAGCCAGTGGAGCGCAGTTTTGTAGGCGCGGGTGGCGTCATCTATCTGATTGAGCTGGACTAGGGCGTTGCCACGATTGTAGGCGGCCAGCCCCTTCTCCTGGGGGGTGGTGGCGAGTGTGAGGGCACGGTCAAAGGCCTTCAGCGCCGGTTGCCACTGGCCAAAACGGTAGGCGGCAACGCCTCGGCCAAGGTGACCGCTGTAGCTGTTAAGGGTGTTGTAGATATCGAGGGCGGCTTGGTTTTGCCCCTGATCGAGCAGCGCCAGCCCTTTGGCTTCACTCCAGGGGGCGGCCTCGGTGGCCGGGCTGTTGCCGATGAGTGGCAATAACAGGAATAGGGCGACGATGTTGGGGCGGCGCACGCCGTTCCAGAGGAAGAGCGCCAGGGCCAGCGCTAGAAACCAAGGGAAGAGTGGGGTGCCGGTACGGCGCTGCTGCTGGCCCTCGATGGGCTGTTTAAGGGCATCAACTTGCTGCATGATCGCGGGCCAGACCTCCGGGCGCAGGTCGGCGTAGTGGCCACCGCCACTCTGGGCCAGGGTCCGTAGTGTCTCCCTGTTGAGTCGGGAGGTGATCAGTCTGTTGTTGTCCGTGACCAGTCGGCCCGTGGCGTAGGGCACGGGGCCACCCTGTTCGGTGCCGACGCCAAGGGTGTAGAGCATGTGGCCCGCTTGCCGGAGCTGGCGGCTGGCGGCAAGGGCACCGCTGTCGTGGATCTCGCCATCGCTGATCAGCAGTACCAATCCGTTGGCTGTTTTGCCGCCAGCTGTTGTGCCACTAGCCAGTGGCGGCGCGGCCAGTGCCTGTTGTGCAAGTTGCAGGGCGCGGCTGAGATTGGAACCGGTGACGCTGGCCAAGGTGGGGTCCATGGCCTCGATCATCTGCGTGAGTATCTGGTTGTCGCGGGTGAGTGGCAGCACGGTGTAGGCGTTGGCGGAAAAGACAATCAGCGCCACCTGCTGGCCACGGAGCTGTTGCGCCAGCTCGCTGAGCAGGCGTTTGCTGTAGTCGAGGCGGCTGGGCAGGATATCCTGCACCCGCATGGAGGGGGAGATATCGAGCACGATGGCAATGTTGGCCTGCTGTTTGATCTCATGGCTATTTTGCGCTGTCTGCAGTGTTGGGCCGGCCAGTGCGACACAGGCAAGCAGCCACGCCACCATAAACAGCGGGGTGTGATAGTGGCTGGCGCTGGGTGCGCCACTGAGCAGCTGCGGCCAGAGGTGGCGGGCGATGAACTGCTCCAGCTGGCTCTGCGGTCGTCCATGCCAACGCTTCGACACCAGCCGTGCCAGCCACGGAATGGCGGCCAATAGCAGCCACCACGGCTGTTGCCACGTTAACCACTCCATCATGGCAACACCTCGCGCCGCTCCCGCCAGCCACTCAGTGCCAGAGAGCAGAGTCCGAGGATTAACGGCACGCTGTACCACTCATAGGGGCGTACTTCGTCATCGGTGAGGGTGATGGTTTCAAGCTGTTCAATGTCGGTGATGATGTTATCAAGTTCGCCTGGGGCCGTTGCCCGATAGTAGCGGCCACCACTCTCCTGCGCCAGCTGTTGCAGCAGTGTCTCATCCATCGGCACGCTGGCCAGCTGCGCCTGCTGTACCGGGCCGCGTGGGAACATCACTTGATTATGAGAGCCGATGCCGATGGTGTAGATGCGGACGCCATTGCCCTTGGCCATCGCCAGTGCCTGCAATGGGTGTATGGTGCCAGCGGTATTGCTGCCGTCGGTCAGTAGTACCAGGATGCGTGACCGTTGATCTTCGTCGCGCAGCCGCTGCACCCCCAGTGCAATGGCCTGGCCGAGGGCGGTCCTCTGGCCCGCCATGCCGTCGTGGAGCTGTTGGAGGTGGTGACGAATCAGTGTGATGTCGCTGGTGAGTGGTGCCAGCGTAAAGGCGTCATCACCAAATACAATCAGCCCCAGCCGGTCGCCGTGGCGTTGGCTGATAAAGGTATCCACCACACGTTTCACCATCTGCATCCGGCTGACGGGGGTACCATTGTCGGAAAAATCCTCCGCCCGCATGGAGCTGGAGCTGTCCAGCGCCAGCATAAAGTTACGCCCCTCGTGCTGCTGGTTGTCCCACCACTGTGGCCGGGCCAAGGCTAGAAACAAGAGCGCCGCACCAATCAGCCAGAGCCACGGTTTTTGTCCGGACGTGGAAGCTTGGCTGAGACGCATCAGAAGCTCGGTTTGTGGATGGGTAATGGCGCGGTGATGGCTATTGGGCTGTGGCTGTTTGAAGCGTGCCCGCCACAGCAGCCACGGCAGCGGTAAAAAGAGCAACCACCAGGGGGCGGCCAGGATCAACATTCGGGGCGGCCCTGTATCAGCCACGTCTCAACCTGTGTAAACAGATCGGCGCTCAAGGGGGGGCGGCTCTCCGCCGGGGTGTAGCGCAGCTGGATTAATTGCTGTTGTAGCTGCTGCCACCGTTGCTGTTGTTCGATAAGTGCCGGGGGGGCGGTGTTGGTCAGTTGGTTCAGCCCCAGCCCCAGCCGCAACAGTGTTGCCAGGCGGTAGGCGGCATCGTGGTCGTCGATACTCTGCTGCAGCCACTGTTGTTGCAACAGGTGCAGCTGGTGCAGTGCCTCTCGTGATTGGTCGTCTATGTGGCCGGGCTGTTGGCGGCGGCTGCGGAGATAGATCAAGGCCACGGCCAGCAGCAGCGCTATCAGGACCACGAGGGTGGCGATGATCAGCGGTTGCCAGTCGGGGGCGGGCGGCAGCTCCAGCCCGGCCAGCTGCTGGGTGATCTGTTTGAGCTCGTCGTCACTCAGGGGCGTGTTCATAGTGATCTGGCCAGGGTCAGGAAGAGGTCGGCATCGGTATGCAGCCGGGTGTGGTGCACGCCGCAGCGTTGTAACAGTGATTCGATCTGCTGCTGCTGTGCCGCCATCGCGGCGCTGTACTGTTGTCGCAGTACCGGATTGTTGCTGTCGATGATGGCTGTTTTGCCGGAGTAGGGGGAGCGCAGTCGCAGCTTGCCGATGGCGGGCAGGTTCTGTTCGCCACGGTCAATAATCTGGATGGCGTGGAGTTGGCGCTGCTCCCCCAGTTGCAGTAGATGTGCGGTCAGCGAGGTATCCCAGCGGCTAAAGTCGCTGATGATAAACAGGGTATCGCCCCGTCCGCAGAGTCGTTGTGCCTCGGTTAACAAGGTGCGGGTGGGGATGGCCGTGGCCGGCTGCCCTGCGGCAGCGGCGCTGCCGATCAGCGCCAGCCCCTGATCCAGCCCGCTGCTGTAACCAAAGTGGTGCAGATGTTGATGTGCTACCACGCCACCCGCCTCGCCACGCTCCGCCAGCAGGGCAAAGGTGAGCAGGGCGGTGACGTGGGCGGCACAGGTCGCCTTGAGTCGGCCAGTGGTGGCAAAAAACATCCCTGGGTGCTGCTCAACCAGTAGCAGCGCCCGCTGTTGCTGCTCAGTCCGGAACACCTTTGTGATTGGCAGGTGGCTGCGGGCGCTGGTGCGCCAGGCGATGTGGCGGACATCATCACCCTGCTGGTAGGCGCGTAACTCCTCCAGCTCCATGCCCATGCCACGGTAGCGGGAGCGCTGCTCGCCGCTGAGTGGGCTGTTGCCGCTGATACGGCCGTCCAGCAGCCCGCGCGCCTGGAAACGCAGCAGTTCCAAATCCTCGGAGGTGAGCAGTGATGGTAGTTGCATCTATATATAGTGGTGTGGTGTTAGTGGTGGCTCGTAGGTACCCAAACGCAGGTAATCCTGTTTCACTGTTTAGGGTTAGGGTACAGGAACGCGCTCCAGTAGCCCGGAAATTAGTTGTTTGCGGGTAACACCCGCCGCCCGTGCTGCAAAGCTCAGGCCGATACGGTGGTTGAGGACGTCGTCAGCAAGGTCGATGATGTCGGCGGGTTCAACAAAATCGCGCTGACGCAGATAGGCCAGGGCGCGGGCGCTGCGGGCCAGGGCAAGGGTGGCGCGGGGTGAGGCACCGTAGCTGAGCCATTCGGCGGCCTCCGGCCACCAGCGTGCCGGGGTGCGGGTGGCGTTGACGAGGGTGACGATGTAGCGCTCCAGCATCTCATCCATATGTATTTGGTTGACGGCGCGACGGGCGGTGAGAATGTCGTCGCCACTGATGATCTCCGGGCGGCTCTCCCCATGTGGCTGCTGCTGTTTGCGGGTTTCACGGCGCAGGATCTCCAGCTCATCCTCCGGGCTTGGGTAGCCCAGCGCTATCTTCATCAAAAAACGGTCGAGCTGTGCCTCGGGCAGTGGGTAGGTCCCCTCCTGCTCGAGTGGGTTTTGGGTGGCGATGACCTGGAAGATCTGCGGTAGCTTGCGGGTGGTGCCGGTGGTGGTGACCTGCCGCTCCTGCATCGCTTCGAGCAGTGCTGACTGCACCTTGGGTGGGGCGCGGTTGATCTCATCAGCGAGAATGATCTCGTGGAAGATCGGCCCTTCGATAAACTTAAGCTCGCCTTCACGTGCCAGGAAGATGTCGCTGCCGGTGATGTCGCCGGGGATCAGGTCCGGGGTGAACTGGATGCGCTGGAAACTCAACGCCATGCCTTCGGCCAGGGTATGCACAGCGGTGGTCTTGGCCAGCCCCGGCAGCCCTTCGAGCAGGATGTGGCCGTCTGCCAGCAGCGCAACCAATAACCGCTCGATCAGTCGGTTTTGCCCCACAATCGTCTGCTGAATGTGGTGGCGCAGCGTGGCGATCTGGCGGCTGTTATTGGCAGTGGGTACGGCGGGTATGGCGACTTCAGTCATGACTCATCTACTCTAAATGGTTGGTCTGAATGGTTGGCCCTGATGGTTTGCTCTGGCTCTGGGGTAGGGTTCACGCTATGATCGGACCCCTTCATAGACATGGCGTCCAATAGTAACACGCCAAAAACAGGGCTGAGATATCAGTGGAACAGCAGGATGATAATCGGTTGTCAGAGCGGCAGCGCGTGCTGCGCATGCTGGTGGCAATCGCAATGGTGATAGGGCTGGCGGGTGGAATGGCATGGTGGGGCAGTAGCCGCGAACCGGCCACCGCGTCGGCGGTGGCAGAGCCACAGGAGCGGTTGGTCAATAGCCTTGGCATGGAGTTTGTGCGCATCCCGGCGGGTAGTTTTGTGATGGGCGATGAGGCGGCAGGCATTGGACCGCAGCGGGAGGTGCGCCTTGCCACCTATTTTATCAGCACCCGTGAGGTGACTCAGGCGCAGTGGTCAGCACTGATGGGGGATAATCCCAGCCAGTTTCAGGATCCACGTCGTCCCCTGGAGAGTGTCTCCTGGCTTGATGTACAGGCGTTTCTTGAGCGGCTGAACAGCGCCGAAGGAACCAATCGTTACCGTCTGCCGTCAGAGGCGGAGTGGGAGTATGCCGCACGGGCCAATAGCCGTAGCCGTTTTTTCTTCGGTGATGATGTGGCTGCACTGGGCCGGTTTGGCTGGGTAGGGCCAGGCAACGGCAGCCGCCCAGTGGCCGGCAAGAGCCCTAATGAATGGGGGCTGTTTGATGTGTACGGCAATGTCTGGGAGTGGGTGCAGGATTGCTGGCACCCCGATTACAGCGGTGCGCCGCTGGATGGGCGGGTCTGGGGTGGCGGTGAGTGTGGCCACCACGTTGTCCGTGGTGGTGGCTGGGATACCCCGGCAGAGCAGATTGGCTCGGCCTGGCGTGGCAGTTATCAGACCGATGACAATGATGTAAATACAGGCTTTCGGGTGGTATTGGGCGGGTCGTAAAGGTTGTGCCGTCAGGTCGGGACTTTTTGCGGTGTTGATGTATAATCTTCGGTCTTTTTGGTCTGCGGCGATGTGGATTTAATGCTTGATATCACCAATCTGGAGTGTGTGCGCGGTGACCGCCAGCTCTTTGCCGACCTCTCGTTTTCGATGAAGGCGGGGAGTCTGTTGCATCTGCATGGCCCTAATGGCGCGGGTAAAACCACGCTGTTGCGCGCCATCGCCGGACTGGTACTGCCGGAGTCGGGTGATATCCGCTGGAACGGTGAGTTAATACGCAAGCTCGGTGAAGAGTTTAACCGGGAACTGCTCTACCTCGGCCACCACTACGGCTTGAAATTTGAGTTGAGTGGTTATGAAAATCTGCGGGTTTTTGCCAATCTCAGCGGCTTTGATGTGAGTGAGCGTGAAGTTGAAGAGGCGCTACGGCAGGTGGGGTTGGCGCGCTGTGTTGAGCTACCAGTGAAGGCGCTCTCACAAGGGCAGAAGCGGCGTGTGGCACTGGCGCGGTTGCTATTGCACCCGCCACGGTTCTGGATTCTGGATGAGCCGTTTACGGCGCTGGATGTGAAGGCCGTGACGATGTTGACGGAGATGATCCAGACCCATGTTGCCAACGGTGGCATGGTGATGTTGACCACCCATCAACATGTGGATATTGAGGCGGGTGAGATTCAGCATGTGCACCTGGGGACACAATGATGTTGGCGGCGCTATGGTGTATTGTTCAGCGTGACCTGACCTTGGCGATGCGTCACCGCTCTGACGTACTGACGACAGTGTTTTTCTTTGTCATTGTTGTCAGCCTGTTTCCGTTGGGGGTGGGGCCGGATACCGAATTGTTGCGCTCGATGGCGGCGGGGGTGGTCTGGGTGGCGGCGCTGTTGGCGTCCATGCTCTCCCTGACACGGCTGTTTGCGGACGATTATGTAGACGGTACGCTTGAGCAGTTGCTGCTGGTGCCGCAACCCTTGGCGCTGATGGTGCTGGGTAAAATTGTGGCCCACTGGCTCATCTCCGGATTGCCACTGGTGCTGATGTCACCCCTGCTGGGGTTGCAGTTTGGTTTGACCGGTGATGCGTTGTGGATGTTGATGGTTACGCTGCTGCTGGGTACGCCGGTATTGAGTTTGATTGGTGCGATTGGTGCGGCACTGACACTTGGGCTGCGTGGTGGTGGGGTGTTGGTATCGCTGCTGGTGCTGCCGCTGTATATTCCAGTGCTGATTTTTGGTGCCGGTGCGGTGGAGGCCAGCGCGGTGGGTATGGGGGCCGATGGCCATCTGTCGCTCATGGGGGCGATCCTGGTACTGGCGCTGTTGCTGGCCCCCTGGGCCTCGGCGGCGGCGCTAAGAATTTCTGTTGAATAGTTGAAGTAGGGAAAGAGTCATGGCAATAAACTGGTTTAAATACTCTTCGCCCGCGACCTTTTATCCCTTGGCGGGACGAATCTCACCCTGGTTTGCGGGGGCGGCGGCCATTCTGCTGGTCGTTGGGCTGTATATGAGTTTTTTTGTCGCCCCCACCGATTACAAGCAGGGTGAAGGTTACCGGATCATCTTTATCCACGTCCCTGCGGCCTGGATGTCGATGGTCATCTATCTGGTGATGGCCGGCTGGGCGGCGGCGGGCATGATCTGGCGCACCCGCCTTTCGTCCATGATGGCTACCGCGCTGGCACCCACGGGGGCGATGTTTACTTTTCTGGCGCTCTGGACCGGTGCCCTTTGGGGTAAACCGATGTGGGGTACCTGGTGGGTATGGGATGCCCGTCTCACCTCCGAGTTGATTCTGCTCTTCCTATATATAGGATTTATGGCGCTGGAGTCGGCTATTGATGATCCACGTCGTGCGGCCCGTGCCAGTGGCCTGCTGGCGCTGGTGGGGGTTGTGAATATCCCCATCATCTACTACTCAGTGCAGTGGTGGAATACGCTGCATCAAGGCTCCTCCATTAAATTCGATGGGGGTGGTGTGCAGAGCAGTATGACTGACATTATGCTCTGGACGCTGCTGATCATGGCGCTGGCTTGCTGGTTGTATACCATTGCCGTGGTGTTGATACGGGTGCGTAGCATTATTCTTGAACGTGAGAGTGGCAGTGTCTGGGTAAAAGAGATGTTGCAGGAGAAGAAATAGCATGGCTGAATTCTTTGCGATGGGTACCCACGGTGCCTACATCTGGGGCTCCTATGGTGTAACAGCCCTCTTTATGGTGGCTGAGACAATCCTGGTCTTGCGCCACAAACGAACTTTATTACAGCGCTTGGGTCGTATGGTTCGACTGAATGCAGAGGAACAGCGATGAAGACCAGACATAAGCGCATGATGTTGATTGTGCTCGGGTTGGCGGGGGTGGCCCTGATTGTGATGTTGGTGATGCAGGCGCTGCAGAGCAATATCAACCACTTCTTCAGCTCATCTGAAGTGGTGGCTAAAAAATCACCACAGGATCGTACATTCCGGCTGGGTGGTCTGGTTGAGAAAGGAAGTGTTCGGCGTGACGATCTGCTGGTTCACTTCCGCATTACTGACAATATTGAGACTGTTCCCGTGGTCTACAGTGGTATCCTGCCTGACCTCTTCCGTGAGGGGGAGGGGGTTGTGGCGCAGGGTAAAATGGGTGCAGATGGTGTGTTTGCGGCTGAAGAGGTTCTGGCTAAACATGATGAAACCTATATGCCGCCAGAGGTTGCCAAGGCCCTGGAGCAGGCCGAACAGTCCAAACAAAATTCTAATACAAGTCCAGCAGCAGCTATTCCAGCGGCTGTATCAACAGATGTACCTACTCCGGGGGCTAGCGAATAATGATTCCTGAAATTGGTCAATTTGCCTTGATCGTGGCGCTCTGCATGGCCATTTTGCAGGGGGTGCTGCCGATCGCCGGGGCAGGGTTTAATATTCAGTCGTGGATGGGGCTGGCGCGGCCACTGGCCACTGGCCAGTTTCTGTTTGTGGTGATTGCCTTTGCCTGTCTCACCTACGCCTTTATTAATAACGACTTCTCTGTGCTCTATGTTGCGTCGCACTCCAATTCGCAGTTGCCATTGCAGTACCGTATCGCCGGTGTTTGGGGCGGACATGAGGGGTCGTTGCTGTTGTGGGCGGCGATGTTGAGTCTGTGGGGGCTGGCGGTGGCCAACTTCAGCAAGAACCTGACCTCCGAAATGGTGGCGCGGGTACTGGGTGTGATGGGGTTGATTGCGGTGGGTTTCCTGCTCTTTATGTTGTTGACCTCCAATCCGTTTGACCGGCTGTTGCCAGCCGCGCCCGATGGCCGTGACCTGAATCCGCTGTTGCAGGATTTTGGCCTGATTATCCACCCGCCAATGCTTTACATGGGGTATGTCGGTTTCTCGGTGGCCTTCTCCTTTGCCATTGCAGCGCTGCTGAGTGGACGGCTGGATGTGGCGTGGGCGCGCTGGTCACGTCCCTGGACAATTGTGGCCTGGATGTTTCTCTCCTGCGGTATCGCTCTGGGCTCCTGGTGGGCCTACTATGAGCTGGGCTGGGGTGGCTGGTGGTTCTGGGATCCGGTGGAAAACGCCTCCTTTATGCCCTGGCTGGTGGGAACGGCATTGATTCACTCCCTGGCGGTGACGGAGAAACGTGGCAGCTTTAAGAGCTGGAGTATATTGTTGGCGATTATCGCCTTCTCGCTCAGTTTGTTAGGCACCTTCCTGGTGCGTTCCGGGGTGATTACGTCGGTTCATGCGTTTGCCACGGATCCAACCCGCGGTACCTTTATCCTGGGGTTCCTGGTGGTAGTGGTGGTCTCGTCACTGGTGCTTTATGCCTGGCGCGCACCTAAAGTGGGATTGGGCGGTAGTTTTGAGGTGGTCTCAAAAGAGACGATGTTACTGGTGAATAACGTCATCTTAACGGTGGCGGGTGCGGCGGTTCTGCTGGGCACGATCTATCCGATTATCATCGAAGGACTCTCCTCCATGGGGTATCTGGCCGCGACCAATAAGGTGTCGGTGGGTGCTCCGTTCTTCAATATTGTCTTTGTGCCGTTGATGGTGCCGCTGGTCTTTATGATGGGGTTGGGACCCTTGGCGCGCTGGAAACAGGCGAATCTGCCCGATATGTTGGTGCGTCTGCGCTGGGCGTTTGGGACAACGGCGCTGGTGGCCATTATTATGCCGTTCCTGATGGGTGGCTGGTCATGGCTGGCGGCGATGGGCATGGCGATGGCGGGCTGGATTGTCTCGGCAACCACTTACAATATTTACTCCCGTCTGAAGACGGGCCGTGCCGATGCGCTACTGCTGGCGCGTCTGAAGTCGTGCCCCGCCAGCTTCTGGGGTATGCATGTTGCCCATCTTGGGGTGGCGGTCTCAATTGTTGGTGTGACGTTGGTGACTCAGTACGAGACCGAGAAGGACGTACGGATGCAGATTGGTGATACGGTCACCATCAGCGACTATACCTTCCGTTTTGATGGTGTGGTTGATGTGACGGGTCCGAACTATACCGCCAGTCGTGGCATGATCAGGGTCTTCCGTGGTGATTATGAGATGAAGGTGATGCACCCCGAGAAGCGTATCTACACCGTGCAGACTACGCCAATGACCGAGGCCGATATTGATACCAGTATCTGGCGTGACCTCTATGTATCGTTGGGTGAGCCAGTGGAGGGTGGTGCCTGGATTGTGCGTATCTATTACAAGCCATTTGTTGTCTGGATCTGGTTTGGTGCCATATTTATGGCCCTGGGTGGATTGATGGCGATATCGGATCGCCGATACCGGGTATTGGCACGCCGGGATGCGAAGTCTAAGACGATGGCAGAGGAGCCGGAGCAGACAAAGCCGGTAATTGCAGCGACGGAGAATAGCTAGATGGGTCGTTATCTGCGTTACCTGTTGCCACTGGCGGTGTTTCTGTTGCTGGCGGCGTTTCTCTGGAGGGGGTTGGCGCTGAACCCGCGTGATGTGCCATCGCCGCTGGTTAACAAACCAGCACCACAGTTTGACCTGCCGTTACTGGCGGATCCAAATATCCACGTTAAACGTGACGATATGTTGGGCCAGGTCTGGCTGCTGAATGTCTGGGCCTCCTGGTGTGTCTCCTGCCGTCAGGAGCACCCCGTATTGATGCGTTTGGCGCGCCAGAATATCGTTCCAATCTTTGGGCTTAACTACAAGGATACCCGTGAAGAGGGTATCAACTGGCTTAATGACTTTGGTAACCCCTATGTTGCCAGCGGTTTTGATGCCAATGGCCGTGTGGGTGTTGATTATGGCGTGTACGGGGTGCCGGAGACCTACGTCATCGATAAACAGGGGGTGATCCGTTATAAACACACCGGCCCGGTGAGTGATGAGGCGTTGATGACCACTATTGTGCCGCTGGTGAAGGAGTTGAACGGATAATGAAACGGTACTTAATTGCGCTGCTGCTCTGTGTGCCGCTGGTTGGGCAGGCCAAAGAGGCGACGTACGAAAATGGCAACCCTGAGATGTATCAGCGGGTGATGGCGATCTCCGGCGAGCTGCGCTGTCTGGTCTGTCAGGGGCAGTCACTGGCGGACTCGCACTCCGAGTTTGCTGTTGATATGCGTAATCAGATTCAGGAGATGATGGAGGAAGGCAAAAGCGATCGTGAGGTGGTTGACTTTCTGGTAGAGCGTTATGGCGAGACCATTCGTTACCGCCCTTCACTGAACTCGACCACAGTGCTGTTGTGGTTTGGTCCCGGTCTATTGCTTGTTGTGGGTATTGGTGCGCTTTACCTCAACGTCAGGCGGCGTAAAAAAGCGGTTCTAAATCAACCATTATCGGCAGAAGATCAGCGTCGTGCTGAGGCGATGTTAGAGCAAAAGTCAGGAGATAAGCAGGCATGACACTGTTTTGGGTAGTAGCAGCGTGCCTGATAGGTGCCGCATTATTGTTTGTTATTCCACCGCTGTTTATGCGTCTTAGGGCCGATGCTGAGCTGGCGCGTAGTGGTATGAACATCTCCATCTATAAAAACCAGCTGACAGAGTTGGATG
Source organism: Tenderia sp. (SeqCode) (assembly GCA_031416075.1). Classification (GTDB taxonomy): domain Bacteria; phylum Pseudomonadota; class Gammaproteobacteria; order Tenderiales; family Tenderiaceae; genus JAKFXL01. Next base: position 18,540 of record JANOSY010000051.1, on the reverse strand, counting down.
TTGATCTGGCCGCCGGTGATGTTGATCAGACTCATTACGATAAGAGTCGTCAGGAGATCGAGCGGCGGCTACTGGAAGATACCGCCATGGCTGAGCAGGCGGCGGTCAATTCAGGCAAGACCTTGAATATAGCCACTACGGCGGTACTGGTGTTGGCGGTACCATTGGCCGCAGTTTCACTCTATCTGCAGCTCGGGACCCCGGCAGCGATTGATCCGGCAACCCATGTGGCACAAGCTGCTGATGTTGGGCCACACGGGCAGGGTGATGCTGATATGCAGGCCCAGATCGAAGGCATGGTGGGTAAGCTGGCGCAGCGTCTGCAGGAGAACCCCTCTGATATCGAAGGCTGGGTGATGTTAGGCCGTTCATTCAGCGTGCTTGGGCGTTATGACGAAGCCGTGGCAGCGTATAAAAAATCGATGCAGTTTGTGGGTGAGGATGCCACGTTGCTGTCGGATTATGCCGATGCCATGGCGATGGCCAATGGTGGCAATCTTGCCGGAGAACCCACCGAGTTGCTGGAAAAGGCGCTGAAGATCGAACCACAAAATCAGAAAGTATTGTGGTTATTGGGGACGGCCCATTTTGAGCAGGGTGATTTTGTGAATGCTGTTACTTTGTGGAAGCGGCTGGAACAGTTGATCCCTGTCGGTTCTGAAGATGCTCAGGCGATGGCGGCCAACATTGCGGAGGCCGAGTCCTACCGCAAACGTCAGCTCAATGGTGAATTTGGGGCGATTCCGGCGGCGTCTGCCGTGGAAGAGTCAACAGCACCGGCCAAAGCCGTGGCTGCACAGATCAGTGGCACGGTGACCCTCAGCCCCGCGCTGGCGGCCAAGGTAGCCCCGGGCGATACGCTGTTTATATTTGCCAAGGCGGTCAGTGGCCCACCCATGCCGTTAGCGATTATTCGCACCCAGGCGGGCAGTCTGCCGCTGACATTTACCCTTGATGAGAGTCAGGCGATGATGCCCAACATGAGTCTGGCCAAGTTTGACCAGGTGTTGGTGGGGGCGCGCATCTCCAAGAGCGGCGATGCCATCGCGGCAAGTGGTGACCTGCAGGGGGCAAGCAAGGGCCCGGTTGCTGTGGGCACCACCGGACTGACCATTCAGATTGATACCGTTGTGCCCTAAAGGTAGGGGGCTGCGGTGGCTGTTGATGCCACTGCTGCTATCTGTTGTGGGGTTGGTGGCGTGTAGCCAACCCACTACCCCTACCGACCAACTACGGCTAGGACAACTGCTTCCTGATGTTTCACTGGTGAAGCTGGATGGCAGCAGCGCCCGGTTGAGCGACTATCGTGGCAAGCTGGTCGTGCTCAATCTCTGGGCCACATGGTGTGAGCCGTGTCGCCGTGAGATGCCGAACCTTCAGGCACTGAGTGATGCCCTGGATCCCCAGCGCTTTGCGGTGGTGGGGGTGGCAGCGGATGAGGATGAACATCTGGTGCGAGAGTATCTGCTCGATAAACAGGTCATCTTTCCTAACTATATCGATCAAACACAGCAGGTTTCACGTGAGCAGCTTGGTGTGTTGATCTTCCCCTATACCCTCCTGATCTCCCCCGATGGTCGATTAATACAGCGGTTTGCCGGTCCTCGCGAATGGCAGCGTAGCGACGTGATTGAGTTGCTTGGGCGTGCGTATCACGGGGATTACAGCGGTTTGCAATAGCGCTGCTGTTTTGGCGACAGTGGCCGTTGGGGGTGGTAATATCAGTGTGCGTTTTTATAGGGTGCCAACAATCAAAATGATGAATAAAAAACTGACTGTAAAGGTTTCAATGCTACTACTGGTGGCGTTGGCTGGTCTATTTCAGCTGAATCTTGCCCAAGCGGCTGATCCGCGCAATGGCGCAAAGATCTATAACAACCATTGTGCCAACTGCCATGGCGCACAGGGCAACGGCATGATGCCGGGTATGCCTAACTTCTTGCGTGGCGAAGGGTTGCTTAAACCTGATGCGGCACTGGTGCAGACGATCGAGAATGGCGCGGGGATGATGCCAGCGTTTCGTGGCCTGCTGACGACTCAGGAGATGTTGGATGTTATCGCCTATTTGAGAACCCTGCATTGATGCGTATTTTACCGTTGTTGATGGCATTGTTGCTGATAAGTGCCTGTTCTGACTCAAAAACAGTTGTTTCGGCCAGTAAGTCGACAGAGAGCAAGGTGGCTGTAGTCGATCCTTGGCATGTGCTGGACGCCTTTGAGGTTGGCCCGGAGACCTATGTCCGCTCTTTGGCGCTGGAGTCTGGTGAGAAAGGTAAGGGTGACAGTGTCTGGGTGGGTACTTCTGTGGGTGTGCATGAGGTTGATCTCGGCAGCCAGGATCTGCGTACCACCTTTACCCGGGTTGAAGGGCTGGCCAATGAGTATGTTTTTGCCCTGCTTGTTGATCGTGACAAGGGCAAATGGTTTGGCACCAACGGTGGCGGTGCCTCCCACTACGTCGATGGCAAATGGCAAGTGCTCTTCCCGATGCACGGTTTGGCTGACTATTGGGTATACAGCTTTGCTGAGCAGGCCGATGGTGGTCTCTGGATCGGCACTTGGGCGGGGGCCAACTTTATTCCCCCTGGTGGTGGGCAGATTAAAACGTATCTGAAAGAGCTGGTGAATGAGTGGGTCTACGGTATTGCTGTCGATTCGAAACAGCAGGTCTGGTTTGGCACAGAGGGGGGGGTGTCGATGTTTGATGGTCAGACCTGGCGCGCCTGGACCCACAAAGAGGGGCTGGGGGCGGCCAATGTGGGCAATCTGCCCATCAGTTTGAATACCGGGTTGGGCACACGCTCTCGCCACGACCTGAATGTGGTCAGTGATGGACAGTCCACCTACAACCCCAGCTATGTGCTCTCTATCTATGTGGATGGCAAGGACAGGGTCTGGGCCGGTACCTGGGGTGGTGGTATTAGTTATTACGATGCCTACAACGCAGGCGCTGACAAGCAGTGGCGCAACTACACCACCCAGGATGGCCTGGCGGGTAATGTGGTGTATAGCATTGCCGAGGGGCGGGATGGTTCGCTCTGGTTTGGCACGGACCATGGCGTGAGCCGCTTTGATGGCCAGCAGTGGTATCGTTATGGACGTGAACAAGGGGTGTTGTCAGACCACGTCTACGCCATTGTGGCGGTGTCGGAGAGTGAGGTGTGGGTGGGCAGTCGTGGTGGCGTCACCCGCCTGGGCACGGCAGTGGTCGCAGAGAAAAAGCCCGCAGAGGCTGTATCAGGTAAAACAGATGAAAATTAATCCAAGGCTTATGGTTGTCGGCGGGGTAGTCGCTGTTGGGCTGGTGGTGGGGGCGTATCAGTTGGGGCAAAACAGTGATAATCAAGCCGCCACAACAACAGGGCAGCTGGCCGCCAACGGTGCGGAGGGCGCTTCGCCTTATCGCAAAGTGGCGCTTTTGCCGGGAGAGGGGCCGCAGGCCTCTGCAGCGGAGCCACGCTTCAGCCATTTTCGCGTGGGTAACCGTAATGTTAAAAGCATGTTTGCTGACGGTAAGTATATCTGGGTCGGCACGTCGGGCGGGGTGATCCGTTATGACACTGAAACCGATGATTACCAGCTCTATAACAATAAAAACTCCGGTCTGCTCTCAAACGGGATTTTTCACATTAGTCGCCTGGGTGAGTCGCTGGTGGTGGGTACCTATGGTGGTGGCCTGGCGCTGCTGAATACCACAACCAATGTGTGGTCCACCCTGAATATTCCGGAAGGGCTGGCGGACCAGTTTGTCTACGATGTTATCAAGGCCAAAAATGGTGATGTCTGGATTGCTACCTGGTCTGGGACTAACCGTGTTCGTCAGGGGGCGTTTGATGACCCCAGTGCGTGGCAGACATTTACCGTGGAGAATACGCAGGGCGGCCTGCCCAACCCCTGGGTTTACAGCGTAGAGGAGGGGGCAAATGGAGACATCTGGTTTGCAACTGAGTCGGGGCTTGCGCTCTATCGTGATGGCCAGTGGCAAAACTGGCAGCACAAGGATGGGCTGGGGGCTGACCATGAGCTGGTCCGTGATGTAAACCAGTTTAAAAATGACCCCGGCAAGGCCTCTTCCCACCACGCCCGCCAGAAACAGGAGCAGGGGTTGGAGGGGGTTAATGATGCTTACAATCCTAATTATGTGATTTCGATGGCAGTTCAGCCTGATGGCACGGTATGGGCTGGCACCTGGGGAGCAGGGCTCTCCCGTTTTGATGGTAAGCAGTGGAAGACCTATACCAGCAAGGATGGCCTGCCTGCCAACCATATATTTATGCTCTATATAGATAAACAACAGCAGCTTTGGATTGGCACCAGCAAGGGGTTGGCCCGTTTTGATGCCAAGAAGGAGGGGTTTGTGCTGAAAGGTGTTGCCGATGGACTTTATGCCGAGAGTGTATTCTCTATGGCCAACGGCCAGGATGGCAGTTTCTGGGTGGGTAGTTTTGGTGGAGTTGCTCATATAGAACAAGGCTGGTAGCGATGAAGAGCCTCGGCAGTCGTATCGCGTTAGTGCTGGCTACAGTGCTTTTTGCGGTGGTGCTGGCGGCGGGGCTCTGGGTTGAGCGCCAGCTGGAGCGCGCTATCTATAACGAGGAGGTCGAGCAGGCCAAAATCCATGCCCAGACCCTGTTGGCAAGCCTGCGTATTTTGATGCTAAATGGCCAGGGGACACAGGCACGTGCCTGGCTTGACAGTATGCAGGGCGCTGCGGGGATTGTGAGTATTGAGGTATTGCGTAGCGATGGTAGCGAGGCATTTACCGATCTGAATACAGTGAAACGGGTAAACAGCTATCTGGACGCCCCGGTCTTTGAGCGTGAACCTGTGCCACGGCAGCAGCCTTATGTGGTGGACCACTCCTTTGAACATGCTTTACTGGGGGAGGTGGCGGTTGATCTGCGCTCCTCCCGGGAGATTACCGTTCTCCATCCCATTCCTGCTGAGACAGAGTGTCTCCCTTGCCACGGTTATGACAGCTCACATCTGCGCGGTGTCCTGCGGCTGAGCATGTCGCGAGAGCTGAGCCTTGCCCGCATCGATTCAATGCGAAGCAACCTATGGGTGATTGCCGCACTGCTGGTGGTGGTGATTGCGGTCACCGCCTGGGTGGCACTCCGTTTTAGTGTGCTGGCCCCGATTAACTATCTGCGTGAGGCTATTGGGCGGGTGGGGGCGGGTGAACGCCATGTCAAACTGCCGCTGCACTGGCGTGATGAGCTGGGCGAGGTGGCGGCAGTTTTTAACGACATGCAGGGCAAGCTGTTGGCCAATGAGGCGCGCATCCGGGCGGTGACTGAGAATGCCTTTGACGCCATCATTACGGTGGACGAGAGTTGCATGATCGACACAGTCAACCGTGCGGTGGAGAAGATGTTTGGTTACAGTTCAGCGGAGTTGTTGGGAACCAATGTGCTGCTGTTGATCCCGGAGCCCTATCGCAAGGAGCATAGATTACATATTGAGCAGTACCTGATGACGGGCAGAGGGCGGCTGATCAATAACCACGTTGAAGTGATCGGGCTGCATAAAAATGGCACCACCTTCCCTGTTGAGCTGTCGCTGAGTGAGATGTTTATTGGCGACAAACGTTATTTTGTGGGGGTGGCGCGTGATATCACCGATACCAAACAGCAGACGGCGGCGCTCGAGCACCAGGCGCTGCACGATGGCCTGACGGAGCTGCCCAACCGTATTCTGCTGTCAGATCGGATACGCCAGAGTGTGCTGATGGCGCAGCGGAGCCACGAACCGTTTGCGCTGCTGATTATGGACCTTGACCGCTTCAAGGATATTAACGACACACTCGGCCACCATTATGGTGACATCATCCTGCAGCAGGTGGCGCAACGGGTGCGGGGTATATTGCGTGAATCCGATACCATCGCCCGCCTGGGAGGGGATGAGTTTGCGGTACTGCTGCCGCGTACCGAGCTGGTCCAGGCGCGGCGGATAATCGAAAAACTATTGGCTGCAATTGAAGAGCCGTTTCAGATTGGTGAACAGGTGCTGCATGTGGGGGCCAGCATAGGTGTCACCCTCTATCCACAACATGGGGAGGATGAGGTGACGTTGATGCAACGTGCCGATGTTGCAATGTACGTTGCCAAACGTAACCACGCCGGTTACGCCGTGTACGACCCCACCACCGATCAGCACAGTTTGCGGAATCTGGCGCTGCTGGGCGAGTTGCGTGGCGCGATTGAGCGTGATGAACTGGTGCTCTATTACCAGCCTAAGATCAACATGCAGAGTGGCAAAATTTATGGTGTTGAGGCGCTGGTGCGCTGGCAACATCCACTCCATGGCCTGATGTATCCCGATGAGTTTATTCCTCTGGCAGAACAGACCGGGCTGATTACCCCGCTGACGATGTGGGTGCTCCAGGCAGGGTTGGCGCAGTGCCAGCAGTATCACAACGATACATTGCCACTGGATATGGCGGTTAACCTCTCGGTACGTAATCTGCACGATCCCCGTTTCCCGGAAAAGGTTGCACGGCTCATCGAGGCGAGTTGTGGCGACCCGAGCCGGCTGCGGCTGGAGATCACCGAAACAGCCATTATGGCCGATCCGGCACGGGCGATGGAGACGCTTAACAGCCTCAGTGCCATGGGCGTTCTGCTCTCCATTGATGATTTTGGTACGGGCTACTCATCACTCTCATACCTCAAACAGATGCCGGTGGATGAACTTAAAATCGACAAATCCTTTGTGCTGGGTATGCTCAAGGACAACAGCGATACGGTTATTGTCCGCTCCATTATTGATCTGGCCCACAACATCGGCATCCCGGTGGTTGCGGAGGGGGTCGAAAGTCAGCAGATTTACGACATGCTCAAAGAGATGGGGTGTGACTCTGTGCAGGGGCGTTTTGTTTGCGGACCGTTACCGGTGGCCGATCTGATGCAGTGGATTGCCGAATCGCCCTGGGGCTTAAAGGGGGCATGATCGGCGCTGCATTGTGAGTAGTAGTGTCTGGCAACAGGCCGAAGGCGTTCGGAAGTTGTCACTACTCCCGTGTGCCCACCTTGGGTGTGGGTATTTCCGCTGTTGGGATGGGGCGATAGATATCCACCTTCCTGAAAAACTGGTCCGCAATATAGACCCGCCCCTCCTCATCCACAGCCACCCCGGCGGGCAACATGTAGTTGCCAGGACGGCTTGATTGGCCGCGCTGGCCAATCACCATCAGTAGCTCACCGGCCGCGTTAAAAACCTGCACATTGCCAAAGGCGGTATCCACCACGTAAACATTGCCCTCGGGGTCGGTGGCAATCCCTTTGGGGCTGAAAAATTGACCCGGATAACGACCAATGGAGCCAAAGCTGCGTAGATACTCCCCTTCACGGTTAAAGGCGGAGATACGGAAGTTGCCTTTGTCGACGACGTAGACGGTACCGTCAGGCGCGGTGTCTGCCTGTAGTGGCAGGTTGAACTGGCCTGGCTGGGTGCCACGCCCACCCACGGTGGTGATGAGAGTGCCGGAGAGGGCGTCGAGAATGTACATATGGTGATCACTGCTGTCGACGCCGCCTGTATCCACCACATATAGTTTTGTACCGTCAGGGGATACTGCAATGCCGGTAGGGCGCTGAAACAGCGCTGGCCCGCCAAGCAGACGTAAAAAATCGCCGTTGAGATTAAAAACTGCCACGCGGCGGTGGCTCACGTCCGCAACAAACAGCTCATTTAGAGAGGAGATGGCAATGCCGGTGGGTTTGCCCAGCTCAGCAGGCTTGTCGCTACCAAACTCTTTATATACCCCGTTTTTCAGGTCAAACATGATGACGGCGCGCTGTACCGTATCGGTAACGTAGACCCGGCCATGCCGTGCGCTGACACCAAATGGTTTTACCAGACCCCTGGTTTCATCGTTGCTGCCAGTAGCGTAGCGGCGCAGGCTCTCCATGCGGCTGGGGGACTCGACATTGCTGTTGTAGCGCAAGGTCCGTTCAAAGATGAATCGCGGGGCATCGGGCGGCACGGGGTAGACCGGAACATCCATCCCGCTCTCCAGCGGTGGTGCGGGGGTGGCGCAGGCGGTGAGCAGTAGTATGATCGAAGCAGAAAGGGCAAGGCGCAGGCCCGGTCTTACTTGATGTGGCATGTTTCACACAGATGCTCGGCACCGGTACGCAACAGGATGTTGACGTCAGGGTTATGGACGTTGTGGCAGGTGGCACACTCAACACGGTTGTCGTAGATCTTGACGCCATTGTCAAAACCGTAGGCGCTATCCACCGGGCGATAATCGGGATCTTTGGCGTTGAGTCCGGCGTACTCCATCGATATGGGGTGATCGTTTTGCAGATCGGTGCCCAGATGTTTGATCTCAATGCTATGGGCGGCAACGCCGTTGTGGCATTTTCCGCAGTTCATCAGATCATTACCGCCGTTGAGGCGCAGATGTAGAGAGGCGTCGGTACTGCTGTCCCAGCCGTCAGGTTTAAAGACGGTCATATCAACCCCCATGGTGCCATCGTGACAGGAGAGGCAGAGCAGGCTGATAGGACTGGGGGTGCGGACCTTGTTGTCGAGTGTGCGGCTGTCGTAGAGGTCATACCCCCCGGTGGCGGGCTGGAAGCGGTTCCAGCCGGGAATGCCGCCCAGCTCACTGCTGTCAGCGCCATTTTTTTCGGCAGGCACGTGGCAGTAGACACACGACGTGCCGTAATCGGCAAAGGCAAGGCCGGACATCGCCGTGACCCCGGCCCGCTTGTTCAGGCCGGTAAAGTCGTGTTTGGAGCCGAGGATGGTCCCCGCGCCTGTTGCACTGCTGATAGCAAGGATCGCCGTTGCCAGCAGCCAGCGCCAATACTTGTTATTTGTCAGGTGATTTAGCACAGGGTTTTATATACACGCGATCATTCAAATGGCCAACAATTAATTAGGATACAGTTCCACCCTTGGGTAGCGCAAATGGTTATTTTGCGCGAAAATGGTTTGTTTGTCGTTTGGTGGTGGGCTTGGCTGCTGGCCATTGGTGCGTAGTCTTTTCTGTATGATTTAAATGGTGCATTGTTTGAAGCTCAAAAAGCCCCTCTTTTACCCGGTTGCTTTACTTGTGGCGTTGGCTGTTGCATTGCCCGGTTATGCGGCGGATGCCGTTTCTGCTGAGCAGGCGGCCAAGGTTTACAGTGATAACTGTGCCGTGTGCCATGGAGATAAGGGCGATGGTCAGAGCCGTGCCCGTTTTGGGCTGAACCCACCACCGCGTGATTTTACCTCGGCTGAGGCCGCCAAGACACTGAGTCGTGAGCTGATGATCGACCGTGTCACCCACGGCAAGCCCGCCACCGCGATGGTGGCGTGGCAGTCGCGCCTCTCCAGCGCTGAGATAGCGGGTGTTGTCGATTACATTCGCAGCAGTTTTATGGCCCGCGCCACGCCCGTTAAGGCTGCTCCGGTAACGGCGGCGGCTGTGCCCACCACGCCAATGGCGTTGGGGAAAAAGATCTTTGAGGATAACTGCCGGGTCTGTCATGGCGACCGTGGCAACGGTGCCACCTGGACCAATACCGTGCTTGACCCGCCGCCGCGTAATTTCACCTCACCACAATCACGTCGCATATTGACCCGAACGCGGATGTTGGCCTCGATCACCCATGGCCGTCCGGGCACGGCCATGATGTCGTTCTCCAGCCGGTTGTCAGCGGCGGAGATTGTGGCAGTGGTTGATTACATCAGTGCTACCTTTATGAAGGGGCCGGTGATTGCGGATGCCGATATGAGCAACATGGCTGCCGCCAGTGATAATGGCCAGCCGATGACCGGTATGGCCGGTGCTGCCATGGCACCACGTAACCACCAGGCCCCAGCAACAGTAGCGGCAGTGGATATGAAAGTCGGCTTTCCGGGTGACTTTAAGGGGGACTTTGATAAGGGCCGCCTCTTTTACATGGATAATTGCAGTACCTGTCACGGCGTGCGCGGTGATGGCATGGGACCCCGTTCCCACTTTATTGAACCTAAACCGCGTAATTTTCTGAACCCGGAATCGCGGCAGCAGCTCAACCGCCCGGCGCTGTTTAGGGCGATATTTCTGGGTAAGCCGGGCACCGTTATGCCCGCCTGGGGCAAGGTGTTAACCCCGCAGCAGCTGGCCGATGTGGCTGAATTTGTTTTTCAGGACTTTATCCATCCCGATCCTGATGCGATTAAGGCCCAAGCTGAGGTGGCAGAGTTGGGCAAAAAAAAAGCCCACTGATCTCTGAAGTTTCAACGGCTGGACGATCTCTCGCTATCCCCTCCACTGTAGAGGTGGCTGCGGGCAGCCGTGCCGTCACCGATTTTGAGAAGGGGCGCGACCTTTACAACTTCCGCTGCTATTTTTGCCACGGTTATGCGGGCGATGCTAAAACTCTGGCGGCCACCTATCTGGATCCACCGCCACGCAACTTTACGACAACACCGTTAGCGCAGCTGCCACGTGCACGCATGATTCAATCAGTGACGCAGGGGCGCAACAATACCGCCATGGCCGGTTTTAAGGAGACACTGAGCAAGCAGGAGATTGCGCTGGTGGTCGACTTTGTCCGTCAGGCATTTATGAGTGGTGAGAAACCCAATACCCGCTACCACACCGCAGGCAATGGCTGGCCCAATCACCAGCGTTACGCCGCCGCCTTCCCGTTTGCCCAGGGTGAGATTGCACTGGATCGGGCTGTGGAGAGCTTGACGCCGGCACAGCGTCAGGGCCGCAAGCTCTTTATGGCCAGCTGTATCACCTGTCATGACCGGGCCAAAGTTGACGATGAGGGGATCGCCTGGGATCCACGGCCGGTCTCCTATCCGCGCACCAGCTACTCCCATCGCTTGCCAGAGGCCGATGCAGTGTCCTCTGCAACCCCCTACTCAATTCATAACAAAGCACCCGTAGTTAAAGGGTTGAATGCACAGGAGCGGGAGGGGGAGCGGCTCTATCAAGCCGCCAACAGCTGTGCCTTCTGTCACGCTGCCGATGGCACGGGTAAAAATTGGATCGGTACTTTTCTCGAACCCCACGCCCGTGACCTCACCACGCTGGAAGGCATGACGCAGCAGCGGCTGGAGGGGGTGATCCGCGATGGTTTAAAAGGAACCACCATGCCCGCCTGGCGTGATGTGCTGGATGAAAAACAGCGGGCAGCGGTGGCGGCCTATGTCATGCGGGTATTTGTGCCCAGATAAGTCGGGGCTGCCAGGGTGGTGTTATCTGCACCACCCTGGCAAGCTGGTTTATACTCTGGTTATATGAGTTGATTTTAGGAAGCGTGAATCATGGTTAAGGTAGGAATTGTTGGTGGTACAGGGTACACAGGTGTAGAGCTGTTGCGGCTGCTGGTGAACCATCCAGATGTGGAGCTGCGGGTGATCACCTCACGTTCTGACGCTGGAACGCCGGTGGTGGACATGTTTCCCAATCTGCGCGGCCATCTTGACCTCTGTTTCAGCGAGCCGACCCTTGAGAATCTGACCCAGTGTGACGTGGTCTTTTATGCAACCCCCCATGGCGTGGCCATGGCAGATGCTGGGGCACTGCTGGAAAAAGGGGTGCGTATTGTTGATCTGGGGGCCGACTTCCGCATCAAAGACGTGCCCGTTTGGGAGCGTTGGTACGGCATGGCGCATACCTCGCCGCAGCTGGTGGCGGAGGCGGTTTACGGTCTGCCGGAGGTGAACCGTAAGGCCATTAAAAATGCCCAGCTGATCGCCTGCCCTGGCTGCTATCCTACATCGGTCCAGCTTGGGTTTATGCCATTGCTGGAGCAGGGGCTGGTGGATAACTCGCGACTGATTGCCGATACCAAGTCGGGGGTGAGTGGTGCCGGACGCAAGGCGGCAGTCTCGGCGCTGTTGTGCGAGACCAGTGAGAGCATGAAGGCCTATGCAGTCCCCGGCCATCGCCACCTGCCGGAGATCCATCAGGGGCTGGTGCAGATGGCAAAGGGCGAGGTCGGGCTCACCTTTGTGCCACACCTGACACCGATGATCCGCGGCATCCACGCCACCCTGTACGCCACCTTGAAAACCGAGGTGGACCTACAGACGCTCTATGAGCAGCGCTACCAACATGAACCGTTTGTCGACGTCATGCCCGCCGGATCCCATCCCGAAACACGCTCAGTCAAGGGCGGCAACTTCTGCCGTATTGCCATTCACCGGCCCCAGGGCGGTGACACGGTGGTGATACTGTCGGTCATCGACAATCTGGTTAAAGGGGCTGCCGGTCAGGCAGTACAGAATATGAACATCATGTTTGGTCTGGAGGAGCGTGCCGGTCTCTCGGTAGTGGCCCTGTTGCCGTGAGGTTGTTGTGATGAAGCTGGAGAGACTGGTGGTGAATGGCGCTGCGCCGTGGTGGAGGCAGCGACCCTTGATCATATTGGGGGTTTTTTTGCTACTGCTGGCCTGGGGGGCGTATGAGCTCGGGCAGTGGCGGGCGGGTTACAATAAACTGGCAGCGCTGCAGCTGCAGAGTGAGCTGGGCAACCTGCGGGATGAGAACCGTGCGCTGGGCGAGCAGGTCACCGTCCTTGAACGGACGCGGTTGATCGATAATGAGTCCGCCGAAGAGGTGCGTACCTCCCTGGTAGCGTTGCAGGCTGAGATATTGGAACTGCGTGAGGAGATCGATTTCTACCGTGGCATCATCTCCCCGGCGGATCGCCAGGCAGGACTCGAAGTACAGAGCTTCAAGTTGAGCGAGGGGGGTGAAAAAGGGCTCTATCACTATGATCTGGTGATGACCCAAGTGCTTATTAATCAACGGCAGATCAGCGGCACCGTCAAAGTATTTGTGCAGGGTGTGCAGGCGGGCGAACCGGTGACCCTCGATTTTAAAAAGCTTTCGCCCAACAACAGCGTGACCGAATCCTTTCAGTTCCGCTATTTTCAGGCGTTGGCGGGGGATATTCGGTTGCCAGAGGGGTTTGTAGCACGGGCTATCTTAGTTGAGGTCACCTCTGGGGGGAGTAGTATCAATAAAACCTTCCCCTGGAATATTCAGGGCTGAACAGGCCACGGGAGTGGGGATACCGATCGTTGCCCACGGGTTATCATGCTACCGTGATGCGGCAATAATGTTTTTCATCGGTCGGTTTTGGTGTTACGGAGGTGCTGATATGCCCGTTGCCCAGTATTATATGGCCACCAACTGCGTTGAAAACAACCATTTAATGGAGTAAATGTGCCCCACGTTTTCGCGTAACAAGAACAAACTCAAGGCTGCAAAAGTGGATTCCCTGATTGGACACCATACAGAACTGCAGGGAAGTGTCCTGTTCAGCGGCGGTTTTCATAGTGATGGCAAGCTTAAGGGCAATGTATTGGCCGAGGAGCCGCTATCACTCTTAACACTTAGTGATCATGGCGTGGTAGAGGGTGACGTGCGGGCGCCCAATATTGTGTTGAACGGAGTGGTGATCGGCAATGTCTACGCCAGTGAGCGGATTGAGCTTGTGGCCAACGCCAAAGTGACAGGCAATGTCTATTACAACTTGATCGAAATGGCGATGGGGGCCGAGGTGAACGGAAACCTGGCGCACCAGCCAGCAGTCGATCCTTTGGCGGAGGTGACGTCCAACGCGGTGGAGATGTTGCCCGATGGACGGGGAGTGGCCAATTCCTGACCATTCTGGTTGGTTGTTGTTGTGCTACACTAATAGCAGTTTAAAATTAACCCAAGTTGAGGGTGGTATATTATGAATACAGCAGCAGTGTCTGAAGTCAGTGATTCATCAGTGATTGTATTTACCGATAGCGCAGCCAGTAAGGTTAAAGATCTGATCAAAGATGAGGGTAACCCGGCGTTGAAACTGCGTATCTACATCACCGGTGGTGGCTGTTCCGGGTTCCAGTACGGTTTTACCTTTGATGAAAACATCAATGATGGTGATACGGTTGTGGAAAAAGAGGGTGTGAGCCTTCTGGTTGACCCGATGAGCTATCAGTACCTGACCGGTGCCGAGATCGATTACAGTGAGGGGCTGGAAGGTTCCCATTTTGTTATTCGTAATCCACAAGCCACTACAACTTGCGGTTGTGGTTCGTCGTTCTCAGTGTAGTTTCAGTATAAAATAGTTGCGTTATACATAGAACGCCACCGCATCTCCTTTAGATGCGGTGGCGTTTCTGTTTCTGAAGCTTACGCCTGATAGATGGCGCCGAGCACTACCGGGCGGGTTGCCCCTGTGGCCTCAGGCAGATTTCCGGGCTTTCCTTCAAGGGTCTGCTTGGCCAGCCAGGCAAAGGCGACACCTTCCACCCAGCCTGGGGCCAGCCCCAGCACCTCCGTGCTCTGCACCGGTATAGTGGGCAGCCGCTCAGCAAGTCCCCGCATTAACACCGGATTGTAAGCGCCACCGCCACAGACAAACAGCTCGTCGGTACTGTCTGCGTGCTGTTCAATGGCGCGGGCAATGGTCTCGATGGTGAGCTGGGCCAGGGTGGCCTGAATGTTTTCAGGGGCATCTTTGATGTTGGCTTGGGCCAGCCAATGGAGATTGAATAGCTCCCGACCACTGCTTTTGGGGGGCGGCATGGTGAAAAATGGCTCTAGTAACAGCTGGTTAAGCAGTGACTGGTTCACCTTGCCACTGGCCGCCCAGCGACCGTCCCGGTCCATCGGCTGCTGCTGATGGCGGAATATCCATCCATCTAAAAGTGTATTACCCGGCCCGGTATCAAAGCCGATGACAGGCTGTTGGGGATCCGCAGGCAGAACAGTGATATTGGCAATGCCGCCGATGTTGAGGATGACCCGATTGCGGTCAGGGGTGCGAAATAGTGCGTTATGGAAGGCAGGCACGAGAGGCGCTCCTTGCCCGCCCGCCGCCATGTCGCGTCGCCGAAAATCGGCAATCGTGGTGATCCCGGTGCGTTCAGCGATGATGTTGGGGTCGCCAATCTGCAAGGTAAACGGGGGGGTATGTTGCGGCGCATGAAAGACGGTTTGGCCATGACTGCCGATGGCTGTGATGACGGTAGTGTTGATCTGGTCGGCCAGTAGCCGTTGCACGGCGGTGGCGAAGAGCTCGCCGATGGCCACATCAAGCTCGCCGAGCTGGTGGATGTGGTGGGTTGTCTGGTTGATGAACTGCTCCAGCTGCCGTTTGGTAGTATCTGGCATTGGCTCTGTATGGGTGGCGATCAGGTGGAGACCGGTGTTGGTAAACTCCACCAGCACGGCGTCAACCGCATCCATGCTGGTGCCCGACATCAAACCAATAAAACAGGGGGTGCTCACGGCCTTTAGCGCCCGGCCAGGGCGATTTTATTGCGGGTCAGCAGGTCCAGCTGCGCCAGTAATGGTGCGGCCTTGGTCTTGAACTCGGCCCGGTGCTCTTTTGATAGTGGCTGAGCGTTGGGCAGGGCAACCGTTAACGGGTTGCGATGGACGTTGTTGACCAAAAACTCATAGTGCAGGTGGGGGCCGCTGGCGAGACCCGATTTGCCCACGTAGCCGATCACCTGCCCCTGGCGTACCCGGCTGCCGGTTTGCAGGTTGCGGGCAAAGGCTGACATATGGCCATACAGGGTGCTGTAGGTAGCGCCATGCTGCACTATCACCACATTGCCGTAGCCACCTTTGACGCCACGGAAGGCGATCTTGCCGTCACCGGTGGATTTGATTGGGGTGCCGGTGGGTGCGGCGTAGTCGACCCCTTTATGGGCGCGAATCTTGTTTAATATAGGATGTAGCCGTCCCAGGCTGAAACCTGAGCTGATGCGTGAAAAGTCTACCGGTGTCCGTAAAAACGCCTTACGCAGGCTGTGGCCATCGGCGCTGTAGTATTCGTTGCGACCGTCACTGTTGGTATGGCGGATGGCGGTGAATGTCTCGCCACGATTGCCAAACGAGGCGGCGATGATGTTGCCATCACGCACCTTTTCGCCATTGAGGAATATCTCTTCATAGATAACAGCAAAGGTATCGCCACGCCGGATGTCGAGGGCAAAGTCGATGTCCCAGCCAAAAACTCCGGCCAGCTCCATGGTGAGCCGGTCAGATAGCCCCACCGCTTGTGCCGACATGAATAGTGAATCCTTAATGACGCCGGAGCTCCGTGCGGTACGGGTCTCCAGTGGCTTTTCAATAATGGCGGATTCAAAGCCGTCATCCACACGCACCATATGTAGGGTGTGGGTCATATCGTAGTCATATATCAGCTCTGTCAGTGTTGCGTCGTTGATACGTAGTTTGAGCTGCTCGCCGGGGTAGAGCCGTGTCAACGGCTCGGCAGCCACCTGCTCTGATGTCACCTTGAGCAGCTCTTGTGCGCTCAGTCCGTGGCGGTTAAACAGTGTGGAGAGGCTGTCGCCAGAACGAACCTCCGCATGAAACCAGTCGTCAGGCTCCTCTGGGATGGCGTTAACACCATGGTTGGTTACCTGGCTATTTAATGCAGGGATATCCAGTGTGCTCTGAAACTCATCGCCGGAAATGACAGAGGCATTCATTGATGGGGCACGGATCGCCTCAGCATCGTCAGGCAACAGAGCGACTACGATTGCCAGAATGGCGGTACCGCATAAAACCAGTCCCCAGTGCAGATATTTGTCGATCATACGACGATTCATCGGCAGGGCGTGGCTATTGTTAATGGCTGCTTTTTTTGGATTGCCTGACAGGCTCACTCAAAACCCCCTTTATAATAACGTGTTGGCTGTGATGTATGGCGTGAACGGTCAAAAATGACCAATTTGTTCGAAGTGTGGAATCAATCCCACATATAATGCATGTTACGTCAGCGTAGCAGTATATCCACTTATAGAGCAGAGGAACAGGATGGTAGCAGTAAAGGAACAGCTTGAGATAATTAAGCGTGGGGCAGACGAGATCCTGCGTGAAGAGGATCTGGTGGCGCGGCTTAACAGTGGAAAACCCCTGCGAATCAAGGCAGGGTTCGATCCCACTGCCCCCGATCTGCATCTTGGGCATACCGTACTCATCAACAAATTGCGCCAGTTTCAGATGCTGGGACACGAAGTCCTGTTCCTGATAGGCGACTTCACCGGCATGATAGGCGACCCCACCGGCAAAAATGTCACACGCAAGCCATTGACCCGTGAAGACGTTGTAGAGAACGCGCGTAGTTACGAGCAGCAGATCTTCAAGATACTCGACCCGGACAAAACAACCGTCATGTTTAATTCCAGCTGGATGGGGGCGATGAGCGCGGCAGATCTGATACAGCTCGCTGCCAAACACACCGTGGCACGTATGTTAGAGCGCGATGACTTCAGTAAACGGTATAGCGGCGGGCAGCCCATCGCCATCCATGAGTTTATCTATCCGTTGGTGCAAGGGTATGACTCCGTCGCAATGAAAGCCGATGTTGAGCTGGGTGGCACGGACCAGAAATTCAACCTGTTGGTTGGGCGTCAGCTGCAGGAGATCTATGGCCAGCCCCCCCAGGTCGTCCTGACAATGCCAATCCTGGAAGGGTTGGATGGTGTGCAAAAAATGTCAAAATCACTCAACAACTATATAGGTATCGCTGAACCGGCTGGAGAGATGTTTGGCAAACTCATGTCCATCTCTGACGAGCTGATGTGGCGCTACTTTGAACTGCTGAGCTTTCGGGCAACCGCCGAGATTGATGCACTAAAACACCAGGTAGCGAAAGGGATGAACCCCCGCGACGTCAAATTCCAGCTGGCGGAAGAGATCATCACCCGCTTTCATGGCAAGGCGGCGGCGCAACAGGCGCAGGCTGATTTCATCGCCCGGTTTCAGAAAGGGGCGCTGCCTGAGCAGATAGACGAGCAGCAGATTGCCGTGACAGAGGGCAAGATCAGTATAGCTAGCCTCCTTAAAGAGTCCGGGTTAACCCCCAGCACCTCAGAGGCGATACGAATGATAAAACAGGGGGCCGTTAAAATTGACGGCGAACGGGTCGATAACCAACAGCTCGAGATTGCCGCGGGCAGCGTACATGTATATCAAGTGGGGAAGCGTCGCTTCGCCAGAATCACCCTTGTTTGAGGCGGCGGGTCAGTCACACGTCCGGTTTGTGGAAGGTGCGGTTTTTGGGCTGTATAGCCAGCCCCACAAGCCTGTTTAAACAGTGGGAATTAAAGTAGTTGACGCATGGAAATAGGTGCGTATAATGCGCCCCTCTGCTGAAGCAAAGCAATCCTAAGTGGCTGCAAACTAAAGCAAAAGCGTCGACAGAAACAAGTTGACGCGAAAGAAAAGCGCTGTATAATCTCGCTTCTCTTAAACGGGGTCCGCCCCGTCGCTCTTTAAAAACTAATGAGAACAAGCAATTTGTGTGGGTGCTTGCGTCGCGAGAGGTTTCGGAAGAAACATCGACGTAAGTAACCTAGTCGTAAAACGCTAAGGCGATTTAAACTAGGATTACCTCTTCGTTAAACAAGATTGGCTACCTCTAGTAGCTATCAAGCTTAAAGTTGAAGAGTTTGATCCTGGCTCAGATTGAACGCTGGCGGCATGCTTAACACATGCAAGTCGAACGGTAACAGGCCTTCGGGCGCTGACGAGTGGCGGACGGGTGAGTAATGCATGGGAATCTGCCCAATAGCGGGGGACAA
>JANOSY010000050.1:0-35776 GCA_031416075.1 Tenderia sp. (SeqCode) | reverse complement strand
CGAGGAGGCCGATGATCCAAACGAACTGTTGTTTCCAATTGAAATACACAACGATTGGCGCGGCCAGCAGCGTGCACAGGGCTATACGTTGCAACACACCGGGAATGCGTACCGTTTCAACGTTGAAAGCCGGTATCAGGTTCAGTGTTAGGCCAATCAGGAAAATGATCGTGGCACGTTTAAAGAGTTGCCGTAACAATGTGCCCTTGTCATCACCGGCCTCAGCTCTGCGGCCCAGCGAAAACGTCATCGACACGCCGCAGATGAACAGAAAAAATGGAAAGACCCAATCGGTAAACGTCCAGCCATTCCATTCGGCGTGGCCGAGCTGCGGATAAATGTTGCCCCAGTCGCCAGGATTGTTCACCAGCACCATGCTGGCGATGGTGAAACCGCGAAAGGCGTCGAGCGAAATCAGGCGAGCGCTGCCTGACTGGGCTGTTTCAGCGTTCAATCTTTTTGCCGAACGCCGGGTCAATTTTTACAAATGCCGTTACCAGCAACGACGGCAACGTGGCAATGCACACCCAGATGAAAAAATGTTGATAGCCAAGTTGCTCCTGAATCCAGCCGCTGGCCATGCCGGGCAGCATCATGCCGAGCGCCATAAATCCAGTGCAGAGGGCGTAGTGGGCGGTTTTGTGTTCGCCGTCGGCGACCATGATCATAAACATCATGTAGGCGGTGAAACCAAAACCGTAACCGAACTGTTCGATGGCAATAGCGCTGGAGATGATGGTGAGGTTTGTCGGCATGGTGAGCGCCAGATAGACGTAAACGATGTTGGGGATGTTGACCGCCATCACCATGCCCCAGAGCATTCGTTTAAGGCCAAGGCGGGAGATGGCGTAACCACCGAGCAGGCCACCGAGTGTCAGTGCAATCACACCGGCAGTACCATAGACCACGCCGAGTCCTTGGGTTGTCAGTCCCAGCCCACCGCTGTCTCGCCCATCCAGCAAAAACGGTGCAGCGAGCTTGACGAGCTGCGCCTCGGCAAAACGAAACAGCAACAGAAAGGCGAGGATGGAGAGGATCTCTTTTTTCCGTATGAATTTTATAAAAACAGAATAAAACTGCTGCATTGGCCGCGTATTGTCGGTGGTGGCGTGGTCGCTTGCGGGGAGTGGCAATACAAATTTGTGATAGATGAAGAGTGATAAGAACATCGCTGCCAGAATAAAAAAGACTATCGACCACGCCTGGGTGATATCGCCGGTGGTTTTTTCAAAGTGACCGGCGATGTAGACCAGCCCGCCTTGCCCGGCAATCATGGCGAGGCGATAGAAGGTGCTGCGTACCCCAACAAAGGCGGCCTGCTGCTGCTCTTTGAGCGCCAGCATGTAAAAACCATCGGCGGCGATGTCATGGGTGGCGGAGCTGAAGGCCATCAACCAGAAGATGGCGAGTGTGATCTGAAAGAAGTTGGATGTCGGCAACGTCAGCGCCACCAGCGCCAGGGTGGCGCCGATCAGCAGTTGCATGGTGAGTATCCAGAACCGTTTAGTGCGGAACATCTCAACAAACGGTGACCAGAGTGGCTTAATCACCCACGGCAGGTAGAGCCAGCTGGTGTAGAGGGCGATGTCGCTGTTCGACAGCCCCATCTTTTTGTACATGACGACGGCAAGCATCATCACCACAACATAGGGGATGCCCTGACCAAAGTAGAGCGTAGGGATCCAGCTCCAACCACTTTTTGCTGTTTTTGTCGCCTGTTCCATACTGCCTCTGGACTGCCTCTGGGGTGTATAACCGTGGGCGGCATTATCGTCTACCGTGGGTGACTTGTCTCTTCTCGGTATGAATTGCGGGGCAGATGGGAGGGGTGGCTAAATGGCTGGCGGGTCAGTTTGGTTTGAGCAGGGGCAGCTGAAAATCATCCTCTTCCTGATAGGGAACAATGCTGCCTTTCACGCCAACCACCCATTTGATCTTTTTGAGCAGTTCATCAACATACTCCCGATCCTTAAAGGGGCCGGCCATTACCTTGCAGGGTTTGCCACTATGGCAGTCGTGGGTGATCAGCGGCACGCCTATCACCTCGATTTTTTTAATCAGCGCATGGGCGGATTTGGAGGTTTTAAACTGGCCGATCTGTAACCAGAGGCCACGATCCGGGCGCGGTTTTGACTTGAGCTGCATCACCGGCATGGCCAGGCCACGGGAGCCTTCGGCCACCTGGCGCGCCCGCTGCCAGTCCGAGGTATCCATAGGGGCACGGTTGATGGTACTCATCCAGTTAACAAACGCGGCTAGGTTTAACTCCCCCTCACTGTTAGCCGGTTTATGAAACTCCAGGTAAAGGGCGCCGTTTTTGTAGCCGTGTTTCAGGGGCTGGTTAACAAAGCGGACTGTTGTGCCGGTGGTGACCTGGTTGATCAACAGCTCAACATCTTCCGCATACATGCTGATGCAGCCACGGCTCAATGTTGTGCCGATGTTGTTGTTACTGTTGGTGCCGTGGATCATAAAGCCGGGGGTATTGAGCATGAGGGCATAATTGCCTAGCGGGTTTTTGGGGCCGGGCAGCATCACGTCCGGCAGGCTGGGTTGTGCCGCCCGCAGGGAGGCAGGCACGGTCCAGGAGGGACGACTCAGCCGTTGTTCTACGGTGTGGCTGCCGGAGCCAGTTGGACGGCACTCACTGCCGACGCCAATGGGGTAGATGCCCACAAGCGGCGGACCCACAGGCTCCACCGGGCGGGTGGCGGGAGCCGGGTCAGCGTCGGCCGGAGGGGTGGCTGGCCCTGCGGAGATGATCGGATTGATGGCTACGAAAGGGGTGATGGGGGGCGGGATGGTGATCGCGCCTGTGGTTATGCCAGGGGTTGAGCCAGGGGTTGAGCCAGGGGTTATGGGGGCCGGGTTCTCTCCACTGGTCTGTGCAGCCAGTGCTGCGGCTATCGCCTTTGCCGCCTCGTCCGCCGTGGTCTGTGAGGGTGGCACGGGGATGACGTAGTGGTAGAGCTGCATCTCGGCAACATTAATGACAATGCCTTCCCGTGGCCCCGGTGGTAACAGGTGACGACTGGGGATCAAAATGCGCGTCCCGGCGGCGGGCCGCTGTGGGTCGATGTGGGGATTGGCGGTTTTGATGGCGTTAAAGCTGATGTTGTAGCGCCGTGCGATATCACGCAGGGTATCGCCAGTGCTTGCCGTGGTGTACTGAATCTGCCCCACGACGTCGCTTTTGGGTAATACAAAGGTTGCGGCCTGGGCCGTGGTGGTCAGACAAATGCAGGCCAGGAGGGGTATGAGTCTCCAGGAATTCAACAAATTAAACTTTGACTTCAACGTGTTACAGACTATCACCAGACTGCCCACCACCGCCGATATGGCATTTACATAGTGTAGATGGCGGCCCGTGGCAGAAAAGATTAAACCTTGGAGCAGCGGTGTGAAGGGTTTTGCGGCAGTGATAACCGGCTCATTTAGCACTAAAAATTGCGACCCCCGGCAGGCTACGTTACCATCTTGCCCAGGCTTTTGACGGGCGCTGTCTGTTGGCCCATTCCGTAATAAAAAAGGACTTTTCATGCAACGTCGTGATTTTTTGAAGAAGGCCGTTGGCGGTGGTGTATTAGCCGCTGCCAGCGTCACCGCCGCCCCGGCTCTGGCCGCCACGAAAAAACGCTTTAACTGGAAGATGGTCACCACCTGGCCGCCCAACATGCCGATCCTGCAAGAGGGGGCGGAGCGTTTTGCCAGCGATATCGAGAAGATGAGCGACCGCCGCCTGCGCATCAGCGTCTATGCCGCCGGTGAGCTGATCCCGGCGATGCAGACCTTTGACGCCGTCTCCCAGGGGACAGTGGAGATAGGCCACGGTGCCGCCTACTACTGGTCCGGCACGGTGCCGGCGGCGCAGTTCTTCACCGCCGTCCCCTTTGGTATGAATGCCCAGGGCATGAACGCCTGGCTCTACCACGGCGGCGGTCTGAAACTGTGGCGCGATATCTACAAACCCTTCAACCTGATCCCATTCCCGATGGGCAATACCGGGGTGCAGATGGGCGGCTGGTTCCGCAAGAAGATCAACACCGTTGCTGACCTTAAAGGGTTAAAGATGCGTATTCCTGGTCTCGGCGGCAAGGTGATGGCCCAGGCCGGTGCCAACCCGATCCTGATGGCGGGCGGCGAGATCTACACCGCCCTGGAGCGTGGCACCCTCGACGCCACTGAGTGGATCGGCCCGTTCCACGACTTGCGGCTGGGGCTGCACCGCGCCGCCAAATTTTATTACTACCCCGGCTGGCACGAGCCAGGCCCCACTCTAGAACTCACCATCAACAGCAAGGCGTGGGCGGAGCTACCGCCGGAATTTCAGATCATGATTGAGACCGCCGCCGCCGCCGCCAACGGCTGGATGCTGGCGGAATTCGAGGCTAAAAATCTGCAGGCCTTGCAAGAGTTAAAGCAGAAACACAAGGTTCAGGTATTGCCCTTTCCGGACGATGTGATCAAGACGCTTAAACGTCTTACCCAGGAGACGTTGGATGCAGAGGCCGCCAAGGATGCAACGTTCAAGCAGGTCTACCAGGCGTACCGCTCGTTCCGGGATAGTAATGATGCGTGGAATGATATCTCCGAGGCGGCCTACGCCCGGAGTTTGAAGATTTAACAGGGGTGTTGATGTTGTAGTTGCTATAAAAACAACCTAAAAATAAGGAGTTAAATAACAAATGAAGCTTCAGAAAGCGGTATTTTCGGGATTGGCGTTGTTGCTGGCGGGTACCGCCCAGGCAGGTGATTATGATCTGCTGTTTCAGGGCGGGATTGATGTGGGTGGTGATGAGCTGTTTCATGCCACCTATACCAATGGCGACACTGTCAGCATTGATGCTGGGGATCTGTTGCAGCTGGGGGTGGGGTTTACCTTTAAAACAGCGCCAGCACGCCTGCCTGAGCTGGAGACCCAGATGAGCCTGAGTTACAAGTTTGATTCTGCCAATGCCCAGAATGGTGATGTGGACTGGAAACGTTACCCGATCGAACTGATGGAGTTCTATACCACGCCATCATGGCGTTTTGGCGGTGGTTTGGCCTATCACCTCAACCCCTCAATGAAGGGTAGCGGCGTAGCCGCTGTGGCGACGACCGATTTTGATAATGCGCTGGGGCTTATTTTTGAGGTGGATTATATTATAGGTGCCAAGAGCTACATCGGTGGTCGGGTGACCCTTATAGACTATACAACCAGTGATACCAATCAGGAGCTGAGTGGTAATAGTGTGGGCATCACCTTTGGTTGGCGTCCTTAGCTAACCGTTTACCCATTGGGTGGCGGCATTGCTACCCAATGGCTATCATCTCCCCTATCCTACCAACCGTCTGATTCAATTCGTTTTTTTTAGATTTAACAGTTTTATAACCAACAAATCCTACAGGATCTTTATTGCCTACCGATATCAATGGCTGACAACGTACATCACCATTAACCCTTGTTTGTATGGTATTTGGGAGAGCTTTATGAAGTTTGCAGTGCGTCCGGTTATATCCTTGCAACAGCGGTTTTATCTCTGTTTATTGGCGATGTTTTGTGCCAGCTCCGCGTTTGCCAGTGGCGGTGGAGGCGGTGGTGACAGTGGCGGGGCGGTGACGGGTAAGGTTAACTATCTGCCGCTGGAGCCAGCGTTTGTGGTCAATGTCCAGGACAACCGTTCGTTACGGTTTATGCAGTTGAGCCTGAATTTGATGACCATGGATGCTGAGGTGGTGGCGGCAGTGAAGAAACATATGGCCCCCATTCGTCATGAGCTGTTAATGCTCTTTTCCAGTCGGGATATTAATGAGGTGCTGACGGTTCAGGCACGTGAAAACCTCCGTAAAGAGGCGCTGACAAAGATTCAGTCCGTGCTGGAGCAGTATGCCCATATCTCCGTGACCCATAAGGCAAAGGATGCCGAAGGTAAAGAGTTTCCCTCTAGTGTTCAAGAGGTGCTGTTTACCAGCTTTGTTGTTCAATAACCGATATCTATTCAGCCATCAGACCGGGTAACCACTGCACCACCTCAGGGAATAGCATCAGCAGCCCCAGCACTAGTAGCTGGAGGATGATAAAGGGGATCACACCCCGGTAGATGTGCTGGATGTGGATCTCGGGCGGTGCCACCGCCTTGAGATAAAAGAGTGAAAAGCCAAACGGCGGCGTCAGAAACGAGGTCTGCAGGTTCATGGCGATCAGGATGGCAAACCAGACCATGTTGATGTCCAGTGCGCTGGCGATAGGGGTCAGGATAGGGACCACAATAAAACAGATCTCGAGGAAATCGAGGAAGAACCCCAGCACAAAGATCAGCAACATACTGGCGGCCAAAAAGCCCCACTCGCCACCAGGCAGTGCCAGCATAATATCCTCTACCACCAGATCCCCGCCCATGGAGCGAAAGACCAGTCCAAAGGCGGTGGCTCCAATCAATATGATAAAGACCATGCTGGTGAGGCGCGCGGTATGACGGGCGCTGTCACGTACATTGCTGAGCGACATACGCCCATGCAGTGCCGCCAGCACCATGGCCCCCAGCGCACCGACAGCAGCCGACTCCGTGGGTGAGGCGATGCCAAAAAAGATCGATCCCAGCACGGCAATAATCAGAATCAGTGGCGGTAACAGGCTCTTGATCACTTTGCCTGCCAGGCCAGGGGTGTGCTCCTCCATCTTTACGGCGGGGGCCAGTTCGGGTCGCAGGTAGGCGATGATCAGGATATAGACGATAAACGCCAGTACCAGCAGCAACCCCGGTATCACGGCGGCGGCAAACAGCTCACCTGCCGCCACCCCCATCACATCGCCGAGCAGGATCAGGATGATGCTGGGGGGGATGATCTGCCCCAATGTGCCAGAGGCGGCAATGGTCCCCGTTGCCAGCCCCTTGTCATAACCCCGTTTGAGCATGATGGGCAGGGCGATGACCCCCATTGCCACCACGGTGGCCCCGACAACGCCGGTGGTCGCCGCCAGCACTGCCCCCACCACAACAATAGAGATGGCCAGCCCGCCGCGCAATCGTCCAAAGAGTCGTGCCACCGTCTCCAGCAGCTCCTCCGCCAGGCCTGACCGCTCCAACATCACCCCCATAAAAACAAACAGTGGCACCGCCAGCAGGCTGAAGTTGGTCATCACCCCCCAGACCCGCATCGGCAGTAGTTGGAACTCCTGCCAACCGAGGAAATAGCCACCAAAGGCCATTGCAATTGCGCCGAGGGTGAAGGCGACAGGAAAGCCCAGCATTAACAAAAGAATAGTCACGGCAAACATGACCAGCGCCCAGTACTCCATCGCCATTACTGGGACTCCTTATGGGCGGTGATCTCTCGCAGGCAGTGGATGATCATGGCGACCCCTTGTAGTGCTAGTAGCACAAAACCGATGGGGATCATCGCCTTGAGTAACCAGCGGTAGGGCAGCCCGCCCGGATCGGGTGACGCTTCACCCCAACCGTAGGCCTGGCTGACAAAGGGGATGGAGCTGTAGATCATCAACCAGCAGAAAGGTAAAAGCATAAACAGACAGCCAAACAGATCGACCACGGCTCGTCGTTTGGGGTTCATCCAGCGCGCCTGATAGAAAACATCCACCCGTACATGTTCATCATATTTGAGGGTGTAGGCGGCACCCAGCAGAAAGATCAGGGCAAAGATGTGCCACTCCAGCTCCTGTAGCGCCACCGATCCGGCCTGGAACAGATAACGCATGGCAACGTCATAGCAGATCAGTAATACCAGTGCCACCACCAGCCAGCCGCTCAGCCGACCGGTCCCCTCGCTGATCTTTTCGATAAGCGTGGCGATGGGGTTCAGAATTTTTAACAGGGTGGTTGTCATGGGCATTTTGGTGATGGGCGTTGTATTAACAGATGGCGCATTCTACCCGGTTGCCTGCCGGCAATGAAAGTAAAAGCGCCGTTTGCCTAACGGTAATCGCAAATTACGCTTTTATGTTGAGCCACTACTGCGCCGGGTGATGAGTGGCGGGTTGCGGTTATCTCTTACCAGTTCGAAGGAGAAACGAATATGTTCGCAGAGCTGAATAGAGTCCTGCTCAAACTGATGAAAGACTAAAAAGTCATTTTTATCGACAGTTCTGCGCCATGGTGGCTGTGGGGCAACAGGTGGATCAGTTGACCCGCGTCGACATTTGCACGGCGTCTTGATGTGGTCTGTCTCCAGATAATGGGGACAGAAAAGATGTGTAGCCCCTCTTTTTTGAGACCTGGTGTATTTCACCCAGGGTACTTTACGTAGTTTCATCCCTTCATTGGCACCGCAGGCCGGACAGGGTTCGTTCTTAAACTGGGGTATCGCTGCGATTCAGCAGCAGAGTGACTTATCAAAGGGGACCGGCTTTTCGCTGGGACGGCCAAACAGATACCCTTGGGCGTAGTCCACGCCTAACTGCTTGAGCATCAGATACTCCTCTTTACGCTCGACACCTTCAGCAATGATTTTAGAGCTGATGTTGTGGGCCAGACTGATCATGGCTTTGACCATCTGCTGTTTGATAAAGCTCTGGTCAATGTCGCGCACCATGCTGATATCAAGTTTCATATAGCCTGGGGCGAGCTCAAGAATACGCTCCAGATCGGCATGGCCACGACCAATGTCATCGCTGGCGTGCACGATTCCAATATCGGAGTAGTCCTTCAGCGCCCCCTTAAAAAGGTCGTAGTTGTCGATCGCCAGCGCTTCATTGACCTCAAAAACGACGTTTTCCGGTTTTAACTTCAGATCTTCCAGCAGATCTTTCAGATACTGGCCACGAAACTCAGGGTCATGAATGGTCATGGGCAGTGTATTTACAAATATTTTGATGCCAGAGTCGATATGGCGGGCACTTTCGAAGGCGGTTTTGCGGCAGATACTGTCCAGCTCAAAGGTCAGGCCAAACTCGGTGGCCAATAAAAACATTAACAACGGTGAATTGAGCTCGCTATCGACAGGTCCACGGGATAACGCCTCATAACCGATCACCTCCAGGCTATTAATATCAATGATGGCCTGAAAGACGGTTCTGATCTCGCGGTTCAAAATCAGCTTCTGGAGTTGGTAAAGGCTCTGGTATTTCTGCTGTTCAGCTAAAAACTCACCCACCCGTTTTGACTGTTTTACCAGGCTCATGATCAGGCGCATATTGTTGACCATTGGGTTGTTGATGATCAGTGCATAGCCAATCGCCGGTTTAGAGTATTGTTTGGTATAGGGATAAAAGAGGTTGAATATTTTATCTTCAATTTGCCGGCGTGCCCGCTGCACCATGGATTCAATATGGTCGAGTAACTGGGTATTGTTGTCACGGGGCGGCGATAGGAACAGAACAAACGTATCAACCTCAACCATATCTACAATCAATATATCCTCCTCACGAAAAAGAAGGCTTTTTAACTCTTTGAGAATGGTATTGGTCTGTGCCAGCAGGCTGTTATAGACATGGCTGCCATATTGGTACTCGGCCCGATAGAGGTGAGGAATCTGGATGGTCAGGCAAGCGATGAAGCGGGATTGGTGCAGGATAGCCTCAATAGAACCGTACTCTTTAATAATGGTAGAGGTATCCAGATCCCTGTTGTAGTAGAACCCTTTGTATATCTCCGCCGAGATGTAATGTTCCTGTGGCTCGCTCAAAACGGTTCCCCTTACGTTTGTCGAATTAAAAGTGGCTAGGCAAAGTGCTATATCGGCTAAATGTAAGGAGGCTGAATACCCGGCGATAGAGAATCGATGCTGGGTTGACATTGTTCACTTTCAGGTCACTATTGGTAGTCTGTCTATCTGCCGAATGTTGTTAATTGGCGTTTCTATATGTGATGCGTAAATGCGTATACCTCTTTTGGCTTCGGTTGAGCGTGAAAAAAATTCGTTACACAATTAACCGCATGGACCACTAAGGCGTTAATCACCGTCTCCTTAATTTCGATTTAATCGATTTAATCGATTTAAATATGCGTTAAAAATACATATTTACACTATCAATGTATCGTTCAATAATCCCTCATAAATCTTTCAGGGATGATGTTGTGGTCATGGAACGATCAATTATTAAATTCTGTTATTGCGTTATTGCGTTATTGCTGTTTTGCATCTGCGTACTGCCCAAGGCCCACGCTGACCTACCCCTTACCATCGAAGACCTGCTCACCGCAGAAAAGCGCTGGCGCGCCGATGTAAACCTTGTCTATGCCAACAGCGACCGGCGCAATGTCGATTCGCGTTATGGCACCATCCAGACCGGTCCCGGCCAATTCATCTCCGTCCCTGTCGCTGTCGGCCAAGCCCGGCAAAACCTCGATCTGCTCGCCCTCTCCTCCGGCCTGCGTTACGGCCTGTCGCTCGACACAGAGCTGTATGGCCGCCTCGGCGCGGTGGCGCAAAGCGTGCGCACCCTCGATGCCGATGGTCCCGCTGCCAACAGCAGTGAAAAATTTTCGGACTCCTGGATCGGCATCAACCACCGCTTCGCCAACGATGCCGAAACACCGGCGTTGCTCGGTTTCGCCGAACTGGCGCTCGCCGAAAATGTGGTCGCCGAAGGCAACGAACTCGTTCACGGCAAAAGCGCCATGATCGGCTTCACCACCTACCGCGCCACCGACCCGCTGGTGCTCTCACTCACCAGCGGTTATCGCTACAACGCCAGCCGCAACGTCGGCAGCCAGCGCATCAACCCCGGCGATCTGTTCTTCATCAATCCCACCATCGGCTTCGCCGTCAACCACGAAGTCACACTCACCTCCGGTCTGCAATGGCGCTGGCAACAGCGCGACGCGGTCGACGGCGAGTATCAAGAAATCCGCACCACCAAGACACAGATGGAGTTCGGTATCGGCTACGCCTGGAGCAAGCAGGTTACGTTGCAGGTGAGCAGCCGCAGCGATATCACCGGCGACAGTGGCGCCGAGGTGGGCATGACGTTTTTGTATAAATTCCCCAGCCGGTTTGCAATCGATAAAGACGACAAAGGAGGTGACGCCACGGAAAAGGCAGAACAGAACGACATCAATAATTAACCGTTTTTAGCTCAACACTATTTTGATATGGAGATTGGAATGAAGAAATTGACAGCAACATCCCTGGCGCTTACCTTCGCCCTCTCATGCGGTGCAACATCAGCACTGGCCAGCTCTTTTGAAGATAAGGACATGGCCTTTGCGTTTGAATCTGAAGGCACGATGGAGGTGGCAACACTTTCTGATCAGGAGATGAAAGAGACGGAGGGGGCAGCAGTTCCTCTCGTTATGGTGCCCTACATACAACGCGCAGGTGTTGGCGCTGTTGGGGGTGGTGCAGGTTATGTAGGTGGATGGCTTGCTGGAGGCTACTCATGGAATACATGGGATGCGGGAAAAGCAGTAGGAGGAGGAGCTGTTGCTGGCCTTCTTGGCACCAATAATTGGTCATCCATGACCTATGGCTCGCTTGCTGGTGGCGCAGTATCGAGTTTTAACTGGAATAATAGTCCTTTGAATTGGAGTTCCAGTTATGGAAACACAAGTTTTGGCAGCAGAACCAATTATGGTTTTAACAGCCAAAGTTTTGGTTATTGTGGTAGCTGCTATAACAGTGGAAGAAGGTAGAGTTTAATGACGTAGCGTTGGAGTTCCCCCCTCCTTATGTTTCTCAAGGAGGGGTTCACATTGATTATGTGGTGGAAAATAAAAATGATCTATCTGAATAAATTCGATATAGATGTTGTTCGTTCAACCGCATTGCGAGTTTTGGCAGGTGCAGCAGGTGGTGGGGCGGGTTCTTTAGGATATATTGCTGGGTTGATAGTGGACGGCAGGAGTGGTGAAGGCGTAGTGGCGTTGCTCTATTCAGTTATGGGAGGTGCTATTGGCGGCATGGTCGGAGTGACGATCATGTCATCGACTCTACTAGGCATCGCAATGGCCCCATATTTTAGGGGGCCTTATTTTGTAAGTAGTGGCCAAGGTGTTGAGGTTGAATCACACTTTACGCTTTTCCTTCTTGTTATCACTTTAATAGTTGCCATGCGCTTTCTTGTGGCTGCGGTAAGGAAAATTACGGGGGTTAATTCATTAAGTGAGGGATTAATTCCAACGATAGCAATCACGGTTTTTGGTATGGCCTTGTTTGTTGTGCTTCATTACATGTTTCTCCCTGCTGTGTGGGATAAATTCATTTTCAATATTACGTCATAAATAAATAAGGTAATCCCCCGGGATTGTGGGGGGGGCGATTGATTTGCCAACTCAATGAGGAGGCCCGTGATGAATGATATTGTATTACCCGTTATTGGAGTGATTATATGCGCACAATCTGCGAGGCTTTGTTTCAAAAATAAAATTAACTTTGGTATTTCAGCCTTCATTGCAGGAATCAGTATGACAGTTGCTGTAAACATACTGGATTTGATTTTTCTCAAAGAAATAAAGGAATCAATCCTGTCAAGCTTGGGATTCTTTGTGCTCGGTGTGTCAGGTATGGCGATGTTTTATTTCCTAGAAATAAAGCATGAAGCCAGATTAAAGCGACAACGCGACAGCAAGACGTGTTAATCATGCAGTTGAGCGGTCCGTCGGGTAAATGGTATGCAAGCATTGTGTTAGCAGTAGTGATGGCATGAACAAAATTATCATCGCGCTGATAGTTTTTTATCAGAAGTACATATCACCTTACAAGAGGTTCAGGTGTGCCTATGCGGCGCTACATCACGGTGATTCATGTTCCAGGGCCATACGGAAAATCGTCGAAGTTGATGGGATCATTGGTGGCCGGAAGAGTATAAAGCGCCAGTTTTTCTTGTGTTCACTTGCATACGATACGCTTCAGGAAGAGAAAAATAATGGTGAGGATAAGAATAAAAAGAGGCGCTGTATGGATCGGTGTGATGCTGATCCATGTCAGGCAATAAATTGTATTCCACAAAAATGGTGCAAAGGCGATGGCGTTGATGGTGGCTGCGATCTTCCCTGCGATTGCTCCTTTTGAAATTAGTTCAAGCCTTGCACCATTGGCCATGGAACTAAAGCTGTTAGCAAAGTAGGGTGCGCTATGCGCACCATTCCAGTCTTACAACCACTCATCCCAAGGACGGCATAAAGATGTTCAAAAAAATCATGACAACGACCTGCGTGATCACCTCCCTCTCGATAGGTGCCGTCTTTGCCGCCGCATCTCCATCACCCACTCAGGCGAGCACCACCTCTGGCACAACGATAGAAAACAGTGCAGAGAAACAAGCCAGATCTGCGGTAGTTACAAAAATCGTAGCCACATCGGGAATGGATGAACTGCTCGAACAGTTGCCTGCCATGGTGGCGTTGGGGTTTGACCAACAGCCGCCACCCCCTGTCGAGCAGGAGGCATTTTACAAATTTAAGGACACTTTTTTGCAATCGTTTGATCCGGTTAAAACCAAGCCTGCGCTGGTTAGTTTTATTGAAAAGCGTTATGACGCCCAGCGTTATGCAGAAGTTGTGGCACTGCTGGACCGCCCGCTTTCTAAAAAGATGACGGCGCTGGAATTGCAAGCCCAGACTCCCGAGGCATTTCAGGAGATGATGCAGTTTGCAGGTTCGATGCTGTCGCAGCCGTCACCGCAGCGGTTGGCGCTGGTCGAACGGCTCGATAGAGCACAGCAGGCGACCGAGAGCATGGTTGAGGTGCAGATAATGGTACCCAGCGCTATGATGAAAAACATGAACCGGATTGTACCAGCGGATAAAAAGATGGCGGATGATGAGATGGCACAGATGCTGGCGCAGATGCGCGAGCAGTCCCTGCCCCAGGCCCGTCAATTCATTCAACTCAGTATGGTTTATGCGTATCGTTCTGTATCGGATGGTGAGCTGGAGGAGTACACCCAGCTTATCGAGTCGGATACCGGACTCTATTTAACCGCGTTGCTACGTGATGCTGCGTTGAATGTCTTCGACAACATCAGTACTGAAATTGCCAGCCATATCGGCCAAATATTTAAGGCTAACGATGCGCTTTAACAAAATTGTCATTGCCTCTTTACTTGGGCTGTACGTTTGCTCGGCAACAGCAGCAACCGAGGCACTGGTCAGCACACCCACGCTCAAGGGTGCAGTTGCTGTGAAGAGCTGGAAAGATCTACGTGATGCCAACGTTGTTAAACAGGATCTCGATTACTCCTGCGGCGCGGCCTCGGTGGCGACGATCATGAATGGCTTTTATGGCTTTGAGGTCACTGAAGAGGCGCTGCTGGAGACGATGGCTAAAGATGGCGCTGCATCCTTTAACGACATGGCTGAGGTGGTGCGTGGTTATGGCCTCAAGGGTGTTGGCGTAGCCCTCAATTTTGATCAGCTCAAAAAACTCAAAACCCCGGCGATTGCCTATCTACGTTATCGCGATGATGATCACTTCTCGGTGATCCGTGGCATCGCTGCCGATGGCACTGTGCAGCTGGCGGATCCGTCCTGGGGCAATCGCCGTTTTACCCGGCAGCAGTTTTTAATCATGTGGGAGACACGTGAGGGTGAGGCGTTGAAAGGTAAAATTCTGTTGCTGCTACCCGATGGGGTGGATCAGGGTTTAATCAACTCCGCATTTTTTGGCGCTGATGAACACAACCCATTGGCGCTGGAGCGATTGGTATTGCGTGGGTTTTAGTTTAAAGGAAACTCTAATTAATTCCGTGCCCAACGCGCTTGCCCAAAACACTGCGTGGGGCAGGCCCTCGCGCGACAGGCTCTGCCCAACGCGTCTTGGGCGCGGAGGAGAATTCAGCGGTTCTTTAATCACTGATGGAATTACTGATGAAATCACTGCTGAGTCGCGCTGCCGCCGTCGCGAGTTTTTCCATCAGTTTCTCTTGCAGCCGTGGCAGCTGGCCATGAAAGAAGTGCCCCACCCCCTCCATGTAGACCGTCTCTGGTGGTTTTGCCAGAGTGGCCACCCACCGCACCACCTCTTCTAAAGGCACCACCTCATCGGCATCGCCATGGATCAGTAACCAGGGGCAGCCGGGCATGGGCAGCTTGCTGAAGTCGAGGCGGTTGACCGCCGGGGCGATGGTGATCAGCTGTTCAACCGGTCGCTGACCGGCCGCCCGCAACGCCACATAAGAGCCAAACGAAAAACCGGCCAGCCACAACGGCCTGCCGGGGTAGCGCTCCGTCAGCCAGTCGATAATCGCCAGCAGATCTTCGCTCTCACCTACCCCCTCGCCATAGCCGCCGGCACTCTTGCCTACACCTCGATAGTTGAAACGCAGCGATGCCAGCCCCAGTTCACGACAGCTGCGTGCGAGATAATGGACCACCTTGTTAAGCATGGTGCCGCCGTGCAATGGGTGGGGGTGGCAGATGACAGCGATGCCGGTGAAGCGGGCATCAAACCCCTCGGCCAGGATCTCCAGTGCCCCGGCAGGGCCGGATAAGGTGGTAGGCATGGGGCTGTTTGTGGCATTCATGTTGTTAGGGGACTCTGTTGGCGCGTTGAATAAGGGAATCTTATCATCATCAATTTAGCCACCGTTGCAACTGATTCCAGCTCTGGGCTTCTAACTGCTTGTGTGTAATGGTCTTTGGTAAGGCTGCGCAGTGACAGGCCGATAGTTTTATAACAGCGTTTAAGGAAAAGGAGTGTTATGAAAAGTGAGAACAGAGCCACAGCCATGAAGGTGATTGGCGCCGCTTCCGGTCTTGGCGCACCCGATAAACGTTGTGGCCGTGGCCCCGCCGCCATCTGGAAGGCGGGGCAGCAGCAGGCGCTGAGTGGGGTCGAGTGGGGGGCGATTGTGGAACCGCCAGCCACTGCCGTGGGCGAGGGGGTGGAGGGTATTACCGACTTCTGCGCCGATCTGGCTGCCACCGTGGCGGCGGCAACGGTGGCGGGGCGGCGCCTGGCGGTGGTGAGCGGTGACCACTCCTGCGCCATCGGCACCTGGAACGGAGTTGCCCGTGGTCTGGATGGTCCATTGGGATTGATCTGGATCGATGCCCACATGGATGCCCACACCCCCTACAGCACTCCCAGCGGTCGCTGGCACGGCATGCCGGTGGCGACGCTGCTGGGTCACGGCGCGCCAACGTTGCTCGATCTCGCGCCCCAAGGATATGTGGTGCTGCCGCAGCATCTAGTGCTGGTGGGGGTGCGCAGCTATGAACCGCCGGAGAAGGCGCTGCTGCAAGAGTTGGGGGTGAAGTTTTTCACCGACGATGATGTTGACCGCATCGGCTTTGCAAACGTGATGCGCCAGGCGCAGCAGATTGTCTCTACCGGCACGGCGGCCTACGGTATCTCCATCGATCTTGATGGTCTTGCTACCTATGATGCACCGGGGGTGGGGTCGCCAGTGGTGGGCGGAATCCCCGCTAAACAGCTGTTGACTGCCTTGGCGCTCCTGGCGCGGGATCCAAATCTGGTGGCTATGGAGATTGCCGAGTTCAATCCGGCGATCGATGTTGAGCACAGGACCCAGCAGCTGGTATTGGCGCTATTGGCCACCCTAAGCGATAACGGGGCGATAACGGAGCGATAGCATGAATCCCATAATAGAACTGGAAGAGCAGTACTGTGCCCATAACTATCACCCCTTGCCGGTGGTGCTGGTCAAGGGTGAGGGGGTCTACCTCTGGGATGATGGCGGTAACTGTTATCTCGATATGATGAGCGCCTACTCGGCGGTCAGCCATGGCCACTGCCATCCCCGTTTAGTGCAGGCGCTGACGACACAGGCAGCTCAGCTTGCCGTGGTCTCGCGCGCCTTTCACAGTGATCAGCTGGCACCGCTGCTGCAAAAGATCTGTCAGATGACCGGCCAGGAGATGGCGCTGCCAATGAATACCGGTGCCGAGGCGGTGGAGACCGCCCTCAAGGCGGCGCGCAAATGGGCCTACAAGGTCAAGGGGGTCGCCGCCGACCAGGCCGGGATCATCGTCTGCGACGGCAATTTCCATGGTCGCACCATCAGCATCGTCGCCTTCTCCTCCGCGCCGCAGTACCGCGACGGCTTTGGCCCCTTTCCGGCCGGCTTCAGTTCGATCCCGTTTGGCGACAGCGACGCCTTGGAGGCGGCCATCACCCCCAACACCGCGGCCTTTCTGGTGGAGCCGATCCAGGGCGAGGGTGGAATCATCATGCCGCCGCCGGGTTACCTCAAACGCTGCGAGCAGATCTGTCGCGACAACAACGTGCTGCTGATCTGCGATGAGATCCAGACCGGCCTAGGCCGTACCGGCGCGCTGCTGGCCAGTGATCACGATGCGGTCAAACCGGACGGTCTGATCCTCGGCAAGGCGCTGGGTGGCGGGCTGCTGCCGGTCTCCATGTTTCTGGCGCGGCGCGAGGTGATGGAGGTGTTTACTCCCGGCGACCACGGCAGCACCTTTGGCGGCAATCCGCTGGCCGCCGCCGTCGCCCTGGCGGCGTTGCAGGTATTGGAAGATGAAGGGTTGGTGGAGGCGTCGGCCCAGATGGGGGCCTATTTCATCTCTCGTCTGGTCGAGCTTAATAGCCCGTTTATCAAGGAAATACGTGGCAAGGGGTTACTGATCGCGGTTGAGTTCCATGCCAACAAGGTGACGGCCCGCACCGTCTGTGAGCGGCTCATGACGCGCGGGGTGCTGAGCAAGGAGACCCATGAGACGGTGGTCCGCTTTGCCCCGCCACTGGTGATCCGGCGGGCGCAGATAGACATGGCGGTGGCGGCGCTGGCGGAGGTGCTGGCCGAGCTGACGTAGCGACATTTTGTCCCTTCGGGAGGGCGTCGTGATCGGCGCACCTCTAGTTTTACCCATAAACCCCCTCTCCTTATCGCCTGTCACCTTTTATGTTCTGTGTGGCGTTGAGCCGTTTTCGGCGGATATTGACATCTGGTTGTCAATTATGGAAACTGGTTGTCGTTATGCGGGTTGCCCCCCCTTCAGGCTAACAACGGCCAGCCCCAACCACCTATTCACAAAGGAAACCACTGTGACGCTGCCCAGCCCCGCTGCCGCTCTCCTGACCGAGATTATGCTCGCCATCTTTCGTGTCAATGGCCGTCTGCTGGAGCGGGGCGACCAGCTGGTCGAGCCGCTCAATCTCAGCAGCGCCCGCTGGCAAGTACTGGGGGCGGTGGCGCTGGCGGGAAAGCCACTCTCCGCG
Organism: Tenderia sp. (SeqCode); assembly: GCA_031416075.1. Taxonomy (GTDB): domain Bacteria; phylum Pseudomonadota; class Gammaproteobacteria; order Tenderiales; family Tenderiaceae; genus JAKFXL01. Next base: position 17,695 of record JANOSY010000050.1, on the reverse strand, counting down.
CCACAGATCGCCGAGGCGATGGGCATCACCCGCCAGGGGGCGCAGAAACAGCTCAACAAGTTGGCGCTGGATGGCTTCTTTGAGCAGTGTCTTAACCCTCGCCACCAACGCTCGCCACTCTATGCCCTGACCGAACTGGGCAGCCGTGCCTTCGCGGAGGCGATGGCCCTGGAGGCGGTCTGGGCCGACGGCCTGGTGGCGGGGGACTCCCTGGAGGCACTCAACCAGACACTGAAAACCCTTAACGGCCTTTACGACCGGCTCAACGCCCCTGTTCCGACGCGAGGTATCCGACCATGAGAGCCATCGTTCACGCCGGTGCGGGCGCCACAGCGATGTTTATCATCGCCAGCTTTTGGAGTGCTACGTTGATTGCGGAGCTGTTTCTGGACCACGCGGCGGTGGCGGCAGTTAAACAGGCAATTGTGAATGGGCTCTTGCTGCTGGTGCCGTGTCTGGCCGTTACGGGCGGCTCCGGCTTTGTGCTTGGTAAACGTTGGCCGACTGCGCTTGTCAGGCAGAAGCAGCGGCGGATGCAGCTCATCGCTGCCAATGGCCTGCTGGTGCTGGTGCCGGCGGCGCTCTTCCTCAACGGCAAAGCCGTCGCTGCCGAGTTTGATGGTCTGTTCTATCTGGTGCAGGGGGTGGAATTAGTGGCTGGCATGGTGCAGCTCATGCTTATGGGGTTAAATTTCCGCGATGGACTCAGACTACGTCGGCGAGCGATTTGATGGGTGCGGGATTTTTTTGAACACTATGCGCTGGTTTCTGCCGGGAAACTTTGGTTATACTTACAAATAGAAGGGGTATGTTGTGGTGATCAATTAAGAGGTTTGTAGTGATGCCTTATCCATCTAAATCCGATTCATTTGTCTTTGAAGCGTGGGCCGAGCTGGCCCAGCGTGACCCCCAGGCGTTTGAGCAGCAGCGCCAGCACTATATTGATGCGCTGATTGCGGAGATGCCCAGTGCCCACCGCCGTCGCATGGAGTGTTTGCAGTGGCGTATTGATATGGAGCGCAATCGGGCAGCGACGCCGCTCTCCGCCTGTGTGCGAATTTCACGGATGATGATGGACTCGGTCTATGGCAAAGAGGGGTTGGTGGATGCTATTAAAGGTAAGGTTAGTTATGAAGTGGCTGCGCCGCTGAATGTTGTGGCGTTTACCCGCCGTGTTAAGCAGGGACAGGAGAAGTAACGGCCCGTTACTTAAGGCAATTCTCATGCTGCCCCTTACTGATGCCGCTATTCATTGAGAGGAATCCGGTAATAGTGGCAGGGAGAGGTAGAGCAAGTTATGGGGTGGTTGGCGGATAAGCAGACAGCGGACGCACGGGTGGGTTTGATTCTGGCCGGGGGGGGTGCCCGCGCTGCATATCAGGTGGGGGTGCTGAAGGCCATTGCGCGGATGCGTGCCCCCCTGACACACAATCCGTTCCCGGTGATATGTGGTACCTCTGCGGGGGCGATTAATGCCACTGCCTTGTCTGTTTATGCTGCCGATTTTCAGGATGCCATCTCGCGGTTGGTGGGTGTCTGGGGCCATTTTACTGTCGATCAGGTCTTCCGTAGTGATGCGGTTGGTGTGAGCAAAAGTGCTGCCCACTGGCTGGCCGCCATGATGCTGGGTGGGTTGGGTCGCCATAATCCTACCGCGCTGTTTGACCGTGCGCCGCTGGAGCAGTTGTTACGTAATTACCTGCCCTGCGAGCGGATTGCTGACTCTATTGCCGATGGCCATCTGTACGCCTTGAGTGTTACTGCATCGGGGTATACCTCGGGTCAGTCGGTCACTTTTTATCAAAGTGCCGAGAAGATTGAGCCGTGGGATCGGGCGATTCGTGTTGGCTGTCCGGCGCAGATCACCATTGAACACCTGATGGCTTCATCAGCCATTCCCTTTGTATTTCAGGCGGTGAAGATTAACCGTGAATACTTTGGTGATGGTTCGATGCGTCAGATCGCCCCAATCAGCCCGGCACTGCATCTGGGGGCGGATCGGATTCTGGTGATTGGTGTGCGCAGCCACAATGATGCCGCGGTGGTGCGTGAGAAGACCCACGGTTATCCATCGATGGCGCAGATTGCAGGCCATGTGCTCAACAGTATCTTCCTCGATAGTATGGATGCGGATCTGGAGCGGCTCAAACGCATCAACCGTACCCTGGAGCTGATCCCTAAAAAACTGATAGAGGATGGCACCATCAAACTCAAGCCGGTCAAGGTGCTGGAGATCAACCCCAGCCGTGATATCAGCAAGATTGCCCAGCAGCACGCCCAGCGTTTGCCACCGGCAGTGCGCTTTTTTCTGCGCGGCATTGGTGGCCTGAACAGTAACAGCACCAGTCTGTTGAGTTATCTGCTGTTTGATAAGGCCTACTGCCGGGATTTGATTGCGTTGGGGTATGCCGATACGATTAATCGCCGTGACGAGGTGCTGGCATTTCTTGATGTGACGCGCTGAGGGCCGGGCCTCAGGGTATCGCTGCGATACCCCGGTTGGCGTGGTGGTTAGCGCCGACTGATAAAATCTTTAAGTGCCATAAAAAACATGGCGCAGTTGCGATCCTTGTAATCAAACTGAATACCCGTGCGATAGGCATCTTTGCCATTAAGCCCTTTATCGTCCAGTCCTGATGTGATCGGTTTGCACCAGACGGTAGTGCCGTTAACGCTGATTATGTAGTTGTCACTTTTGAATACCAGCTTGACCGGTGTGCCCGGTTTGATTTCGCTGGGGATCATAATGCCCGTGCCTGAAATTGAGACGTCATGGATGCGGTTGAGCACATAACTGCGGTCGTAGACTTCAACATGAAAGCTGTCGCTACAGAATTCAGATTCGATAGGGCTACGTTGATGTTTGCGGTCTTCAATAGGCATGGCCTCTCCTCTGCCCACAGGCAGGACAACGTAAATGGTTCTTTTCGGTATGATTTATATTGCACGTTTCTCATAGAGACTATCTGCCTAGCTGTTCAAAACCTTTAGCTAATAGCTGTCCTAATTGGCGAAATTTTTCGTAATCGATGGCATCAAGGGCGGTTGTGCTGCCGTAACGGTCGCCGTAGATGATACCCAGTGGCCTGCCTTTAATACGAATGGTCATGATCAGAAAGTTTTCACCATTAAATAATTTGTTAAGTTCAATGGGGATCAGGGGCAGTACTTTCTGGCGGTTCTCTTCCTTAACCCAGAGTGTTTGTGGTTTTTCCAGCAGCCGTTGAAACAGGTTGCCGTGGGTGACAGGGATACGCAGGTTGCGTATCCCCTGTTCGTGACCAAAGATAAAACGTGATATCAGATGTTTTCGGTCTGGTGAGAGCATGGCAAAAAAGGCCCGATTCAGGCCAAGGGCGTTATGAAAGGCTGTTCTGAATGCCGCCATCAGTTCGGGCAGATGAATGGTGCCGGAAAGAATAGTCTCCAGTTTATGAATGGCGGCGGCTAAGGCAACATCATCACGGCATGCCTGGGTGCCGAGGGTGTCCAGGGGTGTTGATGGCATATGTACGGGGGTGTTGCCCCGTTGCTGATGGATAACGCTGCGGATGATGGGTGAGGTGGGTTGTAGTTGTGCACGCTCTTCATCGTTTAAGCCGGGCAGTGTGATGGCCACCGATGGCACGCCATAAAATAGTGTCTCCTGGGCTGACTGTATGGCGCTGCCATGAATCTCTTCCTGTGCATCTTGCAGGCTGATACGCAGGTGGCGGGCCATGGCATCAATCAGCTGTTCCATCTCTGCCCCTTCCCAGCCACGTTCAGCGGCGTGGGCAACATGGCTGCCAAGGCGAATCTCATGGAGGCGTGGGTTATTGGCGGGGGGTTCGTCCTGCAGGCTGTATTGGATAAAGTTGGAGAGTTTCCATGTCTGGGCAAGTTTTTGTGATAGCTGTTTCAGGGTAAAACCCAGCACACTAAGTTGCTGCTCTTCATTGGTAATGATCTCGGGGGTGAGAATGTTGTTGCCATGTATCAACAGCATCAAGGCACCTACCTCTTGCAACATCGCCGCAGTAAAGATCTCTTCAGGCACCGCATCTACCCGGATTCGCGCCATACCATACGCCTGGTAGGCGGCGTGATAGGTGCGGTTCACAATTAACAGATATAACTCTTTTGTCAGGTCATCAGCGGTGGTTTCGAGCGACTGCATATCTTCAATGAGTGTCGCTACCGTGCCCATTCCCATAATCATGGCAGCAATATCCAGGGTGAGAATGTCGCCTGATAGCCGCTTGCTCTGTTTTTGTGCGGCGTGACGCAAGATAGTCAGGGTCAGGCCAGGATCGGTAAGGGCGATATTGGAGAGGCGCGCCATGCTGATGTTGTCAAAGTTGAGTTTTTGTATGGTGTCGCGACTGTTTTGCAATAGCGGCAGCGGCTTATCTTGTAGCCGCGTGACCCACTCATCCAGTGATGTTGGTCTATCCATGTTTACGCCTATGAGCTGGCCGTTCCGATTACCCTGAATTACGGCTTATACCTCTAAAGCTTTAATTAAGCGGGGCAAAGCAACACCTGTATATGGGCGTCTCAAGTTGAAGTTCTGTTCGCCGATAGATAGGACGAGCGGATCTACTGAGTAAACGAACGGGAAGGCTTGCTGGGATGCTGATTATTATTGGTTTTATTATTGTGCTCGCCTGCGTTGCTGGCGGCTTTGTGCTGTCGCACGGCGAATTGATGGCGTTGTGGCAGCCGTTTGAACTGCTGATTATCGGCGGTGCGGCGTTTGGTGCCTTTGTGACAGCCAACCCGGCCAGTGTGCTTAAGGGTGTGGTTAAAAATATCCTGGGTGCACTCAAAGGGTCAAAATATAAAAAGGCGCTCTATTTAGACCTGCTGTCACTGGTTTACGACATGCTGCAGAAGTCGCGTAAGGAGGGCATGATGTCGATTGAGTCGGATATCGATGATCCTCACCAGAGTCCTCTTTTTTCTAAATACCCCACCATTGTTAATGATCACCACATCATCGATTTTATCTGTGACTATTTCCGCCTGATGGTGGGTGGCACCATGAATCCGTTTGAACTGGAAAATCTGATGGATATGGAGTTGGCGGCCCACCATGAGGAAGCGGAGATGCCGGCCCAGGCAGTGACCCGCGTCTCTGATGGTCTGCCTGGGTTTGGTATCGTCGCAGCAGTATTGGGGATTGTTATCACCATGTCGTTTATCGGTGGTGATCCGGCAATTCTCGGTCACCACGTTGCTGCGGCGCTGGTGGGTACCTTTTTGGGGATTTTGATGGCCTACGGTTTTGTCGGACCGCTGGCTACGGCCATGGAACATGTGGCCCGTGAAGAGGCAAAGTTTTATCAGTGTATTAAGGTCTGCCTGCTGGCAGCGGTCAACGGTTACAGCCCGCAAGTGGCGGTGGAGTTTGGCCGTAAGGTGATGTACTCCACCATCAGACCGAGCTTCAGCGAGCTGGAAGAGCACGTGAAGAACAAAGGCTAGGAAGGCCACGCCATGATCGACAAAAAACAACCGATCATCGTTAAAAAGGTGTTCCATGGTGGCCACGGCCACCATGGTGGCGCCTGGAAGGTAGCCTTTGCCGACTTCGTGACGGCGATGATGGCGTTTTTTATGTTGATGTGGCTGATGGGTTCCACTACCAAGGAGGAGCGCGCCGCCATCTCTGAATACTTCGATAATCCCAGCATGAGTGAAGGGCTGTCGTCGTCACCGGCCCCCAGTGCCGTGCAGGGACCAGGGGGGGCGAGTGCCAGCCTGATCAGCTTGGGCGGTGCGATGGAGTTGAATAAAGAGAAGGAAAAAGAGAAAGAAAAGGAGAAAAAGACAGAGGAAGAGCGAGAGACTGAAAAAGAGAAGGTGAAGTTCGACGGTCTGATGGAGTCACTCAGGGAGGCGATCGAGAAGAGTGAGGCGCTTCAGCCCTTTAAAGATCAGCTGCTGCTTGATGTGACGGCTGAGGGGTTGCGTATCCAGATTGTGGATAAAGAGAACCGCCCCATGTTTGCCAGTGGTGATGCCAAGCTTAAACACTACACCTATGACATCCTCAAGGAGCTCTCCTATTTTATGAGCGCAGTACCTAATCGTATCAGTCTCTCGGGCCATACCGATGCATCGCGCTTTCAGCGTGAAAACTATGGTAACTGGGAGTTGTCGGCGGATCGTGCCAATGCCGCACGGCGTGTCTTAACCGACAACGGTGTTGCAGAGTCGAAGATTGGGCGGGTGGTGGGGCTGGCGTCGTCGATCCCGTTTGACAAGGCAAACCCTCAGGACCCGGTGAATCGCCGGATTGCCATTATTATCCTGAATAAAAAGACCGAAGAGGCATTGGTGCAAAGTGAGACGGTGACCGAGGCGCAAATTAGGGCACACGGCGGCGAGCTGCCCGCCAATACGCCATTGCCAGAGCCGGGTAGCTCGCCGATTCAGCTGCCTACATTGCCGCTGTCAGCACCTCCAGCACCCCAGAAGAGCCAATCGATTCAAGCGCCACCGATAGCGCCGCCACTGCCACCGATATCACAACCCTCTGGCAGCGGGGCCAGCAAGGAGACGGGCAAAACTGAAACGCCTGCGCCAAAAACGGCACCAAAACCGAAAGCAGCTGAGCCTGTGATGGACCTGCCGATGGAATATCTCTAGTTTTGATCTGTCGTGCTGCTGTTGTTAATTGTCTAGGGCATACGCTCACTAATGGTTGACAGGGGGTCTCTGTTTTTGAGTGTTTGCAAGTGCAGAAAATGGAGAAAATCCGGTTTTTTCCGATACTTTAGTTTAGGGTAGAGCTAGAGAGGTTCAACGCGGGCGGTGGTTGATAGGGAGATTACCCGATGGGGTTGAAGCGGTGGTTGGTGGCCAGGGTGACAGCGTGGCTGACGCATGAACAGCAACAGGCGCGGTTGGAGCTGCCCCTGTGCGACTTTGCACGCCTCAGTGATGAGATTCGCCCCGGTGATGTTCTGCTGGTTGAAGGGGCCTCGCGTGTTAGCACTATTATTAAGACCCTTACTCAGAGTCCCTGGAGCCATGCGGCGCTCTGTATTGGTCGGTTGGAGGAGATTGAGGATCCACTGCTGCGGGAGCGGGTGCGCTCCTATTGTGGTAGCAACATCACTGAGCTGCTGATTGAGCCGTTGCTGGGAGAGGGCACGGTGGTCAGTTCGTTGGCAAAGTATAGCGATTGTCACCTGCGCATCTGTCGCCCTGGTGGGCTGTCAGACCAGGATCGGCAGCAGGTCTTGGCAACAGCCCTGGCGCATCTTGGTGGGGAGTACGATTTTCGCCATATGTTTGATCTGGCGCGGTTTATGGTACCTGTTGCGATTTTGCCGCGACGCTGGCGCTCAACACTTTTTAACTACCGTCTGGGTGAGCACAGTAAAACACTCTGTTCGACCATGATCGCGGAGGCGTTTGCGGCTGTGCACTATCCGGTACGGCCGGTTGTACAGTCTGAACCGGATGGCCGGTTGAAGATGTATAAGCGCAACCCGCGTCTTTATACCCCCAGTGATTTTGATTACTCACCCTACTTTGAGATCATTAAGTATCCGCTGCTTGGGGGTGATGATCTGGCGCTTTACCGTCAATTGCCTTGGGACCAGCAGGGGGTGGTCTGTAATACCAAGGGTGATTGTTATACTCCGGTAGCCAACACGAGTACTGAGAGCCGTAACGGAGTGGTGGCCGATGGTGCGCCGCTGCAGCGGAATATCCGACATAAGGTGTAGTGCTATGGACAACAATTATGGTTTTGGAATAGTAAAGGAATGGCGATCATGACAATAATTTGGCTCTTAATTGCGGCTGGGGTGATGTGGTCGCTGGCGATGGCCAGGGTCGCGCTGTGGAAGTGGAGCGCGGTACTGGTAGTGATGGTTTTGCTGGCGACAATCTTCCGCCTGGTGGATGTGGTGATGCTGATGCTGGCCTGGGTGGTGACACTGGCGGTGGTGATACCACTTAACGTCAACTCACTGCGCCGCTCATTGATCAGCGACCGCATCCTGCCAGAACTGCGCAAAGCGCTGCCGCCAATGTCGCAGACGGAAAAAGAGGCGCTGGATGCCGGTACAGTCTGGTGGGACGGCGACCTGTTCAGCGGCAAGCCCGACTGGGAGAAGATGCTGCGCATCCCCGAGCCGACACTGAGTCCCTACGAGCAGGCGTTCCTCGATGGCCCGGTGGAGGAGTTGTGCAAGATGCTGGATGACTGGCACATCACCGAAGAGCGTCACGACCTGCCGCCCGAAGTGTGGCAGTTCATTAAAGACAACGGCTTTTTTGGCATGATCATCCCGAAAAAATATGGTGGCCTGGAGTTTTCGGCGCTGGCCCACTCCAGTGTGGTGATGAAGATATCGAGCCGTTCAGTGACGGCTGCTGTGACGGTGATGGTCCCCAACTCCCTCGGCCCCGCCGAGCTGCTGCTGCACTACGGCACTGACTCACAGAAGGATTACTATCTGCCACGCCTTGCTGTGGGTAAAGAGGTGCCCTGTTTTGCCTTGACCGGCCCGACAGCCGGTAGTGATGCGGCATCAATTCCGGACATGGGTATCGTCTGCAAAGGTCAGTTTGAGGGGCAAGAGGTACTCGGCATTCGCCTCACCTGGGAGAAACGTTACATCACCCTCGGCCCGGTCGCCACGGTACTGGGGCTGGCCTTCAAGCTCTACGATCCCGACCACCTGATTGGTAACGAGGAGAATATCGGTATTACCTGCGCGCTGATCCCCACCAATACCCCCGGTGTGGTGATTGGTAACCGTCATGCGCCGTTGAGCATGGTCTTTATGAACGGCCCCAATTCAGGTACCGATGTCTTCATTCCTATGGGGTGGGTGATCGGTGGTCAGGCACGGATTGGTCAGGGTTGGCGTATGTTGATGGAGTGTTTGGCCGCTGGTCGTTCCATCTCCCTGCCATCGCTGAGTGTGGGTGCGGGCAAGCTGGTATCACGGGCGACGGGGGCCTACGCCCGTATCCGTAAACAGTTTAATACCCCGATTGGTCTGTTTGAGGGGGTGGAGGAGCCACTGGCACGTATCGCCGCCAATACCTATATGATGGACGCTGTGCGGACCATGACTGCCGGGGCGGTGGATCTGGGCGAGAAGCCATCGGTGATCTCTGCTATCGCCAAATATAACCTCACCGAGCGGATGCGTAAGGTGGTGAATGACGCCATGGATGTGCAAGGCGGTAGCGCCATCTGTATGGGGCCACGCAACTTTATTGGCCGTGTCTACCAATCCATCCCCATCAGCATTACGGTTGAAGGGGCGAATATTCTGACCCGGACCATGATCACCTTTGGTCAGGGGGCAATCCGCTGTCATCCTTATATATTGAAAGAGATGCAGGCGGCGCAGGATAAAAACGAGGTGCGTGGCGCGCAGCAGTTTGATGAACTGCTCTTTAGCCACATTGGCTTCACTGTCAGCAATGGCGCACGCGCCCTCTGGCTCGGACTCACCAATGCCCGCTGGCAGGGTGTGCCGGGTGAGGCCCGTGGTGAGCGCTACTACTACCAGCAGGCGACCCGCATGAGCGCCGCCTTTGCCTTGGTGGCGGATGTGGCGATGTCGACCCTGGGAGGTGATCTTAAACGTAAAGAGAAACTCTCCGGTCGACTGGCGGATATGCTAAGTCAGCTCTATCTGATCTCCGCGACACTTAAACGCTTCCACGATCAGGGCCGTCCGGCGGAGGATCTGCCGCTGTTGCAGTGGGCCTGTGATGACTCGCTCTACCAGTTGCAGGAGAGCCTGCGTGGGCTGTTGCGCAATCTGCCACAGCAGCCGTTGGCGGCGGTGCTAAAATTCATCATCATGCCATGGGGCAAGAGCTATCACATGCCGACGGACCGGCTGGGCCACAAGGCGGCAACGGTGCTGTTGCGCCCCTCAGCAACGCGTGACCGCCTGACCGATGGCATTTTTGTGCCGACGGATCGGAGTGAACAGCTGGCGCGTATTGAATATGCGCTGACCACAGTGATTGCTGCAGAAGAGGTTGACCGAATGTTACGTTCAGCCATCAAAACCGGCAAAGTGCCTAAACTTAAAGATGATGCCTTGATTGATGCCGGGCTTGCCGCCGGCATTATCGATCAGGGTGAGGCGGATATCGTGCGTGAAGCGGTACGGGCGCGCCGTGATGTAATTATGGTGGATGATTTCAGCCCCGATTACTGGAGCGCCAATAACAGGAAGGAGTCTTGATATGAGTACCCTTGAGATAAGTTCAAGGAGTAAGGGCAGAGACGTATTTATCGTTGATGGCGCCCGCACCCCATTCCTTAAGGCCGTCGGCAAGCCGGGGCCATTCCCTGCCGCTGATCTGGCGCTGGGGGCGGCGCGGCCACTCATGCTGCGGCAACGTTTTGAAGCAGCCAATTTTGATGAAGTGATCCTCGGTTGTGTCATGCCAGGGCCGGATGAGGCCAACATCGCCCGTCTCGTGGCGCTGCGTCTTGGCTGCGGTAAATCGGTGCCCGCCTGGACGGTGCAGCGCAACTGCGCCTCCGGCATGCAGGCGCTCGATTGTGCCTATCAAAACATCGCCACGGGCCGTTCCAATCTGGTGTTGGCGGGTGGTGTGGAGTCGATGAGTCAGGCACCGGTGCTCTTCAGTCTGGCGATGGTCAATTGGCTCGCCACCTGGGGCAAGGCCAAGAGTGTTGGCCAGAAGTTCGGCGCCCTTAAACAGCTCAGTCCCGCTTACTTTAAACCGATCATCGGGCTGCTGCGGGGCCTCTCCGATCCTATCGTGGGCCTCTCCATGGGCCAGACCGCCGAGATCCTCGCCCACCGCTTTGGCATCAGCCGCGCGACGATGGACGCCTATGCGGTGGATAGCCATCTGCGTCTCGCCAAGGCCCAGAGTGATGGCTACCTCAAGGAGATCGAACCGCTTTACGACAGTCGTGGCAATGTCTACCAGAGTGACGATGGTGTGCGTGCCGATAGCACCGTGGAGAAACTGGGCAAATTGAAGCCGGTCTTCGATCGCGACTTCGGGCGTGTCACCGCCGGTAACAGCGCCCAGGTGACCGACGGCGCGGCGATGTTGATCCTCGCCAGTGAAGAGGCGGTCAAACAGTATCAGTTGCCCGTCATGGGACGCATCGTCGACAGCGAGTGGGCCGGGCTGGAGCCAAGCCAGATGGGGCTGGGGCCGGCACACGCCATGGCGCCGATTATGAGCCGCAATCACTGGCAGCTCAGTGATATTGATTACTGGGAGATCAACGAAGCCTTTGCCACCCAGGTGCTCGCCTGTATCGAGGCGTGGAAAGATAACGACTACTGCCGCAATGAGCTGGGGCTTGAATGTGCCATCGGTGAGATCGACCGCGCCCGCCTCAATGTCGATGGCGGCGGTGTCAGTCTTGGCCATCCGGTGGGTGCCAGTGGCGCCCGCATCGTGCTGCACCTGCTGCACGTCCTGGAACGTACCAACAGTAAACGTGGTATCGCCAGCCTCTGTATCGGTGGTGGTCAGGGCGGCGCAATGGCAGTGGAGAGGGAATGACTATGCCAGGGAACAGAGTGGTAGAACATTACAAACATTGGCGTCAGGAGCGTGGTGAACATGACATTGCCTGGCTCTATATCGATAAATCCGAAGCGACCACCAATACCCTCTCAGCCGATGTATTGCAGGAGCTGCACGATATTCTTGGTGAGATACAGAAGGAGCGCCCCCACGGGCTGGTGATCACCTCGGCTAAGGCGAGTGGTTTTATTGCTGGTGCCGATATCAAGGAGTTCACAATTCTAGGCAGCCAAAAGGATGCCGAAGATCTGATCAGCCGTGGTCAGGCTGTGCTCGACCGCCTTGCAGCCATGGATATGCCCACCGTCGCGCTGATTCGTGGCTTCTGTCTGGGCGGCGGCATGGAGCTGGCGCTCGCCTGCCGTTACCGCGTTGCTGAAGATGATCAAAAAACCAAACTCGGCCTGCCCGAAGTGAAGCTCGGCATCCATCCCGGCTTCGGCGGCACCGTACGCCTGCCGCCATTGATCGGAGCACCGGCGGCGATGGACATGATGTTGACCGGCCGCACCGTCAACGCCCGCGCCGCCAAAAAGATGGGGCTGGTCGATTACGCCCTGCCCGAACGCCGCCTCAACGAGGCCGTGGTAGCGCTGGTGCTCAAGTCCCCCACGCCTGCACATGTACATGGCTGGAAGGCGTGGACCAACCACAAACTGGTGCGTCCTTGGCTGGCCAAATACCTGCGTAAACAGGTGTCAGGCAAGGCGCGTCCCGACCATTACCCCGCTCCTTACGCCATGATCGACCTGTGGCAAAACCACATGGACGACCCGCGCCGCATGATGCGCGAAGAAGCCGCTTCGGTTGCACAGCTGGTGATGGGCGACGTGGCGCAGAATCTGGTGCGGGTCTTCTTCCTGCAGGAGCAGATGAAGGGGCTGGGCAAAAAGAGCGAGATCAACGTCAAACATGTACATGTGGTTGGTGGCGGTGTGATGGGCGGTGACATCGCCGCCTGGTGTGCACTGAGCGGCCTCACCGTCACCATTCAGGATCGCAACGTCGAGGCACTTGGACGTGTCATCAAACGGGCGGCCGACCTGTATAAAAAGAAACTCAAACAGCCACGTGCCATTCAGGAGGCGCTTGATCGTCTGATCCCCGACATTCGTGGTGAAGGCGTACCACGCGCCGATGTGATCATCGAAGCGATCTTCGAAAACGTCGAGGCCAAACAGGGGCTATACCAAGAGCTGGAGCCACGCATGAAACCCGGCGCACTGCTCGCCACCAACACATCCTCTATTCCGCTGGAGGTGTTGGGCACGGTGTTGAATGATCCCAATCGCCTTGTTGGCCTGCACTTCTTTAACCCGGTGGCGATGATGCAGCTGGTCGAAATTGTGAAGACAGCCACGACTGATCCCGATGTCGTGCGCAAGGCCACCGCTTTCTGCCGCCACATTGACAGACTGCCACTACCCGTCAAGAGTGCCCCCGGCTTTCTCGTCAACCGCGTGCTCATGCCCTACCTGCTCGAAGCAGTCACACTCGAAGAGGAGGGGGTGCCAGCAGCAGCGATTGATAAAGCCGCGCTCGACTTCGGCATGCCCATGGGGCCGATCGAACTCGCTGACACCGTTGGCCTCGACATCTGTTTGTCAGTGGCCAAAAATCTTGCCGAGCAGTTCAACGTGCCCGTACCCAAACGGCTTGAAGCGATGGTCGAAGCAAAAACCCTCGGTCGCAAGAGCGGCGAAGGGTTCTACCATTACGGCAGCGACGGCAAAAAGATCGCGCAACCACTGCCACAAAACTACAGCGCAGCTTCCGACATCACCGACCGCATGATGATGCGCTTCATCAACGAAGCCGTCGCCTGCCTGCGTGAAGGGATTGTTGAAAACCCAGAGCTGCTCGACGGAGGCGTTATCTTTGGCACCGGCTTCGCGCCGTTCCGGGGTGGCCCGATGCGGTATGTTGAAAAGCAGGGGCGTGAGGTGTTGCAGCGCAAACTCGGTGAGCTGGAACAGAAACATGGCGAGCGTTTTAAGGCGGATGCCGGGTGGGGGGATGGCACTGTGAAGTAGCGGGTAGCCTGAATGGAGTCTGGTGGAATCCGGGAGTATAGTTCTTGGATTTTGCGACGTTGCATCGATGCTGCCGTGCGTACAGTCCATCAGATAGAGATGTAGGGCGTACTCAGTGCACCAATGCTCAGAACAATAAATTAAACCTCACTTCGCAATGATTGTGGTGGTAATAGAAGCGTTTTGGGCGCTTTAAAAAAATGTAAAAATAATTCTTATGGGTGGAGCACTGTATGGATACTTTAATCGTTGATGATCTGATCACTCCCGTCGCCGCAGTCACACTGCCGGGGCTGTTTCATTTGCGTTCTCAGCACTCTGCTGATGCAACGGCGTATCGCTACTTTGATTTACAACAGCAGCGCTGGTCTGACTTGAGCTGGCGCGAGATGGCGGCGCAGGTTGCACGTTGGCAAGTGGCAATGCAGGCACTTGGGTTGCAGCCGGGCGAGCGGGTGGCGGTGATGGTGTGTAACTGTCCAGAGTGGGTGATCTTTGAACAGGCGGCGTTGGGGTTGGGGCTGGTGATTGTGCCACTGTATGTCAATGACCGTCCTGGCAACGTTGCCTATATTCTTAACGATGCCAATGTGAAACTTTTACTGCTCGAAAACCTGGCGCAGTGGAGTGAGCTGAAAGGTGAGACATTGCCAGCGCAGCTGCATCTCTGGTCATTGGCGTTGTGTCACGATCCGCAGCTGCACTCGGTGGACGCTGTATTGCCGGCATCAGGGGCTGAGCTGATCACTTTGGAACAGAGCAGTGATGTACTGGCTACCATTGTATATACCTCCGGCACAACGGGGCGGCCCAAAGGGGTGATGTTGAGTCACGCCAATATTTTATGGAATGCCCACGCCGGTATTCGTGCCGTGGCTGTGTATAGCAGTGATCTTTTTCTCTCCTTTTTGCCACTTTCACACGCACTCGAACGCACCATCGGTTACTACCTGCCGATGATGACGGGTGCCACAGTTGCCTTTGCCCGTTCGGTGTTGTTGTTGGCAGAGGATTTGATCACCATCAAACCCACTGTATTGATCTCGGTGCCGCGTATTTACGAACGTACCTACGCTAAAATCAATGCCCAATTACAGAGTCCGGTTAAACGCAAACTGTTTGAGTGGGCTGTGGCGTCAGGGTGGGGAAAATTTCAGATGTCACAAGGGCGTGGTCACTGGCAGCCGGTGATGTTGCTGCACCCTCTGCTACAAAAACTGGTGGCGGGTAAAATTATGGCGAAGCTGGGTGGGCGGGTGCGCATCGCCATCTGTGGTGGTGCGCCGATGCCTGAGCATGTGGGCCGTACCTTTCTTGGCCTCGGTTTAAATCTGTTGCAGGGCTACGGCATGACCGAGTTCAGCCCTGTTGCCTCAGTGAATGTGCCTACTAATAATGATCCGCTTAGTGTCGGTCCACCTCTGCCCGAAGTGGAGGTTCGCATTGGTAAAGATGATGAACTGTTATTGCGTGGACCAGGGGTTATGTTGGGTTACTGGAATAATCAAGAAGTTACTAATAGCATGATCGACAGCGATGGCTGGTTACATACCGGTGATAAGGCAAAGATTGAAGGCAAACGTCTCTACATCACAGGTCGATTGAAAGATGTTTTGGTATTGGCCAATGGTGAGAAGGTGCCCCCAGCGGATGTAGAGATGGCAATCGGTACCGACCCGCTGTTTGAACAGGTGATGTTGATCGGTGATAATCGCCCCTTCCTGACAGCGCTGCTGGTCGTTAATGAGGAGGAGATGATAAAACGCAATATCAATCGTGATGCCGGTTTGGAAGAGCGGTTGATTGCGCTTCTGTGTGAATGTCTCTCCAGCTTTCCCGGTTATGCACAAATTAGACGAGTGACGGTTGTGGCTGAACCATGGACTGTGGAGAATGAGATGTTGACCCCCACATTGAAACTGAAACGGGCCAAGTTGATGGAGCGCCATCAGGCAGAGATTGCCAGCATGTATGAAGGACATTAATGATGGATACGATGCCCACAGATAAACAGCCGATGATTCGGGTGATGGCCATGCCCGCAGATACCAATTCGGCGGGTGATATTTTTGGTGGCTGGATTATGTCGCAGGTGGATCTGGCCGGCAGTGTTGTTGCCCACCGTTATGTGGGGGGGCGGGTAGTGACCGTAGCGGTCAACTCATTTGCCTTTTATCAGCCTGTCTTTATTGGTGATCTGGTCAGCTGTTACGCCGATATAATTAAGGTAGGCACTACCTCAATCACTATTGAGGTGGCTGTGTTTGCCGAGCGAAACAAAATGGAAAATCCGGTTAAAGTGACACAAGCGGTATTAACTTATGTGGCGGTGGACAGTAATCGTCGACCCACACCGATTAAAAAAAACGTAGTGGAGGATGCAAGTGTTGTTGGGTAATATAATAAAAACGGGTTTAATGGGGTTGTGGCTGGTGCTGGCGGGGTGCTCAGTCGGATCGCCCGACGTCGAGGTAGCGCAAAAAACAGCCGATGCGTTTTATCAGGCACAACAGCAGCAGGTGATGGAAAAGTCACTGAGCTTCTATTCAGACAGCCGGGCCAAAGAGGAGTGGCAGACTCATCTTGAACATATAAAACAGTCACTGGGGGCCGTGCAGAGTTATACGTTAAAAAATGTTGAGGTGAACACCGTACTCAGTGGTCGTTTTTATATGTTTGATTACCAGGTTAATTACAGCTCTGGCAAAGGGGCCGCAGAGACGTTAACCCTGTTTGATTCTGTAGAGCCTGATGATGTGCCGCTTATCGCCTCGCATACAATTTCAGCGGAAGGCTTTAGTCGTTAAAGATGCGCTGATCAATCCAATCTGTCCTGAATCAATTAAAAAGCCTGGCCCATGGTCAGGCTTTTTAATGGGCACGTTAAGAGGTCTTAACTTTTAATGCCTGCTTAAAACTGTTATTTATTTCTAACCAAAAACCTTTTTGTTCATTAGTCATGCCTTATGTTGTCACTTCTCTTACCTCCCGAGCAATAGACGCTGCTTTATAAAATCGTTTAATCGAGTGCCAGGTTTGACGATGCCAGGAGTTAAGGTTTTTTAATATTTTGTAATAAAAATTAATAACCCCCTATGACTGCGAACCCACCCAAAGATGGATAATAAATATTATTGCCTACGTTGATTAAATTAATTTACTTACTGCCATGATTGATATAGCGTAGTCGCCACCATGGCTCTAGCAGTGATGGGCCATGGATGGCCGTAGATATTACGTATTTTACTTTTTCAAGGAATGGAAAATGAAATTACCCTCAAAACGAACAGCAGTTCGGACTCTAATAACCCTGGCAGTGGCGGCGGCGTGTACAAACGTCTCCGCAGCAACCTTTACAGTCACCAAAGTGGCAGATACCAATGATGGTGTCTGTAACAGCGACTGCTCCCTGCGTGAAGCGATTGTTGCAGCAAACAGTCTGGCAGGGGCCGATGTGATCAATGTGCCACAAGGTAACTATGTGCTCACACGCACAGGGGCCAATGAAGATCTCTCCGCAACGGGCGACCTGGATATTCGCGATCACCTGACCATTAATGGGGCCGGGCGTACGTTAACGACGATTAACGGCAATCAGCAGGATCGGATATTTGAGATTATTGAAGGCAAAAATGTGCTGCTGACTAAGCTGGCGGTGGTAAACGGCACAAATCAGTACAGCGGCGCGGGCATATTGAATGCGGGAAAACTGACGTTAAATAATGTTCATTTTGATGGCAATGTGAGTGCTGGTTACGGCGGTGCGATAGAGTCACGTTCAAATACGGCCTCTTTAACAATCGACTCAGGCCTGTTTACCAATAACTGCTCCTCATCCGGTGGTGCAATGGATGTGGTGGGTGGTTTAGTGGTTAGCAATAGTGTTTTTAATGGCAATCGCCCGATTATAAAAGGGGGGATCGATTGTAAAAACGGTGATGGTGCAGCTATTCATGTGCAAGGGAGCCTAGCAGGCCGTTGAAAATCAAACTCCGCAACCTCCACATGCCGGTGATTTTTCTAAAAACAGCCAAAAATAACGATATTTAGCGAAAAATTCCCAAGGTTTTCGTCCACTCTCAGGCATTTCATGCCATCTGGACGGA
>JANOSY010000049.1:0-13979 GCA_031416075.1 Tenderia sp. (SeqCode) | reverse complement strand
CGACAACAGCGATGAAATTCTTGGCGTTCTTCTTCTGTGAGTGAGATAGCAACGGGGACAGGCATAGTCAGCGCACCAGAAAATAAGGAAGGAGTAGCGCTATTATATATGATCATACTATTTGTTACAGTACACTAGTGTTTCGACCAGCAGGATGTCTTGACCGAGAACACCCTCAACATTACCGGGGTAAATGATAAAGCCAGTAGCCTGTTCGTGGCTTGCGTGTCCGTCTTGCCAGAAGCTGTTTCCCCGATCGCGCGGCGATGCGTGAGGTGAAAACCAGTGTTGCCGATCCTGTTCACTAAACGCGTGATGTAGGCGGAAAAATATCCGCATCAGATTGTCTCGATACCACTCGCGGACCTGCAAGTGATAGCCCCGCATGCCAGGCAGTGAGAGCTTATGGGCAAGTTTTACTCCGGCAGGCCAAACTGGGAAAGCTTGTATTGGAAGCGCAGATTGCGCTGGGCGAGAGGTGGCTGGGTCGGTTTCCCAAGGAAGTCGGTGTGGTTTGTTAGAAAAATCGGCGTAGACGGTAGGTGGGCGGCCGAGCCCATCGCCGCCACTACTCGCAAGTGCAGTGGAAATAATGAGGTTGCCTTGCACGACGAAAACATAAAAACGGACAAACCAGTCAGCAAGTTGTTGACCATTTGTGTTGGCGGCAGCCAATTTATGTAATTCCTGGTCGAAGCGGCGCAGGTCACTTTCCAGGTACTTTAGTTGGTGTCGGCTATTGCGCTGCATGCGTGAAAACAAGGGAAGTGAGCGCAGAAGCTTCAGGGGGTTCCATGGCAAGGTGGGCGTGCCGCCGCCGATCTCGTCTGAATACCGGCTCGCCGGCAGGCCCCAGTCGGCGAGCCGGGCCAGAAATAAATCATTGTTGATATAGGACGCATCGCCACAAAGCGCGGTAAAGGGCTCGTTGTCTTGCAAGACACGGGTATCCCATTTGGCCATGACTGCGGGAATGCTGCTGCACGTCGCTGCGCGTATTCAACCAGCCGACTGGGTTGCGGGGGCAAAATTTCAGCTATGTTGGCTGCGGTCAGATGCCGGCGCCAGGGGTAGTGGCTGATGGGTCGATACTGCAGCAACCACAATTGTTCGCCGTCCCAAGCCCACTCGATATCGCCGTGTACATAATGAAATGTACACAACACACTTTGTAGAAACTCCCAGAGTGCATCGCGGGTTAACCCTTGAATGGTTTCAAATGTGTCGTCGCCCCAGGCGGCGCCGAGCCGTGACAGTATCGTGCGGTGTGGCGTGACACGACCATCGGCCAGAGACTCGAGGTGGCCATTAACCCATTCGATTTCGGCCGACAGATGACGTGTAAAGGCAATGCCTGATACGCGGGGAACGATGAAGCGTTGCACCACGATCTCCTCGACACCAGCTGCATGGAGTGTTTCAACGCGCATCGGCACATCGCCGCTGGGCTGGCGCAGGTAGGTGGTACTGAGGACAGCATTCGCGGTGTCAGCTTGATCTTCTTGATAGCTCGATGAGCGGACGGCCCAACCATCGGGGGCTGAGGTTGATAGTAAGTCTGGGAGTTGTGGGTCGGTACTGTGCTTTACCGTGCACATCGCAGGAACAGGTAAGCCAGCCTTTTCCGCTAGGCGAAGTCGACCGCTTTTGCTATGCGCGACAAAGCCTTGGGTTGCTGCTTCGATATGTGCAGCGCCAAAATAGCATGGCCCGCTTCGGTTGCCTCAAACAATGACTCGGCGTAGGCAGCCAGGCGATCGCACGGCGGGCTCGTATTGCTGCCAAAACCCGGTAATTCAATTGGGATGGGTTGGTAATGTTGAAAGTGAGGCGTGACGTCGTCCCACCAATCGGATGCGCTGCCATTGCCCGCCAGTAAATAAAGCTTGGTCATGTTCAATGAGTGCCTGTCAAAACGTGTAAGCGAACATCATCCGCATGACTTATCTATGTGGATGTCGGCAGGATTCAGATAGTGTTTTAAAGCATTCAACCGGCGTCGAGTTTCTATCCTGAAATAGATTAGCATCAAAGGCTCGAGCCACCGCCAGTGGCGGGCTGCTCGCATCGTGTAACGAAAACGAAATTCGACGATGTCGGGTGTGTGTTCTGTGAAACTCCAGGTGCCCGCGAAGCGTTCGAGCATGCGGGGCCCATGCACCATGCGGATCGCTGCGCGCATTGGCGGGTGCCAGGAAACGTATTCAACCGGCATTGACATGCCATGCCAGGCCTTAACTAAAACCTGCCCGTCAGCAGTTCGTTCGATCGCTTTGGTGAAAGGGTCCCAGTCGCTGCGGAGGGAATAGTCTTGTGTGGCCTGGAAAGCCGTTTCCATATTCGTATGAATTAAACAGCGTTGTTCGAGCGTGCCCATGATGTCGATAGGGGTTGGGGGCGAAGCCAACCGACATAGCGAATGAGCGAAACATTCGCCCAGGCGATTCCCACATCGAAGTGGAAGCACTCATCCTGCTCCCATTCGCGCGCAGTAACCCGGAACTCTAACGGGCGAGGTAGCGGTATACCCAAGAGCCGACTACGTAGACAGGTTTGTATGAGTGCACCTTTGTCTACAAACGTATCGAGTATGAGAGCCACTGGCCCAAAACCTTCCTGTATCGAGTCCTTGCTGATTTTTTGCCTGGACGCCATGACTTGTTTTCCAAACTGCCGTTTCCAGATTTCACTATTGTTTGCCTCGGTCACACAGACGGTGATGGGTTGTGAGGCAGTTTCTCTAGGAAGACCTCCAAGTTTGAGAAATTGACGGAGCGCAGGGCGCGGGTTCCAGATGACTTGTACTTTGCCATGCCACGGCAGTTCCATCTCCGTGTGAAATCTCTGGAGCATGGGCGCTAACTGATGAAACGCATCGCCTAATAGGTGTGGGTAAAGTTTGCTCATGGCTCGGCCTTATCTTAAATCACGGAGTGCGCTTAATAGCGTTGGGTGACGGAACTGGAAACCCTGCTTCAGCAGGCGTTGAGGGATCACACGTTGACCATCAACAAACAGCTGGGCCATTTCGCCAGCCATCCCACGGATTAACGCCGCCGGAACATGTAGCCAGACAGGACGCACCAAGACTTGGCCCGCCGTTTTAGCGAATTGGGTTTGGGTGATCGCTTCTGGTGCAACCGCGTTATAGGTACCTTGCATGCGATCATCTTGAACTGCCTGGGCTATGAGTGTGAGCAGGTCGTCACGATGAATCCAGCTCATCACTTGCTGGCCATCACCCAGGCGGCCCCCGAATCCCAAGCGATATGGGAGTAACAATGCAGGCAGTGCGCCGCCTGGCCCAAATACCAGACCAAACCGGAGGGTGACGCGTCGTGCCCCAAGTTGATCTGCAGCCTGGGCGGTGTCTTCCCAGCGCGTGCAGAGATCAGCCATGAAGCCTGTGCCTTTTGCGCTGTTTTCATTCAGTGTTTCACTGGATTTTCGAACGCCGTAGTAACCAATCGCTGATGTTTGTATCCAGGTCGCAGGTTTAAACTTGGCTTGGGTAAACCAGCTCAGCAATGATTGCGTGGTCTCCAATCGGCTGGACAATAACTGTGCCTTGCGTCGAGCACTCCATCGTGGCCCGACTACCGGCGCTCCAGCCAGATTGATGACGGTGTCGAAGTGTTCAGATGAGTCAAGCAGGGCTACATCACGGATGATGCGTGCCCGGCCATCGAACAAATATGCTGCGCGCAAAGGATCGCGCGCCCAAACTGTCACTTCGTGCCCGGCGTCCAGCAATTGGTTGACCAAGGTTTCGCCAATGAATCCCGTGCCCCCGGTTACCAGATATCGCTGATGCGCTTGGCCCAGGAAAGGATTTGGCGCGGCGATGGTTTTCCCGAGATTTAATGCAGCCAAGCCATCACGAATCCCTGACGCAGCCACGCCTATCGCGAAGATAGTCAGGGTAATGCCTTGCCAACCATAGTCGACCGTTACCAGTGCGGTTTGAAGTCCCCACCAATGAGCCAATTGCCAGGCAAAAAGGCCGAATAGAGCGCCGCCATTGATAGCCAGAACCGTATGCAGCATGCGTTCCGTTGCGGGGAGTTTTCTGCTGTTGTCTTCGACGACAAAGTCCCACAAGGTCAGTCCGGCTTCAATCGCAACCAATATGACGATTGCGGTTACCCATCCGCCATGAAACTCAACGTTGGCGATCGATGCGAATACAACGCCATATAACAGAGCGCGAACTGCGTGAATCGACAGTTCCAGCTTGGCACCGGGACGGCGCGGCAAGGCGACCGTGAGTTCGTGATGGTAAATCGTATCAATGGCACCCAGTATTCCCTGCGCAATTAACAGGCTTAGAACCCAGTTCATGATGTCCATGTGTCTTCCTCTAAATGAAAGTCGATTGCCGAGAGTTGGGTTTATGGATGGGGAATCGTGCAGCGGCCGTCTTTACAGCTTTGGCTGCGTCGGTTGGCTGCTTGTGCGGCGCGTCGGCTCCAGAGGGCGAATACTTGGTGTAGTCCCAGAGAAGACAAAATATGGCGGTGTCGGACTACCCACGGATAGACGCGTTCGGTTATGGGGCGGGTTAGTGGATGACCCCAGAATTTCGCGATTGAAGTCATTCCCACTGTGCGGTAAATCACCTCAAATGCGGCGACACCCTTCAGCCATTGGCCAGATGCATCTTGGGCGTGCAGGCAATTCATCATGGCATCACGGGTTATGCCCTCAGGTTGGAAAGGACCATCGTCGAAATCAGGCCCAGAGCAATCGATTAGAGTCAGGACATTTTCGCTGTCGTGCAGTTTGATGGTTTGCATCTCGCTATTGCATAGCGCGCATGAAGCATCGAAGTAGATGGTCAAAGGGTAGGCGGTGGTCATTTAACTTCTCCTTATTTCAGACATTTCAGTCAAAACAGAAACAAATGGGCAAAAAAATCAACCCTCCTTTTTGGGGGCGAGTAATCCTTGGATCTTGGCTCCCAGTTTCATCACGTTCATCAGCGTGGTGGGTTCCAGGCGCAGCATTTGTTCGCCCCAGGTAGACAAAGCTTCCATCAATGCCAGGGTTTCCTTGATGCGCTGTTGCGCTGCGGCGTCTTCCTTGCTTAGATCATCATTGGTCAGGCAATCCTTTAGAACGCCAATGGTGGGGTCGAATTCGCGCTCTTTGCGCTCGCGCACCACTGTGCGGAAGAGTTCCCACACGTCGACTGAGGTGGCGAAGTGATCGCGGCGGTCTCCCATCACGTGCACCACATGAATCAGGTTCCAGTTCTGGAGTTCCTTGAGGCTCGTGCTCACATTGGAGCGTGCGACCTCCAACGTCTCGGTGATCTCATCGGCTGGCATGGGTTTGCCAAACAGATAGAGCAGGGCGTGGATTTGGGACACCGTTCGGTTGACTCCCCACTTGGAGCCCATTTCACCCCAATGCAGGATGAAGCGTTGTGCGACTGGATTCAGTTTCATGTGGTCAATATAGAATATTCTGTTATTTCAGTCAAGACAGAAATTAATGAAATTAAGCATATAGTATAGATATAAGAGCTGGGGGGATGGCAATGGATGTAATTGTTTGATTTTACGGTTGGTTTGCGATTTTTATACCAAAGATAGCTATTTGTATGCTGTGAATGATGGCAGTGATGATCTGATTAATTAGTTTAATTATACTTTGGGTGTATGCGCTGGATGCATTAAGTAGCTCTTAGCAGGCGCGGAGTACGCATGAGTTATAGGTGTCTCTGATACTGTAGATTGAGTGGTTTGAAAAGAGAACGGCCATCGCTATTTGTTCAGGGATGGCCGTTTTTATTTTATTCAACTTGGCTGACAATCTCATCGAGTCGGCGACGTGTGGTTGGCTCTGGCAGTTCAGCCGGGTAGCCGAGGCTGAGCATGGCGATGGGTGTCAGTGTGCTTTCAATCTGGAGAATGTCGCGGACCTTCTCCTCATCAAAATAACCGACCCAGGTGGAACCCATACCCGCAGCCACAACGGCGAGCTGGGCGTAGGCGGCTGCAATGGTGGTGTCCTGGATGGCGTAGAGAGTCTGGCCCCGTTCACCGTATTGTGTGGCTGAACGTTGTGGTTCGGCACAGAAGATGAGTGCGATGGGTGCTGCGGAGATAAATGCCTGTCCTTCAGCGGCATCGGCAAGTGCCTGACGTTTCTCCTGATTGCTGACAACGATGATTTTATACGCTTGCAGGTCGCCAGCGGAGGGGGCGCTACAGGCCGTCTCCAGGATGGCGTGCAACTTCTCTTTTTCTACCGGCATATCACTCTGGTAACAACGCACGGAGTGGCGGTGGCGTACGGTTTCAAAAAAGTCCCACATAACGGTTCTCCTTAGGGTTGCATTGCACTGATTTTGTCAGGGTAGTTGAGTTGTATTACCTGGAGTGTATCGTTAGCCAGATCGTGAATGCCTAGCTGCTGGTAGGCCTCTGCCATCGTCACGAGTGCATCGGGGACGGAGGGGGTTTGTGGGTAGTTTTCCAGTATGTTTTTGCAACGGTTGACGGCGGAGAGGTGGGCACCACGGCGCATATAGTAGTGGGCGACGTGCAGTTCATAGGCTGCCAGGCGGTTGCGCAGGTCAACCATCCGCCGCTTGGCGTCATCACCATAGCGGCTGTCAGGATAACGTTTAATCAGCTCTTCAAAGTAGATAAAGGCATTTTTGGCGGCCTTGGGTTCACGTTTGGTGATATCCAGCCCGAGGGCCAGATCGAGTGTGCTGAGGCCCCGTTCAAAACTGGCCAGACCCCGCAGGTAGTAGGCGTAGTCAACGTTGTCAGCGCGGGGGTAGAGTTTGATGTAGCGGTCGGCAGCGGCGATGGCGGAGTCCGGCTCATCGTATTTGTAATAGGCGTAGCCGATCTCAAGCTGTGCCTGCTGGGTATAGGGGCTGAAGGGGTGGTGGATCTCCAGATCCTCGTAGCGTTTGATGGCGATTTCGTAGTCGTTGTTGTCAAGGGCGTGTTTGGCTTCGTTGTAAAAGCGCTCAGCGGCCCATTTGGTGGAGTCGAGATCGGCAGTGGCGCAACCACCTAACAAAAGGGTGATGAGCAGCAGCGGTGTAAGTGATTTTATCAGTGACATTGTCTGTTTCGGTGTTGTGAATGGTGTAGGTTAAAGGTGCCGTAGCCTAGCATAGCTGGGTTGGGGTTGTCGCAGCATCAGTGGCCATCATCAGCATTAAGAAGGTTTTTTTGCAAGGCTGCAAATGGTTGCACCCACGCTTCATCAATGGCAAAGAGCGCTTTGAGTGCGGGTATGGCCGCCTCTGCTTCGGCAGCACTGCCGTAATGGCCGTAGAGCAGGGTATACCAGAGCCGCCGCTGTGCCGGGCGCTGAAACCAGATGAGCTGTTCAGGCGCACGGGCGATCAGTGTCTCAAGCCGTTCTTGGTCGCTGGTGCCAGCCATCTGGAGGGTGTAGTGGTCAGGTGCCTGTTGTAGCAGCCACGTTGTGTGCTGCTGACTGACTGTCTTGTTATGGTTGTCACTATGCAGAATGATCAGAGCAGCGTTGGCGGCAGCGGTATCGGGATAGTTTTTGGCTAGATAGGCGGCACGTTCGCGGGCCCCTGACTGGTTGCCCTGTTGCAACAGGGCATGAATGGTCTCGAGTTCGTGGTCAGCCAGCTGGAGACGGAGTGGCTGGAGCTGTTGCAGCGCTTCGTTCCGGTATTGGCTTGCCGGAAACGTTTGTGCCAGCGTTGCAAAGCTCTGGTAGGCAGCACGGCTGTTGTTGGCATCAAAGTGGCCGTTCTGGTGGGTGAGTTTGAGGTGGGCGATCCCCTTCAGGTACCAGGCGTAGTCAAGGCTACTGGTATCGGGTTGCTCGGCGATATGTTGATCTGCTGAGTGGATGGCCGCCAGATAGTTTCCGCTCTGGTAGTGGGCATAGCTGCTCTCAATGGCCACCAGCCTGGCGTATGGGTTCTCTGGGTGGCGCTGTTTAAGATCGGCCAGCTGTTTTAATGCATCACTGTAGTCGCCGCTGGCCTGTGCCTGACGGGCCGCATCGTAATAATGTTCTGCCGACCATGGCTCTGGCAATGGTGTGAAGGGAACGGTAATACATCCGCTGAGCAGAACGGCACTGAGAAAGAGTGAGGCCAATCTATACAGGTGGCTATTCACGGTTTGTTGCTGCTTTCGATTTCGTTCTGGACACCCTGAAAGCGCCTGATCCAGGGCTGCTCAATGCCAAGGGCGATGCCCATCTGTTGTGCCGATTCGATGGCTGCCGATTTATCGATATAACTACCGTACAGCAATGAGTACCAGCTGCTGCCATCTTTGCGCATGCTGCGATAGTAGGTGGTCTGGTCTGCGAGATTGTGTTCGTTAATGAAGGCATGTACGGCGCGCTCGCTGCCTGAACCCATTAACTGAACGGTGTAGGCCATGGGGTTTTGGGACATTAACCAGAGTTCAGTGGGGATCTGGATGTTGCTTGTAGGTGTTGACGCTGTGGTGCGGACTGATTCAGTGACGGACTCTTCTGATGGGTTGTCTGCGGTCTTGCGGGATACATCCCCCGTAATCTCTGTCTGCACGGAGGCCAGCTCACGTACCAGTGGCTGGGCCTCAAGAATGGCACCGGGCAGATTGCTGCCTGCCAGGAGTGCCTCGCCCTTGCTGGGATAGACACCATAAAAGAGGGTGAAAAATTTGCCCTCTTCTCCCACGGTTTCGATGATGATGGCCTCTTTTTCCAGTTTGTACTGGAGTGAGATCATAAAGACGGTGTCGTAGTCGGGGCTGCGTACCAGCTGTAGGGTGTACTGGTCGGCGGGCTGTTTGAGCAGCCAGACAATGGCCTGATCGCTTTCAACCTGAATCTGTTTTAAACGGCTGCGGCTGGCGTTCAGCTCCTCCAGCTTGATGCGATGAGTGACCAGTTTTTCCAGCAGGTAGGTGGTTTTTTTGCGGCTATCATCGCTGTATTGGCTGCCAGGAAATTTATCCACCAGCTGGCCAAAGTAGTCGATAGCCTGCTGGGTGCTGGCACGGGCGCTGTTTTCATCTTCGTTGGTCTTGGCGTTCTCTATGCGCCCAAGGGCCTCCTGATACTTGGCCAGACCGGCAAGGTAAAAGGCGTAGGGCTTATGTGGATGTTTGTTCTCGGCAGTTAAAAATCCCTGGAGTAGCCCAATGGCATCATCCGCCTGTCCCAGTTTGTAGTGGGCGTAGGCACACTCTAAAAGCGCCTGAGGGATGTAGGGGCTGTCGGGGTAACGCTTCTGCAGGTTGGTAAAATGGGTGATCGCCTGCTGATAGTTTCCGGCATTGAGCTCAATCTTGCCCGTTTCGTAATAGCTGTACTCGGCCAAAATCCCTTCATCGGCGGCATGGCTGGTCAAACTTAAGCCTGCTGCAAGGAGTAAGGCGAGTAGCTGTCTGCGTATCTGCATATTTAACATAACCATCAATGGTGAATCAGCATCACGCTAGTATGCCACTATATTTGTGAGGGGGTGGCGGATTGAAATCTGTTAGCATGGTTACCCCTTTTCGTGCGACATATTGCCCTGTTTTGTAAAGAAACCAATGCCATCTTCAGAATATTTAACAATTACAGTCCCTGCCGATTATTCAGGGCAGCGGTTGGACCAGGTCCTGGCCCAACTGTTCCCGGACTATTCACGCGCCCGTCTGCAGCAGTGGATCAAGGCCGGCCAAGTATTGGTCAATGGTAAACAACGGCGCGCCAAAGATAAAATGGAGGGGGGCGAGCAGATTGAACTGGAGGCGACCTCTGAAGAGGAGGTGAGCTGGCAGGGGGAGGATATCCCACTCTCCATCGTTTATGAGGATGAGCATATCATCATTGTCAACAAACCTGCCGGCATGGTAGTGCATCCGGCGGCGGGTAACTATGACGGCACCCTGGTCAACGCCCTGTTGCATCACGCCCCGGAACTCAACGAGGTACCACGTGCGGGTATTGTACATAGGCTGGATAAAGAGACCAGTGGCCTGCTGGCGGTGGCACGTAATCTTAAATCACAGAAACATCTGGTGGATCTTCTGCAGGCACGGGTAATGAAGCGGCAGTATCAGGCGGTTGCCTGTGGGGTGATGACTGCAGGGGGGACAGTTGATGCCCCGATTGCACGCCACCCGGTGGACCGCAAACGGATGGCGGTGGTGGAGAGTGGCAAACATGCGGTGACCCACTACCGGGTGATGCAGCGGTTTCGCCTTCATACCCATATCCGGGTCGATCTGGAGACGGGCCGTACCCATCAGATACGTGTGCACATGGCCCACATCCGCTACCCGCTGGTGGGTGATCAGGTGTATGGCCAGCGGTTGCGGTTGCCGCCCGACTGCAGCGATGCGCTGGCGGATACGCTGTGTAACTTTAAACGTCAGGCGCTGCATGCCGCCCGCCTGGGGCTGGAACACCCCAGCAGTGGTGAGATGATGGAGTGGGAGGCGGCACTGCCTGAGGATATGCAGCAGCTGGCCGCCCTGTTGCAGAAGGATGGAGCCGATAATGAGTGATCAAACCGTTGTAGGGTGGATGGTACCCGACTGGCCAGCCCCCGCCGCCGTGCGTGCCGGGGTCACTACCCGGCAAGGGGGTGTTAGCCAGCTGCCCTATGCCAGCCTTAATCTGGCGGGCTATGTGGGTGATCTGCCAGAGGCGGTGGCTGAGAATCGCCGCCGCCTGTCTCAACAGCAACAGCTGCCCGGTGAGCCACTCTGGCTGCAGCAGGTGCATGGCACCGTAGTAGTGGATGCGGCGTCAACGGCTGCGCATCCTGTTGCCGACGCCAGTTTTACCCGGTTACCCAATACCGTGTGTGCGGTGATGACAGCAGACTGTCTGCCACTGCTGTTGTGTGATCGTCAGGGCAGCGTAGTGGCGGCAACCCATGCCGGTTGGCGCGGCCTGCTGGATGGGGTGATCGAGGCGACTGTATTGAGCATGGGGGTGGCCGCCGCCGAGCTGCTGGTCTGGCTTGGCCCGGCCATCGGCCCCGCTGCTTTTGAGGTGGGGGATGAGGTGCGCGACGCCTTTATTGCCCACCATGCGGATGCCCATCTGGCATTTAAACCAGTGGCCGACGGCTATTGGCTGGCAGATATCTATCAGCTGGCGCGGCAGCGGCTGGCGGCGCTGGGGGTGGTTGCGGTCTATGGTGGCGGCGATTGTACCTACAGTGACGCGGAACGGTTCTACTCATACCGGCGTGACGAGGTGACAGGCCGGATGGCGTCGTTGATCTGGATTGCAAAAAATTGATTAATATTTGAGGAGTGGTTATGTCTCACTGGTACATCCTATCCCTGGT
This sequence comes from Tenderia sp. (SeqCode), assembly GCA_031416075.1. Classification (GTDB taxonomy): domain Bacteria; phylum Pseudomonadota; class Gammaproteobacteria; order Tenderiales; family Tenderiaceae; genus JAKFXL01. The sequence continues at coordinate 2,677 of JANOSY010000049.1, read as the reverse complement.
TGGTAAAGACCGTCCCGGCATTGTCGCCCACGTTACCCAAGCCCTTTACGACGGTGGTTGCAATCTGGGCGAAGCCTCCATGATCCGCATGGGTGACAGCTTCACCATCATGATGATGGTGCGCCACGACGGCACCGTCAAATCACTGCAAGGGCTGCTTTCTACCGTGGCTGACTCTATGGGGCTGCACATTCACATCGACAAGATGGATGGTGATCTGCATCACCATGTGGAACCGGATGTGCAGATCACCGTCTATGGCGCTGATCGTCCCGGCATCGTCGCCCATGTGACTGGCGCGCTGGCCGAGGCGGGCTTCAATATCGTCAATCTCGATTCGGATGTCGGTGGCACTGAGGCGAAGCCGATCTACATCATGCATATCGACGGTGTGGCGGGCGAGGGGATTGCGGCGCTGGAGTCGGCCTTGCAGATAGTAATCAAAGAGGGGATCGACGCCAAACTCACCCCTATTGAAACGATGATTGGGTAAAAGTAATGGCGAAGTTGGAGATCCTTACCTATCCCGATGAGCGGCTGAAGCAGCTCAGCGAACCCGTCACGCTGTTTGATGCCGAGTTGCACCAGTTCCTGGTCGATCTTGAGGAGACCATGCGTAGTGGTCCCGGTGGTGTCGGCATCGCTGCGCCGCAGGTGGGGCGCTTTCAGCGCATCGCCCTGGTGGATGTGTCGAGCAAACCGAAGCTCGAACACCACGGCTATCTGGTGCTGATCAACCCCGAAATTGTTGAATACAACGGCTACGCCAAAGGGCGCGAGGGGTGCATGTCGGTACCCGACTTTACCGGCAATGTGATGCGCGCCGAGACCATTACCCTGGAGTACCGGGATGCCCAGGGCGAAAAACAGAGTCTCAAAACCAGCGGTTTCGAGGCGCGGGCGATTCAGCATGAGCTTGATCATCTTGATGGCTTGCTCTTTTTAGACCGGCTTGTCAGCCGCCGTAACGACCTGTTCCGGCGCAAGGTTTATCAGCAGCAGGGGTAAGGTGTCCACGTTGCACTCTACGCCAATAGCTGCTAGATGACCTGATGCAGCTATGTGGAGTGGGCATGCTTTTTGTGTCCGCGCGGAATATAGCGACGTGATATTAATAAACAAAAGAACAACAACCCGAGGCCATAATGATTAAAGAGTTGGACGAGGCAGAAAAGTCGATATTGGCACTTTTGATCTTAGAGCCTATTCGAAATCTTTTGAAAATTGATGCAAGTTATTTCAAGCTATGAGGATGAGAAAGAAGAGCTACATAAGCGATGTAAGTCGGGAGCAGTTTGCACGGATTTTGCCGCTATTGTAAAGTGCCAGAAAGAAGACAAAGCCACGGCAAGTAGATTTATACGAAGTATTTTGTGCGATTTTGTATTTGCTCAAAAGTGGCTGTCAATGGGACATGTTGCCTGGTGAGTTTCCCGCGAAAAGCACGGTGTATCACTACTTCAAGCTATGGAAAGAAAAGCCATCGGGAGACGAGCCAAGCCTGCTGGAGCAGGCTTTAAAAAAATGTGGTTGGAGAGGCCCGACTCAGCCATGGGCGCAACGAACGCACGACATTCCTGATCGTTGATGCCCAGAGCGTGAAAAACACCGACACAACAGAACAGAACAGAACAGAAAGGCTATGACGCAGGCAAAAAGGTATCGAGCATTAAACGTCACATCGCCGTTGATACCCAAGGATTGCCTCATGCCATAGCCGTCACCACCGCCGATGTGACCGATAGAAAAGGGGCATTGGAAGCTTTTACAGCGTACAAAAGCTCATTATCGGCCGTGACGAATGTCCTTGCCGATGGCGGTTATACCGGCCAACCCTTTGCAGAGGGCGTGACTGAAATACTGGGTGCCTCGGTAGAAATTGCCAAACGTAATGAGCTGCACACCTTCGCCTAGAGGCGCCTACTTTTGGTGCCGTAATACCACAGCGGTGTGTGGTTGAGCGCTCTTTTGCCTGGCTTGAAAAATGCCGGAGGCTCTGGAAAAACTGCGAACGGCAACTCAACACCAGCCTCCAGCTTGTCAACCTTGCTTTCCTCGTACTACTTTTGAGGAGAGGGGAAAAAGATTTCGGATAGGCTCTTAGACGTGACGAGTAGGGTATGATGCACTGCTAACGATGCGGTATTTTTTATATCGCCAAATACTGCGGCGACATTGAAGCCTTTGGCTTCTTTGAGTTTGATAGCCCATTGGAGCAGGCGGTCATCCTTACCCTCCGCACAACGCAACGCAACGCACTGCGTGCACCGTGAATCAATAAGGTGTGCAGGTAGCGGTCGCCCCGTTTGGAGATCCCGAACAACTGCTGCTTGTCGCCGCTGGAGTGCTCATGGGGTGTAAGCCCGATGCTCACCGAGAAGCAGCGCCCAGAGGGGAAGTGGCGTGGATCGCCTATTGCAGCGATGAAGGCGGTGGAGTTCAGTGGACCCAACCCCGGCATCTCCATCAGTCGCACCACTTGCTCATCCTGACGGGAGAGCCGCTGGACGCGGATGTCGTAGACTGTAGTGGTTTAATAAAAACGAACACCTCGATAGGATTATTATTCACATGGAGAGGAAACACCAATGAGCAGGCAACGCAAACATTACGAACCCGCATTCAAACTGGAAGTCGCACGCATGGTAGTCGATCAAGGATTAAGCATCGCTCAGGT
>JANOSY010000048.1:0-9057 GCA_031416075.1 Tenderia sp. (SeqCode) | reverse complement strand
CAGATCGCCATAACAGTCCGCCGGATGGTGAACGGTGGTTGACTCGGCAAACGCCTCACGCGTCCGCACCATCGCCACCCCATACTCCTTGGCCCAGTAGTTCTCCCCATTCATGCTGGAGTAGACATGGGCGATTTTGGTATCACCCTCATACGCCGCCAGCGCCAATCGGAACGCCTTGGCCAGACCCTCACCCCGATAAGGTTCATCACTGAAGAGATGGCCCGGCTCATTGGCCCGGCCGGGGGGTAACAGCGTTGGAATATGGGTGGCCGAGTGCATGGCCAGTGCCGGGTTACGGGTTAGCAATACAAAGGCTGCTCCTTCGCCGGGGGCAAAGCCATCGGGCACACCGGGTGCGTTGATGCGACCCACTTTGTCCAGCGCCGCCAGCAGCTCCGAGTCCTGAAAACTCTCGCCGCCGCCAATCAGCACACACTCCGCGTCAGTATCGTAGAGATACCGCAGTGCCAGATCCAGCGCCTCCAGCCCACCCGTACGGCCCGTGCCGATCAGACGGCTGGCAGCGGCATCAATGGGCAGGCCCGATTGCAGGACTAAGTAATGGATGAATTTGCGGGGAAACTGTTCAGTAAGGCCGACGTCATCGGCGGGGGCGGAGAAGAACAGGGGGATAGGGGTTTTACCGGTGAAGTTGGCCATCGCCTCCGCCGCCGCAACATGACACATACGCAGGATGCGGCTATGACGGAAGTGTATTTTGCCACGTGGATTTAACTCATTTATCAGTGGTGGTAACGCTCCATCTGGCACGAGCGCCATGTTCATGCGTTCGCGGTTTTGGGTAAAGTAGTCCACTGACTCATAGGCGCTGATACGGGCGTTAACCGCGTGATAGACCATGTTGGTATTGCAGCCTAGCGCCGAGATCATTCCTGTCCCGGCGATATAAGCCCGAGGTTGATTATTCATAATCATTCCCTGATATTCGTTTGATAACGCGGCGCTTTTTGAATTTCCCCCTGAACAGGTTGGAAAACTAACCTTTTTTTGGGTTTCAGTCGAGAAGGTATTGTCGATTGTGGCCTGGCATGCCTCATTATGTTTATTAGAAAAAGTTGCACCTACTATCTATATAGATGTTAGCGGGGATTAACGGGGAGCAAAAAAGCCCCACCCTGATAGACCAGGGCGGGGCTTTTAGGGGGCGTCTAGCTGGCGATCAGGCGGCGGCGATCGGGATCAGGACCACCTTATCCGCCACTGATTGATACTCCGCAATCTCGTTAAAGTTGAGGTAGCGGTAGACATCCTCGGTCATGGTATCGAGGCTCTTCACCGCCGCCAGATACTCGGCAACACTCGGCATCTTGCCCATCTGGGCGCAGACTGCGGCCAGCTCCGCTGAACCGAGGTAGACATCGGCATCCTTGCCCAGACGGTTAGGGAAGTTGCGGGTGGAGGTGGACATTACCGTCGCGCCGTCGGCGACACGCGCCTGGTTGCCCATGCAGAGTGAACAGCCGGGCATCTCGGTGCGGGCGCCGGCCTTGCCGTAGATGGAGTAGTACCCCTCCTCGGTGAGCTGGTGGGCATCCATCTTGGTTGGCGGTGCAATCCAGAGGCGGGTTGGCACCGCCTTGCCGAAGGCCTCCAGCACCTTGCCAGCGGCGCGGTAGTGGCCGATGTTGGTCATGCAGCTGCCGATGAAGACCTCATCGATCTTGGCGCCAGCCACTTCAGAGAGCAGTTTTACATCGTCCGGGTCGTTGGGGCAGGCGACGATCGGTTCTTTGATCTCGTTAAGATCAATCTCAATGATGGCGGCGTATTCGGCATCTTTATCTGCTTCTAGCAGTTCGGGATTGGCGAGCCACGCCTCCATCGCCTCAATGCGGCGGCTGAGGCTGCGTTTGTCTTCGTAGCCGTTGCCGATCATCCACTTCAACAGGGTGATGTTGGAGGTGAGGAACTCGATGATCGGCTCCTTGGCCAGCTTGACGGTGCAGCCGTTGGCGGAGCGTTCGGCCGAGGCGTCTGACAACTCAAACGCCTGTTCGACCTTGAGCTGTTCCAGCCCTTCGATCTCCAGCACACGGCCGGAGAAGATGTTCTTTTTGCCCTTTTTCTCAACGGTCATCAACCCCTGCTGAATCGCGGCGTAGGGGATGGCATTGACCAGATCACGCAGGGTGACGCCGGGCTGCATCTGGCCCTTAAAACGGACCAGTACCGATTCGGGCATGTCGAGCGGCATCACCCCCAGCGCCGCGGCAAAGGCGACCAGACCCGATCCGGCCGGGAAACTGATGCCAATCGGGAAACGGGTATGGGAGTCACCGCCGGTGCCGACGGTATCGGGCAACACCATACGATTCAGCCAGGAGTGGATGACACCGTCGCCGGGACGCAGGCTGACGCCGCCACGGGTCTGGATGAAGGCGGGCAACTCGTGTTGCAGCGTCACATCAACCGGCTTGGGGTAGGCGGCGGTGTGGCAGAAGGACTGCATCACCAGGTCGGCGGAGAAGCCAAGGCAGGCCAACTCTTTGAGTTCGTCGCGGGTCATGGCGCCGGTGGTGTCTTGTGAACCGACGGTGGTCATGCGTGGTTCGCAGTAGCTGCCGGGACGTACACCGGCCACGCCGCAGGCCTTGCCCACCATCTTCTGCGCCAGGGTGTAACCCTTGTTGCTCGCAACGGCGGCCTCGGGGCGGCGGAAGAGGGTGGAGGGTTTAAGCCCCATCACATCGCGGGTACGGTCGGTGAGTGAACGGCCGATGATCAACGGGATGCGGCCGCCAGCGCGGATCTCGTCCGGCATGGTGGTGGGTTTGAGATCAAAGGTCGAGAGCACGTCGCCCACCGCATTGGTGATCTTGCCGTCATAGGGGTGGATGGTGATGACATCGCCCATGTTGAGTTTGGAGACGTCGCATTCGATCGGCAGCGCGCCGGAATCTTCCGCCGTGTTGAAGAAGATCGGTGCGATCTTGCTGCCGAGGATCACGCCGCCCTGATGTTTGTTGGGCACAAACGGGATGGTGTGGCCCATGTGCCAGAGCACCGAATTGATGGCGGATTTGCGTGATGAACCGGTGCCGACTACGTCGCCGACATAGGCCAACGGATGACCCTTCTGCTTCAGCTCGGCGATCTTCTCCATCGCATCGGGCATCTTGGCCACCAGCATTGCCTTGGCGTGCAGCGGGATGTCGGGACGGCTCCACGCCTCAGAGGCGGGGGAGAGGTCATCGGTATTGGTCTCGCCAGGGACTTTAAAGACGGTGACCTTGATCTCCTTGGCCAGCTCGGGGCGGTCGGTGAACCAGGTGGCGTTGGCCCAGGCGTCGACCACCGTTTTGGCGTTGGCATTGCCAGCATTGGCCTTGGCGATGACGTCGTGGTAGGCATCAAACATCAGCAGGGTTTTGGCCAGCGCCTTGGCGGCGATGGCGGCCAGGGCAGGGTTGTCGAGCTGGTCGATGAGCGGGTGGATGTTGTAACCGCCGAGCATGGTGCCGAGCAGTTCGGTGGCGCGGGCGGCGTCGAGCAGCGGGGATGTGGCCTCGCCTTTGGCCAGCGCGGTCAGAAAGCTCGCCTTGATGTAAGCGGCCTGGTCAACCCCGGCGGGTACCCGCTCTACCAGCAGGTTGAGCAGAAAATCGCCCTCAGCGGCAGGCGGGTTTTTGACCAGCTCTACCAGAGCAACGGTCTGTTCAGGATTTAGTGGCAACGCTGGCAGCCCTTGGGCGGCGCGTTCGGCAACGTGTTGACGGTAGGCTTCTAACACTTAAACACCTCTTCTGATTGGTTTTTTAATGCGGGAATGGGGCGATTTTACCCTATTGGGAAACAAAACCGTAATTTCAAAAACTCAGTAAGTTTAGTCTGCCAGTCAGGCCAGCACCAATCCCAATAGTGAGGAGCGTTGCCAGTAACAGAGTAACCACGCCGTGGATTTGAAATTCGCTCTTTGCCAGACCAATCCCAACTGTAGTAGCCTTCGGCGCAGAGTATGCCGCGCCGCACAATCACACAACAAAACAGGGAATTTAAATATGATGTCCATGATACGTGTGTAAAACCCCTTTTCGCTCCGTGCATCCGCGTACGCGGCGGTGGTGGTGTCGTTGTTGACGCTCGCCGGGTGTGGCGGTGGCGGCGGAGGCAGCGCACCACCACCGCCAGAGACGTCGACCTACACCCTCGGCGGCACGGTCTCGGGGCTCACCGGCGCGGGGCTGGTATTGCGCAACAACGGCGGCAATGATTTGGCCATCGCGGCCAGCGGCGACTTCAGCTTCGTCACCCCCCTGGCCAGCGGCGCGGCCTACGGTGTCAGCGTGTATGCCCAGCCAGCCGGGCAGTCCTGCGCCGTGAGCAACGGCGCGGGCACGGTGGCGGGCGTGAATGTCACTCACGTGGCGGTGAGTTGCCGGGGCTGGGGCGTGGCCGCGCTCATCGAGAAGGATGACGCGGACGCTTACGACCCCCAGATCGCCATCGACGCCAGTGGCAACGCCCTCGCGGTGTGGGCGCAGCGGGACGGCGCGCGCTGGAACATCTGGGCCAACCGCTATCAGTAGCAAGCGTACCTTGGGGCAGCGTTACCTATTCACCGTGACGCTGCTGGATCGTGCATCCTGGCGGTTGGTCGCCCAGGGGTGTCGGCGTGCGCGAGTTCTTTCATGCGCCGCGGGCAATGGCCTCATGTTATGGGTGCAATATTCACGGTTGTTTGAGGGGGTGCGCCGGTTTGCCTATGTGGACTCATGGCGGCGGCGCAGCCACTTTTCCGCCCCGACAACAGTGTAGATAGCCATGCCGCCCGCCAGAATCCAGACCCATTCGGCCATGCCGATGGGGGCGCTGCCAAAGAGCCGGTTCATGACCGGTGCGTAGGTGAAGAGCAGTTGCAACAGGGCCATGAGGGTGACGCCGAAGATCAGCCAGCGGTTCGAAAAAATCCCCAGCTCCAACATTGAGTAACGCAGCGAGCGGCAGTTGAAGAGGTAGAAGAGTTCGCCAAAGACAAACATATTGACGGCGACGGTGCGCGCCGCTTCAATGCTTCTGTCGTGGCGGATGGCCCACTCAAACATGCCAAAGGCCCCGATTAATAGCATCAGGCTGACCAGACCGATACGCGTCAGGAGTTCGTGGGTCAGGATGGGGGTTTGCGGCTGTCGTGGCGGCCGGGCCATGATGCCGGGCTCCTTGACCTCAAAGGCCAGCATCAGCCCCAGCAGCACGGCGGTGGTCATGTTGATCCAGAGGATCTGGACCGGGGTGATGGGCAGCGTTATCCCGGCAAAGACGGCGACGAGTATCACCAGCCCCTCGCCGATATTGGTTGGCAGGGTCCAGGTGATGAATTTGACGAGGTTGTCAAAGACGGCGCGCCCCTCCTCGACGGCCGCCTCGATGGTGGCGAAGTTGTCGTTGGTGAGCACCATGTCCGCCGCCTCTTTGGCCACCTCGGTACCACCCAGCCCCATGGCAACGCCGATGTCGGCTTGTTTGAGCGCCGGGGCGTCGTTGACACCGTCGCCGGTCATCGCCACCACATGGCCCTGAGCCTGGAGCGCCTCCACCAGTCGCAGCTTCTGTTCGGGGGAGACCCGCGCAAATACCGATGCCCGTTCGGCAACTTCCACCAGTTCATGGTCGGCCAGCTGCGCCAGGGCGTGGCCGTTGATGGCGAAGTGGGCCTGCTCACTGTCAGCGGTGCCGCTGAGGCCGATCTGGCGGGCGATGGCGGCGGCGGTGACCAGGTGGTCGCCGGTGATCATCTTGACCTGGATCCCCGCCCGCTGGCAGGCGGCAACGGCGGCGATGGCCTCTGGTCGGGGTGGATCCATCATCGCCTGTAGGCCGATAAAGGTCATGCCTTCAGCAACGTTGTTATGGCTCAGCGATGGGATGGCTTCAGCGGATACCTTGTATGCAAAGGCAAGCACCCGCAACCCCTGAGCCGCCATCTGTTCCACATCGCGCTGTACGCTGCTTTTGTCGAGCGTTACGGTATCCGCCCCATCGCCATAGGCATTGTGGCAGCGGGAGAGGATGCTCTCAACAGATCCCTTTATATAGATAAGTGCTGCTGGCGCTGTGCCAGTATCAGTACCAGAGTGGTGGAGCGTGGCCATATATTGGTGTTGAGACTCAAATGGCACAGTATCAATACGTGGCAGCTGCTGTTCCAGAGTTGTGCTTGAGAGCCCGGCCTTGGCGGCGGCGGTGATCAGTGCCACCTCGGTGGGATCACCCTCGATACTCCACTGCCCACCGTTGTCGATCAGCCGTGAGTCGTTGCAGAGTAGTCCCGCCTTCAGGCACTCCAGCAGCGCCGGGTGTTGCTGAGGGTCGATGGCGGTTTGGTTCAGGTGAACCTCACCCTGCGGCGCGTAACCGACCCCTGTAAATTCATAATGGTGGCCGGCGGCGCTGAGCTGTTGCACCGTCATCTGGTTCTGGGTCAGTGTGCCGGTCTTGTCGGAACAGATCACCGTGGTACTGCCGAGGGTCTCAACCGCGGGCATGCGGCGGATGATGGCGTGACGTTTTGCCATCTTGCCCACCCCTACCGCCAGCATGATGGTCATCGCTGCGGGCAGCCCTTCAGGTATTGCGCCCACCGCCAGTGCCACGGCGGCCATAAAAGTATCGAGCAGCGGTGTGCCGTGGTACAGCCCCGCCAGCACAGTTAAGCCGGCCAGCGCCAATATGACCCAGAGCAGGATGCCGCTGAAGTGGGCAATCTTTTTGGTTAGCGGTGTGGCCAGTGTTGCGGCACTGGCGATCAGGGCGTTGATCTGGCCGATTTCGGTCCCATCACCGGTGGCCACCACCACGCCAGTAGCGGTGCCGTAGGTGACCAGCGTGGAGGAGTAGGCCATGTTGCTGCGGTCAGCCAATGTTTTTGTCTGTGCTACCCGTTCGGGTTGTTTTTGGACCGGTACAGACTCGCCAGTGAGTGCCGACTCATCAACCTGTAGCTCACGGCAACGCAGTAACCTCAGGTCGGCGGGGACCTTGTCGCCGGATTGCAGTAACACCAGATCACCGGGGACCAGCTCTGCAGCGTTGATCTTCACCTTTTGACCGGCGCGGATGACAAGGGCGGTACCTTCCATGGCCCGCGCCAGCGCCTCAATCGCCTTGACGGCCTTTAACTCCTGAACAAAACCGATGATGGCGTTGGCCAGTACAACACCGAAGATAACCCCACTGTCGACCCACTCCTGTAATAGAAAGGTGGTGATCGCCGCAACGAGCAGGATATAGATCAGGGGTTGATTAAATTGCAATAGAAACAGTGTGAGTGGGCTTTTGCCCTTTTTTAGCGTCAGGCGGTTGGTTCCAAAACTGCCCTGACGGTGGGCCACCTCAAAGGTATCGAGCCCCTTATGACCATCTGATTCCAGCAGGGCGACCACTTCGTCGTCTGGCAGGTGGTGCCAATACCTTGAGAGCAGATTGTCCATTTTTGCTACCCTTAGGTTCTGTTACGGTTAGGCAGTACCCTTGCAGACTATCAGATAATTCGAGTAGTGATAGCAGGGGCTGAATTAACTATTCTCCTTGGCGCTGTAACGCAACATCAGCCAATCAAGCCAGCGGTCGGGCAGCAGCCGTTTGGCAACGGCGGCGATGTGGGTAGGGGTGGTGACACGGTAGCGGATTTTGGGTCTGGCGGACTCCAGGGCGTGGATCACCTTCTCTAGCACCGCCTCGGGCGGCAGTGTGAGGCTGCTACTGTTGCCCGGTTTGCTGAGTCGTTTATCAACCCCCTCGTAATAGGCGCGGTGGGCGCTTTTTTCAGGGTTGATATTTTTTTGGTACATGGTGTGGGCATTGGCGCGAAACTTGGTTTTGATCGGCCCCGGCTCGATCAGGGAGACGTAGATGCCGGTGCCGTGCAGCTCCAGACGCAATGTATCGCTGAGGGACTCAAGGGCAAACTTGCTGGCGTTGTAGGCCCCACGGTAGGGGAGGTTGATAAATCCCAAAATAGAGCTGTTGTTGATAATGCGCCCATACCCCTGCCGGCGCATGGTGGGGATCACAAGATTGGTCAGCTCCTGGGTGCCAAACAGATTGGTCTCAAACTGCTCGCGCAGCACCTCACGTTGCAGATCCTCTACCGCACCCGGCTGCCCATACGCGCCGTTGTTAAAAAGTGCATCGAGCCGACCGTCGGTTTCACTCAATAGCCGCTTCAAACCGTTGCGGATGGAGTCGGAGTGTGCAAGATCAATCTGAAAACTCTCCAACCCCTCTTCACGCAGCCGATCCACATCTTCAGGCTCACGGGCCGTGGCAAAGACACGGTAACCACGCTGTTTCAGCCCGTGGGCGGTACAGTAACCGATGCCGCTGGAGCAGCCGGTGATGAGAACAATCTTGGGGTTTGTCATAAAAAGCGATGCCACAGGGTTATTAATTATTCGTTGAGTCTACTGTAGTGGCGACCGGTTTGTCCTCACCCATCGCAGTGGCTGGATGGCGGGGACATGGTGGGTGTTGAGACAATAAAAAACCCGCAGTCAGGCGGGTTCTTTGGATGTTTCTGGACGTGCTTAAATCAGAAATTGGCGGAGAGGACATCCGCCTTTGCGAATTCCATTGCGTTCCTGATTAATCCGTAACTCATTGCTATATATAATAATTTAATAGTCATCTGATTCCGCTACGATCACCAGCCCGCTGTATTGTTGTGGGCTTTACCGATGCCCGTGAACCGATGCAGCTTTCCCGCTTCGATCATCTCAGGCGGCTTAACCCAACAGTGCGCATTGCATTCAGAAATTGAGGAAGGGCCTCAATCATTGGGTAGCCACCTCAGTTTGTTAATTCGATCCGCCAGGCAGATAGGAAACCACCCCCATACTGCCAAAGTAACCGCCACCACTTTGATGCTGGATACAAAACCGATAGACTCACGTTTGCTAGCCTGAATTTTTCATAAAAAGGGCACGAAGGTCTGCAACTGTTTGATAGAGTTGCGGTTACCAGACCAACAACTCGTAAACACAAGCAGCCCCCATGCCCATGACGAAGTCTACTCCAGCCCAGCTCCGTTTTGCTCCC
>JANOSY010000047.1:0-67967 GCA_031416075.1 Tenderia sp. (SeqCode) | reverse complement strand
GGGGCGTTCTCAATCACGCCAACCAAATTACAGTTGACACTAAACAAAGCATCGCCTGATAGTTTCTCGCCAATCGCTCATACCTCGTTGCTATTCGACGATAATGTTTCAACTTCTGAAATAACCGTTCTACAAGATTGCGCTCTTTATACAATTCTTTATCATAATCTCGTGGCTCTTTTCGGCTCCTTATTGAAGGGATCACGGATATGGTGCCATTTTCAAGAATAACGCCAACGAAATGGTCAGAATCATATCCCTTATCGGCCAGTACATAATCAGCCTGAAAACCATGCCCAAAGCGCTTCACGGGGCTCAGTTCTAGTTTTTTCAGGTTTCTTTACTCTTTCAGGGGCAGCCATGTGCTGCCCTTTTTTATGTGACAGACAGGCAGCCGGGCAATGCACAAATAGGGTGCGGCGCGCAGGTTTTTAGGGTTCATATTTGGTGCGTGGTTATTTTTGGAATTCTGGCGGCGGATTTTTAAGTGCCGTTAACTCCATGAAACATAGGGTTGTATCTATAAAAACCAGGATTGGCACAGCGGTTGCAAATGTTGTTATGAGATAAATATTAACTGGCCAGTAATGGGCGGCGAGGCTTAAAACCCAACGTTGGGTAGTGTGTATACAAGTCAGATCAATGGCGATCTGCACAAGGACAATGGCGTCCATTGGTGATGATGTAGTGATTACATCATTCACGAATGGGCGCTTTTTTACTTTTAATACAATAGGAGTTTACCGATGAAACAAAGACGTACCTTTATCAAAAAGATGGGTGTTGGTCTGCTGACATCCATGCTGATGGGGATGGTTGGGACTGTGTATGCCGAAGTAGGTAAGCCAGAAAAAGAGGATTTGAAATTTGGTTTTATTAAGCTGACTGACATGGCACCGTTGGCCATCGCTTATGAAAAACGGTTTTTTGAAGATGAGGGGCTGTATGTAACGCTTGAAGCTCAGGCGAACTGGAAGGTATTGCTTGACCGCGTGATTAACGGTGAACTTGATGGCGCACACATGTTAGCCGGGCAGCCGCTAGGTGCCACCATAGGTTATGGGACTAAAGCAGATATCATTACTGCGTTTTCGATGGACCTTAATGGCAATGCAATTACTGTCTCTAATGATGTTTGGAGTGAGATGAAAAAACATGTGCCAATGAAGAATGGAAAGCCTGTTCATCCGATCAAGGCAGATGCACTTAGGCCGGTGATTGATAAATATAAGAGCGCAGGCAAGCCCTTCAAAATGGGAATGGTCTTCCCTGTCTCAACCCATAATTACGAGCTTCGTTACTGGCTTGCGGCGGGGGGAATCAATCCGGGTTTCTACGCGCCAGCCAAGGGTGATACCTCCGGCAACATCGGTGCCGATGCACTGCTCTCGGTAACCCCACCACCACAGATGCCTAGCACCATGGAGGCCGGTACTATCGACGGTTATTGTGTGGGTGAGCCGTGGAATCAACAGGCCGTTTTTAAGGGTATTGGTGTCCCCGTTATTACGGATTATGAGATTTGGAAAAACAATCCTGAGAAAGTGTTTGGTGTAAATAAGGCGTGGGCTGAAAAAAACCCCAATACTCATATTCGTGTCGTTAAGGCGATGATTCGTGCTGCTAAGTGGTTGGACGAAAATAACAATGCCAATCGGGTTGAGGCATCAAAGATACTTTCTAAACCAAATTATGTAGGTGCGGATGTCAAAGTGATTGATAACTCAATGACCGGTACCTTTGAATACGAAAAAGGGGATAAACGATCAGTGCCTGATTTTAATGTCTTCTTCCGTTATAACGCCACTTACCCCTACTATTCTGATGCGATCTGGTATCTGACGCAGATGCGTCGTTGGGGACAGATTGACGAGCAAAAACCTGATAGTTGGTATATGGACATTGCCAAAAAAGTATATCGCTCTGATATCTATGCCCAGGCTGCAAAAGAGCTGATTGCCGAAGGTAAGATGAAGGCAAGTGAGTTTCCGGACTTTGTTAAAGAGAGTGGTTTCCGTCCACCACAGAAGGATTTCATTGACGGCATTACCTATGATGGCACCAAACCTAATGATTATTTAACCAAGTTTAAAATTGGCCTGAAAGGCGCAGAAGTGGTGAAGTAGGAGGCGGATGACTGTGTTAAATAGACAGCAAAAACATAGTCAGGAGAGTGCTCCCCCCGTGATGGGGGGAGCGTACTCCTCAAGTTGGTAACGGCTGACGCCATAACGACGGCTAACGTTGGTAAGAGTGGCAAGAGAGAGAAGGGCGTTATGAAAAATAGAATAATCCATGTAATGGATACAGTAGGGTTTCAATGGTTGACTCCAGCTGTGCGTCTGGTAACAGGCGAAAATCCTCGTGAACAGCTGGTTGATATTTTTAAATTTATAGGGCTCCCGGTTATCGCGATTATTATGTTTTTGTTATTGTGGGGAGGGCTGGCGGCACAGGTTAATACCAGTCTTGGTACATTGCCAGGGCCTATTGAGGTCTTTGAACAGGCTCAAGGATTGATTGAACAGCATGATGCTGAGCGATTAAGGGAAGAGGCATTTTATGAACGTCAAGAGCTGCGTAATGCAGAAAAATTGGCAGAAGATCCTAATGCCGAAGTAAAAATCAGACCCTATACAGGCAAACCCACATTTGTAGATCAGATATTTACCAGCCTGATTACAGTATTCACTGGCTTTGTTATGGCAGCGCTCATTGCAGTGCCTTTAGGGATAGCGTGTGGTTTGAGTAAAACACTCTATACCGCAGTGGGGCCATTGATTCAGATATTCAAACCGGTATCTCCTTTAGCATGGTTGCCTATTGTCACCATGGTAGTGAGTGCGGTGTATGTGAGTGATGATCCGATGTTCCAAAAATCCTTTGTCACCTCAGCCGTGACCGTTATGTTGTGCTCGCTTTGGCCGGCACTTATCAATACGGCTATGGGTGTGGTCTCCATGAGCAGTGACCTGACGAACGTTGCGCGTGTCTTGCGTCTGAGCTGGATTGAGCAGGTGTTTAAAATTGCTATACCCTCCGCATTACCGATGATCTTTACAGGCTTGCGTATCTCGCTGGGCATTGGCTGGATGGTATTGATCGCTGCTGAGATGCTGGCTCAGAACCCCGGTCTGGGAAAATTTGTCTGGGATGAGTTTCAGAACGGTAGCTCTAACTCATTGGGTCGAATTATGGTGGCGGTTCTCACAATCGGAATCATCGGTTTTATTCTCGACTGGATGATGGTGACGTTGCAGAAGTTGGTTTCACATGAGTAACGGGGGTGGCGATTTATTAACGTTGTGGCCAACCATTAATGGTAAAAAGGAGTATTCGATATGAGCAGTACATACTTAGCGTTAAGCCAGGTTGCCATTGAGTTTCCCACCAAGGGGGGCAGTTATCGTGCATTGGAGAATGTTAATATTAATATCAAGCAGGGGGAGTTCATATCGCTCATAGGCCATTCCGGTTGTGGTAAATCGACAGTTCTGAATATTGTTGCCGGACTCTATAAAGCCACCTCTGGCGGTGTCTTACTGGAAGGTAAGGAGGTGAATGAACCGGGCCCTGATCGAGCGGTTGTCTTTCAGAATCACTCGCTACTACCTTGGCTCACTGCCTATGAAAATGTAGAGCTGGCGGTTAAACGGGTATTTAAAGGCAAAAAAACCAAAACAGAGATTAAAGAGTGGATTAATCACCATCTGGATCTGGTGCATATGAGCCACGCGGCACATAAAAAACCGTCTGAGATATCAGGTGGTATGAAACAGCGCGTGGGTATCGCACGTGCGCTGGCGATGCAACCAAAAGTACTGCTCATGGATGAGCCGTTTGGTGCATTGGATGCGTTAACACGGGCACATTTACAAGACTCTTTAATGGAGATTCAAAGGGATCTTAATAATACTGTCATAATGATTACCCATGATGTGGATGAGGCGGTATTATTGTCTGATCGAATTGTCATGATGACTAACGGTCCGGCGGCTACGGTTGGTGAGATCCTGTATGTGACGTTGGAGCGCCCCCGTAACCGTGTCGAGTTGGCCGATGATCCGGCGTATAACCATCTCCGTTCAGAGGTGCTTAAGTTCCTTTATGAACGTCAGCACAAGCCAGATGAAAAGGTGGCATAGGTAGGCATTTTTTTATAGGGAAGGTGGGTCATACGGACATGTCAATAGGGAAGTTAAGAGTATATCCAAGGAATATTCCTCGCTCTTGGTAACGAGAGCGGGGAATAGGATACTAGCAACACTTCTATGATCGCTAAAACCGCGTTAGACTAGTCCCACCATCAGTCGAGGGGCTACCCATGAATAAAATTATTACAACACTCATTGTCGCTACCTTCGGTAGTATTGTACATGCTGCACCGGAATTGAAAGGCAGCCCAGATGAACTGAGTTATTATCTTCTGGACCAACGAAAGATTATCACTATCAATGGTAATGCCAGTGAGCTGATTGAGGCAGATACTGCTATCGTGGCCATCACGGTGCGCACAAAAGAGTCAAAACTCAATGATGCCTTGCAACAGAATGAAAAGGTACGTCAAGTAATTAAGGATAACTTGCAGCAAGCCGGTGTGGCCGCAGATAAAATCAAAGCGTCCAAGTTTTCATCCAGCCCCAATTACGGCTGGTTTGGTGAGAAGCCCTCCAGTTACGAGATCAGCAATGAGGTTAAGGTCACTATCAATAGCGAGGAACAGCTACGTGTTATCGCTAAAATAGTCGATGGCCAAAAAGATGTGCTGCTGGGTGGCACTGAGTTTAAAGATTCGCAAAAAGAGGGTAACGAACGCAAGGTGCTAAAAAAGGCGCTAAGTGCGGTTCAGGAGAAGCAGAAAATCTATGAACAGAGCCTGGGTGTTGTGCTCACGCCTGTTCGTATCATTGACCAAAATGTCTATATCGAGTCACCTCAACGTATACGCCCACAAACACGTGCTTTGAAGCAGCGTAGTGACGGTGTTGTCAGCATGGCGATGCAGGAGCCCTCTGTTGAATCAGACGTGAGCGCTGATTTTGGGGCCATTAACTATTCAGCCAATGCCGTTGTGGAGTTTGTTATTAAGTAAATATTAGTAGGTGAAGGGTATTGTTTTATGAATAAACAGGCTGATAAAAAAAGAGAGGTGTTCAACCGTTCTGTGGCCCAACAAAGGCTATCGTCACATCGTTCTCGACCTGTTGCGGGGTCTGTTTTATCTGTAAGTGGCGGTGCAGGGTCTACTTTGCAACGTAAAATTCAGCAGATGGCTGACCGTAGTGAACACTCCACCAAATTGGGAGTGTTGGCACACTCAATGGAGAACAGTGCCTATAGCGTAGCGCAGAGGAGTGCTATGCCGCAGGGTGAGAGTAAACAAGAAAATAATACCGGCTTGCCAGACATTCTCAAACAGGGTGCGGAGCAGTTATCAGGGGTGTCGATGGAGGGTGTTCAGGTGCACTATAACTCCACTCAACCGGCACAGTTAAATGCCTTGGCATTTGCCCCAGGTAATCAGATTCATGTAGGGCCGGGACAGGAAAAACATCTGCCACATGAGGCGTGGCATGTCGCGCAGAAAAAGCAGGGGCGTGTAAAACCAACGGTGCAACGGGTGGGTGTGCAGATAAACGATGATCAGAGTCTGGAGCATGAAGCCGATGTGATGGGGGCTAAGGCCAATGCTATGCAGCTTAATCAAAGCTCTGAGAATGGTAGGGCGGGAACTGCTTCTTCTACTACTGATATTGTGCAGCGCCGATTGCCGCCGGGTAGTGCTGTTGAAACAGAGTTGATGTTAGGTGGGGGCCAAGACTCTGCCTATGCGATGCTCTATCGATTAATGCATATGGAGGTGAGTCAAAATAGATTGTTGCGGGTGCTGGATAATACCCCTTATGCAGATGCGAATGATGCGGTGAATGATGTTTTTCCCAACGGAAAATTTAATGCCGATGCTTATGCCGCGTTGTATGCCATAAATCAACAGTATAGTGAGGTCTTGCCAGCCAGCCAGAGTATTCGTGATAACAACTGGCAGACGTTGCAGCCGGTGTTGCCCCGGGCTATCCGGCTGGCGACTCAATGTGCGAATAGGGATGATGATATTGAGGCAGTGTTTGGTCCTAATGCTGAGGTGTTGAAAATCAGTGCGACCTATCTGCAAGTCGCACAACGGCTGGGCGGCTTTAATCAAAATAATTTCACCATAGATTATCATGGCGATGATGCTGAAATGGGTGTGGGTGGATATACCTCACCAGGGTCAGGAAAAATTCAGGTCTCACCAGCGATGCTGGTAAAAGATAACAACACATTGGCGGTATTATTGCTTCATGAGGGGTGTCATGAGATAAACGGCACCATCATCGATTCTGGTTATTATGGTACTGCCCGTTTTACGCAAATGTCACCGCGCCAAAAAATTAGAAATGCGGCACATTATGAAGAGGTTGCGCGGCGCGTGATAGGAAACTCTATATATCCAGGACAGACCTTTCAACCAGTGGCGCAGCAGCAGGTGCAGGGTGGCCGTCGTGCGGATCTGATACGCAAAGTAAAACCGGCCAGTGAAGGGTTGCGTGAGTTGTGGAATACCTCGGCAAACCTGCACGGCATGATGCGTGATATTGCATCCGGTGCCAGTGCTTTACAACCGCAGTTACAGGTGATGGTTGTTAAGGCAATAAAGCAGGGATTTGAACTGCCTGCATCAGCCATAGGTGATTCACCTGTTGTAACAGAGTTTGATCTTGCCTTAATGGAGTCAACCACCAAGGTTTTTAACCGTGCTATGACTGCTATTAATCGTTTTAAAAAAGAGGTGGATCCCAATGAGCGGGATCGTCTTTGTCAAATGACAACAACTGAGTTGGCACTGGAGGCGATTAGCCGTGTTGGTGGTTTTCAAGGGCTTGACCCATCGATTAATGTCACTGCGATTAATCAGATTCGTACCGCCGTTATTATGGGGTTCCAGCAGCCTGATCCGTTTCCAGACTTTGGGGAGGGTTAACATCTATCCGCTGGAGTTGGTTTAGCGTAAACATTGACGCACCTGATCTACAGCCTCATCCAACTGCTCAGGTAATGTGTAAAAGTGTGGCGAAAAACGGATACCACCGCCACGCTGGGCACAGAAGATGTTGTTCTGGGTGAGTTGTTTGAACAGGGTGTCGATATTGGCATGCAGTGGTTTGAAGGTGACGATGCCGCCGTAGCGCCCCTCATCTTGATTGTTTAGCACTGTTACCTGATCTATTTTTTTTAACTGGTTAAACAGGTGGCGGCTATTATTAAGCAGCTGTGCCTCTACATGTTCCATTCCATACTCTAATAACAGCGCAGTGCTGGCCTCCAGTGCATGAATGGCCAGCATGTTGGGGCTACCACACTCAAAACGGCGTGCTGTTGTTGCTACGCGCCACTCACGGGTGGTGTAATCACCTAAAGGGTCGACCATATGCCAGCCATACTGTTTGAGCTGTAACTGCTCACGTATCTCGGGACGACAATAGAAAAGTCCCAGTCCCTCTGGCCCCAAGAGCCATTTATGGCCATCGGCCATGACAAAATCGGCATCTATCTTTTGTACGTCAAACTCTAGTGCGCCAATGCTTTGAATGGCGTCCACACAAAAGAGTATGCCGCGTTGGCGGCAAAATTCACCGATGCGTTCGAGATTCATGCGTAGGCCGCTGGCATATTGAATGGAGCTAATGGTGATGAGACGGGTCTGTTTATCAACCAGTGCAAACAGTGCATCTTCCGGAGTGAGTCCGGCACTGATGTCCGCTTCACGGAATTGAACGCCATATTGGTTGAGTGATTCCCAGACGATGCGGTTGGAGGGGAACTCCTGATTGCTGCTGACAACGTTATCTCCCGCACTCCATTCTAGGCCATAGGCGACCAATGAGAGCGCCTCAGAGGTGTTTTTCACCAATGCAATATCATCCGCCGACGGGGCGTTGATCAGCCGTGCCAGATTGTGCTTCAGGCGCTGTTCTATTAGCAGCCATTTAGGGTAGTGTCTGGAGCCGATCCGCATGTTCTCGTCGGCAAACCGGGCTGCGGCCTCACAGGTACGGCGTGGCCACGGCGCAACAGCCGCGTGGTTCAGGTGTATCAGTTCTTTAAGGTGTGGGAATTCGTGGCTTAGGGTGTCCATGGGTTATCGCCTCCTTAGTCATTATGGTTTGGCCTAATGTAGTAAACTGCTGCCACTATAACAACCTGTCACAGTGGATGGGTTGATGCTTTGTAGAGTGAGTGTGATGAGTCTGTTATATCCGGTGTTATATCTATTGTTGTTGGGCGTGATGTTTGCTGCCGCAGTAGTGGCGTTCTGGTTAAGGGGGCGTAGCGAGACCCGTCAGGCGACACTTGCGGCGCAGTTGCAGGCCCGTGATGAACAGCTGGCCCGTCAAACGGAAGAGATGGGGCAGTTGAAATCGACGTTGGCGTCACTGCAGCTGCACGGCAGCGAACAGAGCGCCAATCTTGCCCGGTTGGAGACCCAGCTTGAAGAGGAGCGCAAACAGTCCGGTGAGAAGCTGGCGGTATTGAGTGAGGCCAGGGCGCAGTTAACCACGGAGTTTCAAAATCTGGCCAACAAGATTCTTGAAGAAAAGAGTAAAAAATTTACCGATCAAAACAGAGCGAATCTTGATCAGGTGCTTAACCCACTGCGTGAACAGCTGGGGGATTTTCGCCGCAAGGTTGAAGATGTGTATGAAAAAGAGTCCAAGGACCGTATGTCGCTGTTCCATGAAATCAGCGCACTTAAACATCTGAACCAGCAGATCAGTAGTGATGCCATTAATCTTACCAATGCACTCAAAGGGCAGAGCAAAACTCAGGGGTCGTGGGGTGAGGTGATTCTGGAACGGGTGTTGGAAGAGTCCGGCCTGCACAAGGGACGGGAGTACGATACCCAGGGCAGCTTCACTACCGATGATGGTAAACGGCTGCGTCCGGACGTGGTGGTACATCTGCCAGAGGGTAAGGATATTATCATCGACTCCAAGGTGTCGCTGACGGGGTATGAACGCTACTGCTCCAGTACTGATGAGGTAGAGCGACAATTGGCATTGCGTGAACATGTTGCTTCGTTACGTAGCCATATTAAGGGATTGAGTGTTAAGAGTTATGAAGATCTGCCCGGTATAAACTCTCTCGATTTTGTGCTGCTGTTTGTACCGATTGAGGCTGCGTTTATTACCGCGCTGGAAAATGATCAACTACTCTTCCGTGAAGCCTTTGACAAAAATATTATTGTGGTTAGCCCAACCACGTTGCTGGCAACGCTGCGTACTGTACACAACATATGGCGCTACGAATATCAGAATAAAAATGCGCTGGAGATTGCTGAAAAGGCCGGTGGTCTATACGACCAGTTTGTCCGTTTTGGTGAGTCGCTACTGGATGTTGAGGATAAGCTGGGCAAGGCCCAGGCCTCATTTCAGACCGCTAAAAGCCGGTTGATGGATGGACGTGGCAATCTGGTTAGCCGTACTCAGCAGTTGCAGAAATTAGGTGCCAAGGCAAAAAAGAAGATGCCCGAACCACTGCTGCAAGGCAGTGGTGCTGAGTTGCTGGAGATAGATGGCGTGGAGGAAGAGGAGCCAATTGCTGAGTTTTCCCCGCCATCCAGAACAGATTAATGGTACGTGCCAGAGATACTGGCGTTGATGTGTGATGCGCAATGAATGACAGGAGTAAACATGGCAGTTCGACAGGTATTACGTATGGGCCATCCGTTATTGTTGCAACGTGCGTTGCCGATAGTGGAGTTTAATACGGCGGCACTGGATGTTTTGATACAGGATATGTTTGACACCATGGCCGAGTTGAATGGCGCTGGGTTGGCTGCGCCACAGATTGCCGAGGCTTTCCGCGTCGTTATTTTCAGCATTGATAATAACCCCCGTTACCCTGATGCGGAGCGAGTACCCAGCACCATATTAATTAACCCGGAGATTGAGATCCTCTCCAGCGAAGAGCAGCTGGGATGGGAGGGGTGTCTGAGTGTGCCCGGTATGCGTGGGCAGGTACCGCGCCACCAGCATATTCGCTATCGTGGTTTTGATGCGGCGGGCAATCTGTTCGAGCGTGAAGTGAGTGGTATTCATGCCCGCGTGGTTCAGCATGAGTGTGACCATCTTGATGGCGTGCTCTATCCACAACGTGTTCGTGACATGAGTGAGTTTGGGTTTACTGATGTGCTGACGGAGCAGGGGCGGGTGAAGAGGGTAGCCAAGGCATAACAAGTACGGATACCTTGAATGGCCGCGCAGCCGCAAACTTACCTGTTTACTCAGATAGTAGCTTGAGGCCCGCTGGTAAGGTTTCGCCATACATGCGTCGTTTGTCATTTTCGTCCAGCTCTACCAGCGTCTGTACCATTGTTACCCAGGTGGCAGGGGCCTTGATGCTTTCCAGTTGGCGCTGCACCTCATTTCGCAGGGATTGATCGATGTCGCGTTCGCGGTCGCCGCTGACTCGGGCGAGCAGGGTGGCAGCAAAACCGGCAGGTTCGATCTTTTTCCAATCGAGGCTGAGAAGCTGCGTCAGCCAGGTCTCGGCAACGTCACGGCTGATGACATTGTGGGTGCTGCCATGGAATGGTACCCGCGCGCCAATACGGCCAACGGCCCACCAGGTTTGTGGGTTTTCGCTGGGTTTGCGTAGCCGTTCGGTTAGCCAACCGCCAACTTTCTCTTTGCGCTGAATGGAGATCCGCTCCAGTGCGGCGGCGAGTTTGACCATGTCGTCGTAGCCCTGTTTTTTCTGGCCGCTCCGTTTGATGTGTGACTTGCCCGGTGGTTGCAGGTAGTAGGCGATGTCATCAAGGATCTGTGTCTGAGCCACCTCATCAAGTCCGCCAGCGATACGCCGCCAGAGCGTCCACCACTCTGACCAGTTTTGACTCTTGTCACTATATTGCACGCCTTGTGAATAGATGGCCCAGAGCTGTTCGACGCGCCAGTCATCGAGTGGATAACCAGTGCCGGGGCGCAGTGAGAAGCCTGTCAGACTGAACCAGACCCGTTCATGATCGGCGCTACGCCGCCGTTTGCGCACCCCGTCCATGAATGGGGTGAAAAGTTCGCGCAGCAGCGGAACCGGCCAATGGTGTCTGTCGCCCAGGGATTTTTCAAGCTCACCACGCAGCCGTTTAACCGCTTTGCCTTCCACCTCTTGTGAACGGTTGTCGAAAATATGTTGGATCTTTTCCATGGCCTGATTGAATTGGGCAGGCAGTGAGGGGGCGTTCAGTGTGGTTGCGCCCTCCTGACTGTGCTGGCCACGTAGCTGGAACTCAAGTTTCCAGCGCTGCTGGGGATTCTCCTGATTGACGCAGTAGATCTCCAGCGTGCCAACCTCCGTTAGGGTGGCCATGAGCTGGACCGGTAACTCGCGCTCGATTGCATCGGCCATAGGGTTCATCACACTGACCAGTGGTGGCAGGGGCAGGAACTCTGCACCTGTCAGGTCAAAAAGTGCACCGGCGGGATAGGGCGTGCTGCTTGTTGATGAGACCAGACGAAAGCTGACGGGTTGGCCCAGCCGCAGGGCAAAGGTCTGCTGGCTAAGCTGGATTTCATCCCCCTCTTTGCTGCCACGGGGGAGTACACAGACCCCGTGCCGGGTTTGGGTGCCATTTTCCAGTAGCAGAAAATAGCTGCGGGCCGAGCCACCGCCGATCTTGGGGGCACGTCCCAGTATTGCCAGACCATACGCAACGGCACCATGGGCAACGGCGGTATCAGGGTCTGGGTTGTTAAGCAGGGCCGGCCGGGTGCCACGCCAGTGGCTGATGACATCAATCAGCCGCCCAGCCAGGGCGGTACCGCGAAAGACGCCACCATTCAGCAGCAGCGCATCCGGCATGGGGACGACACCATCCTCTGCCGATGTCTGGCGGCCCAGTGCCTCGGCTGAGACACCGGCGTGGTGGTGTAAAAAGGCGGCGACGTGGCGAGTAATGGCGGGATCGGCGGCATAAGGGAGGCCAAACTCAACAATGCCCCCACGGCCGCGCTGGGGGCGGGCATCGACACTGACCTCCGGGAAAAAACCATCCAGCAGCATGTGCCACACCTCACCCCGGCTTAACTCTGTTGAACGGGCACCACCGATCAGCCTGCTGCCGCTGCCCAGCAGGGTGACACTGATCTGTTCGGGACCATCGACCGCCAGCAGCTGCTCTTTGGCGCGGCGGCACTGCTGTAACAGTTGGGAGAGCTGCCCGCTTTCGAGGCGGCTGCCACTAGCAACAAGTCGCCCCTCCGCCAGATGGGCCAGCCCCAGATCCATGTTATCGCCCCCCAACATCAGGTGGTCGCCCACACCAATGCGGGTCAAGTGTGGGCCGCTGGGGGTCTGTTCGACCTTGATCAGGGTGAGATCAGTGGTGCCGCCCCCGACGTCGCAGACCAATACCAGGCGCGTTTTGCCAAGTGCCCCCTGCTGGTTGTGGCGATGGTAGTAGAGCCAGCTGTACATGGCGGCCTGTGGCTCTTCTACCAACCGTACTTGCGTCAGCCCGGCATGTCTGGCTGCTTCCAGCGTTAAGGCACGGGCCGCTTCGTCGAAGGAGGCCGGCACGGTTAGCACCAGTGTCTGTTGTGATAACGGGTGGTCAGGAAAGCGGTCCCCCCAAGCGTGGCAGAGATGGCTGAGGTAGCTGGCGCTGGCCATCATGGGCGAGATCTTGTCGACCTCGTCTGCGCCCCCCCAGGGGAGAATGGCGGCGGTACGGTCTACCGTTGGGTGGGAGAGCCAGCTTTTGGCGCTGGCCACCAGCCGTCCCGGCACCTGTGCGCCAAGCTGTTGTGCCAAGGTACCAATGATGGTGTGGTTGTCCTGTTCCCAGGGGAGTTGGATATCTGCCGGGTTTAACTCATCGGGAGCGGGGTGGTAGCGTAGTGAAGGCAGCAGTGGGCGGCTGCCCACTTCGCCCAGCCCGACCAGCTGCTCGATCTCAAAAAGGTGGATTTCGCTATCACTGTTGATGTCGGAATAGGCGACCACGGTGTGGGTGGTCCCCAGATCGATACCGACAATATAGCGGGCACTATAGCCGATGTTCACCCCTGTTGGCCCTGGCGCACATCAAACTCCACCCGCCAGCGTTCAGTGCCGCTGCTGGGCAGCGCCTCCAGCGCCAGTGTGCCAATAGCGGTGACCGCCGCATGGAGTTGGACCGGGACTATTTCGCCAGGGCGGCGCTGGTCTGCCGGTAGTGTCGCCTCAATCTCGCCCAGCTCCCGCAGTTCATCGTCGGCCCAGAATTCAAGTAGTGTGCCGATCTGGTCCTGACGCCGTACGGAGGAGCCAAAAAAACGGAACCGTACCGGCTCACCCACCACCAGCCCAAACTGTTGTGGTGTTGCCTCACAAGCGGTCCCTTCCTCCATACCAAAGGGGGCCACGCAGAGTGCCTGTACCGGTGGCGTGATGCCTGGCACAGCGGGCATGGAGGATTCAATACCAACATAGTAAGCCTGAGCCGTACCGCCGCGAATCCGCACACCGTGACCACGACGCATATATCCGTAATAGGCAGCGCCCTTGGCGACGGCCAGATCGAGGTCCGCCCCCTCTAAGAGACGGGCGGCAGGTGCAGACTCAGCGGTCAACCACCGGTTAATCACCTGCATAATGCACTTGGCTAGCAGGGGTGATTTGAAAACACCACCATTAAACAGTATTGCGGTTGGGTGCAGGAAGCTGGCTCCGGGCGAGGGTGTCTGGCCAAACCCCTGCAGTTCTGCCGTGGCCAGGGTCTGGCGACCAAGAAAGGCGGCCAGATGGCGGGTAATAGCGGCATCCTGGGCGTAGGGCAGACCTAACTGGGTAAGACCCGCGCGGGCGCGGTTGGCGGGGCGGGCGGCGGCATCCACCTGCGGGAAAAACCCTTCGACCAGGGTGGTGGCAACCTCAGTGCGGGTGAGTTCGCTACGAATAGAGCCACCGATGAGCCTGGAGCCACGGCTCGCGATCACCAGCGGCACACTCTCCAGTGTATCGTCGGCGAGTAGTCTCTCTTTGGCGGTGCGGCAGCCGTAAGTCAATGTTCGCATCTGCCAGCTATCCAGGCGGGTGTCCTGGCTGGCAAGTTTTTGCGCGACCCCGTGGGCCAGTGCCAGATCCATATTGTCGCCACCAAGCAGGATATGCTCGCCTACTGCGATCCGGTGCAGCTCAAGCTTGCCATCACGCTCCACCACTGCGATTAACGAAAGATCAGTGGTGCCACCGCCCACATCGATCACCAGGATCACATCGCCCACCTTCACCTGTGCGCGCCATTGACCCGCGCTGCCTTGAATCCAGCTATAGAGTGCCGCCTGCGGCTCCTCCAGGAGGGTAAGGTGCTGGTAGCCGGCCAGCTGTGCCGCCTCGGCGGTCAGCTCGCGGGCCGCCGGGTCAAATGAGGCGGGGATGGTGAGAGTAATCTCCTGTGTATTGAAGGGCGTGTCAGGGTGACATTGATTCCAGGCGTCGCGCAGATGGCCCAGATAATGGATAGAGGCCTCAAGGGGTGAGATCTTAGCCACCTCAGCGGGTGCCTCAGCTGGCAAAATGGCGGCACGGCGGTCGACCCCTGAGTGGCAGAGCCAGCTCTTGGCGCTCGAGACGAGGCGGATCGGTGTCTCGGCACCACGGTTACGTGCCAGCTCCCCGACGATCTCAGTAGGCGCGCTGTTCCAGGGCAGTGCAATGTCCGCCGGGTTGAACTCATCTGAGTGCGATATATATAAGAATGAAGGGAGCAGGGGGCGCGCCTCAACCACGCCGGGGGCGCTTAGCTGGGGAATGGTCAGCAGCTGCTGGACAACCTGTTCACCTTCGCTGGCCGTCAGATCGATATAGGATAGCGCGCTGTGGGTGGTGCCCAGATCGATGCCAATGGCATAACGGCTCATAACGCAACCTCTGCCGGGGCGATGATGGTGACATCATGGCCTGTTGTCGTTTGCGGTAGCTCGACCCGCGTGGCACGCCAGCCACGATGGGCCAGTGTGCCGCTAAAGGGGGCTGTGCCAACAACATTACCGGTGAGGCGGACCGCCGAGGCGTTAAACCCCTTCTCCAGCACAACCGGGCTACCCTCACTCTCATTACGGATTGGTTCAAGGGTAAAGTGGTCGCGTAAGGTCTTGCGACACCCCTCATGAATCACCCGCGCCGCCGCGCCGATCTCCGCATCAGAGTAACTGCTCACCTGATCTTCGATGAAATCGATCAAGCGCCCATTGCGCTGCAGCAGAGCAAGCAGTTGTAACGCCGCATCCGGCATGGTGGTTTGCCGTGGTGGCTCTGCTGCGGGTGGCACATCACCGCTGTCACGTTGCAGGCGTGCTACGCCAGCGGCAAATTGAGCGTTGAAAACAGTCTGCCAAAAAGCGCCAAAGGCAATAAAAATGCGGGAAAAGAGCGGCGGGTTTGAGTCCGTCATGGGTAACTCCAGTGCTGGCTTGTTACAATAAAACGGCGGTTGACAGGCGGCTGCTGACTGGACAGCTAGCTATCCCGGCACCGCCATACCAATATTTAGTGTGATGGTGTTTGCGGTTCAAAGGACTCTTTCAAAAACCGGATAATCTCTTTTGATTCATACATCCAGACCGGTTTATCGCCGCCATCAATACGCAGACACGGGACCTGAATGTTGCCACCCTCGCTCAGTAGCTCCTGCCGATAGGGGGTATTGTTTTGGGCGTCACGTGTCACAATTGGCAGGTTCAGGCGGTGCATCTCACGGCGCACAAGCACACAAAAGGGACAGGCGTAGAACTGGTAAAGTGACATCTTGGCGGCACGCTCATTGACGGCCTGCTGCTCTTCGGATGAACGGGTGACTCTCTTGGGTCGAGTGAGAAAACTGCCAAAAACAATCACCCTACCCAAACCTTCACGTAATGCTTTTACAATCATGGTTCAATCCAATCAAGAGTGTATGAAGGCAGGCATTCTAAAAGATTGCCACGCGTCTTACTATCAGTTTGGTGAACAGTACATATCTGAAGTGGGGCAATAACCATTAATGATTTTTTACTTTGTTAAGTAAAATCAGACTTGTACAATCACAATCTCCAATCTTGGTGAGAGTGATAACCCCAGAACATAGTACGTTTTGCCGCAACGGGGGCAGTGATGCTATTAAACATATGGTTTATAGGTCGATATGTTTAGCAGACTGTAAAATGGAAGAGTGCTGGCGCGATGCATAGCGGGCGTGGCCGGGCTTTTTTATGTGTCGCCGTTTACGTGGGCTTAGAGCTGTGGAGAATCTTTATGCTATTTGTATCAAGAGGCGCTGATCAGCAGATTATTGGCGTTTATGACCTTCCTCATGCAGATGCAGTAGAGCAGATAGCCGCAGATGATCCTCAGTTGATTGAGTTTCTCTCTCAGCCGGGACAGGCTAAAGCAATGCTGTCTGAGCGTGATTCAGAGATGGTACGAGTTATCGAGGATCTTATCGACGTGCTGATTGCGAAGCGGCTGCTGTTGCCCACAGACTTACCCGTTGTAGTACAGAAAAAGCTACAGGGACGTCAGCTTCTGCGTCAGCAAATACCCACATCCAACCCATTGCTGGACGAGGGTGATATCATCTAGCTCTTTGATTTGCGTAGCGTACAATAGGCCTGTTTTTTTGAGTTTTGACTATCTTTGGGGTGTGTTATGGCAATGCGTGTTGGTATTGTAAAAGTTCTGTCTGGTTCAGCGGTTGCTATTTCTCCAGAAGGGACAAAGCGGATACTGCAGCAGGGCGACATCATTTTTGCCTTTGACGTGGTTAAAAATGAGTCTGGTGAAAGGCTTGTCATCGAATTTGATGGTGGCAAAACAGTCGCCCTGGATAGCAATGGCCAGCTCATCATCAACGCCAACGTGGTTGCCGACCTGTCTGAGGAGTCGGGTGAAAATGACCCGCAGGCAAAAGAGAGTGATGTCTCCGCGCTCCAAAAAGCCATCCTGGCTGGCGGTGACCCAACACTGATTGCCGAAGCACCAGCAGCAGGTCTGCTCGAAAACGAAGGGCATGGCCAGACCGAAATTACGCAGCGTCTGAATCAACAGGTTACCCCTGACAGCGGCTATGAAACCATAGGCATTGCCCAAGATCGAGGTGTGCTGGAAACGATATATGAGCCAGTTGCCCACTTTCCACAAGGGACCGTCACACTCTCACTGGTCAGTTTGGCAAAGGGCGAAGGGCAGCTGGTTGAATACATCCTTAGTATCAGCCAGCCCAGCGCAGCGGATACCGTAGTCAGCATAAGAATTTACAGTGGTGCCACTGACACAGCGAGCGAAACGAGCGACTACAGCAGCGGCATTTATACCATCACCATCCCAGCGGGCCAAACCAGCGTAAAGTTCAATGTAACCACCGTAGAAGATACCTTGGTTGAAAGCCCTGAGACATTCAGTGCCCAAATCATCAGCGCCACCAACCCCATTGGCCCGGTTGACATCAACACCACCCCATTAGTAGCAACGATCACCGACATTGCTGATACCCCAGCCCTGACTTTAAGCGCCACATCGGCAGAAGAGGGGGGGTCAGTCAGTTTGACCGTGACACTCAGCAAAGTCAGTACCGTTGATACCAGTGTAACTTTGAACGTTTTCAGTGGTAATGGTAACAGCGCTACCCCCGGTAGTGACTACAGCGCTGGCCCTGTCACCGTCATCATCCCAGCGGGCCAGACCAGTGCCAGTGTTAACGTAGCCACCGTCAATGACAACCTCTACGAAGGTGATGAAACGTTTAGTGCTGTGATTACTGCTGCCAGCAACAGCGCCGCCACACCACTGTTTGGTAACACCCCAGTCACCGCCACTATTACCGACAACGACACCCCGACCATCCGCACCATCAGCAGCCCGACGGCGGCCGAAGGCAGCCCGCTGGTCTACAGCGTGACACTGAGCAACGCCTCGACCACCCCGACCAGCTTCCCCTACACCCTGGGCGGCGGCAGCGCCAACAGCAACGACTACACCCCCCCCAGCTTCAGCGACGGCGTCACCCTGCTCAACGGCGTACTCACCGTCCCGGCGGGGGTCAGCGGCTTCACCGTCACCCTGCCCACCGTCGACGACACCACCAGCGAAGGCAGCGAAACCGTGCCCCTGAGCATCGGCACCGTCAGCGCCAGCGGCACCATTAGCGACAACGACGGCACCCCGTCCCTCACCATCAACGACCGCAGCGTCAACGAAGGGGCGGGCAGCGTCACCTTCACCGTCACCCTCAGCAACCCCAGCAGCAGCCCGGTGAGCGTCAGCTACGCCAGCGCCAACGGCACGGCCACGGCGGGCAGCGACTACAGCGCCGTGAACGGCACCCTGACCTTCGCCCCCGGCGAGACCAGCAAAACCCTCACCGTCGCGCTCCTCAACGACACCGTCTTTGAAGGCAGCGAAACCTTCCAGATCAACCTCAGCGCCCCGGTCAACGCCACGCTTGGCGACCCCCAGGGGCTCGGCACCCTCAAGGACGACGGCACGGGCGACGGCGGCACCGACAACGACACCCCGACCATCAGCGGCATCAGCAGCCCGACGGCGGCCGAAGGCAGCCCGCTGGTCTACAGCGTGACACTGAGCAACGCCTCGACCACCCCGACCAGCTTCCCCTACACCCTGGGCGGCGGCAGCGCCAACAGCAACGACTACACCCCCCCGAGCTTCAGCGACGGCGTCACCCTGCTCAACGGCGTACTCACCGTCCCGGCGGGGGTCAGCGGCTTCACCGTCACCCTGCCCACCGTCGATGACACCACCAGCGAAGGCAGCGAAACCGTGCCCCTGAGCATCGGCACCGTCAGCGCCAGCGGCACCCTCAGCGACAACGATCCGTTGATTGCTACTTTGAGTCAGTTAAACGGTAGCCAGGCGAGGGAGGGGGGCGATGTTTCATTTGTTGTGAATCTGAATAAAGTCAGTAGTCGCGATACAACCGTTACGGTCACTATTTTTACGAATAAAAGTGATACTGCAATGGCTGGCGTGGATTACGTGGCAGGAACGTATACTTTTATTATCCCAGCGGGAAGTACCTCAGTCATTGTGTCGGTACCGACAATGATGGATGCGTTGGTTGAAGGGAATGAGACGTTTAGCGCCAAAATTGTTTTGGCTGAGAATGTTAATGGAGCGGTGGGTTATACCTCGGTGTCCGTTGTGGGGACTATTCTTGATAACAATGTCCCAGTTGCTAAAAATGATCAACTCTCGACGGCGGAGGATGTGAAGCTTACTGTTCTGCCATCTGTATTGTTGGCTAATGATGTTGATGCAGATGGTGATACGCTTGTTATTACTTCTGTGGGCGCGGCGACAAATGGAACTGTTGTGCTTAATGCGGATGGGACGATCAGCTTCACGCCAGTCACCAATTACAGTGGTGCCGCCAGCTTTATCTATACTGTGAATGATGGCCATGGTGGTACCAGTACGGCAACAGCAAACATCAATGTAACGCCAGTGGCTGATGCACCCTCATTGAAGTTGAATTTAACTGCGATGGAGCCGGTTGCCGCTACGCAAACTATTCTTAAAGAGACCTTTACGGATGGTTTTGAGAACGCTGGCTGGACTCCAACCAAGCTGGCGTTTAATAGTTTTGTTGATAATCCCAGTACAGCACTCAATGAAAGTACTCCATTCAACTCAGTGGCGTGGCAGGGAAATACATCTGATAGTGAGTGGCTCGATTTCTGGAAGGTCAACACTACGACTGATCAATTAACCTATAACGCAAATGGTGGATCTGGTAGTGATGATGCTTACGGAATGATGGCGTTTAATCTTGCCAATAAAGGTTTCAGCACGGTAACTCAGTACGCCGTATCTGCCGATCTTTTTGGTTATGATGCCAGCCAGCAAAATAACGGAGTGGGGATTGTTTTTGGTTATACCGATGACAGTAATTATTTTATGGCGCGGTGGGAAAATCCGGGTGATATTTATCTGCCTGGCGGTAGTCAGTATGGAAACTATCCTGGCGTGGCCAATCAAATAACGCTTGTGCAGATGGTTAACGGTGCACCAGTCTATTTGGGTGCCTATAGTAATTTTGCAACGCCAAATGGATTTAACATGAAAGTCCAGGTGAGTCAGACAGATATTAAGGTGTATCTGAAGGATGATACTGGTCAGAATCCTGGCGTTAATCCATCGATCTCTTACACCTATGGCACAGTGGTGAATGGTGCAAAATCGGCCCCAGCAATAAAAACCATTGGTATGTATGTGTTTGATAATGACAATGGTGTGGAGTTTGACAATGTGCAGGTGACCCAACCCTCTATCACTGGGTATCAGTATTCGGTGAATGTCCTGGCTGGGCTGAATGATAAGGATGGTAGTGAGAGTTTATCAGCAGTAACACTCAGCAATATTCCAGCGGGTGCAACATTAAAAGGGGCGGATGGATCAGCCATTGCTGTTATTAATGGCAGCGCTACTATCCCTGTGACCTCTGATGTTAGTAAAACCATCACGATATTGTCACAAGCGCCTCTTAGTGGTGAGCAAATTAACGCGATGAAGGGCGCTGTCACAGCCACAGAATCCAACGGTGCAATGGCCTCTGCTACAGCGGGTATCACTGAGTTGCCTACGGTTTATCTGGTGGCATCCAATGCGGCGGAAGGCGCGCCAATAATATTTGAACTGCGCCAGACGGTACCTAGCTCTGTGGATACTGTGGTTACGCTTGTTATCGGCCAACCCGGTGATACGGCATCATCCGGTAGTGATTATAGTGGTGCGGGTACACGCACAGTGACAATCCCGGCGGGTGCGGTAAGTGTAATTGTGTCAATCCCAACGATTGACAATACGGTGTATGAAAATAATGAAACCATTAGTGCCGTGATCACCAGTGCTACCAGTGCGGCAGGTACGGTGAGCGCCATTACCACGCCCGTGAGCGTCCTGATTATTGATAATGTTGATTATCAGGCGGTTACCATTAACAATGCCTGGGCATCAGAAGGCAATGATCTGTTGTTTACGGTGAAGTTGTCTAAACCCAGTGCACAATCGATCAGCCTGGATCTGGAGGCGCTCGGTAAAACTGCCACGATTGCAAATTCAGATTTCTTAGCCACAAATTTCACGTATTCCACTAATTATACGGGTGATTATGCGCCTAACGGTGGCATAACGCTTGGGGTCGTCGGTGCCTCTACCTGGATAAATGCATCAGGAACAACTGGCACCGTGGTGACGTTTGCTGCAGGACAGACCGAGATGCAGGTCAGGGTTCGTACGACTGAGGATGATCGTATTGAACCGAATGAAACACTGACGTTGCGTGTTAAACAGGTGGTGTCAGGTTTTGTTAACGACAGTGCGGATACGGCGATTGGCACGATATTAACTGATGACTATGTGAATTCGGCGGGCGCTACCGTTAAAGGACAAGATGCACGTGTTCTTCTTGGCGGTAATGGGGCCGATACCTTGGTTGGCGGTGCCCTGAATGATGTCCTGATTGGTGGGCGTGGTAATGACATTCTCACCGGTGGTGCAGGGGACGATATTTTTGTCATACGCCACATTGGTGAGGGCATTGACACCATTACTGACTACAATAAAAACTCACCGACTGAAAATGATAAGTTGAATATTGCAGATGTGCTGGAGGGCGTTAGTGTAACGCAGGGAAATATCAACAACTTCGTTCGTGTGGATGCAACCGGCATGCTCTCCATTGACCCTAACGGAACGGCTAATGGTACAAATGTTGTTAAGTTGTCAGGAATAACCTCTGGTGCAGATGTTAAGTTAATTATCGATCAGCTGGGCACTGAAGTTATTGTTCACGTGAATTGATGAATATCCCGCTGGATAACTGTGATGTTAAAAGTAAGGGTGCTGGATATTGGTAATGCAACAACAAGCTGATCAGGGTGCGACTGAGTCAGGCACCGCTGCGTGGGAGTCTTCTGTCTCGCGGGAGATGCATGACGATCCCTTGTTGGGATGTCTGATGGTTATCGCTAAAATGTTTGAGCGGCCGTGCACTGCGGCGGTGACAGCGGCTTTGCCTCTGGTAGACAACAAACTTACACCAACACTTTTTATACGAGCGGCTGAGCGGGCAGGGCTATCTGCCCGTTTGATTAAACGGCCACTGGGCAGTATATCCGCGCTGGTGTTACCAGCCATACTGTTATTGGCGAACAAACAGGCCTGCATTCTGGAGTCTATTACGGACAGTGGTCAACTGCGTATTATTCAGCCCGAATCTGGTGGTGGTGTTGCTGAGATTGATCAAGAAACACTCGCTAAAACTTATAGTGGCCATGCTATTTTTGTTCGGCCAGCATATAAATATGACAGCCGTACCAACAACATTCAGCAAATCCGTCCCAATCGCTGGTTCTGGGATACGATAAAACAGTCTTGGCCAATCTACAGTGAAGTGTTTGTTGCCTCGATCTTGATCAATGTGTTTGCGCTGGTGACGCCGCTATTCACCATGAATGTGTATGATCGTGTCGTACCAAACAGCGCAATTGAGACCTTGTGGGCGTTGGCGATTGGGGTCATGGTTGTCTTTTTGTTTGATTTTGTTATGCGGGCATTACGCGGATATTTTCTTGACGTCGCCAGCAAACGTGCAGATATCATGCTTTCTGCAACGCTGTATGAACGGATGCTGGGTATTAAAATGTCATCTCGACCCGCATCTGTTGGCGCATTTGCAAATAATTTGCAGGAGTTTGAGACGGTCAGAGACTTTTTGACCTCTACTACCCTGACCGCATTGATTGATCTTCCTTTTGCAATACTGTTCATATTAATCATATGGATGATAGGCGGTGATTTGGCCTGGATACCTATATTGTTGTTGCCACTGGCTGTTGTGGTAAGTTTGATAATTCAGGTGCCATTGGGCAGAACTATTCATGACATGTATAAACACTCAGCACAAAAACATGGCGCGCTGATTGAGACATTAACCGGGCTTGAGACCATCAAGAGCATGGGGGCAGAAGGCCCACGGCAGCACCATTGGGAGCAGGCAGTCGGTTCGATTGCCAAACTGAGTTTAAAAGTCCGTTTTCTGTCATCGACAGCCACCAACTTTACTGCGTTTGTACAACAAAGCTCGACGGTTGCTGTGATATTGCTGGGTGTCTATTTTATAGCTGCCGGTGAGTTGACGGTGGGTGCGTTAGTGGCGTGTACACTTCTGACCGGTCGGGCGTTAGCGCCATTGTCACAAGTGGTTGCTACATTAACCAAGTATCACCATGCCAAATCATCATTAGGTACGTTAAGTAAGATGATGGAGATGCCTCTTGAGCGTGGTCATGACAAGGTGTTTCTGCATCGAGACTCATTTGTTGGCGAAATAGAGTTTAAAAATGTCTCTTTCAGTTATCCAGGGCAAGAGGTGGAGGTACTGAAAGATGTTTCGTTTAAAATTACTCCGGGTGAGCATGTTGCCATTATCGGTCGAGTGGGATCGGGGAAATCAACGCTAGAGAAGCTGATATTGGGACTCTATGAGCCATCAGAAGGGGCCATTTTGTTTGATGGTACAGATATGCGACAGCTCGATCCTATCGATATCCGCCGTAATATTGGCTACATTCCGCAGGATATTATGCTGTTCTACGGTAACGTCAAAGACAATATCTGTCTGGGCATGCCCTATGCTGAAGATGCGGCCATACTGCGTGCGGCGGAAATTGGCGGGGTAACGGACTTTGTAAACAGACACCCCATGGGTTTTGATCTGCAAATTGGCGAGCGGGGTGAAGGGTTGTCGGGAGGGCAACGGCAGGCCATGGCCATTGCACGGGCTATGTTGCATGATCCCCCTATTTTGATTATGGATGAACCGAGCAACTCTATGGACAATACTACGGAAGAGCAGCTTAAAGGGCGTCTGGCAAATTGTGTGGCAGGTAGAACCTTGATGCTGGTGACGCATAGAGCCTCTCTGCTGAAACTGGTGAGTCGTATTATCGTGGTTGATAATGGCAGTATTGTGGCTGATGGTCCCAAGGAGCAGGTGCTTGAGGCCCTTAATAGCGGCAAGGTAAAGGTCGCGCAGTCATGAAGAAACTCTTCCCTGAAGATTTGGATTTTATTTCCGACGTCGCTGCTGCAAGCTCATTTGGTGTTCGGTTGCGTTACCACCTGATTCTGATTGTAACCGCACTGTTTTTTATAGTGGCCTTAATATGGGCGGCCAATGCCACCTTGGATGAGATGGCGACAGGGCAGGGCAAGGTGATTCCTTCCAGTAAAATCCAGGTTATTCAAAACCTGGAAGGGGGGATTTTATCGGAGGTGTTGGTTGGGGAGGGGGATGTGGTAGAGAAAAATCAGCCGTTGATGCGCCTCGATGATACCCGTTTTGCCTCAACCTTTCGCGAGACCGAACATAAATATCAGGATCTTCTGGCACGTGTTCAGAGACTGTCCACAGAAGTGAAAGATGACTCAGGTTCTGCCCTTGATGCAAAAAAGCAGAATCAGGGGAGCGTTCAGAATCAAAAGGCATTGTATGATTCGCGTCAAATGGAAATGGCTAATAAAGTAGATATTTTAAAACAGCAAAAAACACAGAAACAGCAGGAGCTAAATGAGCTGCGTGCACGAATAAACACACTCAAAGGCAGTTATAATCTGGCCAAACAAGAGCTGGCCATGTCAGAGCCGCTGGTGCAGCAAGGGGCGATATCACCCGTAGAGATTTTACGATTGCAGCGTACTGTTAATGATATTAAAGGGGAGATGGATGAGGCATCGCTCAGTGCTCCCCGGCTGGAAGCGGCCATGAATGAGATCAGTCGCAAAAT
The DNA here is from genome assembly GCA_031416075.1 of Tenderia sp. (SeqCode). GTDB lineage: Bacteria > Pseudomonadota > Gammaproteobacteria > Tenderiales > Tenderiaceae > JAKFXL01. The sequence continues at coordinate 43,101 of JANOSY010000047.1, read as the reverse complement.
GGAGGATGTTAAGATCGGTTTTCGTACAAAAGCGCTGGATGAGCTGACGGAGGCCAATGCTGAACTTTCCGAGACCAGGGAGACATTACTGGGTCTGAAAGATAGAGTGACACGCACATTGGTACTTTCACCTGTCAAAGGGATTGTAAAACAGTTGAAAATAAACACGATTGGTGGGGTGGTTCAACCCGGTATGGATTTGGTGGAGATTGTCCCCTTGGATGATTCGCTTTTGATTGAGGCGCAGATCAAACCATCGGATATTGCTTTTATTCATCCTGGCCAGGCTGTTGTCGTTAAAATTTCAGCGTATGACTACTCTATTTATGGTGGCTTAGATGGTTTGTTGGAACATATTAGTGCTGATACCATTAAAAACCAGGCTAAAGATGGGGCGCGAGAAGAAAGTAATTACCGGGTTTTGGTTAGGACTCAGAAGAGCTATTTAGGCACGGAGAAGAAACCATTGAATATTATCCCAGGGATGACTGCTGTGATTGATATAAAGACAGGTAAAAAAACGGTGCTGGACTATCTGCTTAAGCCAATCCTCAAAATTAAGGAGCGGGCGCTGACTGAGCATTAGCGGTGCTACACCACCGATTGGCCATGGATGGACATGTATGAAATATAAAAACTCTTAATTATTGATTCGATTTTTTAAAATAGCGGCGACATTGATATTTTTGGTGTCATTATTGGCATGGCAATGGTTGCAAACGCGGGTTTTATAAATATTGGGCTTCACAGACGTGTAATCTAGTTGTTGTGCAAGATGTTGAAGCGCTGCAAACGTCTGAATATTGCCTATAAATGCATTGATTTGTTTTGAATATGGTTTTATAAAACCGCTTATTAACTAAATGGAGAATATTAGTGATCACCTTGAAGCGCAGCAGGCTTATGGTCTTGATGGCACTTGCCGCAGCCCCTTCTGTACAGGCCCAGACCCTGGAAGAAGTGGTGCGGCAGACGTTGTCAACTAATCCCGATGTATTGGAAAAGATAAATACTCGTCTCGCTGTTGATCAGGAGGTGCGACAGGCCAAGGCTGGCTATTATCCAAGCATTGAACTTAATGCGGGTATAGGTCGGGAAAAAAGTGACAATCCTACAACTCGTGCAGGGGGATACGATTGGCGTAGTTTGACTCGCAAAGAGCTGGGGGCAACATTGAGCCAGCCACTCTATGCGGGTGGTGCTATTAGCAATGAAGTGGCGCGTCAGACGGAGCGTGCTAATTCGCGCGCTTACTCTATGCATGCTACCGCAGAGCAGATTGCCTTGCGAACTACTGAGGTTTACCTTGAGCTGCTGCGTCGTCAGGAGTTGATAAGATTAGCGCAAGATAATCTTGCCAGCCACGAAAAAACCTATGAACAGGTCAGCTCACGTAGTGCCTCCGGTATTGGCCGTGGTGTGGATGTGGATCAAGCTCGAAGCCGTTTGTTATTGGCCAAGTCTAATTTAATGGCAGAAGAGAGCAACCTGCGCGAAGCTGAAATAAATTACTACAGAGTGGTGAATGCAGCCCCTAATAATTTGACTGCGCCTTCAGCACCTTTCGATAAAATCCCTGAAACACTGCCTGGCGCTGTTAAATATGCGGTGGAGAATCACCCCGTATTAAAAGCAGCGGCAGCCGATATTGAGGCAGCCAAGGAGCAGCATGATGTGGCAAAAGCACCTTATCTGCCTAGATTGAATTTGGAGTTGGGTGCTTCAAAAAATGAAGATCTATCGGGTGTTGAAGGTGATAACAATACGCTGTCGGCCATGATACGGATGCGTTATAACATATATGCCGGTGGCAAGGATAAAGCACGGCGGGCACAGACGTTCCATCAGATCGATGAGGCCAAAGAGATCCGTAATCACGCCTGCCGTCAAGTAGTGGAAGGGATGAGGCTCTCCTGGAATGCGTACAAAACAACGGATGCCCAGACAATCTATTTGAGACAGCGCCTCGAGTCCACCCTGAGTGCACGAGACAACTACCGTAGCCAATTTAATCTGGGACAGCGGAGCCTGCTGGATCTGCTTGATTCAGAAAATGAAGTGTTTGGTGCCAGTAAAGAGTTTACCAATGCAGAGTTTGATCGGCTCTTTTCCAGTTACCGTGTGATGGCAGGTGAAGGCAAGCTCTTAAGTACCTTGATGGTGGAGTTACCCCCGGAAGCACAGCCATTGACCGATAACGTGCCAGCCATTAACTGTGTGCCAGAGTTCCCCGCACAACAGGTGCCTTATGCAATACCATTGGGGCCTGCACCAAAAGTGACGATGGCCCCGCCACCTCCTGCCCGCCCTTCTCAAATTGTGGTTGAGCGGATTGTTGAGGTGCCAGGTGCCCCGGTGGTGATTGAGAAAAATATGCCCCCAGTGATTCTGGAGCGTTTGACACTGGAAGCGGGCGCGCTATTTGACAGTAACAAATCAGAGATTAAGCTGGCAGGTAAGGCTGAACTGGATGAACTCTCTGTTAAGCTGGGTAAGATTAAACATATCGGTGGAGTAGAGATTGTGGGTCATACCGATAGCCAAGGTAGTGATGTACACAATAAGTCGCTCTCATTGAGGCGTGCTGAGGCCGTTTCTGAATATCTGGTATCCCGTGGTATAAGCCGTGATCTGTTGTCGGTGAACGGGATGGGAGAAGATGTTCCCGTTGCAACCAATAAAACAGAAGAGGGGCGTGCCAGTAATCGCCGGGTTGAGGTTAACATCAAGGTAACACGGCAGGTAGAACCTGAAGTGAAGTAGTTGTTGGATAACAAGCCCTCTGTTTTACAGAGGGCTTTTTTATTGCCCGAGCTGCTCTAGTGGAACTATTTCGCCTGACGCATAACCTTGCACCCCATCAATATTGAGTGATGCCAGTGTTGGCCACAGCTCTTGATGTTCAATACCCGATACGATTGTTTGTATGTCCAGACTATGTGCAACACTACAGAGTGAGCGTATGTAAAACTGCTTGTCTTTGTCATTGGCAATATTGAGTGTAAAAGCGCCATCAATTTTTACGTATATTGGGCGTAGGGATTGAAGGTAGCCAAATGAGCTGAAGGCACGTCCAAAATGATCGACGGCAATATGGTGGCCCAGGGCATGAATCTGTTTTGCAAATCGCTTTACATGGTCCAGTTCACGGACAGCAATAAACTCCGATACCTCGAAGATCAATGTGGTTTGGCATGTCTGTAATGTATGCAGAATTTTTTCAATGAACACCTCATCTTTCATTGTTGCAGACGATAGGTTGATTGCAACAGGGGTGGAGTGTTGCCTGTGTGAGAGATGTGAAGCCACTTTTTCAATAACCAGAAAATCGATCTCTTTAATCATATTAAGCTGTGCTGCAAACGGCATGAATCGGTCAGCGGTGAATAACTTTCCATCTTCACTGGGTAGTCGTAGTAGCACCTCATGGTGCAAACGATGTTGTGGTGATTTCAGCTCCATGGCCTGTTGTGCATAGAGAACAAAGAGTTTTTTATCGATGGCCTGTTTGAGTTGCAATATCCACTCCTGACGCCCCAGGCTCTGGCTGCTTGAGTGATCGCTGCGTTTGAAGCGTGCCCAGCTGTTGGGTGCGGCTGCCTGTGCGGAACGCAACGCGGTATCTGCTTGTGCAAGCAGTGCATGAAAGTCATCACCCTGTGAATAGATAGCTACCCCTATTTGCACTACATTCTGGGTGTGCGCTACCCCATCCGGGTAAAGCTGTGCCAGCTGATGGGTGATTTGTGTGGCGAGCTCTTCTGTTCGTGCATCGGTAACATCTTTTATTAACACAGCAAAATCGCCGCCGGTGAGCCGTGCCAAGAGCAGGTTTTCGTCAGTGGGCATTAAATTGCTCAGCTGTGAGGCGGCCGTTTTAATAAATTGATCGCCGGTGGCAAAACCACTGCTCACATTTAACGCCTGCAGACCCTCCAGGCGAATTAGTAGCAGCGCCCCTTGGCTAATGGCGGTGTCGAGATAGGACTCTCCTTGGGTTTCGAAATACCGTCGGTTACTCAAGCCGGTGAGAGGATCTGCATACGCAAGCTCACGCAAACGTTCTGTGGTACTAGCCTGGGCATCAAACATCTCTCTTACTTTGTCGGTCATCCGGTTCATGGCAACAACAACATTGCGTAACTCACGGGTTCTGGGTAGCGTTGTTTGTAACTCATATTTGCGTGCACTAATCTCCTCCGCCTGTTTTTCTACCGCTTTTAACGGTTTTAGCAGGAAGCGCAGGGCGATACTGGTGATGCCGATGCTCAAAATAGTGAGCATGGCAAACCAGCCGAGCATTATTTTTGTGGATGACCAGAGCTCCATATAGGCATAACCGGGATGGCTGCTGACCTGAATGGTGGCAGCTTGTTTCCAGCCGGACATAATGAGTGAGGAGCGTGTAGGTGTTTGTAGTGGTATCCATGCAACCAGCCAATCCGGAACGTTTTCAATATTCACGGGCAAATACTTTTCGACAATGGGCGTGCCCTCCATATCGGTGACTACAATCTCCCGGTAATAGCCCCGATCGAAAATAGAGCTGACCATGGAGTCCATGGTGATCAGGTCGTTCTCCTGCATGTGTGGGGAGAGTGATAGACCAAGGGAGGTGGCGGTATCCTGTGCGTGTGAGGCGAGCTGCTGTTCCAGAAATGAACGGGTGCCCTGAATGTTGGTAATCCAGGTGCCAAGAAACAGGGCAATAAACAGCAGTGAGATGGCAATGGTGAGTTCTCGATGCAGTGTCATGGGTTAACATCCTTGTGGAAATAGTGGCTATTCATCAATTAATTGTCCCCATAAACCTTTCATTCGTTGCACAACACCTGACCAGAGGCTCAGACGACTTGAGTCGCTTACCCGTTGTCCCTGGCCGCGCTGTTTGGCAAGCCATAGGCCATCGCCGTTGAAGCTATACACGGGTATTAAATCCACCCGTTGTGAGGCGAGTTTAATATCATTGGTCAAGTTATCAAGCACCAGCGGCTCAGCTTCTTGAGTAATAAAATAGCTTAGAACCATATGTGCCTGACTGACTGGGTTGGGTGTTAGTGCACGTACATAAGTCAGATGCATGCGCTCAATAGCGACGCCCATGGCTTTAAGCGTAAAATATTTGGCCATGCTGAAATCCTCGCAATCGCCACCGCTGGCAATCAGAAACTCCACCGGAGTGGCCCAGTAATCTTCTGCCCCCCAGAGCTCTTTATCTGATACAAAACGCATCTGGTTAAAAAAATGGTTAACAGCCTCAAGCTTATCTTTTTCCGGGCTGTTCTTGTAGTTTTGAATCAGGGTAAGCCATGCATTTACTCGCGCTTTGGCATCTGAGCCATAACGGCTGCCAATTTTCTCTACCTGGATCTCTGTGATATCCCATTGCTCTGGAATTGTTGCGCCAAGGAGTGCAGGGAATAACAGCAGAAGTAAATATCTCCTGAGGCTCCAGCGCGATAAAGAGTGCCGTCGGCTGCGGATCATATTTCGATCTGGGTATCTGCATGGGGCGTTTTAGAAACAGTAGCCACGATTTGCCTGTTAATCTGCTGTTGCTCTGTTGGCGCTATTATTGATTCTGATGTCGACCATTGTACTGCAGGAGTAGCGTCCTGAGCGTGAGTGTGTGAAGGATAGCGATTTATCACTATTTGTTGCAGGGATGTATCAAGCCTCAAAACAGTCCCTCTTTTTATTGTGGCGCTTAACTGCTGAACATCCCTTGGATAAGTGACACCTCTTCCTGCGCCTCTTCTAGGGCTGCAATGCTCTGTTCCGGTGTCAATCCGAGTTTTTTGAAAGCGGGTATGTCGGACCACTCTTTTTGGGCAAGATGATGAGGTGTGTTAATGTGACTGAGTATGTTGGCGACGGTGACAATATCTACATAATCGACACCACCGCCCGAGTTGCGTTGCAGATCTTCATGTTCTGAGACGACCTCTATTAGCTCTTGTGGAAAATTCCACACATCGAGGATAGCCGTACCGATTAAGTTGTGGAGTTTGTGAACAACGCTATTGAGTAACGCCTCATCTTCTCTTAACGCCTCTATATTGGAGGCCTCTGAGAGAACTGGAATAGTGCCTATGTCGTGAATTAGTCCGCCGAGCATGGCCTGGTCTGGTTTCAGTTTTGTATATTTTCGAGCCATGACATGGCTAATGGCGGCAACCTTGGTGCTGTGTAGCCAGAGCGCTTTTAATTTGCGATTGAGCATGGCATTTTTGGCAGGCTGATATAGCTGTTCCATGACAATACCAGTGACAATGTTGCGTACGACGGTGCTGCCCAGTCGGGTGACAGCACTTTGTAAGTTCTCAATGGGGACGTTTCCGCGATAGAGCGAGCTGTTTGCAACTTGCAGCAGCCGTGTTGAGAGCGCGGGATCGGCGCTGATGGTGATCGTGATTTTGGCAGCACTGGTATTGGGATTTTCAATGACCTCACGCACTTTCATGGCAATCTCAGGCAGCATCGGTAATGTGACGCGGCTGTGATTGATGTCGTCGAGAAATTTTGTCAGTAGCTCAGTTTCCAATGACACAACGTGGCCCTCTAGTTGAAAGTAAATTTTGTTGTGTGGTTATGCGGTGAACAATTTTTGCACTTCTGCGATCTCTTTTTGTGCCTCTGTCATAGTGGCGATACTCTGTTCTGGTGTCAGTCCCAGTTTGGCGAAGGCGGGGACTTTATTCCAATCGGTGGTGGCATATTTGTTATTTGCCTTGCCGATGTGGCTATGAAGGTTGGCGATGATAACAATGTCCGTATAGTCAGCGATAGGGTTTGCATCCCGCTCCAGGTTCTCGTGCTCTGCTGCAACAGTCAGCAACTCAGCAGGGAAGTGCCAATCCTCAAGTATCAATTTACCAATGTCAGTGTGCATGTAACCAATTACCCGCTGTAATGCCTCTTTATCGGCCAATATGTCAGGAAAGTCGAGGGCACGCTTGAGAATAGGTAGGGAGCCGATATCGTGTATCAGCCCTGCCAGCATTGCCTCATCGGCATTCAGCTGGGTATAACGCTTGGCTAGCACATGGCTAATGGCGGCCACTTTTGCGCCATGTACCCACAAGCTGTGTAGCTCTTTTTTGATCGGTGTTATCTCTTTGGCCCGATATAGCTGGCTCATTACCAGACTGGAGATAACGTTACGGACGCAGACACCGCCCAGACGGGTGACAGCGGTGCGTACATTCTCAACGGTGTTCAGGCCACGAAAGAAAGGGCTGTTGGCCACCTGAATGAGACGGGCTGACAGTGCTGCATCGGTGCCGATTAATCTGGCGAGTTTGTCAGAACTGACTCTTGGATCATCCACCATTTTGCGTATTTTATAGGCCACCTCTGGCAGTGAGGGCAGCACGAGTTTCCCTTTGGCAATATCATCCAGTAGTGTGGCAACAAACTTCTCTTCTGATTTCACTGTGCCAGACTCATGGGTTTGTTAATTTGTTTTAACTATCGGCGCACATAATAGGAACTCAAGCGTTTATTGAGTAGGGTAGTGGCAGCAGTGTAATGGCTGGGCCGCTGGCACTTTCAACATGAATCACACTATTTTCTGCTGACGCTATTTCAAGTACGGCGAGTAAGTCACAGCCACCTTGTGGATTGGCCTGAGCGCTGACAACGGTGCCACTTTTATGTTCGCTGCCTTGTTCATTGTCTGGGCCATAGAGGCTTGCCCCAGGCGCAAGCAGTATATCGCTCTCCACATGGGCCAGGTACATCTGGCGTTTGGGCTTACCGAGGTAGTGCATACGTGCAACGATCTCTTGGCCTGGGTAGCACCCTTTTTTGAAATTGAGGGCGTTGATCGCCTGCAGGTTGACCATCTGGGGCACAAAGGCGTCAACCGTTTCTGGCTGGATAGTGGGAATACCGGCATGAATGTCGAGTAGATTCCACAGGGCGGTGTCTGCTTCGCGGGCTTTGTCGGTGAGCGCCTGTTTCAACGCGGATATTGATTCGACAGGACCAAACAGATCAAAACGTGGCTGTGGCCCTGGAGTACGGATGATGGTGATGTTGTTATGTTGGCTGATACTATCGATCTCAGTGGCCAGATTACTCACCACTGCGTGCAGTATTTCGCTGCTCTGTGGGCCAGAGAGTCCAAGGTGGGTGGTCTCATGAGTGATGTCGGTGAAGGTCACTTTGGACATGAGGACAAACATGCGCAGCCGTTTGATGGTGGCCTCAACGATGCTCTTGGGCATCACCATGTAGTAGGCGTCATTCTGTTTGTAGATACGAAACAGGGCGAGCATGCGCCCTTTGGGGCTGCAATAACTGCTCAGTTGGCTGGTCTGGTCATTGACCATGCGTAGATCGTTGGTGAACTGGTTGTGGAGAAAGGTGTGGCTGTCCGCCCCCTCAACCTTGATTAATGCGGTGTCGGTCACGGTAACAATGATCTGGTCGATAAGTGTGGGCATGGTATCTGCTTCTCTATAGTTACTTAAGTTATTCAGATAATAACCGACTATTGGCGTATAGGTAACAATTGGACTACTATCGGGACACTACTTTTATTAAGCGAGCCTATGGATAATAAGAAAACTGTGTCGAGGCCGGTCTATCTTAACCTGCTGAAAATCCGCCAGCCGATCACCGCGCTGGCATCCATTGGCCACCGTATTTCAGGTGTATTACTGTTCATAGCGATCCCCTTGATGATCTGGACACTGGACACCGCGCTACAGGGGCCTCAGCAGTACCAGCAGGTTGTCACTCTCTACGATCACCCATTGATGAAACTGTTGCTGCTACTGTTAGCGTGGGCAGGGGCACACCACTTTTTTGCCGGGATCCGTTTTCTGTTTATCGATATTGACTGGGGCGTTGATCTGGTCACGGCGCGCCGTACTGCAGGAATGGCGATTGGCTGCGGTGTGGTTGGGGTGGTGATCGCCTTGATTGTGATCTTATGAGCTGGAAGGCGAGTGGAATGAAGTCTTGGTTATTGCAACGGTTCACTGCGGTCTACATGGCCGTGTTTTTTGTTTACTTTATTGCGGCACTATTGATTGCACCATCCGAGAGCTATGAAGAGTGGCAGGTGTGGATGCGTTCCACCCCCATGGCGTTAGCCACGACGCTGTTTTTTTTGGCGTTACTGGGCCACGCCTGGGTCGGTTTGCGGGATGTGTTTCTTGATTACATCAAACCCTTTGTCCTGCGGTTGGTGCTGCTGAATCTTTTGGCCATAGGCATGGTCGTGATGGCGCTGTGGGTGGTTCGTATACTATTAACGGGGGGCGCATGAGCGCAGCTTCAACAAAAAATGGAACCTCTATTCCGGTGCGTCGCTTTGATGCGTTGGTAATTGGTGCGGGCGGTGGTGGTCTGCGTGCGGCGTTACAACTGGCGCAGGCGGATGCCCATGTGGCAGTGGTCTCAAAAGTTTTTCCAACACGGTCACATACCGTGGCAGCACAGGGAGGAATGAATGCCGCGCTGGCGAATGTATTGCCGGACAACTGGCATTGGCACATGTTTGATACGATCAAGGGCAGTGACTATCTGGCCGATCAGGATGCGGTGGAGTATATGTGCCGCGCTGCGCCACGGTTGGTGGTGGAGCTTGAACATGCCGGTGTGCCGTTTTCGCGTCTGGATAATGGCAAGATCTATCAACGCCCCTTTGGTGGTCAGAGCCAGAACTTTGGTGGGGCGCAGGCGGCGCGTACCTGTGCGGCGGCGGACCGTACCGGCCACGCCATTCTCCATTCGCTTTATCAACAAAATATCCGTGCCAAGACCCACTTCTTTGATGAGTACTTCGCCATTGACCTGATTCGTGATGATGATGGCTACATCTTGGGTGCGTTGGTGATAGAGATTGAGACGGGAGAGCCGTTGATTATTGAGGCCAAGGCAACTATGTTGGCGACAGGCGGGGCGGGGCAGATCTTTCGCACTAATACCAACGCCCATATTAATACAGGTGATGGTATGGCCATGGCGCTGCGGGCCGGGATTCCGCTGCAGGATATGGAGTTTTTTCAGTTTCATCCGACCGGCATTGCGGGTAAGGGCATGTTGATTACGGAAGGGGCGCGTGGCGAGGGGGGGTATCTGCTCAATAAGGATGGCGAGCGTTTTATGGAGCGTTACGCCCCGAATGCTAAAGACCTGGCAAGCCGTGATGTGGTGAGCCGTGCTATCTATACCGAGGTGAAAGAGGGGCGTGGTTGTGGTCCAGAGGCTGACCATGTGCTGCTGAAACTTGATCACCTTGGGCCAGAGGTGATCAACAAGCGCCTGCCCGGTATCCGCTCCACCATTCAAACGTTCCTGCATATGGACCCGGTGAACGAACCGATTCCGATCTATCCAACCGCCCACTACACCATGGGTGGAATTCCTACCAACCGGTTTGGTCAGGTGGTGGCACCACTGGGCAATACAGCGGAGGAGGTGATGCCCGGATTGTACGCAGTGGGCGAGTGTGCCTGTGTATCAGTACATGGTGCCAACCGTTTGGGGGGAAATTCGCTGCTGGATATTGTGGTCTTTGGCCGCGCAGCGGGCAATCATATTATTGAGACGATGAAAGAGAATCGTTACCACCGCCCTTTGAGTGGTGATGGGGTCGACAAAGCGATGGCACGACTTGCCCGCTGGGACCAGAAGGGTGAAGGTGAGTCTGTTATGCAGCTGCGTGCGGAGCTTAAAAAGACGATGGAGTTTTACTGTGGTGTTTTCCGCACTGAGGAGATTCTGGCGGAAGGGGTACAGAAGATGGTGGAGCTGGAGGCGCGATTGAAAAACGTCTACCTCAAAGATCACAGCAAAGTCTTTAATACGGCTCGCATTGAGGCCCTTGAGCTGGAAAACCTGATGGATGTGGCGATTGCCACGGTGGTCTCGGCCTATGCACGTAAAGAGAGCCGTGGTGCACATTCGCGTATCGACTATCCGGAACGTAATGATGAGCAGTGGCTCAAACATACCCTCTTTTTTAAAGAGGGGCGTAAGTTGGATTACAAACCAGTGCGAATGAAACCGCTTACCGTTGACTCGTTTCCGCCCAAGGCGCGTGTTTATTAAAGGGGATCAGAGATGCGTTTTTCTATCTACCGTTATAACCCGGAGTCTGACGATAAACCTCATATGCAGACGTACGATATTGAGGTGACGCCGGGCATGATGTTGCGAGATGCCTTGCTCAAGATTAAATCGGTGGATGAGAGTTTCTCGTTCCGCCATTCGTGTGGTGAAGGGGTCTGTGGCTCTGACGCGGTTAACATCAACGGCACCAACGGGCTGGCGTGTATTACGCCGGTGGCCACGTTAAAAGAGCCGGTGGAGGTACACCCACTGCCGGGCCGACCAGTGATTCGTGATCTTGTAGTTGACATGACCCAGTTCTACCATCAGTATCGGGCGGTTAAACCTTACCTCACCGTTCACGACCCGGAGCCGGAGATTGAGTATCTACAATCGCCAGAAGAGCGTGAGAAGCTGGATGGTCTGTATGAGTGTATTCTCTGTGGCTGTTGCTCAACGGCGTGTCCGTCGTTCTGGTGGAATCCAGATAAATTCCGTGGCCCTGCGGCACTGCTGCAGGCTTATCGTTTTATAGCCGATAGCCGTGATCAGGCCACAGCACAGCGCCTGGATGAGCTTGAAGGGCCGTATCGTCTGTTTCGTTGCCACACTATTATGAACTGTACCAACGTCTGCCCTAAAGGGCTCAATCCCACCAAAGCGATTGGTGAGATCAAGACTATCCTGCTCAAGCACAATACCTGACCATGAGTGAAGATAACGAATACGCACGCCTGAAATGGCGCTGTCGGCGCGGTATGCTGGAGCTTGATCTGCTGCTGCTACCCTTTGTTGAACTGGGGTACCCGGTTTTGACGGCGGCGGAGAAGCTACAGTTTCACACCTTGCTAGATCTTGAGGATCAGGATTTGTTGGAGTACCTGATGCAGCAACGCCCCCCTGAGGATGCATCACTCAACCATGTCATCAGCAAGATTCGCAACGCCGTTTAGCGTCACCTTACAGGGTTCGTTACAGCTGGCCGCCATCCTCAGCCTTATGCACGGTGGGGCGCTGGTCTGGTTGTTTCTGTTTGTGTTGCCAGGGTGGTTGACGTTGATGGCAACGGTGGTGGTAGGTGTCAACCTCTTCTTTCAGTTACGTCGTCATCTGTTTATGCAGGGTAGCCGGGCAGTTACAGCGCTGAGATGGGATGGCGGCGAGCTGTGGCAGTTGCAGCGTAGCCAAGGGGAGGGGGTAGATGCCACGTTATTGGGCAGCAGTTTTGTAACCCCCTGGTTGATTGTGCTCAATTTCAAAATGGAGTCGGGCCGTTGGATGTTGCCCGTGGTGGTGATGCCCGACAGTATTGATGAGACCTCATTTCGCCGCCTTACCTCAAAGTTACGCCGTGTGGCCGGGGCCGGGCCAGCGGTTTGACTGGCACGGCTGTTTCGGTAACCGTTTAACAACTCTTGTTCCAGCACGCCTCAGATGCGCCAAAACTGCCGTTGTTATCACGGTCCCAACGTTTGGCCCCGGTGCTATCCAGTTCCATATTTCCATTGTCAGCTTGTGCCCCCTTGGGTGTGGCCACCAGGGTGTAGGTGGTTTTGGTTGCCCCCGTTTTGATGGTGAGGTTGTAATATTTGGTAGCACCATCTAACGGTGCCTCTGTGGCAAATATCCAGGGTGATCCACTATTGGCTGGGACCAGCTGGGTGCCAGCGGCACCCAGGTAGGTATTGTTAGAGGTGTAAAAGCGTTCCATCGCCAGGGCAAAACTGGTGAGTACACCCTGTGCATCGCTGCGCCGTGATGAGCGCACCTGATCCTGATAGGCGGGGTAGGCGATCGATGCCAGAATGGCGACAATCGCAACCGTAATCATCAGTTCAATCAGGGTAAATCCTTTTGCGCTTCTATTCACGGCTCTCTCTCCTGTGTGTAACTGGCATGCCACTACTTGGTTTTCCAGTAGGTCTTCCTGGGTGTTAACAGGAGTTGCAGATCGGGTGCTTTTTCGGTACCGATGAGTATCACAGGACCATTCTCATGGAACAGCAGTGATGGTTCAGGTGGGATACCTCCACGTATCAAGTTCATCCTTCTATCTTCCTGAGTCAATATGGTGCCACCTGACTTATTGAAGTCATAGATGGCCGTTCCATCCTTGATGTTGACCAGGTAGGTGAGTGCCCGGCCCTGACTGGGTGAACAGGCCCCGGTATTGGCGGCAATGGGGGTATAGGTGGTGAACATCAGCATGTCTGAAAAGGTGAGTGATTTGGCAAGTACCTTCTCACCGATAAAGCTGCCACCAGACTCGTTCAACCATATAAACCATCCCTTCTTACCGGCTAGTGCTGTTTGTGCTGCGGTTATCTCCACCTGGGTGCCCTGGCCAATGACATTGCTGGTAGCGTCATACAGGTCACTCATGGTGATGGAGGTATAGACGGGGTTGCCGCTGTTATCGAGCGCCGGTCCGTAGATGTTTTTGTCGGCCATGACAAAGAAGGCGTCACGGATGGTGGTATCGAGTGGGTGTTCGCGATATCCCGAACCGATGGCGATATTGAGCTGGCTCAGATCTTTTGCCAAAGAGACATCCGGCGCGTAGTAGAAACGACGGTTACCGGCGGCGGTTGTATCCCCCAGCTTGGCGATGATGCCACCTGTTGCCAGGCTAGCGGCCCCGGTGTTGCCCTTTTTAATGTCAAATCTCCAGAGTTGTCCACGCATGTCGGCCGCGTACATGCGGTCAGCGTAACCATCACCATCGGTATCCAGCACACTGACATCGGCAGGAATACTGTTGGTCATGCCAGCGAGCAGCAGGTTGGGGTTGCTGCCATTGGCCGAGCCAGCAGGGCCAGCCTGCCAGAGCTTGGCCCCGGTCTCTGCATCAACCATAAAGATGGCACGGCCGGTGGTATCGTTCTGGGCGGTGGCGTTGCTGTCCTGGGCGGTGTCGTAACCACCGCCAAAGATCAGTACGTTTTTGTCAACGCCGTTGAGCTTGATTTTGGATTTGGTGGCCGCAGACCAGGTCTGTGCCAGTTCGCTGAAGTCACCATTGCCACCCTTGATCACCCATTTGAGTTTAGGTGCGGTACGGCTGGTGACATCAAGTGCGTAGTAGTTTTTACCGCCACGACGCATACCTTGATAGAGGTAGACATGTTCACCTGAGTCCAGCACGTTACTGGCGTTAAACAGCAGGCCATTGCCGTTGACATCGTTAAACCACATTGTTAATGGACCGTCCAGACCATAGGGGTGTGGGGTTGAGGCGGAGTCGTCAAAGCGTAGCTGCATGTTGGGTAACAGCTCTTGTGGAACAAAGGAGAAGAGCTCACTGCCGGTGGTTGTATTGATGGCGTGCAGATATCCCTCATTGGTGCCCACGTAGAGTGTCATGTCAGGCGCGGCATTGGTACCGCCGTAGGTGACCAGCAGTGGTTTGCTGTGCAGTGGATCGCCCATGTGGCGACGAATGTCGTTGGTGAGGGTGTCAGAGTCGTCGTCAAACAGATCAACACCACGTGCCCATTGCAGCAGTGATGTGCGGTCAGCGGCCACCATGCTGGCGTTGCCCAGCATGGTGGCTGTAACGGCGGCATTATCTTCATGCAGCTTGTTGCCAGCGGAAGTTAATAACTCGTTGTTGGCGGCTGCGGCACCGGTGTAGGTATATATAGTGCGTGGCAGAGTTAATTTACTGGCAGCACCCCCTTTTCTCACTTCGTCGCCGTCGGGGGCGTCGGCATCAGCGGTCCAGAAGCTGGTGACGGAGGTTTTAAAAAAGCCGGTTGTTGCATCAATGGCGGCAACACCATTTTTGTCGACGATGGCCGGTGGGCTGCCCGCCAGTTTGAACCGTTTGACGTTACCATCCCATTTTGGTCGGGCGTTGGGGCGGAACAGTGCGTAGTAGAGCTCGTCCCGGTGGGTGAAGCGGTTAAAGGCATTCACAGAGACCGCCGGGGCAATAAAGGTGGTATTGATCGCCAATATCTCGGTCAGGATTGAGGTAAAGGCATCGGTTAAACCGGCCGTATCGTTAGCGGTGTAGTACTTGCCGCCGCCTTTGGTTGCGGCGTCACGCAGTAGCGGCAGATCCAGTGTAAAGCCGATGGTATAGGTGATGACGTTCTGTTTGTCAGCATGTACTGAGCTGCAATCCTGGCTGAACATATATTGGGCCAGTTCATCAAGGCAGTTGCCGTTGCAGGTGGTGGAGCCAGTGACGGTAGAGAAACCGGGCAGCGCTTTGATGGATGAATCAGCATCGGTATCGTAAGTAGGGTCACCATCGGTAAGCAGGATGGTGAAGTTTTTCTGGCACTGGTACTCAATTGGGCTTTTGTATTTTGCGGTATTGCCGGGGGTTAATACCCCAGAGACGTTGGTACCGGGTGTGGTGCTGTTACCAAATTTTACGTTGTCACCACGATAGTAGAGGTAGGATTCGTACAAGGTCTCTGATAACGGAGTGTAACCGCTGGCGATAAAGTTATTAACGGTGGTTTTATAGGTTGCGCGGTTGGCGGAGGTTAACTCTTGCATCGGCATGACAAAGTAGCCGCCTTTGTTTAAGTCCTGGCTCTTGTCGTCGTAACGGATGACCGCAACGTTGACGTTGGAGATGCTATCCATCAGGGTGCTGAAGACCTCCTTAACAATCTGCAGGCGGGTTTTAGTCACAGTGGTGGTGGAGCTGGCACGCCAGTTGAGGTAGTTGGCGCTGTAGAGTGTGTAGGTGTCCCCCGTGCTGTTCCAGCTGATGGCCCCACTGGTATTGGTGCGCCAGGGGCCGCCACTGTTTGCATCCGCCGGGTAAGTATTGCTGGCATTGGTATCCCCATGGACGCCCCAGTCAGCCTGGCACTCAACCGGATTGCTTTTTGATGAAGTATTTAAAGATTCCCAGCGGTCGCCACCACTGCGACTGCGATAACGCGCCAGTTTGCCCACATAAAAGCCGCTGCCACCGCTGCTAAGGGCAGCCGAGGAGTTATTACATTTATTGGCACTGGTGTTGATGTACTGATCGGTGCTACAGCTGGGCGGTGTACCGCTATTGCTCCAGTAGGTGCTGCTGCTGCTACAGCTGCCGGTATAGGTGGTGGCGGGGTTGTATGAGCCGTTGCTGGTGGTGCTGGTGACATTTGCATCCATACTGCCAGAGGTATCGATAATGAATGTCAGATTGGGTCGTACTACTGACGGGGTATTGCTCGCCCCCAGGTAGACCTCGGTATCTTCAGCGGTGACAGGCGGGCTGGCCATGAATATAGCGCTAAATATCAAGCCGAGAACTTTATAGTGTTGTGCTGCTGTTTTCATGATCTGCCTCGCATGCCTGTTTAAGGTCCGTTGTTACCAACGTATCCGGAGTGCCTGTTTGCCATCCATGCTGTAAATAACGGTGGCCGATTTGCCCGATAGGGCGTTGACTTTGCGGCGCTCTATCTCGCGGCCATTCTGAAAAAACCGTGTCTGGCCATCGATATCCAGGTGCAGTGGGCATGCTTTGCAGCCATTGACCTGAGCCTTGCCGATCTCTACCCCCTCAGTGAAGAGGATGCGCACATGGTCGGCTTCAACCTCTTTTTCCACGGCGATGAATTCAGCGTGGATCGATTGTGATAAAAACAGCCCGCCAGTGAGCAATAGACTGGCTGTTATTCGGGCAACGGGTGATCTCATGGCGGGTCTCCTCAATAGTAAAAATAGGGTTATATGCCTGGGGCAGGGCGTTCCAGCCCCTGCACATGGTTTGGACCGGTGTCAGTGCCATCCAGGGTTGTTTTGGCATTGACTTCAAATTTCAGACAGTTGACCCCCGCGCCGTACCCTGGGCAGAGCTGAGATACCCCCTGGTAACTGACCGAGGCCGTTGTGCTCAGCGGGGTTTTGAGTTTGCTGAGGGGATCCATGTTTTTAGTCACCGTGGTGGTGGTGGTATTTAGTCCGGTGCCCATGGCGATGACCAATGGGTCGCTGGCGGCGACATAAAAGGGGTTGCTGGCAGCCCCCGTACCCCCTGGATTCCCTACAATCAACACGTTCTGAATGGTTGACTCGGATGCCTGAAACGCCACCATGGATTGCTGGAAGTTGCTTGACATACGCTCCTCCATGCTGGTGTTTGAGATGGCGGAGATACCGATGAGTGTCATCACCATCAGAATCAACAGACTGATAATGAGAACGACCCCCTGTTGTCTGTTTTTCATGTTCATGTCTGTCTCCTTGATAGTCATTACGAATTGCGCAGGATAATGGTGCGGATAAACACGCGGCGTAACAGGTTGTCTTTAATAGGGCCAAGTAAGGGGGTGTTCAGCAGTGCATACGTATTGTTATCAACGGTGCCTATGTTTTCATTGGTGCTGACCAGCAGTGCAATACGGACACTAACAATAGGGTTGGCAGCAATATTGCTGGCATTGATATAACGGTTGGCAATTTTGTCGTTGTCACTATCCTCACCATAGAGGATCTGCATATTTTCGACCCCTTCGGCGATGATGCCCGGTGTGGCAGAACCGTTACCAAGGCACATAAGATTGGTGCCATTTATGTAGTAACGATCGGTTGCCGTGCCACCCGTGGCCTGGCCAAGACAGTCAGTGGCTGATAGATAGTTGATTTCAATGGTGTCACTAGCCTTGCCACTGGCAACGGTAAATCCCAATCCGGTATTAGGTGTGGTGTTGTTAAGGGTGTTGGCGGCGTTGAATTTGTTAACGGTGCCTACGCCAGTGTTGTAACCGGTGGCGCTGATATTCAGAGATAAAATATCCAGGGCCGCCCTGGCATTCTCCTGCAATCTGCCCAGGCCGTTCTGCAGGTTGTGGGACACTTTACTGCTCAAAAAGACCTGAGTGACCCCTGCCATCAGCAACAGGCTGATAGTGGACGCCACCATTAACTCAACCAGGGTAAGGCCACGTTGGTGTTGGCGCGGTGCGGTATTTGTTTTAAGTGAGCGGTTCATGGTTGCACCGAGATCGAAATGGTTTGGTTAACGGTGGTGGCACCGCTGTTGCGGTCTGGGTTTAGCTCGCTCCAGTTGAGGCTGATGGTATGGAATGAGGAGCGGTTGGTGCAGTTGTCGCCATCGGCCCCAGACGGTGGGTTGACGTCGGTACAGGTAATAGTGGCGGTGGCCTGGTTGAGGATTGATTGAATCCCCCCGCGCCGGGCGCTTGTATTGAGCTCACCACAGAACCAGACATTAAGGTCGTAAGTGGCCATTTGCGCCGTGGTACAGCTCTGGGCAGCGACGTTGGCAGAGCCGTTGTAATACTCACCGCAATACGGGTTGGGGGTAACGCTGCAGTCAAGGGCCGCAGAGTTAAAGGCCATAAAGGCATTGTTATCCACGGCGGTGATATTGGCGCGCATCCGTTCAGCCATATCATCGGCCAGCAGTGTTGCCTGGGTACGGTAGGTCGAGTTGTTGGCACTACGAATACCAGTCAGCTGCAGGGCAGCCATCCCTAACAGTCCGATGGAGAGGATAATCAGGGTCACCAGGATCTCAATCATGGTGAGGCCGATCATCTTTCTCTTCGGTGTTAATGGTCGGGAATGCGAAGCAGTTTTCATCATCGCCCTCCTAGGAACAGGCAACCGTGGTTGTACTCACCCGACCGGTGGTCAGAATAGATATCTGACGCCCCGTTTCAGCGACACGGTCGTCACACATGGTAAAGGTGTCGGTGGTCGAGGCCCGGCCGCTGGCCAGATACTGAATAGTGGAGACGCTGTTAGCGCTATCGAGGGTAGAGCCACCCTCGAGTGACTGGAATATTTTTAGCGTTGCCCCGCCATTGATGACCACTTTCCAGCCTTTGCCCCACTCACTGCTGCTGTTGCTGGCATCAAGGGCGATAACATCGATAGTCGCCCGGCGATTGATCGCCTCACTGCGGGCCAGATTCAGTGCGGTAACTAACAGATTGGTCTGGGTGGTTAGGCGGTTGTTTTTGGTCATTGAGGTAAAACTGGGCACCGCCATCGTCATCATAATGGCAGCAACCGCCAGCGTGACCATTAGTTCGATCAGCGTAAAGCCGTGCTCAAAGCCTCTTGGCTGATTTGGTATTTTTGATTGATGACTCTTCAACATGGCTATTGGCCTGACTCTTGTGGGGCTTATCTGTAACATCGGCAGCGCAAAAGATGATCATTAGGAGCAGTGGGCCACTTATCCGTGCAGCACTGCCTTCTATCCGTGAGTTATCGGCAGCGTGGCCAAAGTGTGAAATGGGTCACGTTTTGGCGGGGGAGTGGCGTAAAATAGCCGGTGATTCGATTAACGTTTTGGGAACTTATAAACGATGGTGCTGTTATCAGTTCGGGATGACATGGCAATGCGTGCGCTGGGCGCACGGTTAGCGGGAGCCTGCCGGCCAGGGGCGATTATCTATCTGGTGGGTGAGTTGGGGGCGGGCAAGTCGACATTGGCACGGGGGTTTCTCCGCGCCCTGGGCCACGAGGGGGGCGTGCGTAGCCCGACCTATACATTGGTCGAACCTTACGAATTGCCAGCAGGGCAGATTTATCATCTGGACCTGTACAGGCTGGCCGATCCGGAAGAGCTGGAGTTTTTGGGATTGCGTGACTGGTTGACCGACAATGCCATTTTGTTGGTGGAGTGGCCACAGCGTGGTGCCGGTGTACTGCCCGCTGCGGATGTGACAGTGACGATTGCATACGACGGAACGGCCCGCCATGTGACCGTCATGGCAGTGTCAGAAAAGGGCAGGCAGATTGCTGTTGCATTGGCAGAGTAACGGGGATATCTAAAGATATTGACGCAATTGTCGAAAAAACAGGGGTAAACAAAGGCATATACCTATTTTTTATGGAAAAATGTTGTATCCTTCAAAATGTACGGGAAATTTGGAAAAGTTAAAGTTGTGATGAGTATCTATAAGGAAAACATCAAGCTAGTGCGCCGCACGGTGGCTTTGGTGGTGATGTGTCTGTTGCCTGTAACTGCAAGTTGGGCCGCCAATATCATGAAGTACAACACATTGCGTGTTGGGCACGAGGATGGGGTGGCGCGTGTAGTGCTTGAACTGGGCGGTCCCAGTTCGATCAAATATTTTTCCCTCTCCAGCCCCGACCGTTTTGTGGTTGATCTGCGCGATGTTGTTCGTACCGGCGATTCACCAGCAATCAGTTTTGCCAATACCCCTATATCAGCAATGCGCGTTGGCATACGCAACGGCAGTGATTTGCGGCTGGTATTTGAAGTGTCGGCACAGGCCAAAGGCAAGGCATATCTGTTGCCACCTTCTGATGGGCATGGCCACCGCCTGGTTGTGGATATCAGGGATGGTGCGCCGTCCAGGCGTTCGGTGCCCGTCATTGCCTCCAGGGTGGATGAGCCGGTAAGACGCATCGAGCCGCTGGCGCTACCTGTAGCACCTTCCGCACCACTGGCGGTTGCGATACCCACCCCCACCCCAGTCACGATTGTACCGCGTCCTGAAACGGCAGCCCCAACAGAGACCTTCCGTGCCGGAAGAGAGGTTGTTATCGCTATTGATGCGGGGCATGGTGGTGCAGATTCCGGGGCTGTTGGCAGCAAAGGTACTCGGGAGAAGGATGTGGTATTGCAGATTGCCCGCCAGTTTGCCGAGCGTGTCCGCCAGGAGCCGGGTATGGTGCCGGTGATGATCCGTGATGATGATGTGTTTGTCAGTCTCCGTGATCGGATCAACAAAGCCCGCACCTCCAAGGCAGATATGTTCATCTCCATTCATGCCGATGCATTTTTGAATCCCCGCGCCAGTGGTGCGTCGGTCTATGCGCTGTCTCAGCGGGGGGCCACCAATGAGGCGGCGCGGATGTTGGCAAACCGTGAGAACTCGGCAGACCTGCTGGGTGGCGTAGCGCTGGATGGTAGAGACCCGCTACTGGCCTCGGTGTTACTGGATCTCTCCCAGAACGCCACAATTGAGGCGAGCCTGGATGTGGCCGGGCGTGTATTGCAAGGGTTAAAGCGGGTTGGCAAGGTACATAAACACCGCGTTGAACAGGCGGGGTTTGTGGTGCTGAAGTCGCCTGATATCCCCTCCATTCTGGTAGAAACAGCGTTTATCTCTAATCCTTCAGAGGAGGCCAATCTTAGATCGGCGGTTTACCAGCAACAGCTGGCAGACGCAATGATAAAAGGGGTGCGGAGTTATTTTGCCAGTAATCCGCCTGATGGTACCCGTATTGCGGCGCGTGAACATGTGATTAAACGTGGCGATACACTCGCTGGCATCGCCACTCAATACAACGTTAGTGCCCGTATTTTGCGTGTTACCAACCAGCTTAAGGATGATACCGTCCGTATTGGCCAGGTATTACAGATCCCGCTTCGCGGTAGTTAACCTTTTTTACCCCGATTGCTCACGTATAATGGGTGGCCCCATCTGAGCTGCCCGGAGTCCTTGCGTGAAACGTATCCATCTTCTCTCCTCACACCTTGCCAATCAGATTGCTGCTGGCGAGGTGGTGGAGCGCCCCTCATCCGTCGCCAAAGAGCTGATTGAGAACAGTTTGGACGCCGGTGCCCGCCAGATCGATCTGGAGATCGAAAAGGGGGGCGTGGCGCTCATCCGTGTGCGTGATGATGGTAATGGTATTCACCCTGATGACCTGCCGCTCTCATTGAGTCGCCATGCCACCAGTAAAATAAGCAGCTTTGATGATCTGACCGCCGTGGCGAGTCTTGGCTTTCGTGGTGAGGCGTTACCCAGTATCGGCTCTGTGGCACGTCTCAAGGTGACATCCCGCTATATTGATGAACCACAAGGGTGGCAATTTTCAGTTAACGCGGGGGAGGCCGATGATAAACCCTCTCCGGCCGCCCATCCCCAAGGCACAACCATTGAGGTGCGTGACCTTTTTTACAATACGCCGGCGCGGCGTAAGTTTTTAAAGGCTGAGCGCACCGAGTTTAACCACCTTGAAGATGTGGTGCGACGTATCGGCCTGAGCTCTTTTGATGTGGGCATTACCCTTAAACATGATCAAAAACCTCTGCACCAGTGGCGTGTGGCCAGTGATGCAGAGGCGCGGCGACGTCGGGTAGCGGCGATCTGTGGCAAGAGTTTTGTTGAAAACGCCGTGGAGATCGAGTTTGAGGCGGCGGGTATGAAACTCTGGGGCTGGGTGGGGTTGCCAACCTTCTCCCGTGGCCAGGCCGACCTGCAATACTTTTTTGTGAATGGTCGTGTAGTCAAGGATAAGGTGATTGCCCACGCAGTGCGTAAGGCCTATCAGGATGTGATGTATCACGGTCGCCATGCCGCTTTTGTGCTCTATCTTGAACTGCCTGCGAGTGAGGTGGATGTGAATGTGCACCCTACTAAACACGAAGTGCGTTTTCGTGAGAGCCGCATGGTCCATGATTTTCTCTTTTCGACCCTGCATCGCGCGCTGGCGAATGTTCGCCCCGGTGATGAGGTGGCCACCCTCTCTTCTGATTCTATTCACCAAACGCCAGCCACTACGCCAATGGAAACCGAATCGCCCGCTATTGTGCCGTATGGTGGTTACCAGAGCAGAGCGCCGCTGCCACGGCAAAATCAGCAGGCCTTTAGTCTGGGCGTGCGAGAGCAGGTATCGGTCTATGATCAGCTGCACGGGGCGGCTGGTGTAACGTCACTGCAACCTTTGACCGATGGCCACGATGCGCCGCCGTTAGGTTTTGCGCTGGCGCAACTGCAAGGCATCTACATCCTGGCCCAGAATAGCCAGGGATTGGTGGTGGTGGATATGCATGCCGCCCATGAGCGGGTGACCTATGAGCGTATGAAGCAGGATTGGGCCGAGGAGGGGATTCGTAGCCAGCCGCTGCTGGTGCCGGAGACGCTGGTGGTCACTTCCCGTGAGGTACGGCTGGCGGAGGAGCACGCGGCTCTGTTGCAGGAGCTGGGCTTTGAGCTGAGCGCCATGGGACCCGAGACGTTGTCGATTCGTGCCGTACCCGCCCTGTTACGTCATGCCGACGTCAAGGCACTGGTACAGGATCTGTTGGCGGACCTGAATATTGCAGGCGAGAGCAGCCGTGTGCGTGAGCGCTGTAATGAGATTTTGGGGACCATGTCTTGCCACGGCTCAGTACGTGCCAGCCGCCAGTTGAACATAGCGGAGATGAATGCACTGTTGCGGGACATGGAGCGTACCGAGCGTGCCGGTCAGTGCAACCATGGTCGCCCCACCTGGGTACAGATGGGCATGGATGAACTGGATAAACTCTTTTTACGCGGCCGTTGATTCGGGCGGGTTGTGACGGGATACAGGGGGTATTTATATATACAGTCGTCTCAGCAGTGGATCAGCGGCGCTCTGCTCCCAGCACTCGTCGAATAAACGGGTCAGTTGGCGCGCCTTGAGCGCGGCGTTAAAACAGAGCTCACCTTCGTAGCGGAGGGGATTGATGCGGCGCATCAATCCACAGCCATCCGCAATCACAAACTCCTCATTGAAATCCAGCTGTTCCCCTGCGGTTTTGCGGATCTGCAGACGGCTGCTGATGCGATAACTCAGTTCCACTAGGCGGTTACTGTTTTGAACCACAGGGGTGGAGTCTTTAATAAGAATCCGCACCTTCGAGTAACGGCTGCGGGTAGCCAGCTTGAGAACCGCTTCATACAGTGCGACGCTGTTGTAGACACGCTGATCGAGGTGCTGGGTAAAAATATCAAAAGTGCGGCGGGCCTGTTGTGCCAGTGCCACAGTCGCTTCGGATACGTCGCCACTGCTCTCGGTGGGCAGTAGATCATTGGATTCGCCCAATATCAGACCGTTTAGCGTGAGTGTCATCGTGATCTGCCCCTCTGTTATTTTGTATGAGCAAACATTCTATAACAGAGACAGTAAAAAAAGCCCGAACTGTGAGGAGGGAGGGGAGGGATACAGTTCGGGCTAAGGGGGACTAACTCAGTGTGTCACCGCCAACCGGGCCGGCTGTTTGTCGACTAGTTTCATAAAACTGATAATGGTGATGGTGGTAATCAGATAGAAAAGCACCTGAATACCGTCGGGACGGGCCACATACCCGACCAATGTCCCCAGCAGCCGACCAGTAATACTCTGTTCTGAGAGGATGCCTGAGGTATCCCAGATCTCATGCCCTAGTGATGGCAGAATGTCGATCTGTACCAGATAGGCTGCCCCGTGGGCCGACATGCCCGCCGCCAGCAACAGGATCAGCCAGCTGGTGACACTAAAAAGATGCCTGCTGGGGATCTTGAGCAGACCACGGTAAAGCAGATAACCAAGTGTCGTGCCTGCAGCAATCCCCATCAGCCCGCCCGTCAGCATGGCGTCGGTACTGGTTGTTTGGGCACTGGCGATGCCGTAGAGAAATAACACCACCTCGGAACCCTCGCGCAGCAGTGCCAAACCGATGACCACAGCAAGAATACGCAAGGGGCGGCTACCTTCGAGAACTGAGCGCCCCATGGCTGACATCTGCATCGATAGTGTCCGACCATGCTGCTTCATCCAGATATTGTGCCACCCGAGCATGATCACGGCGGTGAAGAGAATCGCCGCATTAAACAGCTCCTGACCACGTCCGGTAAGCGCCGCTGTAATCACATCGGCAAACATGGCGATTACAGCGGCCCCCAGCAGCCCGCCAACAGCCCCCAAGGTTATCCACTTGCCACGGTGGGTGACCCCTCGGGTGGCAGCGATGACAATGCTGATAATCAGGGCAGCTTCGAGGACTTCACGAAACATAATGATGGCGGTGGATAACATGGCTGGCTCCTTACACTGGGTCGTTATTCAGCAATGACACGGCCTTTGGCTGTTGCTTCGTGAAACTCACCCATAAAGTTGTAGCTGCCGGCCTTGAGTGGGCCGATGGAGATAGTGGCTTTTTTGCCGCCGAGGACCACCTTTTCACGTTTCAGGTCGTCGCTATGAAACTCTTCCGGTGTTGAGTCTTGATTATGAATTGTCAGTTTTACCTTTTGACCGGCAGGTATCTTGATCTCGGCGGGTTCAAAGGTGTGGTCTTTGATCACCAGCAGATATTCGTCTGCGGCCACCACATGCATGGAGAAGGCGAGGGTGAGTATGGTAAGAAGTGTTGCACTGCCTTTTTTTATAATCTGTTGCATATTGATGCGCTCCATAAAGGGGTTGAATAGTGATGTTAGTGATAATGATAGTGATTCTCAGTACGATTGTCTAGTGTGGTGTGAAATAAATTATGCAGCGGCTTTAAAAGGGGTGGATAAAAAAACCCGGGCTGTCTTTATCAGGCAGTCCGGGTCTGGTGTAGGGCGCTATGTAACGGGAGCGTCGGGGTGGATGCGGGGGGGTGTTACACAGCGCCTACGATTGAATTATGGTGGTTGCGGGCAAAAGAAACTGTGTCCCTGATCACAGAATTGGATTAAGCCACGGCATGGGGCAATAAATTTTACCCCATGCCTGATCTATAGTGCCTGTGCCTGTTCAATGGCGTTACCGATGTAGCTGGCAGGGGTCATGGCCAGCAGTCGTGTTTTTTCATCTTCGGGAATGGCCAGCCCCTGAATGAACGCCTGCATGCTCTGTTTGTCGATCCTTTTGCCACGGGTCAGCTCTTTCAGTTTTTCGTAGGGCTTTTCGATGTTGTAACGGCGCATCACGGTCTGGATCGGTTCGGCCAGCACCTCCCAGCAGTTGTCCAGATCTTGAGCCAGACGTGCTTCGTTGGCCTCCAGCTTGGATATCCCTTTGAGGCATGACTGGTAGGCGATGGCGCCGTGGGCCAGGCCGACACCGAGATTGCGCAGCACGGTGGAGTCGGTCAGGTCGCGTTGCCAGCGTGAGATTGGCAGCTTGGCGGCGAGGTGGCCGAAGATGGCGTTGGCCAGCCCCAGATTGCCCTCGGCATTTTCAAAGTCGATGGGGTTGACCTTGTGAGGCATGGTGGAAGAGCCAATTTCACCCTCCACAGTCCGCTGCTTGAAATAACCGATCGAGATGTAGCCCCAGATGTCGCGGCAGAAGTCGATCAACACGGTATTAAAGCGGGCGGTGGCATCGAAGAACTCGGCGACGTAGTCGTGGGGTTCGATCTGGGTGGTGTAGGGGTTCCAATCGAGTCCCAGACTGGTAACAAACTGCTGCGCCATCGACTGCCAATCCAGCTCCGGATAGGCGGAGAGGTGGGCGTTGTAGTTGCCGACAGCGCCGTTGATCTTGCCCAGCATCGGCACCATCACCACCTGCTCACGCTGGCGTTTGAGACGGAATGCGACGTTGGCCATCTCCTTACCCAACGTAGTGGGGGAGGCGGGCTGGCCGTGGGTGCGCGACAGCATTGGCACACTGGCGTATTTGTGGGCCAGGGCGCTGATGGCGTCGATGGTCTCATCCATCATCGGCAGCAGCGACTGGGTGCGCGCCTCGCGCAGCATCAGGCCGTAGGCGAGGTTGTTGATATCTTCGGAGGTGCAGGCGAAGTGGATGAACTCGCTTATTGCCTCTAGCTCGGCATTGCCAGCGATCTTCTCTTTCAGGAAGTACTCCACCGCCTTGACATCGTGGTTGGTGGTCTTTTCGATATTTTTGACGCGCTGTGCATCCTCAACGGTGAAGTTTTCAAAGATGTTATTCAGGGCGTTGTTAGCCTGTTCGCTCAAGGCTGGGACTTCGGTAATGACAGGCTCGGCGGCCAGCAGCTGCAACCAGCGCACCTCTACCAGCACGCGGTGGCGGATCAGACCGAACTCGCTGAAGATGGGGCGCAGGTCGGCGGTCTTGTTGCCGTAGCGACCGTCGATGGGGGAGATGGCGGTCAGTTCTGATAGTTGCATGGTGATTCCTGTCTCAAATGTTTGGTCTTAGTTACTTTCGTTTAATAATTCTTTGGTCTGGTTGAGCAGCTTCTTGCGGCTGAATATCAGCCCAAGGCGGCGGCCACCACATTGACGCCAGAGTACCGCAGAGCGGATGCCCGCCAGCAGCAGGGTTCTGACCTTGGCGGCGTTGTTGCTGTTACTCAGGTGCCCCTGTTCGCCCTGGACGATGACCTTGGGTTTGAGTGTGCTGACGGTGGTGGAGTAGAGTTCGCCGATGCTGGCAAAGACGTTTTCATGGGTGCTGGAGCCAAAATGTTCGGCCTGGCTTTTGGCCTGCCGCAGCCCGCGACTGATCTTTTCCAGTGTGGCGGGTTGCTGCATCAACTTGCGTTCCAGGTGTATCAAGGTGATGACATATTTGGTCAGTTCCATGTCACGCTGATTGGTGGCGTCACCAAACTGATCGAGAATGGTATTCAGGCCGGTGGTCAGCCCTTTGGTCTCGCCGTAGATGTCGTCAAAGCTGTTGGGGTCCATCTCAAACAGGCTGTTGATGCAGACGGCCATGTCGGCGCTGTCGGCCCGGCCATGGCGTGCCACCTGCTGTACCAGCTTGACGGATTGCCAGATGCCGGCAAAAGCGGTGACCTGTTCGCGATAACTGTGTTGCATGCTGTGTTGTATTCCTTGTGGCTAACCGTGTAAAACTCGGGTGATAGAGGGGGGCGTAGTGGCGGTGCCCTCAATGATGCCGCCGCCCAAGCACTCATCACCTTGGTAGAAAACGACCGATTGTCCAGGGGTGACTGAGCGCTGCGGTTCATCAAAGATGACCTGGCACTCACCATCGGCTACCCAGCTGAGTGTACAGTTTTGCTCCGGCTGACGGTAACGGGTCTTGGCGGCGCAGCGTAACGGCGTTTGGGGGGCAATGCCGGTTGTCCAGTGGAGCTGGTTCGCCTCTAGCGTATCACTGTAGAGCATGGGGTGTTCGCCTTGGGCGATCAGCAGAATATTCTGCTTCAGGTCTTTGCCCACCACAAACCACGGCTCACCACTCGACGCTTTACGCCCACCAATCTTCAAGCCCTGGCGCTGGCCCAGAGTGTAGTACATCAGCCCATCGTGAGTACCTATCAGTTCGCCCTCTGGTGTACGCATTTCGCCCGGTTGGGCGGGCAGGTACTGGCTGAGGAACTCCTTGAATTTGCGCTCGCCGATAAAGCAGATGCCGGTGGAGTCCTTCTTCTTGGCGTTGACGAAGTGGTGCTGCTCGGCGATGTGGCGCACCTCCGGCTTGGGCAAGTCACCCAACGGAAAGAGGGTTTTTGCAAGCTGCGGTTGGCCCAGAGTGTAGAGAAAATAGGTCTGGTCTTTATTTTGGTCAGCAGCCTTGAGCAGGCGGTAATAACCGTCGCGGAACGCCACTTTGGCGTAGTGGCCGGTAGCGATCTTGTCGGCACCGTGGGCTAGGGCGTAGTCGAGAAAGGCTTTGAACTTGATCTCTTTATTACAGAGTACGTCGGGGTTGGGGGTGCGCCCGGCCTTGTACTCTTCGAGGAAGTAGGCAAAGACCCGGTCCCAGTATTCGGCGGCGAAGTTGACGCCGTCCATCTCGATGCCCAGCTGATCACAGACCGCTATTACATCCTGAGAATCCTGTACTGCGGGGCATTCACCATCAGGATAATCCTCCCAATTTTTCATGAATAGGCCACTCACCACATACCCCTGTTGCTGCAACAGCAGTGCCGTCACCGACGAATCGACGCCGCCTGACATGCCGACGATGATGCGTTGAGGAGAGTCTGGGGCCATGGTGATGGAGTTCCGGGAGTCAAAAGTGGGGCTATTTTAATATAAAACGTCAGGTTGCGCTTATACCCCAATATCGACCAGCAGTGCCAACGGATAGCGCCGTCCGGCCAGGTAGTCATCTATGCAGTGTCGCACCAGGGGACTGCGTAACCGTGGCCCCAGTTGATGAATCTCGTCCAGCGTCAGCCAGTGGGCGGCGATAATGCCATCGTCGAGGGGCGCGGTCAGGTCGTGAGCGGTGATCTCGCCAGTAAAACAGATGCGCAGGAAGGTGGTGGTCGATTTGGGTTCAATCCAGCGGTAGATTCCAACAATGGCGGTGGGGATAAAACTGTGGGCAGTCTCTTCCATGGTTTCGCGGATAGTAGCGTTGATGATGCTTTCGCCTTCATCAAGATGGCCAGCAGGCTGATTGAAGACAGTGCGTTTGACTCTCGGTGCCTTTTCTTCAACCATCAGGAACCGCCCCTCTTGTTCAATGACGGCGGCGACGGTGACGTTGGGTTTCCAGACCATGGTGTTTGGCTCTCATCGGTTGGGGTTGAACGGGGTGGCGGGCCAGCAGCCCTGCTGGACACTCCTGGAGGGTCCATTCGCCAGGGGCAAGGTCATTCAGTGACCACGGGCCAATACGCCGGCGAATTAGTCGTAGGGTAGGGTGTCCTATAGCTGCTGTCATTCGCCGTACCTGGCGGTTACGCCCCTCGTGGATAGTGAGTTCTATCCAGCTATCAGGGATCTCGGCGCGGTAGCGGATGGGCGGGGTACGGGGCCAGAGTGAGTCAGGTGTGATCAGTCGTGCCTCAGCCAGCTTAGTCATGCCATCTTTGAGTTCAATGCCGCGGCGTAGCTGCGCTAGCGCCGCCTCATCAGGAAGACCTTCGACCTGTGCCCAGTAGGTCTTGGCCATTTTGTGGCGCGGCTCGGCGATCAGGCTCTGGGTATTGCCATCATTGGTCAGAATCAGCAATCCTTCGCTGTCACGATCAAGACGGCCCGCCGGGTAGAAGCCCTTTAAGTCGATATGGTCAGCCAGAGTGGCACGCCCATCACTGTCAGTGAACTGAGAAAGCACGTCGTATGGCTTGTTGAAAATAATGATCTGGCTCATAAACAGCTGCTTAGCGCTTAAATGGCGGTAGTGGTAGAATAGCATCCTACCTTTTTAAACACAGGAATACTCCATGGCGTACGATAAGATTGTTGTCCCAACTGAGGGTAAAAAGATTTCAGTTGCCGCAAATGGTGTACTGACTGTGCCTAACAATCCGATCATATCGTTCATCGAAGGTGACGGTATTGGAGTGGATATTACACCGGTGATGAAAAAGGTGATCGATGCAGCTGTGACCAAGGCGTATGGCAGCAGCCGAAAAATCTCCTGGATGGAGGTCTACGCAGGTGAGAAGGCAACCCAAGTGTATGACAAAGGTACTTGGTTGCCTGACGAAACCCTGGACGCCATTAAAGAGTATGTTGTTTCCATTAAAGGACCGTTGACCACACCGGTTGGGGGTGGCATGCGTTCACTAAATGTCACGCTGCGCCAGCAGCTCGACCTCTACGTCTGTCTGCGCCCAGTACGCTATTTTGATGGCACCCCTAGCCCCGTTAAAACGCCTGAGCATACCAATATGGTGATCTTCCGCGAGAACTCAGAAGATATCTACGCTGGCATTGAGTGGGCTGCTGGCACGCCAGAAGCGAAAAAATTGATCGATTTCCTGCAGAAAGAGATGGGCGTCAAGAAGATCCGTTTCCCAGATACATCGGGTATTGGCATTAAACCTGTATCGAGCGAAGGGACCGAGCGTCTGGTACGCAAAGCGATCGAGTACACAATTGATAATGATCGTGACTCGTTGACCTTGGTGCACAAGGGCAACATCATGAAGTTTACCGAAGGTGCTTTTAAAAACTGGGGTTACGCGCTGGCCAAAAAAGAGTTTGGCGCTGTTGAGATCGACGGTGGTCCTTGGTGCTCTTTTAAAAACCCAAAAACAGGCAAGACCATTATTGTGAAAGATGTGATTGCCGACGCCTTCCTGCAGCAGATCCTGCTGCGTCCGGAGGAGTACAGTGTGATCGCCACCCTCAACCTGAATGGCGACTACATCTCTGATGCGCTGGCCGCACAGGTGGGTGGCATAGGGATTGCGCCAGGGGCCAACCTCTCAGACACCATCGCCATGTTTGAAGCGACCCATGGCACAGCACCCAAATATGCAGGACAGAACAAAGTTAATCCCGGTTCAATCATTCTGTCAGGTGAAATGATGTTGCGTCATCTGGGATGGCTGGAAGCGGCTGACCTGATTATCAAAGGGCTGAGCGGTGCCATCTCTTCCGGCAAAGTCACTTACGATTTAGCCCGGTTAATGGATGGTGCAACAGAGTTGAGTTGTTCAGAGTTCGGCGATGCCATGGTTACTGAGATGTAAAAGGCTATTGCAATAGTCTGAAACGAAAAAAGCCCCCGGCCACTGTTATAGGTTTTATGTGCGCCGGGGGCTTCTGTTATCTACATGCTGGAGTCTGAGTCAGAACCTCCTGAGGCGGTACCATCAGCGGTTGTATCGCTACCATCCAGATTGATGGAGGCTGCAAGCAGCCCTTTTGGACCCTGAGATACCTCGTAAAGGACCTTTTGGCCCTGTCGAAGAGATTTGTAGCCATCCATGTCGATTGCCGAGAAGTGTGCAAATATATCGTCACCCCCCTCTTCAGGCGCTATGAATCCATACCCTTTTGCATTACTGAACCACTTAACGATGCCTTTTGCCATGCTTACTTTCCCCGCGGCTAAAACAAAAATCATGCCGGAAACTCCGGCCCGCTGTAGAGGATTGACCACAACTGCATTTACCCCCCCCACTCGATGATTAATGTTGATCAAAAAAGGTCATATGTCAATAGATTGAAAACATTAAGGATTGTCTATTGCTGTCGGTGGGCCATGTTTGTATGGTTAAGGGTTTATTAGTAAAGTCTAACCTTGGTGCTGTGCCTTGTAAAAGCGCCTGTGCTCAATTGACTCTTGCTTTTCTTGGAGAGTTTAAGAAAAGTTATGGTTTTTTAACAGCTTAGATAACACAGTTGATCGAAAGTGTTTGTTATTTTTATTGGGTAAAGGCGCTGTCATGTAGAGCCTATTTGGTTATAATCGTCCCTGCTATGACAAAAAAAATAGATCATGACGTGAAGGATGACTTGGCGATTCAGGAGGCGCGGCCTCAGCTGAAACGTCCCCCTTTATATAAAGTTTTGCTGCTAAACGACGATTATACCCCTATGGAGTTTGTGATTCATGTGCTGGAGAAGTTTTTCGGCATGGGGCGCGAGAAGGCTACACAAGTCATGCTTCAAGTCCATACGGAAGGTGTAGGTGTGTGTGGAGTCTTTTCGCAAGATGTGGCAGAAACAAAGGTGGCGCAGGTGAATGATTTTGCATACGAAAATCAGCATCCGCTGAAAAGCACGATGGAAGAGGTCTGACATTGTAGGCTTGTGCTGTACCAGGCAACGTAGGAGGTGCTTGTCATGTTGAACAAGGAATTGGAATTTACGCTGAACACGGCGTTTCGTGAGGCGAGTGATAAACATCACGAGTTCATGACGGTTGAGCATCTTTTGTTGGCGCTGCTGGATAATCTGGCTGCCGCTAGTGTGTTGCGAGCCTGCGGTGCAGATCTTCCTCACTTAAAACGTGAGCTGCTCGCGTTTCTTGATGAGACCACCCCTGTCATTTCGAACGAAGATGGTCGCGAGACTCAGCCTACGCTTGGCTTTCAGCGGGTCTTGCAGCGCGCTGTGTTTCATGTTCAGAGTTCTGGACGTGAGGAGGTGACCGGTGCCAATGTGTTGGTTGCTATTTTTGGTGAGCCTGATTCGCAGGCAGTTTATCTCTTGAATGGACAAAACATTACCCGTCTTGATGTGGTGAATTATCTTTCACACGGCATCTCCAAAGTGGCCGGGGATGAAGAGAGTGAAGACTTTGGTCGTTCCGAGGATGAGGAGGGCGGCTCTGACTCCGCGGCCAAATCACCGCTCGAAAGTTTTGCGGTCAATCTTAATCAGCGTGCCAAGCAGGGCAAAATTGATCCACTGATCGGGCGGCATGAGGAGGTCGAACGTACGGTTCAAATACTATGCCGTCGTCGTAAAAATAATCCCCTGTTTGTGGGTGAAGCGGGGGTCGGCAAGACTGCCCTGGCTGAAGGGCTGGCCAAACGTATTGTGGATGGTGAGGTGCCCGAAGTGTTGGCACAGAGCACAGTCTATTCACTGGATATGGGCGCGTTGTTGGCTGGCACTAAATACCGTGGCGATTTTGAAAAGCGGTTGAAAGCAGTATTGGCACAAATGCTCAAACATCCCGGCAATGTCCTTTTTATCGATGAGATACACACTATTATCGGCGCGGGAGCTGCGTCTGGCGGCGTGATGGATGCCTCTAATCTCCTGAAGCCGGCGCTGGCGTCAGGTGAATTGAAATGTATCGGTTCAACAACCTACCAGGAGTATCGTGGCATTTTCGAAAAAGACCGCGCCTTGGCGCGCCGCTTCCAGAAAATAGATGTGCCAGAACCAACCGTTAACGAAACTATTCAGATCCTGCACGGCTTGAAATCCCGCTTTGAAGAGCATCACCAGGTTAAATATACCCGCCAAGCTATTAAGGCAGCGGCTGAGTTGTCTGCGCGTTATATTACGGACCGCCATCTGCCGGATAAGGCGATTGATGTTATCGATGAGGCCGGGGCACAACAACGTATGGCACCCCCGTCAAAGCGTAAAAAAACTATTGGGGTTCGTGATGTCGAGGGTATTGTTGCCAAGATAGCGCGCATCCCCCCCAAACATATTGGCAGCACGGATCGCGAAAGACTTAAAACGTTGGAACGGGATCTGAAGATGGTCGTCTTTGGCCAGGATCCAGCGATTAACTCATTGGCAACAGCAATCAAATTGGCCCGTTCAGGGCTTGGTCATGATGAAAAACCCATTGGCTCTTTCCTGTTCGCGGGGCCAACGGGGGTGGGCAAAACCGAGGTGACACGTCAGCTGGCCAAAGTGATGGGGATCGATTTGATCCGTTTTGATATGTCTGAATACATGGAAAGACACGCCGCGTCACGGCTTATAGGTGCGCCACCCGGATACGTAGGGTTTGACCAGGGCGGTTTGCTCACTGATGCGGTGAATAAGACACCTCATGCGGTGTTGTTGCTGGATGAGATTGAGAAGGCCCATCCTGACGTGTTCAACCTGTTGCTACAGGTGATGGACCACGGTACGTTGACTGACAACAATGGTAGGGAGGCCGATTTCCGCAATGTAATTATAGTAATGACAACAAATGCGGGCGCTGAGCAGATCAGTCGAACCTCGATTGGTTTTACCCAACAGGATAACGCCCGTGATGGCATGGAAGCGATTAAACGGACCTTTACCCCAGAGTTTCGTAACAGGCTGGATGCGGTCATTGAGTTTAAAGCACTGGATCGCAAGACTATGGGGCACGTGGTTGATAAATTTATTATTGAGCTGGAGGCTCAGTTGCATGATAAACACGTCACCTTGGAGATCACCATGGCGGCACGTGAGTGGCTGGGTGAGCGTGGTTACGACCCTGCTATGGGGGCCAGGCCGATGGCGCGATTGATTAAAGATAGCATTAAAAAACCGCTTGCTGAGGAGCTGCTGTTTGGCCGCCTGGCCTCAGGCGGGTTTGTCCGTATCGGTGTAAACGGTGGCGAACTGAGCTTCGATATCGAGGAAGAGGCGCGTCAGGCGGAGTCAGTTGATTAATTAACGGGCACGGTAGGTGATGCGACCTTTGCTTAGATCGTAGGGGGTTAACTGTACGGTGACCTTGTCGCCAGTTAGGATGCGGATGTAGTTTTTACGCATTTTCCCTGAGATATGGGCGGTGACAACGTGGCCATTTTCTAGTTCTACGCGGAACATAGTGTTAGGCAGCGTGTCAATAACGGTGCCCTCCATCTCAATAGCGTCTTCTTTTGCCATAACGGGGATGCTTCTCCAGTGAGGTTTGTAAGGGTTTAAACCCGTGCCTGTATCAGGGGCCGTATTCTGCCCTAAATTCAATCGCCGCGCAAAGGGCGCTGCTGTTTAGTGGTATGTTGGGTTAAAGTGGGGGCCAGTTTATTCTAGGTGTTCAGATATGACCCTCTCTTTGAGTCGTGGTGACGTGCTGTCCAAGCCACCCGCTATTTTTCTGATGGGACCGACGGCTGCGGGCAAAACTGATCTGGCGTTGCGACTCTTTGATACCCTGCCATGTGAACTCATTAGTGTGGATTCGGCACTGGTATATAAGGGGATGGACATAGGTACCGCCAAACCATCACAAGAGCTGTTGGCGCACGCCCCGCATCGCCTTATCGATATTATCAATCCTACAGAGTCTTATTCAGCTGCCAGTTTTTGTGACGATGCGTTGCTGGCTATGGCCGAAATCACAGCGGCGGGGCGTATCCCACTATTGGTGGGAGGGACTATGCTCTACTATCGAGCGCTTGAATATGGTCTGTCCGAGCTGCCCGCTACAGATCCGGTGGTGCGGGCTCGACTGGACGCTGAGTTTGAAGATACCGGCCTATCGGCGTTGCATCGACGTTTAATGGGGGTTGATCCCTTGGCAGCGGCCAGAATCAATCCCAATGATCGTCAGCGAATCCAACGAGCGCTTGAGGTGTACGAGTTGGCAGGGGTGAGCATGAGTCAGCTCTGTGAAGGGGAGCGGCGACAGAAGCTGCCCTATGCGCTGGCTAAGCTCATTGTGGCGCCCACTGAGCGCGCAACATTGCACCGACGGATAGAGCTCCGTTTTGATGCCATGTTGAGGCAGGGGTTTATTGAAGAGGTCACCCGTTTGCGGGAGCTGGAAGGGCTTGATTTATCTATGCCGTCTATGCGCGCGGTCGGTTATCGGCAGGCGTGGGGGTATCTGGACGGGAACTATGGCTACGATGATATGGTCAGTAAAGGGGTTGCGGCAACCCGCCAGTTTGCCAAGCGGCAGTTAACTTGGCTGCGTTCAGAAGTGGGGGCCGTCTGGCTGGATGGTGAATCCCCCACGCTTTTTGATGACACATTGAAATATCTGCGGTCTGAGCTGGAGTTGAGTGTATAAGCCATTGTTGTGCTAGACTTCAGCGGTTGTAGTGCAGGCGCGTTTGGATAGTGCGACTATGGTTCTTGCTAGTGTGGACAAGAATATAACAAAAGGAGAGTTATATAATGAGCAAAGGGCAAAGTTTACAAGACCCTTTTTTGAACGCTCTGCGTAAGGAGAAGGTCCCTGTGGCGATTTACTTGGTGAATGGTATTAAGCTGCAAGGGCAGGTTGAGTCGTTTGATCAATTTGTAGTGTTGCTTAAAAACAGCGTTAGTCAGATGGTATACAAACATGCGATATCGACTATTGTGCCAGCACGTAATGTAAAGCTGAACATGGGCACTGATGATGACGATAGTGTTGAATAGAATAGTTAGCAGCTGGTATTAATTTAAGTGGAATTTTTTGAACGCCCGCAAGTGGGTGAGCGTACGGTACTGGTCCATGTTAACTTTCATGATCAAGGTGCGCGGGAAGATCTTGATGAGTTAAAAGAGTTGGCGGTTTCAGCGGGGGCGGACCCCGTGGTGGTGGTGCAAGGGAGTCGCCGGGGGCCAGATTCCAAATACTTTGTGGGTATGGGGAAGGCGGAAGAGATTCGTCAGGCGGTCGTGGATACTGAATCTGAACTGGTGATTTTTAACCATGCACTCTCACCCTCACAGGAGCGAAACCTTGAAAGATTGCTCTGTTGTCGAGTGCTGGACCGTACGGGGCTGATTCTCGATATTTTTGCCCAGAGAGCACACACTTTTGAGGGTAAGCTACAAGTTGAGTTGGCGCAATTGCGCCACCTGTCGACCCGTTTGGTACGAGGCTGGACCCATTTGGAACGACAGGGCGGCGGGATTGGGTTGCGTGGTCCGGGTGAAACCCAGCTTGAGACCGACCGCCGCTTAATTGCTCAGCGTATTAAACAGCTAAATAAGCGGTTGGAAAAGGTGTCACAGCAACGTGAGGAGCGTCGGCGTTCTCGTCGCAAGTCACAGGTGCAGAGGGTCTCATTGGTGGGATATACAAACGCCGGGAAGTCGACACTGTTTAATATTATGACAGCGGCAGAGGCTTATGTGGCGGATCAGCTATTTGCAACCCTTGATCCAACG
The DNA here is from genome assembly GCA_031416075.1 of Tenderia sp. (SeqCode). Taxonomy (GTDB): domain Bacteria; phylum Pseudomonadota; class Gammaproteobacteria; order Tenderiales; family Tenderiaceae; genus JAKFXL01. The sequence continues at coordinate 6,193 of JANOSY010000047.1, read as the reverse complement.
TTGCGTAAATTCAATTTAAAAACTGAGCACGACACAGTGTTGATTGATACGGTCGGGTTCATTCGCCATCTGCCACACAATCTGGTTGCAGCGTTTCGTTCAACATTGGAAGAGACGCAAGATGCTAACCTCCTCTTACATGTGATAGACGCATATACGGAAGGGCGGCAGGATCGTATTGTTGAGGTTAATTCGGTTTTGAAAGAGGTTGGTGCTGAGTCTGTGCCGCAGATTGAGGTATATAATAAAATTGATCTCATGGAGTCGGCAGAGGCGCATATTGACCGTGACGATGATGGGCGTCCGTTGCGTGTTTGGGTTTCGGCCGTGACTGGCGCTGGTTTGGAACAGTTGCGTCAGGTGGTGACTGAATATCTGCAGTGGCAGGATGCAAAACACCGGCATGATGATGTGACCTGGAAGGAAGTGGCAACTAAACAGCGATATCAGTTATTGTTAGCTCCTATGGCGGGGCGGTTACGGACGGAGCTGTTTACAGCAGGTCTGATCGATAGCGAGACCCATACCGAACAAGGTGAGTGGTTGCTTGATGTTTCTCTTTGGCCAAGGCAGAAAGAGGCATACTGTCGCCAAGAGGGGTGTCGCTGTTTGAATGAACACACGATTGATGTTATTACATAATACTTAGCACGGCATGTTTTATGCGGCGAGTGTTTTTTTGGAATTCCCGGTTTTGGTGATGTAAGACCAGAACTATTGATTTAATACAATGATTTGGAGATGAGTATGGCCTGGAATGAGCCGGGAGGATCGAAAGATAAAGATCCTTGGGGTAATCGTGGGAAAGATCAAGGCCCTCCTGATCTGGACGAGATTGTCAATAAAATAAAGCAAAAGCTTAACGGCGTGTTTGGTGGCAAGGGCACCAAGGGCACGGGCGGTGCCACGCCCATTCGTGGGGGAGGCAGCGGTGCAGGTGGTATGGGTATTGCCGCAGCACTTATTGTTGGTATTTGGCTTGTTTATGACATGATTCATATTATTCAGCCTGCAGAGCGAGGTGTTGTTATTCGTTTTGGCAAGTATGTAGATACCATGCAGCCAGGATTAAATTTTCGTTTGCCACGCCCATTGGAGAAAGTTGTCAGCGTTAATGTGGCCCAGAACCGAGATGTTCTGATCGGCTATCGTACTAGTGCTGGTGACCGTTCAGCTAAGAGTAGTCCTGTTCTGGTTGAGTCGATGATGTTGACACGTGATGAAAACATAGTCGATGTGAGGTTTGCTATTCAGTACAACATCAAGTCAGCATCGGACTATGTCTTTAAGGTAAAGGATCCTGATTTGGCGCTGCGGGAGGCTACCGAAAGTGCCATTCGCGAAATTGTTGGTAAGAGCGATATGGATTTTGTGCTCAAAGAGGGCCGTAGTGATATTGTTGACAGAGTTAAAATTCTCGTTCAGAAAACCTTGGATAGTTATGGTTCCGGCTTGATGATACTGAGTGTCAATATGCAGGATGCCCAGCCTCCAACAGAAGTACAGCATGCTTTTGATGATGCTGTTAAGGCGCGTGAAGATCAGCAGCGGGTTATTAATGAGGCTGAAGCATACTCCAACGATGTTCTGCCAAGAGCAAGAGGCGGTGCTGCTCGTCAGGTGGAAGAGGCGAGTGCTTATAAAGAGCAGGTGGTTGCCCAGGCAGAGGGTGAAGCCAAACGTTTTGAAAGTATTCTGGTCGAGTATAAAAAAGCGCCTGAAGTGACACGCCAGCGTCTTTACATTGAGGCAATGGAACAGGTGCTAAGCAGCACTTCTAAAGTGGTGGTAGATGTCAAAGGTGGTAATAATATGATTTACCTGCCATTGGATAGAATGATGGGGAGTGGTAACCCTGCTACAAATGCAACGACTGGTGCAGCACAGAAATTCCAATCGCCAGAGAGTCAGTCCAGTTCGGCTATAAAGTCTGCTGAGCAGTTTATGCAGCAGGGGCAAGAGTCTTTGCGTGGCAGGGAGGTGCGCTAATGAATCAGAATAAGAGTTTGGGCATAGTTATTCTGTTGGGTGCTGTGCTGGTGATTGGATTGTTATCGATATTCACTGTGGATGAACGTGAAAAAGCGATTCTGTTGCGATTGGGTAAAATTGAAAGTACCGATTTTGCGCCTGGTTTGCACTTTAAAATCCCTTTTATCAATAATGTACGTAAATTTGACGGGCGTATCTTGACCATGGATGCTGAGCCTGAGACTTTTCTCACGGTTGAGAAAAAGAACGTGGTGGTAGACTCTTTTGTTAAATGGCGCATTGATAATGTCTCTACTTATTTCACCGCGTTGGGTGGAGATGAGCGGATGGCCAATGTGCGTTTGTCTCAGATCATTAAAGATGCGTTGCGTGAGGAGTTTGCTCGTCGCACCATTCAGGATGTTATTTCTGGTGAGCGTGCTGAGATCATGAATATTGCCACGGTTACGGCGGATAAAAAATCCAAAGAGTTTGGTGTTGAAGTGATTGATGTTCGCATTATGCGCATCGATCTTAAGGGTGAAGTCAGTGACGCTGTTTATCGCCGAATGGAGGCGGAGCGTACCCGTGTGGCAAAGGATTTTCGCTCCAAGGGGGCTGAACAGGCAGAGCGTATCCGCGCCGATGCTGATAAACAGCGCACAGTGATCATTGCTGAAGCGTACCGTGAAGCTGAATTGCTGCGTGGGCAGGGAGATGCCAAGGCGTCGGAAATATATGCCCAAGCCTATAGTAAGGATCGTGAATTTTACGCTTTTTATCGTAGCTTAATGGCCTATCGTAGCTCCTTTAACAGCAAGGAAGATATTATGGTGATCAAGCCAGATGCTGATTTCTTCCGTTATTTTAATAACCAGAAAGGTGCAAATTAGTAGGGTAGATTTGCGATTGGATCCCCATTTGGGTGAATAAACAGGTAAAATAACAGCACTAGCGGGCATAACACACAGTGTCATGCCCGCTTTTTTTGATGGCAATTATGACTTGGCAAGATTTATGGGTCGCTTTGGCCTTGGTGATGGTACTTGAAGGTATGCTACCTTTTTTGACTCCGAAGGGGTTGCGACGGGTGTACGGTCATTTGAGCCAGATGAATGATCGATCACTCCGGCTTTATGGCTTGCTCAGCATGATCGCCGGGGTAGTATTTCTATCCTTGGTGAGTTGAATTACTACAAACAATACAAATGGTTATTCGAGTGGCACAAACAAAAGATCGTTGGTTATTGCCGGAAGGCATTGTTGAGCTGTTGCCGCAACAGGCACAGCATCTGGAGCAGTTGCGGCGCGAGCTGCTGGACCTGTTTAACAGCTGGGGTTATGACCTTGTCATGCCACCACTAATTGAATATCTTGAGTCGTTGCTGGTAGGGACGGGCAATGATTTGGATTTGCAAACTTTTAAACTGATCGACCAAATGACTGGGCGTTTAATGGGGTTGCGGGCTGATATGACACCACAGGTGGCCCGTATCGATGCACACCTGCTTAAGCGCGATGTACCTAATAGACTCTGTTATATTGGCCCGGTATTACATACATTACCTAATGGATTTGGTCGCTCACGCTCACCGCTTCAGGTGGGCGCGGAGCTGTATGGCCATGCAGGTATAGAGAGTGATGTAGAGATTTTACGGTTGATGGTTGAAATGCTAAAAACCAGTGGTGTTAATGATCTTCATGTTGATTTGGGGCATGTGGGGATTTATCGTGGACTGGTTCAGGATGCTAAACTTAGCAGTGATCAGGAAGAGCAGCTGTTTGATGCAATGCAGCGTAAGGCGTTGCCAGAGATAGAGGCCTATCTTAATGAATGGGACGTTGTAGCCCGTACAAAAGAACATTTGCTGGCACTGATTGAGCTTAATGGGGACCATTCTGTCTTGACTGAAGCTAAAAGAGTGTTGAGTTCTGCCAGTGCGCCGGTTCAATCCGCACTGGAGAATCTGTGTCAAATTGCAGCTCGTGCGGAGTATTTTATCGGTGAGCTGCCACTCTATTTTGATTTGGCAGAGTTACGTGGTTATCGTTATCAAACCGGAGTGGTATTTGCGGCCTTTGTCCCGGGACAGGGGCAGGAGATTGCACGTGGTGGTCGTTATGATGCGATTGGTGAGTCATTTGGCCGTGCTCGCCCAGCCACCGGTTTTAGTTCTGATCTTAAGGTTTTGGCAGAACTTACTCCGCGCCAACAGGTATCAACAGGGATATTTGCTGTTGTAGATGATGATCCTGTACTGGAGTCCCAGATTGCCACTTTGCGTGCCTCCGGTGAGCGGGTAGTGCATGCATTGCCAGGGCAACAGGGTAGTGCACGGGAGATGGGGTGTGACCGCATTTTACAGTCTACTGATAACGGCTGGTCTGTTGTTGCGGTAGATTAAATATATCGAACTGTTTTCTTAGATTAAACAAACATATTCAGGTGTTAGCATGGGTAGTGTAGGTAAAAATGTAATCATCATCGGCACACAGTGGGGTGATGAAGGCAAGGGTAAGGTTGTGGATCTGCTGACGGATAAGGTGGAGGCGGTGGTTCGCTTTCAGGGCGGTCACAATGCGGGCCACACATTGGTGATTAATGGTGAAAAAACCGTATTACACCTGATTCCCTCCGGAATATTGCGTGAAAACGTGCTCTGCCTGATTGGCAATGGTGTAGTGCTTTCACCGGAGGCACTGCTCCGCGAGATTGAAGGGTTGGAGGCGCGTGGGGTTCCGGCCCGCGAGCGTCTGCGTATCAGCCCCGCCTGCCCGTTGATCCTGCCTTATCATGCCATGCTTGACCATGCTCGTGAAAAAGCGCGTGGTAAGGCAGCTATCGGTACTACGGGACGTGGTATTGGCCCGGCTTATGAAGATAAGGTCTCCCGTCGTGGGTTGCGTGTTGATGATCTTTTCCATCGTGAGCGCTTTGCCGCCAAATTGGGAGAGGTTCTGGATTACCACAATTTTGTTCTGCAGAACTATTACAAGGTCGAGAAGGTTGATTTTCAGCAAGTGCTGGATCAATCCATGATCTGGGCAGAGCAGTTGCAGCCGTTGGTTGTTGATGTGCCTGAGATGCTCAATGCGTATAGTTTGCGGGGTGAAAATGTCCTTTTTGAAGGGGCGCAAGGGGCGCTGCTTGATATCGATCATGGTACGTATCCCTTTGTTACCTCATCCAATACCACGGCAGGTGGTGCGGCTACAGGAAGTGGAGTAGGACCGCGTAGTTTTGATTATATTTTGGGGATTACCAAGGCGTATACGACACGTGTTGGCGCGGGTCCGTTTCCAACAGAGTTGTTTGATGAGATGGGTGAGCACTTGGCGCGTCGTGGCCATGAGTTTGGCTCTACCACGGGGCGTCCACGTCGTTGTGGATGGTTTGATGCGGTGGCGTTACGCCGTACCAACATGATCAACAGTGTGTCCGGAATTTGTATCACCAAACTTGACGTTCTTGATGGCCTTGATGTTATTCGCCTCTGTGTAGGGTACAACTGTAATGGTAAGGAATATCTGGTACCGCCAATGGAAGCCGATACCTTATCGCAGTGTGATCCCGTTTATGTGGATATGCCGGGTTGGAAAGAGTCCACTGTCGGTGTGAGATGCTACGATGATCTACCAGCAAATGCCAAAGCTTACCTGAGGCGTATCGAGGAGATCATTGAAGTGCCTATTGATATTATTTCGACCGGCCCGGATCGTACCGAGACCATTGTTCTGCGTCATCCCTTCGAATAACCCAAAGCCCCGGCCTTACATCAGGCCGGAGCTTTCTGAGTATTTTAGTTTCTTGTCACTCTTTGTTATTCTGAGGCGGCTGACTGTTACCTGAAAAGTGTTGCGTATGTTTGTCAAGCGGGTGAATCTGACAATAAATATCACATCGGGGGCATGGTTGTATTGGCGGACGTTTAAGGTGCTGATCGCTGTGACGGTGGGTGTTACTACGCTGGTGATATTTACCATTTCACTGCTGATGGCACTCTTCCCTGCCTTTAAAAGCTACGTCATCTATTTGTTGATGTATGCTACTTAGAGGCTGTGCTCGTTAATATCATCGTTATAGCCTGAATTTTTCATAAAAAGGGCACGAAGGTCTGCAACTGTTTGATAGAGTTGCGGTTACCAGACCAACAACTCGTAAACACAAGCAGCCCCCATGCCCATGACGAAGTCTACTCCAGCCCAGCTCCGTTTTGCTCCC
>JANOSY010000046.1:0-57462 GCA_031416075.1 Tenderia sp. (SeqCode) | reverse complement strand
AGCGGCGCATACGCATTGGCTACGGTCAACAAAGCTTCACTCACTTCCGGCAGGTCGGTGCTGCGGCCGGCCGTGCGGCCGTGCGCCGGGGCATCGAAGGCCACCACCCGGAAACCGGCCGTCACCAGCGGTGCCGCGAACGCACCGAGTTGCGCGCCGCGACCGTGCCAGCCGTGTACAAAAAGCACTGTTGGCCCCGTGCCCCAGTGCTGTACGGCGAGCGGTCGGCCACGGTGTGTCAACTGCAGCGATTGTGCATCCGCCAACCATTCCTGTTCGCGCGCCGGTTGCGGATAGCGCCGCGAGCGGAACCACAGATGGTTTACCCAACGGCCAGTAAGCTCGGTGGAAACCAGAGTGGAAAGTCTGAGTGCCGTCCGCAGCAGTCGGAAACCGACAGGCAATGCCGCCGCGCGTTGCTTGCCGAACAGGCCGGTCATGACGCGCGCACCGACAGCGGTGCGCGCTGCACCACCACCTTGGTGGTGCGTTCGAGAAACGCCAGCGGTGCTTCGTTCCACGCGGCTACGAGCGTCGTGACACGTGTCGGATCGAAGCGGCCGCTGGCGATCAGCGCCAGCACCTCGGGCAACGCGGCACGCGCGTGCGAAACGCCGGTGCGCAGCGTGGAGTCGTTGGCGAACATCTGCATGAGCGGAATGGCCGTTCCCTTCTGGAAATAGTATCCGACGCTGGTGCAGATACCGCCGGGTGCAAGCGAGCGCAAGGCGTAGCGCAGTCCATCCGGATTGGCGCTGGCGTCGACGGCAATCGGGAAATCTCCGCACACCGCGGGTGCGTGCCGCTTGAACCATTTGTTTCTTCCAGATCTCGGAACAGCCACCGGGTTCGCACCGAATGCGGCCGCGATGTCCAGCCGCTCGCGTTGCCAATCGAGATAATCGACGCGCGTCGATCCCAACGCCACGGCCAGGCCGGCGGCGTAGAGACCAATGCTTTGCGCCGCGCCGCCGGCGATTAGCACCGGCGCGCCTGGGCGCGCCTTGAGTTGCGGCGCAACACAACGCCAGCCATCGGGAATATTGTCCGAGGCGCTCGCCAGCGCGAGCGGGTTTACGCCGCGTGGCACCGCGACCAGCATGGCATCGGCGTGCGGCACACGCAGGCAATCGCTTACCATGCCGCCGAAGTTGCCCATCGCCTGGCCGAATCCGTAGGCCGAGAGCAGCGTGCTGTCATGCGCGCCACAACGTGAAGTGAGGCCAATACGGCAATGCGCACAACTCCCACAGGAGATCGCCCAGGGTACGATCACGACGTCACCAACTTTGAATTGCTTGACGGTCGCGCCAACTTCAATCACTTCCGCAACACCTTCGTGCCCAACGGCGAACGGGCCCCCGAATGGATGCTCGCCGAGCATGGTCGAAACAACCGGGTCGAGATAGTGCAGGGCCACTCCGGTATTCATCGCCCAGGCGAGATCGCGATGCAGGAACAACGGATCGCCGTCGCAACGTGCCGCCACGAACGGGCGCACCAGCGCCGCGTCGGGCGATTGCAGGGTGGGCGCGGCGACATCCCGCCATTGCAGGGTGTTCTTGCGGATGTAGGTCAGTTGCTGCATGGTCGTCTTTGCGTGTTAAATGTTGTTGCCGTGCGTGTTGTCCATGGTGAGGCAGCACGCGCTGTGAGGCCAGAGGATGAACTGCCAATTAGCGCGCAACTTGCGCCAGGAGCGAGAAAATGACGAAACGTGTCGCAATACTGGCCTTCGACGATTGTCACGCTTCGGGCGTGATCGGCCCGCTCGATCTGTTGCACGCGGCGAATGACATCGCCGCGCGTTTGGCGCCCGGCGCGCCGCCGCCGTTTGCCACGCAGGTGTTGTCACCGAATGGCACGCCAGTTCGCGCTGCCAATGGTTATTGCCTGCCGGTGGATGGCGGCTTGGCCGGCGCGACCGCCGAGATTGTGATTGTGCCGGGTATCGCGCTGATCGAACCGCAAGCGTTACGCGCGGCGTTGGTGCAGTTGGAACCGGTGAGCCAGTGGCTGGCCGCGTGTTATGCGGAAGGTGCGTGGGTCGCCGCCGCTTGCACCGGTCCGTTCCTGCTGGCGCAGGCCGGGTTGCTGAATGGCCACACCGCGACCACCACCACCTGGTTCGCTGAAATGTTTGAGCAACACTACCCGGCCGTGAAGCTCGATGCCACGGCGGCGCTGGCCGAGTCCGGCCGCCTCATCACGAGTGGCGGCGCGTTTTCCTACATCGACCTGACCCTGCATCTCATTGAGCGCACGGCCGGCCGTGAGCTGACGCGTGCGCTGGCCCGCTATTTCGTTCTGGATAACCGCCGCGAGACGCGCACCGCCGACCTTATTCCGCATCACGTGAGTCACCACGACCCGCTGATTCTCAAGGCCGAGAAATGGATGCGCGCCCACCTGCGCGCCGACATCGGCGTCGCGGATATTGCGCGCCATGTGGCGGTGAGCGTGCGCACCTTGGTGCGACGTTTCAAGGAACGCACCGGCGAGAGCCCCTACGCGTATTTACAACGCCTGCGACTGGAGGCGAGCAAGGCCCTGCTCGCGGGCACGAACTATCGCATCGAACAGATTCCGGCGCGTGTCGGCTATCAGGACGAAAGCGCGTTCCGCCGCCTGTTCAAGAAAAATGTCGGGGTCTCGCCGCGCGAGTATCGCCAGAGTTTTGCCGCCAGATAGAGACCGGGTTCTGAGAGTGCCTTGTTATGGCCGGGGTTATTCGACCCTTGCCGATTCCCACGCATGGATTGCCTGCTTGCGGGTCTCGCCCCAATGATAGCCACCGAGCTTCCCGCTCTGTTGGATGACGCGGTGGCAGGGTATCAGCAACGCAACAGGGTTCGCGCCTACCGCCAGCCCCACGGCCCTCGCGGAATCCGGATGACCGATGGCGGTTGCGACTTGGGAGTAACTTACCACCGCTGCCGGAGGTATCTGCAACAGAGCTCTCCACACACTGGTCTGAAAGTTGGTGCCGGAAACATACAAAGACAACGGGCGGTCCAATTTCTTTTCGTCGCCGAACATAGCCTTGATAACTGCAAGCGTTCGTTGACGGTTTTTGTGCACCAGTGCATGCGGCCACTTTTTTTGTAAACCAGCTACATGACCATCGATTTTCGCGTATTCCAGAAACGCAAAACTACAGATCCCCCTGGGAGTCGTGGCAATAAACGCTTTTCCAAAAGGGGTGTCATGCACACCATATTCAATTGTTAAACCTGCCCCGCCCAGCTTGTATTCACCGGGCGTAACCGCTTCCAGATGAACGAAGTGGTCGTACAAACGCGAACCGCTGCTCAATCCCAGGGCGTCCGACACTTCAAGCAATGGTTTCGATTCGCTCAGCAATTGCTTGGCGCGCTCCACCGTAAGCACTTGCAGGAATCTTTTGGGTGTCACGCCGGCCCAGCGGCTGAACAGGCGCTGGAAGTGGAAGGGGCTCAGGCGCAAGTGCCGCGAAATTTCTTCCAGGCCGGGCTGGCTGTTTACCCGGCTGGCTATGAAAGAAATTGCTTCGGCGATACGGTCGTAGTCAGACATTCAGATTATCCAAGGTCGTGCCGCCCTGCGTCCGGACTTTGATGCCAAAATACCGAAGACATTGGCGCAAGATTGTAGCTCCCGTCATCGTTCAGGGTGCTGATTAGAACAACGGGTGTTCCAAAAGTACAAAATTAATGACTCACACTTTATATGCATCGGCTGTGCCTATTCAGGTTCGATTGATGGAGACTCCGCCGTCAGCGAGGAGCGCCAGGCCGGTGGTGAAACTCGATGCGTCGGAGGCGAGGTAAAGAGCGGATTTGGCGATCTCCTCTGGCAAGGCCATACGCTTCAGCGCGTGCAGGCCCTGGACGAACGCCAACGCTTCCGGTGTATTGGCGAAGGCCCGGCCCATTGGGGTATCCGTGCCGCCCGGCAGGAGGGCGTTTACCCGGATACCCTTGGGGCCAAACTCAGCGGCGAGCGCCTGCGTGAGGCCGATGAGTCCGGCCTTGCTGGCGGCATAGGCTGCCATGCCCGGTAGGCCGATGGTGTAACCGACGAATGTCGACGTGAAGATCAGGGACCCGCCGTTGCGGTCAAGCATCGCGGGAAGTTGATACTTCGCTCCGAGGAAGGCACTTGTCAGATTTGTCCTGATTGTCTCCTCCCACTCTGAAAGCGCCACCTCTGGCGTGGCCCCCATTTCACCCATTGTGCCGGCATTGTTGAATGCCACATCAAGGCCGCCGAAACGCGCTATAGCCAGTTCGACCAAGGCTTTTGCGAATGCCTCATCCTTGACATCGCCGACAAGCGCGATGGCATGACCACCCGCATGGGTGATCTGCTCAACGAGTGCATCAAGCTCCAGTTGGCGTCGCGCGGCGATGATAACCTTGGCGCCCTCTCGGGCGAACAGCTTTGCTGTGGCATAACCGATCCCGGAACTTGCTCCAGTGATAATGGCGACCTTGTTTGATAGTGCAGACATTGTACGAAACCTCTTATAATTTATTTTCCGTACAACAAAAAATGTGTTGTACCCATTAAATATAAAAAGTTAAACACGCATCCGCGACCCGGATCTTGCTATGTTTGAGCGAATGTCGATGGTGAGAATAGCCTGTCGATATTCTTGCTGGGTATTCTCCCGTCAGGTCCACGCCAGCCCGGCGCCGGTCTGGTATTCGGTGACGCGGGTCTCAAAGAAATTTTTCTCTTTACGGATGTTGGCCTGCTCATCGAGCCAGACGAGTCTGCACTGTGCGCCGGGGAAGGGTTCGCTGATGCCAAGCTGATGGGCGCGGCGGTTGGCGATGTAGCGAAACTGTTCGCTATGGTCGGCGGCGTTGTAGCCGAGTATCGGGGTGGGTAGCAGGTAGTGGGCGTAGTCGCGCTCGGCTGCTTCGCACTCGTCCCACATCTCACGCAGGGCCTGGGGGTCGAGTGTGACCGGATTCTCTACCATGATCTGTTTGATGGTGCGGATGCCAAAGCCGGCGTGCATCACCTCGTCGCGCATGATGTATTGCAGCTGTTCGGCGGTGCCCTTCATGAGGCCGCGCCGCTGCAGGGAGAAGATGGGGCTGAAGCCGTTGTAGAACCAGCACCCTTCAAAGACGGCGGCAAAAAAGAGATAGGAGATGACAAAGGTGTTGAGTTCGTCCGGATTGTTGAAGTCCATGTCGGGACGCATGATGGCGCTGAGGCGACGGTTGGCAATCTGGATCTTGCGGTTGATTTCGGGCACTACACGGTAGCGGTTGTAGATCTCTCCCTGGTCTAGCCCGAGGGTCTCGATGCAGTGTTGGTAGGTCCAGGTGTGCAGCGCCTCTTCGTAGACCTGGCGGGCCTGGTAGATCTGTAACTCCGGTGCGCTCATCTTCTCCATCACCGCCAGGCCGATGTTACGCATGGCGAGGATGTCGGAGGTGGTGAGGTAGGCGAGTACATTTTCATAGACATGCCGTTCTGCCGGACTCAGTTTGTGGTGGTAGTCCTGAATATCTTGCGCCATGTTGATGTCGAGCGGGGTCCAGTGGTTTTTGTTGGCGTTGAGAAAGTAGTTCCATGCCCACGGATATTTGAAGGGCGCCAGCTGGTTGATATCGGTCTGGCCATTCAGGACCCGTTTGTCATTGGCTGAGACTGGCGCGGTCAGGTTAAGCCGCTGCTCCCGTGTGGGGTTTGCGGTAGCAGGGGTTGCGGGTCTGTCGAGAACGGGGCTGTCCCAGTTGAGCATGGTGGTTTCCTTAATTTAAGTTTGATGGTTGTTTGCCCTGGCCCTGCATGGCAGGGAGCAGGGCGTGGTGAGGGGCGCGCTACTGGCACGCCTCACATGAGGGATCAAGGATCGAGCAGGCCGTTGTTGTTGGTTCGGCCACTTCGCGCTGCTGGCTGCCCTCCATCTTGGTGGCGCCCAGTGTGCGTAGGTAGTAGGTGGTTTTCAGGCCGCGCCGCCACGCCAGTTTGTAGAGCTTGTCGAGTGTGGGGCCGCTGGCTTCCGCCAGATAGAGGTTGAGTGACTGGGACTGGTCGATCCACTTCTGACGTCGTGAGGCGGCCTCGATCAGCCAGCGCTGGTCGATCTCGAAGGCGGTGGCGTAGCGCTCTTTTAATATGGCGGGAATACGGTCTATGGCTTGCAGGGAGCCGTCGAAATATTTGAGATCGTTGACCATTACCTCGTCCCACAGCCCCAGCGCCTTCAGCTCCTTGACCAGATAGGGGTTGACCACGGTGAACTCACCGGAGAGGTTGGATTTTACAAACAGGTTCTGGAAGGCCGGTTCAATCGACTGTGAGACGCCACAGATGTTGGCGATGGTGGCTGTAGGGGCGATGGCGAGACAGTTGCTGTTACGCATGCCAACCGTCTGTACCCGTTGCCGCAGTGAGTGCCAGTCGAGCTGGCTGCTGCGATCCATCTCCAGCGAGTCGCCACGGGCGGCGGCCTGTAGTTCAATAGAGTCGAGCGGCAGGATGCCACGGCTCCAGAGCGAACCTGCAAAGCTGGAGTAACAGCCACGCTCCTGCGCCAGATCGGTCGATGCCTGGATGGCGGAGTAGGCGATCAGCTCCATGGAGTGGTCGGCAAACTGGATGGCCGCCTCTGAGGCGTAGGGGATGTTCTGTATATAAAGTGCATCCTGGAATCCCATCAACCCCAGCCCCACTGGGCGGTGGCGCAGGTTGGAGTTACGCGCCTGGGGCACGGAGTAGTAGTTGTAGTCGATGACGTTGTCGAGCATACGCATGGCGATGTCGATGGTCTGTTCGAGCTTTTCGCGGTCGATGCCATGCTCACCGGTATGGGCGGCAAGGTTGATGGAGCCGAGGTTGCAGACTGCAATCTCATTGTTATTGGTATGCAGTGTGATCTCGGTGCAGAGGTTGGATGAGTGCACCACACCGACGTGCTGGTTGGTATACCGCAGGTTGCAGCTATCTTTGAAGGTGATCCAGGGGTGGCCGGTCTCAAACAGTTGGCCGAGCAGCTTGCGCCACAGCGCCAGGGCGGGCAGCCGTTTCCAGATCTTCATCTCGCCCCGGTCGGCCTTGGCCTCGTACTCTTCGTAGCGCTTTTTGAATGGCTGGCCATAGAGGTCATGCAGATCGGGGGTCTCGTCGGGGGAGAAGAGAGTCCACTGCGCTTCGTCGCCGACACGTTCCATAAACAGGTCAGGAATCCAGTTGGCGGTATTCATGTCGTGGGTGCGTCGCCGTTCGTCACCGGTGTTTTTACGCAGATCCAGAAACTCCTCAATGTCGATGTGCCACGTCTCCAGGTAGGCACAGACGGCCCCTTTACGTTTGCCACCCTGGTTGACCGCCACGGCGGTGTCGTTGGCCACCTTGAGAAACGGCACCACCCCTTGCGAGGTGCCGTTGGTCCCCTTGATGGCGGCGCCCAGACCGCGCACGGCGCTCCAGTCATTGCCCAGGCCGCCGGCAAATTTTGAGAGCAGGGCGTTATCTTTGATGGCGCTGTAGATGCCATCCAGGTCGTCGGGCACGTGGGTGAGATAGCAGGAGGAGAGCTGCGGGCGCAGGGTGCCCGAGTTGAACAGCGTGGGGGTTGAGCAGATGAAATCAAACGAGGAGAGCAGCTCATAGAACTCAATGGCCCGCGCCTCACGGTCGATTTCGTTGATCGCCAGCCCCATGGCAACCCGCATGAAAAAGGCTTGTGGCAGCTCAAAGCGGCTATTGTTGCCGTGGATGCCGGCGTGAATAAAGTAGCGGTCATAGAGGGTTTGCAGCCCAAGATAGGTGAACTGCTGGTCACGCTCCGGGCGCAGCGCAGCGCCTAATCTTTTCAGGTCGTAGCGTGTCAGGGTTTTGTCGAGCAGCTCCAGTTCGGCGGCATGTTTGATGTAGCGACTGAAGTAGTCGGCGTAGTGGTTTGCCATCTCTGCCTGGGTGGCACGCTCGGCGTGTCCGGCCAGAAAACTCAACGCCTCCTGGCGCAGGCTGTCGAGCAGCAGCCGGGCGGCGACAAAGGAGTAGTTGGGTTCCTGTTCGATCAGGCTGCGGCCACTCATCACCAGCACCTGTGCCAGCTCTTTTTCAGTGATGCCATCAAACAGGTTGTGCAGGGTCGCTTTGAGAATTGGGTCGCTGGAGACATCGGTCAGGCCGCTGCACGCCTCGTTGATAAGTGTGGTGAGCCGTGCCTGGTCGAGTGGTGCGCGGCTGCCGTCGGCAGCGGTGATGTTGGGCAGGGTGGTCTCCTGTGGTGGGTTCTGTTGCGCGGCGCGCTGGCGAGTGTGCTCTTCCCGGTAAAGTACATAGGCGCGGGCGATCTTGTGGTGACCGTTACGCATCAGCGCCAGTTCTACCTGATCCTGAATCGCCTCGATGTGCAGTGTGCCGCCGTGTGGCAGACGGCGAAACAGTGCGGCGACAATCTCGTCGCTGAGCTGTTCGACAATCTCATGGATGCGCCGTGACCCTTCGCCCTGCGTGCCTTCAACGGCAAGAAAGGCGCGGCTGAGGGCGACGCTGATTTTGTCGGCATTAAAATGGGTGAGTGTGCCGTTGCGGCGAATCACCTCGCAATGGCAGAGCTGTGCGCTGTTGTCCGGGCGTGGTTGGGGGGTGTGGCTGGTTTTCTGTTCTGTCTGCATGGTTCCCTCATCAGTAAGTTAGGGGACCGCGCAAAGTGAGAGGGGAGAGCAAAAAGGGGAGGACCCCGATCAGAAGGTGTGACTGCTCTCCACCCTGTGACCTTGACGCGAGATCCGGGTGTTACATCACGGTTGTGATGACGGCCTCGGCAGGTATTCGGACTTAGGGGCACGAACCACTGATAGTGATTCACCTCGGACCACAGCTTGCCGTCTATCTGGACGGTGCCTGGCATAATGCCGGTGGTCTCTGTTCCCCTTTACCGCTGCGCGACAGTCCCGGATTTACACCGGGTTCCCTATGGATATGAGCACAACATCTTGTGTCTCAACCGAAGCCTTGGCACAAGATATACGATAAAAAAGCGGGGAGCAAGTGCTATTTCAGGGCTGTTTATGGGTTGCCTTGTTGCGCCAAAGCGATGAAGTCGGTGATAAATTCGGCGTGCTGGTCGCTGCTGCGAACGGCCGCGTAGAGCTGACCTGACATGCCGTTTTTGCCCAGGGGTCGGGTGATCAGGCTGTTTTTTTGCAGTGACTCGCGCAGCACCCAGTCGGGCAGAACGGCCACACCACGCTGGCTGGCCACCAGCAGCAGGATCACGGCGGTGAGTTCGCTCTGGCGGATGGTGGCGGGTTCGATGCCGGCGGGTTGGAGAAAACGGGTAAAGATATCCAGACGCTCCCGTTTTACCGGGTAGGTGATCAGGGTCTGGTCGGCCAGATCCGCCGGTTCGATGAATTTTTTGCCGGCCAGCGGGTGACCAGCGGCGGCCACCAGCAGCGGGGCGTAGGTGAAGAGTGGTTTGAAGACGATATCGGGGTTAGCGACCGGGTCGGAGCTGATGAGCAGATCGATCTCGCCCTTCTGAATCGCGGGGATGGGGTTAAAGCTGACATCGATGCGGATATCCACCTCAACCTCGGGCCACTGCTGGCGGTAGCTGTCGAGCACCGGCAGCAGCCACTCAAAACAGGCGTGGCACTCGATGGCGATGTGGAGCCGTCCCGCCTCGCCCTTGGCCATGCGGTGCAGATCGGCCTCCAAGGTGGTGATATCGGGCAGTACCTGATGGGCCATATCCACCAGCTTTTGCCCGGCATGGGTGAGTTTAAGAGGCTTGGTGCTGCGAAGAAACAACGCGGTATCAAAGTAGTTTTCAAGCGCTTTGATCTGGTGTGAGAGGGCCGACTGGGTGAGGTGCAGGGTCTCGGCGGCGCGTGCCAGACTGCCGCTCTGCTGGATCGCCTGGAGGCTACGCAGGTGGCGAATTTCGATAAACATTATTAGATTCTCTAATGATAATTACAAGTATTGTGAAATTGATTCAATTCTAGCGGCGTTCCATACTCACTGCAACTTAATCATAGCCATAGGAGCAGGGGATGACGATTCAACACAATTTGGGCTTTCCGCGTATTGGTGCGCAGCGTGAGTTGAAGTGGGCGCTGGAGCAGTATTGGCGTGGCGACAGTGAGTTTGCCGAGCTCGAGCAGCTGGGGCGGCGGTTGCGGGCGCAGCACTGGCGGCAGCAGGCGGCGGCGGGGGTGGAGCTGCTGCCGGTGGGGGACTTCTCCTGGTATGACCAGGTGCTGGATATGTCGGCCACCCTGGGGGTTGTGCCGGAGCGTTTTCACTGGTTTGGTGCAGAGGTCGATATCACCACCTATTTCCGTATGGCGCGGGGTCGCGCACCAGGCGGAGAGCCGGTCAACGCCTGCGAGATGACCAAATGGTTTGATACCAACTACCACTATATTGTGCCGGAGCTGGTGGCTGAGCAGAACTTTAAACTCTCATCCAACAAGTTGTTTAATGAGGTGGCGGAGGCGCAGGCGTTGGGGTTTCGCGTCAAGCCGGTCTTGCTGGGGCCTTTGAGTTACCTCTGGCTGGCGAAAGGCAAGGGGGCGGATTTTGACAAGTTGCAGCTGCTGGAGGCGCTGCTGCCGGTCTATGGCGAGATCCTGCAACGGCTGGAGAGCAGCGGTGTTGAGTGGGTACAGATGGATGAGCCTATCCTGGCGCTGGATCTGCCGCAGGCGTGGCGAACGGCCTTTGAAGCAGTCTATACACGGTTGCAGTCACGCGGGATAAAACAGCTGCTGACCACCTATTTTGGACCGTTGCGTGACAACCTCACCACCCTCTGTCGTCTGCCGGTGGCGGGCATCCATATTGATGCGGTCCGGGCGCCGGAGGAGGTGGCGGCGGTATTGAGCTGGTTGCCCAACTACAAGGTGCTCTCGTTAGGCGTGGTGGATGGTCGAAATATCTGGCGCAGTGATCTGACGCAGCTGGTGCAGTGGCTGGCCCCGCTTAAGGCGCAGCTCGGGGAGCGGCTCTGGATCGCCCCCTCTTGTTCGCTGCTGCATGTGCCGGTGGATCTTGCTCATGAGGTTAAACTGGAGCCGGAGATCAAGTCCTGGCTCGCCTTTGCACTGCAGAAGCTGGACGAGCTGGCAGTGATCAAACGGGCCTTGTGCGAGGGTGTGACAGCCGTGGCCGAGGCGCTGGACCATTCCGCTCGCCTCTGTCAGGCACGCAAAGCGTCGGGGCGGATCCATGAAGCTGAGGTCAAGGCGCGGCTGGAGGCGTTTGATGAGACGCTGATCGAGCGCGATTCACCCTATTCTGTCAGGAGTGTTGTGCAGCAGGCGTGGCTCAAGCTGCCCCTGTTTCCGACCACTACTATTGGCTCCTTTCCGCAGACGGCGGCGATACGTCAGATTCGCCAGCAGTATAAACAGGGGGTTGTCACACCCGCTGTTTATCAGGCGAGCATGCGTGAGGAGATCGCCTTTGCCGTGGGTGCACAGGAGCAACTGGGGCTGGATGTGCTGGTCCATGGCGAGGCGGAACGTAATGACATGGTGGAATATTTTGGCGAGCAGCTGGAGGGGTTTGCCTTCACCCAGAACGGCTGGGTGCAATCCTACGGTTCACGCTGTGTTAAACCCCCGATCATCTATGGTGATGTGAGTCGTCCCGCTGCTATGACCGTAGAGTGGGCGCGTTATGCCCAGTCGCTGACTAAAAGGCCGATGAAGGGGATGTTGACCGGGCCGGTGACGATCCTCAACTGGTCCTTTGTGCGTGATGACCAGCCCCGCGCCGTGAGCTGCCTGCAGATCGCCTTTGCCCTGCGTGATGAGGTGGCGGATCTTGAACGGGCGGGCATCAAGGTGATTCAGATCGATGAGGCGGCCCTGCGCGAGGGGTTGCCGCTACGTCAGGAGGACTGGAAGCACTATCTTGACTGGGCGGTGCGGGCCTTTAAGGTCACGGCGGCGGTGGTGACCGATGAGACGCAGATCCATACCCACATGTGTTACTCGGAGTTCAACGACATCATGGCGGCCATTGCGGCGATGGATGCGGATGTGATCACCATTGAGACATCACGCTCTGACATGGAGTTGCTGGAGGTATTTGAGCGGTTCCATTATCCCAATGGTATCGGTCCGGGGGTGTACGACATCCATACGCCCAATGTGCCTACAATCGCTGAGATGGTTTTGTTAATGCAGAAAGCGACCGCACACATCGCGGTGGAGCGGCTCTGGGTGAATCCCGATTGTGGTCTGAAAACGCGGCAGTGGCCCGAGGTTGATGAGGCGCTGCAACGGATGGTGGCGGCGGCCCATAGTTTGCGCCAGGAGCATGGTTATAAAAAGGCGGTTTGACGGGAAGCGGGCGGGCGCAAGTGTGCGCCCGCCCGGTCAGTCTGTTTTAAGGGGCTGTCAGGCAGGCGTTGATCTGTGCCGGTGACAGGGGCTGGAACTGACAGCCAATATCGGTACAGATCAGATTGTCCCAACTGTATTTGTTTTTATCGCTGGTGAGCCCCTTCATCCATTCCAAAAACGTGGTGCCGCCCACCGTTTGGGTTGAGTACATGATGGGTGAGCGCAGGATAGTGTGTTGGCAGCCAGGGGCGATAAAAAAGCGGTAGTTGGGTGAGGCGGCCTGGGTATAACTGTTAGTCAACATGCCGGTGGTCCAGGTGGCAAAGGTAGTGGGTGTCAGATTATTCCATTGTGTGATGTCACTGCTGTTGAGCATGACGTTGTAAAAGAGGGTCTGGATCACATCATGCACCGTGGTGTACTGGGCAAATTTATCGCCAGGATAGTGGTTGGTGATGAGCGAATAGACTGCTGGTGTGAAGCCGTTGGCGTTGAGTGAGGTGACACTGCTCAAGCCTGGTACTGCTGGGGATAGGTTGGCATCAAAGTTCCAGGAGGAGTTAGGGCCACGGATGGCTGCCTGTAACATGCTGTCAACAAACACACCGTTTCCACCATCGGCGAGCACATGACCCTGCGCGTCAGGAAAGGCATCTTTAATGTAGGGATAGTTAAGGATCGCGCCGTAGGCCCCGGCACTGGATCCCACCACTAAAATCTGCTCTATACCCTGCTCTTTATCTGCTTTTTCGTTAGACTTGGAGTCATGACGCCGTTTTTTCTCGTGATGACGTTTCTTAGAGGCGTGTTTATCCTCCAGTCGGCTTTTAAGCCACTCTCTGGCGTACAAAAAGTTATCAAAACCGCGATGGCGGATGGTCTGACCGCTGCTGGGACCTGTTGGGTAGAGCGTATCCTTGGAGCCAAAATGGATGTCGCCAGTGCAGTAGGGGAGAAAGGCGATGTTCCAATCTTTATAGGGATTGTCAGGATTGCTCAGATTTAACATGCCATCCTGAAGCAGGGGATTACTGTTTGCAAACTCATCGGAGGGTACGTAGCTGGGCGCGGATGAGTTAAGTGAGGCCAGACATGTTGTGCTGTTCCAGCAAGCGCCACCACCGTTGAAGAGGATGGCGAGCTTGTCACTTTTGCCCTTTTTAAAGTAAAAAGAGTAATCGTCACCAGTAAAGGCGCAGCCAGGGTGGATCTCTCGATCAACACCGTTGAGTTTGACGGTGGTGTGTTGCGGTGCGTTGATGCGCTGCCAACCGTCACTTTTCTCGTGGGCTGAGATAGTAGGTGAAAAAAGGGCCGTTGAGAGTGTGATAAAGCTGAAAACTGCTGCAAATTTGTTCATGTAGAGGCACCCCTTTCCCGTGGTTGTCCGGCCTGAGCTGATGGTGTGTATGGCACTGCTGGCAGACTGTAGCACGATTAAGGTTTAAATAATCTAACCAATAGATGGGAAATTTTCAGGCATATGGTAAGTTGCAATTCTGGGGAGTAGTTATCTGTTTTTTGATGGGGTCAGCCCCTATTGTGGGAGATTCTTAAATGTTGCGAACGATGTTTATATGGGGTCTGCTGTCTCTTTTTCTGCCTTTTCAACTGGTGCAGGCAGCAGAGGGTGGCCAGCCGGTGACGCTGAATACAGCCATTGGCACCACTCTGCAAGGGTATGTGGCGGGGCCTGAGGATTCTGGCCGGGCGATCCTGCTGCTCCATGATCGCTGGGGGTTTGATGGCACGATGCGACAGTGGGCCGATCGGTGGGCAGAGAAGGGGTACCGGGTGTTGGCGATAGATGTCTTTGATGGCCGTGCATCAGACAAGATGAAACTGGCCACCGAGATCATGAACAGTGTTGATCCCGAGTGGATTAAACAGGATGTCCTGGCGGGGTTGAAGTATCTGGCGGCACCGCGGCGCGCTATCGCCACGGTTGGCGCTGGATTGGGGGGGTGGCAATCATTTCAAGCGGCGCTGTTAGCACCGGAACAGGTGGCCGCGACCGTGGTGTTGTATGGAAAAATGGACCTAGATGGTAAGAATGTGGACAAACTGCGTGCGCCGATTTTGGGTGTTTTTGCTGAGCATGACGCTGAAATCAGTACCACCACCGTAAGGGGGTACCAGCTGGCGTTGAGAAAATCGTCTGCAATCAATCGGTTTATTACCGTGGGTGCGGGGCATGGGTTCTTGGATCCGCGTTATCCAGGTTGCAACCAGGCCCGGGCGCAGGAGGCGTGGGAACAGGTGGAGCAGTTCCTGTCTGCCAACATTGGGGATCTATAGTCTATTGAAATGTCTCACCATTTCAGCCCCAAAGGTGGGAGGCGGGGCTTGAGAACTCTATATATATATGCGCTCTTGGCTGATCTCCAGCTGTTGTTCGATCAGGCCACAAAGCGTCCGGGAGAGTGAAGCCGTTGTAGTTTCCGGTAGGCCGATGCTTTTTAACTCAATGTAGGCGGCAGGCTCAATATTGCCGGCAAACAGCATGGGCCGACTGACTTCCAGCGCAACCATGACGTAACTTTCGGGTTTCCCCAGGGCCTTGGCGACGGTAGTGGATAGATTTTTTAATAGGGTTTCTGTGCCGTCGGAGGGGATCTCAACGTTGGTTTGTAGCAGTAAATAGGGCATACAGGTTCCGTTTGCGGTTAGAAGCACAGCCTGTATTATAGTCGTGCAAAATTTCCGAGGTGGCCGTTTTTTTGGAAGTTCTGCTATACTTGACCCCTTATTTTCTGTGTTTGCACCCGGCATATACTTTGCCGGGACTGTCTTGGTGTTGAGGACAAAGTGTCGTGTGTTATGGGTGCCGTATATCGGAGCCTTTTTTGTTGAGAATGGATTATTAGGAGAGATGTACGTGGAACTGACTGGTGCCGAAATCATCGCCCACTGTCTGAGGGATGAAGGTGTCGAATATATCTTTGGCTACCCCGGTGGGGCTGTGCTGCATATATACGATGCGCTGTATCAGCAGGATGCGGTGAAGCATATTTTAGTGCGTCATGAGCAGGCGGCAACCCATGCTGCGGATGGTTACGCCCGTTCGTCCGGCAAGCCAGGTGTGGTGCTGGTGACCTCTGGTCCCGGAGCCACCAACGCGGTAACGGGTATCGCTACTGCTTATATGGACTCCATTCCAATGGTGGTTTTTACTGGCCAGGTGCCCACTGACATGATTGGCAATGACGCCTTTCAGGAAGTTGATTCCATCGGTATAACCCGGCCCTGTGTTAAACATAATTTTTTGGTCAAAGATGTCACGCTGCTGGCTGAGACCATTAAGAAGGCGTTTTATATCGCCACTACTGGCCGTCCCGGCCCTGTTGTGATTGATATACCCAAAGACGTTACTGCGGACAGGTGTGAGTACCACTATCCTAAACGGGTCAAAATACGTTCTTATAGCCCGGTAGAAAAAGGTAATAAGCGTCAGATTCAGAAGGCAGTGGAGCTGATGCTGTCGGCCAAACGGCCCATGGTCTACACTGGCGGTGGCGTTATCCTTGATCGTGGTGCCAAGCCCCTGACGGAGATGGTTCGTAAGCTGGGCTATCCGATCACCAATACCCTGATGGGGTTGGGTGGCTATCCGGCGACTGATAAGCAGTTTCTGGGTATGTTGGGTATGCATGGTAACTATGAAGCCAACATGGCGATGCACCATTGCGATGTCTTAATTGCGATCGGTGCCCGTTTTGATGACCGTGTGACGGGCAATATTGAAAAATTTTGCCCAACGGCGCAGATCATTCATGTTGATATCGATCCGGCCTCTATCTCCAAAAATGTCAAGGTTGATGTGCCTATTGTGGGCGGTGTCAGCAGTGTTGTTAAGGAGATGCTGGCCATTTTGGATGAGACCGACGTTAAACCTGATAAAAAGGCACTTGCCGAATGGTGGAAGCAGATTGACGAGTGGCGTGCGGTTGACTGTTTAAAGTACGACCAGACCGGCGATGTGATTAAACCCCAGTATGTGGTGGAGAGCCTGTATAAGGTGACTAAAGGTGATGCCTTTGTCACCTCTGATGTTGGTCAGCACCAGATGTGGGCGGCACAGTTCTATAAGTTTGATAAGCCATACCGCTGGATTAACTCGGGTGGTTTGGGCACGATGGGTTTTGGTTTGCCAGCAGCGATGGGGGCCCAGTTTGCCAATCCCGGCGCTACGGTTGCCTGTGTGACGGGGGAGGGTAGCATTCAGATGTGTATTCAGGAGCTATCCACCTGTCTTCAATATGGTTTGCCAATTAAAATTATCTGTCTTAACAATCGCTTTCTCGGCATGGTTCGCCAGTGGCAGGAGTTTTTCTACCAGAGGCGTTACGCCATGTCATATATGGAAGCGCTGCCTGACTTTGTTAAATTGACTGAGGCCTATGGCCACATCGGTATCCGTGTTGAGAAAAAAGAGGATGTGATACCAGCGCTGCAGGATGCGATTGGTAAGTATAAGGATCGTCTGGTCTTTATCGACTTTGTCACTGATCAGTCCGAAAATGTCTACCCGATGATTCCAAATGGTGCGGGTTTGAACGAAATGATTCTGGTGTAATTTGATGCGTCATATAATCTCAATTTTGATGGAAAATGAATCGGGTGCCCTCTCTCGTGTTGCAGGGCTTTTCTCTGCCAGGGGTTACAATATTGAATCGTTGACGGTTGCGCCAACAGAGGATCCAACGCTGTCACGTATGACCGTGGTGACTCGTGGGTCAGATCAGATTATTGAACAGATTACCAAACAGTTGAATAAGCTCATTGATGTGGTGAAGTTGATTGATTTGACTGAAGGGCCGCACATTGAGCGTGAGATGATGATGGTCAAGGTACGGGCGGCTGAGAGCGAGCCGCGTAACGAAATAAAGCGGCTGGCGGATATCTTCCGTGGCCATATTATTGACGTGACTGCCAGCACTTATACCATTGAGCTGACCGGAACCGGCGATAAGCTGGATGCCTTTATCGAAGCGATCGGTCGCGACGCGATTATGGAGACGGTGCGCTCAGGTGTTTCTGGTATATCTCGTGGTGAGAAGAGCCTTTCACTGTAATGCCGGGTTGGTTTGAGTTTTTTGACTTAAGTACAGACATTTTAGAGTAATCAAGGAATCTAACGATGAACATCTATTACGACAAAGACTGCAATCTTTCAATCATTCGAGGTATGAAGGTTGCCATTATTGGTTACGGTTCGCAGGGCCATGCTCATGCAAATAACCTGAAAGATTCAGGCGTTGATGTGACAGTGGGGCTGCGTAAAGGCTCGGCTTCAGCCATCAAGGCTGAAAATTGTGGTCTGAAAGTGAGTGCGGTGGTTGATGCTGTTAAAAGCGCTGACCTGGTGATGATCCTGACCCCTGACGAATTCCAGTCTCAGCTCTATGCGGCGGAGATTGAGCCTAACCTGAAGAAAGGTGCAGTGCTGGCCTTTGCCCACGGTTTTGCCATTCTTTATAACCAAGTGGTCCCACGTGCCGACCTGGATGTCATCATGATTGCACCGAAGGCCCCAGGCCATACTGTGCGTAGTGAGTTTGTGAAGGGAGGTGGTATTCCCGATCTGATTGCTATTCATCAGGACGCATCAGGCAAGGCTAAGGAGATTGCACTCTCATACGCTGCGGGCGTGGGTGGTGGTCGTACTGGCATTATTGAAACTACCTTTAAGGATGAGACTGAGACCGATCTGTTTGGTGAGCAGGCTGTTCTGTGCGGTGGTGCCGTTGAGCTGGTGAAGGCTGGTTTTGAGACCCTGGTTGAAGCGGGTTATGCGCCGGAGATGGCCTATTTTGAGTGCCTGCATGAGTTGAAGTTGATTGTTGATTTGATGTACGAAGGTGGTATCGCCAACATGAACTACTCCATCTCTAATAACGCTGAGTATGGTGAGTACGTGACCGGCCCCAAGATTATCAACGAAGAGAGTCGCTGGGCGATGCGTCAGGCACTGAAAGATATTCAGGAAGGTAAATATGCCAAGCAGTTTATTCTTGAAGGACAGTCTAACTATCCTGAGATGACAGCGATGCGTCGCATCAATGCCGCCCATCCGATTGAGCAGGTAGGTGCACGCCTGCGTGAGTTAATGCCTTGGATTGGTGCTAACAAGATTGTTGATAAGACCAAGAACTAACGCTGGTTTGTTCGGCCCTAACAGGGACTGGTGCATTGGTGCACCAGTCCCTGTTTGTTATTGACTCTATGTAAATGTTGTAGAGATATTATGTGGTGGCCTGGATTGATATGGGTGTGCAAACGCCTTATCAAGGTTACGTCTTGTGCGGCTGACGACATGAAGATGTTATGTGTAAAAGGAGTGACGGAATCGATGGAAACCGAAAAAAAACGTAGTCGTGGCATCTACCTGTTACCCAATCTGTTTACTACCGCAGGGCTGTTTGCCGGTTTTTACGCCATTATTGCTGCTATGAATGGCCGTTTTGAAGCGGCTGCCATTGCGATATTTATTGCTATGTTTATGGATGGCATGGATGGACGTTTGGCGCGGATGACAAATACCCAAAGTGATTTTGGCAAGGAGTATGACAGTCTTGCCGACATGGTCTCGTTTGGGGTGGCCCCGGCGTTGGTGATGTATACCTGGGCGTTAGCACCGCTGGGTAAGGTGGGGTTTGCTGCGGCATTTATGTATGCAGCAGGAGCTGCTTTGCGGCTGGCCCGTTTTAATACACAGGTTGGTATTGCGGACAAACGTTACTTTCAGGGGTTGGCCAGCCCTGCTGCTGCTGCCCTGTTGGTGAGTTTTGTCTGGTGGGGGGATGACGCGGGTTGGGTGCGTGAAAATCTAGCCTGGATTGCTGCTTTTCTTTCAATCTCAGCCGGTATATTAATGGTGAGTACGGTCCGTTATTCGAGCTTTAAAGATCTTGACCTTAAAGGCAAGGTACCATTTTTCAAAATGTTGCTGGTGGTGGCGGTATTTGTTTTGATTGCCATGGATCCTCCGCGCATGATTTTCCTGATTGTGTTTGGCTACTCTGTGTTTGGTATTGGCCTGACTCTGGTGCAACTCCGTCGTCGCCGTGCGGAGCGTAAACTAAATACGAAGCAGGAGCACGATGTGCACAGTGAGTGATTTTTTATATGGTGTGGTGTTGTTAAATGGTTGTGACAATGGGGTGGCCAGATGATCTTTAGTGCTGCGATTACATCATCATGCGGAGCGGAAATATGAGTAATAAACTGATTATATTTGATACGACCTTGCGTGATGGCGAGCAGAGCCCTGGCGCTTCCATGACGAAGGATGAGAAGGTCCGTATTGCCAAAGCGCTGGAGAAGATGCGGGTTGATGTGATCGAAGCTGGATTTCCTGTGGCCAGTCAGGGGGATTTTGAGGCGGTGTGTGCCGTGGCCAAGGTGGTGCAGGATAGCACTGTGTGCGGCCTGGCCCGTGCCCTGGATAAGGATATCGATCGTGCCGGTGAGGCGCTTAAAGGGGCCAACTCCGGGCGGATTCACACCTTCATAGCAACATCGCCTATTCATATGCAGATGAAATTGCGTATGACGCCTGATCAGGTGGTGGAGCAGGCAGTGAGGGCGGTCAAACGCGCCCGTCAGCATACAGATAATGTCGAGTTTTCACCCGAAGATGCGGGGCGTTCTGAACTGGATTTTCTCTGTCGTGTGATCGAGGCAGCGATTAATGCTGGCGCTACTACCATTAATATTCCCGACACAGTGGGGTATAACGTGCCACATCAGTTTGGTGAGCTGGTGAAACGTCTGATTGAGCGTGTTCCAAACTCTGATAAAGCGATCTTTTCAGTGCATTGCCATAACGATCTTGGCCTTGCCGTGGCCAACTCTCTGGCGGCGGTGATGAGTGGCGCACGACAGGTGGAGTGTACGATTAACGGTTTGGGTGAGCGTGCCGGTAATGCTGCGCTTGAAGAGGTGGTGATGGCGGTCCGTACCCGTCAGGATCTTTTTGTCTGTGATACCACCCTTGATGCCACTCAGATTGTCACCTGCAGTCGCTTGGTCTCTGGCATTACCGGTTTTCCTGTGCAGCCTAATAAGGCTATTGTGGGGGCTAATGCGTTTGCACATGAGTCAGGTATTCATCAGGATGGTGTGCTGAAGAGCCGTGAAACCTATGAAATTATGCGCGCCCAGGATGTGGGTTGGAGTGATAACCGGATGGTGCTGGGTAAACACTCGGGGCGTAATGCTTTCCGTACCCGTCTACAGGAGCTGAATATCAGTTTTGCCACGGAAGATGAGTTGAATGCAACATTCGCCCGATTTAAAGAGCTGGCGGATAAAAAGCATGAGATCTTTGATGAGGATCTGCAGGCGTTGGTCTCTGAAACGAGTACGGAGGCAGATAACGAACATATTAAATTGGTCGCCTTGAAGGTCTGTTCTGAGACCGGTGAAACACCGTTGGCGACGGTGGCACTTTGGGTGGATGGGGACGAGCGTCAGGCGCAATCTGAAGGGGGCGGACCGGTGGATGCCTCCTATAAGGCCATTGAAACGATAGTGAATAGTGGCACGACGTTGCAGCTCTATTCTGTGAATAACATCACCAGTGGTACCGATGCACAGGGTGAGGTGACGGTACGATTGGAGAAGGGCGGGCGTATTGTCAATGGACAGGGGGCTGACATCGATATTGTGATCGCCTCAGCCAGGGCGTATATCAATGCTTTGAACAAGTTGTTGTCCGCCGCTGAGCGGGCCCATCCACAGATTTAGCTTTAACAATGGCGGATAAAGAGATGTCTGTTCTGCATCATGCCTATCTGGATGCGATGGGGATTCAGGTCTGGCAGCGGCGGCAGGGTGTTCAAGCGGCAGCTCAGATACCGTCGTCTCCTGTGATTCAGGATATCCAAGCGTCTGCGGTGAGCCCTTCTTTGCCGGTAATTGTGGCACCTCACCAGCAGCTTCAGTTGCCTGCGGAGTGGGGTGCGTTGGAGGCGGGGATTGTTAATTGCAACCGGTGTGAACTGCATCGGCAGCGTACTCATGCAGTAGTGGGATCGGGTAGTCGCAGTGCCGCCTGGATGTTTGTGGGTGAGGCCCCTAGTGCTGATGAGGATCAACAGGGTGAACCTTTTGTGGGCAAAGCAGGGGAGCTGTTTAATCTGATGCTTAATGCCCTGGGCTTAGCGCGGCAAGATGTCTACATCACCAACATTGTTAAATGTCGGCCACCGGGTAATCGTGACCCACATGTTGAGGAGCTGGCCAGCTGCGCGGGGTACCTTCAACAGCAGGTTGCCCTGATTAAGCCGCGGATTATTGTCGCGGTTGGCCGTATTGCCGCCCATAACCTGTTACATAATGATCTTGCCGTGGGGGTGTTGCGTGGCAAAGAGCATAGGTACAGTGATGCTCAGACGCCAGTTGTTGTCACCTATCACCCTGCTTATTTGCTACGTGCGCCCCATGAAAAACGTAAGGCGTGGGAAGATCTGCTCTTCGCCCGTTCAATTGTCAGCGCCAGCTAACATGGTCTACCGCGTTATGCAGGCGGCTGATCTGCCGCTGGTGATGGAGATCGAAAAGCAGGCGTATGAGTATCCTTGGAGTATGGGTAACTTCCTTGACTGTCTGGGGGCTGGATACCGTTGCCGCATCTTTGAAATTGACGGTGTGATACAGGGCTATTCGCTGGTTTTGATAGGGGCCAGGGAGGCCCATATACTGAATATATGTATCCGCGCCACGTTGCGTGGCAGAGGGTATGGGCGGCTGTTATTACAGGAGCAGCTGGATGCCTTGGCAGGGTGTGAGGTTGATATGGTATTGCTCGAGGTGCGCCCCTCTAACCGCAGCGCGATTGCCCTGTATGAGTCGCTCGGCTTTAATGAACTAGGGCGGCGTAAAGGTTATTATCCCGCAGTAGATGGCCGTGAAGATGCATTGATTATGGCGCGGCAACTTTTGGGTGCTGATTGGCCGCCAGCGATGTGAGCTTGTTTTTGTGATCATTGCACCCCGTCGAAGAGGTGATGATAAAGTTATCCCCTCTAACTGCAGTACAAACAGTCCGATAGAGTCAACATGTTGAATTTATCCAGAATACTACGTTGTCTGCCTGGGACAGTAATCGCTTTGTTGCTGCTGGTGGCGTTGCGCCCTGCTGCAGCTGTTGAACCGCTGAAGGTCTACGATAGCTGGGGCGGGGCTTTTACGTTGATAGACCAAAGTGCCATCCCCATCAATCTGGCTGATTTTCGTGGCAAAGTGGTACTGCTTAGTTTTGGTTATACCCATTGCCCTGATATCTGCCCTACCACCATGTTCACTATGCAGCGGATACATAAGCTGTTGGGTGATGACGGTAATAAACTCCAGGTGCTGTTTATTACCCTTGATCCAGAGCGTGATACCCCTGAAAGGTTGGCGGCTTACATGGACTATTTCAACCCTGGGTTTGTCGGGTTGGGTGGCACGTTGGATGAGATTCGTAAGGTGGCAAAACAGTACGGTACCCGTTTCGAAAAAGAGCCGGTGAATGCGGCGGGTGAGTATAGTATTGCCCATACCGGCATCATCTATCTTATTGATCAACAAGGGCGTATCCGTGCCTTTTTTAAAATTGCCGCAGGCCCAAAAGAGATTATTCCTGATGTGCAGCGGTTGCTGGCAGGTGAGTAAATGGGGTTTCTGCATTTTAATCGGTAGCGGCGATTGTAAAACCATCTATTAACACGAAGATTAACGGCTCTCACCGTCTATGGCGCTTTGTCTCTAGGGGTATTTGCGGTACTCTACATGCATATTCCCGCAAGATAGTTCAGTAGTGAGGTCTCCCATGTCCGTTGTATCGCGCTTTAAACATCCCGCCTCTTTTTTGTCACTGTTGGTACTGCCACTACTGGTTAGCTGTAGTGGTGGTTATAATCCTGACCCGGCAGGAACCCCTGGTAATACGGGCACACCCGGCACGGGTGGTGGTTCAAAATCGGGTTTGCAACTGAGTGTGCCGATACAGCCGACGGTCTCCTACCCCAATGATGGTAGAGGACTTACCCAAATGGTGGTGCAGTTTTCAGCACGGGACAAGACAGGCAATCCTCTTAATTCAGATGAGTTCGATGTAGAACTGCGCGTGAACGATAGCCCTGTTGATGTGGAGTCACTGCTTAATCAATCCAGTGAAGAGCTGGGCGTTAATCTCAATTTTGGAATGGTACTGGACGCCAGTTACTCCATGACCGTGGGCAATCCGCCAGCGTTTGTGCCCATGAAAACGGCGGCGCGGGATAGTTATCAGGAGGTGCTGGATCTTTGGAAAAACCGCCCAGGCAAGATCAAGTTTTCAGTGGTCTGGTTTGATTCATTGATCAAGCAGAGTCAGTCGGGTGCGGGTGGGCAAGGTGACTGGCAACCTAGTGATCTGCTTACTATTCCCTCCCCGCAGCAGGATGGTGGTCAGACCAAGCTCTATTCTGCGGTGGAGGTGATGGCAAAACGGATGAAGATTGATTATGACAACGGTATTTTTAATGGCCCCCGAGATCAGTACGTGATGTTGGTCTTTTCTGACGGTGCCGATAATTACAGCTGGTTTGATAACAGCAAACAGCCAGATCAGCCCCTGACAACCACCAGTGGTGCCAGCTATCGTCAGTTTGGCACCACGGGACCTGTGTCACAAAAGCCGGCTGATGCGTTGGCCCAGACCTTGTCAGCCATTAGCAGCCATCCCCGTTTGACAACTCACGTCATCGGTTTGGGTGAGACGATCAACATCGATGAGTTGAAGAAAATAGCCAGCACAGGACGTGGGGTGTTTCAGAACGGCAATTTGGCAGGTGGCAGTGTTGGCGAACTGTTCCAGCGGGTGATGAAGGAGTTTACAACCCTGCAGACACGTGGCGCTCAGGTCCCGTTGCCGCCAGGTGACTATAAGATTAGCTTGATAGTCACCAACAAAGCCACAAAAGAGGCCGGCCAGTACCATTTTAGTATTCGTGCGGGTGGCCCAGATGCCAAAGTGATTGCAGCGCCACTATAATCAACTGATGGAAAAATATTGCCTAGTTTGCTAGTTCGTTTGTTGTCGGTTTTTCTGCCCTCACAGGGGTGCGGAGGGCGCTGTGTGTTGGGGGTAAGCTTTCTGTTGTTGCACTGATTCTGGTTATCCGTTAATTAACTCAGCAGATAAGCGTGAGTCGACTCCGTGTGTCAATCGAATAGGGTCAGCAAGGGAGTGCTGCGTGGTCATGATCAAGCATATGATTTCTTTCATTGTGATATTGGCGGCATTTGCCGTCCTTCCCTCTGGAATGGCAAACGAAATCCGCTCACTGGTATTGGTAAGTTATGTGGGTGGTAACGACGTTCGCCTGACTACTCCGGAGATTCGTAGGCTCTATTTGGGTCTGCCAACGAGTCATCAACCCCCCTTGACTGCAGTGATTAACCGTACTGAGCCGCTGTTATATCAGGTGTTTTTGCAGAAGGCGTTATTTATGTCAGCGCCGCTATATGAACGCCAACTTATGGCCAATGTGGTGCGCCAGGGTAGCGGTTATCGGCCACAGATGTATAACAACCAGCAGGAGTTACTGAGTACACTACGTAAGCAGCGAAACGCGGTGACATTTATGTGGCGCGATCAGTTGAGGGCTGATGCAGGTATGGTGGTAGTTGCGGTTGTTTGGCAAGGCAGAGTCAATTGAAGCACTGGAAATGGGGGTTTGCAAGTTACATCATTATTGGCGGCCTGCTGATTCACGCCGTGCTTATTTCAATACTGTTTAGTTGGGTATTGAAGTTGGTTGAGCATGGCTATCAGGAGCAGTTTATTAGCTCTTCCCGTTATAGCGCCCATCAGCTCACGAATCATATCGCGGCAACTAATAGCAGCAAACAGGTTATCGATACTATCGATGATACGTTTGTTGATGGGCGGGTTGTATACGCAAAACTTATTTTTGAGGGGGGCAGGACGCTCACCTCGTCCAGTAGCCGTTTTAATTCGACTTTAAATTTCCAGGAAGATTTCTTTTTTGGAGATCATGGTGACAATGTCTACTTCATTGCTTTGCGCCTCTCGTTTGAGGGACGGGACGCGGTACTGCAATTGGGGTATGACGAGGCCTCTACCCAGGAGCACATTGAGCAGACCTACAAACGTGGCATGTTACTGGCTGTGGGTTACATTCTGTTGTCACTACTGCTGCTGGCAGTGATTTCACCTCAAGTGACACGTCCCCTTCGACAGCTGCGGAGTGCGGCACGGAAAATTGTTGCCGGGCGTACGGGTGAACGTCTTGTGGTGAATTCAAACGTTGATGAGATTGTCGGTCTTGCAGAAGATCTTGAACTGATGCGTGCCCAGTTGGTGGTGGGTGAAACCCATATTCGGGCGATCATGGATAATGTGGTTAACGGCATTATTACAATTCGTGGCTGGGGTGATGTTGAGTCCATGAATCCTGCCGCTGAACAGCTCTTTGGCTATCAGGCCAGTGAAGTGGTCGGCAGGCCGCTAACGGGGTTGCTGGTGCACGGCATTCGTTCCACCTTTCCACCACGGGAGAGCGCGATTACTCAGGAGACCATTGGTCGCCATCGGGATGGACATACTTTTCCCGTTGAGATGGCAGTGAGTGAACTGTGGCGCGATGAGGGGGTGCTCTACATTGCTATAGTTCGCGACATTACCGAGCGTAAACATTACGAGGTCGGTATCAAAGCGATGCAGGAGGAGTTGGAGCAGCGTGTTGCCAAGCGCACTCGTGAGCTGGCCATGCTGAATCAGCAGCTTGAACATCAAGCCCTGCACGACTCCCTGACGGAGCTGCCTAATCGGTTGTTGCTGAACGATCGACTGCGCCATGCCATTATGACAGCACAACGTAAACAGCAACCGCTGGCGCTGTTTATTGCTGATCTGGACCGTTTTAAAGAGATTAACGATACCCTGGGCCACCACTATGGTGATGTGGTATTGCAGCAGGTGGCGATCCGTATGTGTGCCGCATTGCGTGAGTCTGACACTATCTCGCGCCTGGGGGGCGATGAGTTTGCCGTGGTATTGCCCGCCATTACAGGAGAGGGTGATGCTGTTAATGCCGCTCGTAAATTGGCAGCAGTGCTTGAAGAACCAATTGTGGTGGACGATCACAGCCTTCACGTTGGTATCAGTATCGGTATCGCGCTGTTCCCCGAACATGGCATGGACAGCTCGACGCTGATGCGTCACGCCGATGTGGCCATGTATGTTGCCAAACGGGCATCGCAGGATTTTGTTATTTATAGCCCGGAGCAGGATCAACACAGTGTCACCCGTCTGGCACTGGCGGGTGAGCTGCGGCGTGCTATCGAAAATGATGAGCTGGTGCTCTACTATCAGCCGAAGGTCGACCTTAAGCGGGATGTGGTGACCGGGGTGGAGGCGTTGGTGCGTTGGCAACATCCACAACGTGGCCTGTTGTCTTCAGATGAGTTTATTCCCCTGGCCGAGCAGACCGGTCTTATCCGCCCACTCACCCTGTTTGTGCTGGAGGAGGCGCTGCACCAATACCATCTCTGGCAACAGGCTGGGGTGGATGTTGTAATGTCGATCAATCTCTCTGCCAGCCATCTACAGGATCAACAGCTTGCAGATCATATCAGTCTGCTGCTCGATGAGTGGCAGGTGCCCGCATGTCAGCTGCTGTTTGAGATTACCGAAAGCGCCATCATGGCCGATCCCATGCGCGCCATGCATACACTGAAACAGTTGAATGAAATGGGGATAGGGCTGTCGATAGACGATTTTGGTACAGGTTACTCATCCCTTGTCTATCTTAAACAGCTACCTGTTGCTGAGATAAAAATAGATAAATCATTTGTGATTGACATGTTGGATAGTGACAACAGTGAAGATCTGGTGATTGTGCGTTCCACCATCGACCTTGGCCATAACATGGGGTTGCGCGTGGTGGCGGAAGGGGTTGAGAGTCTGGCTGTATTAGAACGGCTGACTGAGCTGGGGTGTGATCAGGCACAAGGTTACTGCATCAGTTATCCGCTGCTGGCGGACGAGTTTATTACATGGTTAAAGGTCCGCACAGTGGAACAGGCAGCATATATAAAAAACAGAATTTTATAATCGAACCCGGCAGTAAAGAGTGAATACTTTTTGACCCGCTGTAATAAAAAGCCCCTTTGGCACTCTGCCAAAGGGGCTTTTGTGTGAGGGGAGGGAACTCCCCTCACCTTCATCTGTTGGGATCACGCACCAAATTTTTTGTAGGTGATACGGTGCGGTTGTGACACCGCATCTTCACCAAGACGGCGCTTCTTATCCTCTTCATAATCGGCAAAGTTACCTTCGAACCACTCCACATGGCTGTTGCCTTCAAAGGCGAGCATGTGGGTGGCGATACGATCCAGAAACCAGCGATCATGGGATATCACCACGGCGCAGCCACCAAACTCCAGCAACGCATCTTCAAGGGCGCGCAGGGTTTCGATGTCGAGGTCGTTGGTCGGCTCATCGAGCAGCAGGACGTTGCCGCCGCTCTTCAGCAGCTTGGCCAGATGCAGGCGGTTACGCTCACCCCCGGAGAGGTCGCCGACACGCTTCTGCTGATCACCACTCTTAAAGTTAAAACGGCTCAGGTAGGCGCGTGAGTTGATAGTGGTCGTGCCAACGGTGATGATCTCCTGACCGTCAGAGATCTCTTCCCAGACCGTCTTCTTGCCGTCGAGGGTGTCGCGGCTCTGATCGACGTAGGCGAGCTTGACGGTCTCACCGATACGCAGTTCGCCGCTGTCCGGTTTCTCCAGCCCCATGAGCATCTTGAAGAGCGTTGATTTACCCGCGCCGTTGGGGCCGATGACACCGACAATGCCGCCAGGTGGCAGGCTAAAGTTGAGGTCTTCGATCAGCAGCCGATCACCAAAGGCCTTGTTGAGGTGTTTGGCCTCAATGACCAGATCGCCCAGACGCGGCCCTGCCGGAATGAAGAGTTCGTTGGTCTCGTTACGCTGTTCGTAGCTCTGGCTGGCCATCTCTTCGTAACGGGCCAGACGCGCCTTGCTCTTGGCGTGACGCCCCTTCTGATTGCTGCGCACCCACTCAAGTTCGGTCTTCATCGCCTTGATACGCGCGCTTTCCCCCTTCTCTTCCTGTGCCAGGCGTGCCCCCTTCTGCTCCAGCCAAGAGGAGTAGTTACCCTCCCACGGAATGCCATGGCCACGGTCCAGTTCCAGAATCCAGCCCGCCACATTGTCGAGGAAGTAACGGTCATGGGTGACGGCGACGACAGTGCCTTCATATTCACGCAGGAACTGTTCGAGCCACGCCACAGACTCAGCATCGAGATGGTTGGTCGGTTCGTCGAGCAGCAGTATGTCAGGGGCTGACAGAATCAGACGGCACAACGCCACACGGCGCTTCTCACCCCCGGAGAGGGTAGTGACATCAGCATCCCAAGGCGGCAGGCGCAACGCCTCGGCGGCGATCTCCAGTTTGCGATCGAGGTTGTGGGCATCAGACGCCTGGATGATGTTCTCCAGCTCCGCCTGCTCTTTAGCAAGCGCGTCAAAGTCGGCATCCGGTTCTGCATAGGCGGCATACACAGCATCCAGGCGCACCATCGCCTCTTTGATGTGGCCAAGCGCCTCTTCCACATTGCCACGCACATCCTTGGTCGGATCAAGATCAGGTTCCTGTGCCAGATAACCGATCTTGATGCCGGGCTGCGGTCGCGCCTCGCCATCGAAATCTTTATCGACGCCGGCCATAATGCGGATGACGGTAGACTTACCCGCACCGTTCAAACCCAGCAGGCCGATCTTGGCGCCAGGAAAGAAGGAGAGCGAGATGTCCTTGATGATGGTGCGCTTCGGGGGAACAACCTTGCTCACCCGGTTCATGGTGTAAATGTATTGGGCCATGGTGTTTTTAGTTTCCGTTGTTTAAGTATCTTGTTTATTGCCATGTTCGCTCATGCGGTCACAGCCTATAATGTAGAGCGAATTTACTCAATGTCTTCGTTACTGTCGTTCGACACCGTAACTTGGCTGACGGCGCTGATGTCTGACGACTAGAATACAGATCTCTCCACGTGATGGTACATACACAATTGAATACGGAAAAATATGGAGAGGAAACGTGCGGCGATCACGCAACGATGGTGTACCAGCCTCAGGATTCTCTACGAGAAAGCGGGCCGCCCTGTAAAACTCATCCAAAAACCTCTCGGCGACAATCAAGCCTGCATTCCGAAGATAAAAATCAATTGCATCGGCAATGTCTCTTTCTGCCTCCGGGTGCAGTGAAAAAGTCACCGTTTCAACTTCTCTCTTAAACGGGGCATCGCCTCTTCACCAGAAACCAGGGTGACCTTCCCGGATTCGATATCCATCTGACGGCGCTCGGCCTCTTGTTCCCATGCCGCATCGATTGCAGCATCTGCATCAAGGCTGCCAATGAGCCGCTCTAAAAGATGGGAACGATCAGCAGAGGAGAGTTTAAGAACCTCCGCTTCCAAAGCCTCTAGGTTCAGGTTGATGTTCATAAGATCAGCTCCAATTTTTACCTTTGCGATCCAAAAAATATCCGGCATCAATCTCTGTATTCGATGGTCTATGCTTCAGTTGTCATTGGTGCATGGAATGCACCTCAGCTTGGCTGCGCTTCGTTCCGAAATGCTTTAACTAAAATGAAGCAAAGTTCAGAAAACATATATAAATGCGATTCAGAAATAACCTCAATAAAACGTTTTCCAGGATTTAATAAATTGAAATTAACTTCAAGATTGAATCCATAGCCACTTGGAAGATTCGTTCCTGGAAAATCATCGGCATAGTTAATGGAAAGTGTTGCAACTCCTGTTGAACAAACATCCCTCACAAAATATGTTCGGGTATCTTTGTAGTTTTGTTCTTTCAGCTGTGTTTCGTCGTGTATGTTGTGCGACAACACATTTCTAATAAAACTCAAAATGGCGTGATAATGTTCATATCTGTTCCCGAGCTTTTTCTTTATGAAATCCTTAAGGTTTGGATTGTCTTGCAGTCCCTCCTTCATTGCCATGCCGATTCCACGAAATGCATTCCATGCGACCATGTAACCAAAGACGGTCGATCTGTCTTTTATAAAATAGTCACGCAATGAATCTTTGACTATATCACCCGGCCTAAACACTTTTTCATCTTCAAGAGATAGTTCGATTGGTACAACCTTTGATGAGAGATCATTACGCTTTGCGTAATCATCAAAAAACATCCCAACATGGAAAAATTCAAAATTCTGTTCCACCAAGGAAAGAACATCTTCAATTCGATCTTTCAATTCAGTCATAAACACCACCCATAGATATTGTTCAATCAAATGCCCCAGTTTTTTCGAAAAACTCCAAGTCCAGCCTACTTGCTGCTCGGAGACAAGCCGGTAACGTGGTTTGTCTCATTGACGTTATTGGCACCAACCTCAACTCCCCGAAACTTGATCTGCAAGATACGCCCTGGCGATATCACTACCATTAACCCATCTTGCAGTCATATGCTCCTTAGAAATAAACAATCTCGGTCTGCCGAAATCGCCAGAAGGGTCATTGATCGGGTTGTTCAAACGCCCATCAGGGAGGTTAGGGTGCCACTCATAGCCAAGCGCGTTTAATAATTTTTTGCGATTAGTGCGCGGAACACTGATCTTGAGTCTATCCAGCAACCTATCCAGCGCAAATGAACTGATCCAACCACCCGAGAATCCAGGCTGCCCTTGCCCCAATGCTTCCTCGATAGCTGCCAGTGCCTTCTCATCAACAGCACTACCCCGCTGTGGACTGGACAGATAAGTAATCGGTGTATGCTCTAGCAGCTGACTAAATATCTCAAACCACTCTGCCTGTTTGACATTCGGGTTAAGGGCCGCGCCCGCTATCAAAAACTTCTGTCTAAGTTTTTTGTATGACTCTAGCTCTACGTTGGAGAGTTGAAGTGTGTGACCTTTGATTGTGATCTTGGCGTGGGTTGGGGTATTTCGCTCAAAGCCTTCTACTTCAATGGAGGCGCACGGAGTGCCTGGCAGACTTGGTTGTGGATTGTAATCCGTCTGTATTTCAGGCTCAGACGAGGTGTCACTTTCCACTAAAATAGGCATGGCATTTATCGGCGTGGTCTCTAGCAGCTGACTAAACATATCAAACCACTCCGCCTGTTTGACGTTCGGGTTAAGGGCTACACCTGCTATCAGAAACTTCTGCCTAAGTTTTTTGTATGACTCTAGCTCTACGTTAGAGAGTTGAAGTGTGTGCCCTTTGATTGTGATCTTGGCGTGGGTTGGAGTATTTCGCTCAAAGCCTTCTACTTCAATGGAGGCGCACGGGGTGCCTGGAAAACTTGGTTGTGGATTGTGCTTCGCCTGTATTTCAGGCTCAGACAAGGTGTCATTTCCCAAGAAAATAGGTAAGTCACTTATCGGTACTATATCCTGGGTTGATAGCCGTTTGACGCAAATAATTTCAGCACTGGAAACGATTGCTCCATACAAAGCCCCCGTAATTGCCATGTATGACATAAGCTGCGGCATAGAGTCTTTGTCATGCTCTACCTTGACCTCTATGATAATTTTGACATTGCCATTAGCCTCCAATACAGCAATATCAGCACGCTTTTTTTCTCTACCCATCTGGATAGGTAATTCCAAGCGGATTAACCCCTCCGGGTATTTATAATCATGAAGTAGAGACAGCACGAACAATTGTCGAACGATCTCCTCGGGGAGCGCGCGTCTGGTTTTCTGCTCAGAAGTTGCTTGAACGTAATAGGACTGTCCGTCTGGTTTAGAAAATATCAGGCGACCAAGCATTTCTGGTCTAAGAAATAGGTGCTTCAGCATCAATACAAGTCCCTTAAAGGATTGGTTCCCCTGCCACGATTATACGCACCCTACGAATGTGAGAATGAGCCCGCCCATTGATTCGATGGTGTGGTCGCTTAAATCACCCTCTCATTGCCACCGTCGATGGGGATCTGCGCAGCTGTGGTTTTTGCGAATAGCGGTCCGCAGAGTTCGCAGGTAAGTTCGGCTACATCATGGCTGGTGACTTCGGTCTTCAATATATTCTTGCGTTTGTACTGCTCCACTGTCAGACCGTAGTGTTTGGCGCGTGCAGCGAGTACTTCGTCGGTCCAGATGCCGGTATCAAATACACAATCGGGATGCAGTGTGTTGATGCGGATGTTCTCTGCTCCCCATTCGAGCGCGGCGATGCGGGTCATCTGGGTCAGCGCGGCTTTGGTGGCGGAGTAGGCGGCTGCGCCGGGGCCGGGGGCGGGGACGTTTTTGGAACCCATGGCGACGACGCGGCCACCTTTCGGTGCCAGTTTCAGGAATGGATAGGTCTCGCGCATCAACACCAGGTTGGGGTCGAGGTTGATTTGCATCACCTTGCGCCACTCGTCACTGCTGAGATTGTCGATGCGTTTGCCGCCGGGGAAGATGCCGGCGTTGAGCACGACCATGTCGAGGCCGCCGAAGTGGGCGACGCCTTTCTTCAATGCTGCGATCAGTTTGGTTTCGTCGGCGACATCGCAGGTGATGCCGAGGTAGTCGGCGCGTTTGAAGAGGTTTTCGATCTTGGGGTCGATGTCGATGGCAATCACGGCCGCGCCGCGTTTGAGCATCGATTCGACACACGCCTTGCCGATGCCGGAGGCGGCGCCGGTGATGAGTGCGATCTCGCCCTGGAACTGCGGTGCGCTGCCGCCCTTGCGCAGTTTTGCCTGCTCCAGATCCCAGTACTCCATGTCGAAGATATGTTTTGCTGAGAGCGCCTGCCAGCCGCCCAGCAGTTCGGCGCGGGCGATGATATCCATGGTGTGGTCGTAGATGTCGCTGACGATCTGCGCCTCTTTGGCGCTCTTGCCGACGCTGATCATGCCCAGCGCTTTGTCGAGCATGACACGTGGCGCCGGGTCGAGCATGGTTTTGGGTTCACGAGAATCAGCGGCATGTTGGTTGAAATAGTTTGTGTATATTTCGACATAGGCGGCAACATCGCGCCCGACCTGTGGCAGACGTTTGGTGCGGATGACGTGGTCGGGTGTGGCGGGTCCTTGTTGTGCGATCTTGCTTACGTCGCTGCGGTTGCAGAAGCTCATCGCCTTGGCATCGCGCTGACTATGCAGCACTACCGGGAAGCCTGCGGCCTTGGAGATATCACGGCGCAGTTCGGCGAGTGCGAGAGGATCAACATCGTTTTTTGCGGGCGCGTCGTAATCCAACTCCCAGGCGCTTTGTGATTTGATGTATGCCTCGGCCATGCCGACAAGTTTGATCATGCGTTCGTAAGACTCTTTGGCGTCATCGGCAAAGGAGAAGATGCCGTGGTTCATCAGCACCATGCCGATGGTATTGGCGTTGTGCTGCTTTTCAAACTCGATGGCGCAGAGTCGGGCGAGGTCGAAGCCGGGCATGATGTAGGGCACGATGACAATCGTATCGCCATAAATCTGTTTGATTTTTTCCAGGCCGCTCGGTGTATTGGTGATGGTGACCAGCGCATCGGCGTGGGTATGATCAACAAACTTGTAGGGCAGGGTGGCGTGCAGGATCGCTTCGACTGAAGGTGTCGGTGCAGCGGCATCGGTCATGTGGGTACGCAGTTCGTTGACCATCTGCGGGTCGCTTAACGATTCGAGCTTGGCGAGTTTGATCAGGTGGTCGAGTTTAACGGCGGGAAAGCCGGGGCGGTCGATGGTCTCAAGATCCCAGCCGCTGCCTTTAACACACAACAGCTGCTGCTCTTCACCGACGATATTTTTCTGCGTGATCTTGACCGAGGTGTTGCCGCCGCCGTGCAGCACTAGGGTGGTATCACGCCCTAATAGCCGTGAGCTGTAGACACGCAAGCCGAGCTCGTCGCTGTACTGTTTGGCTTCGTTATCGTCCCAGAGATTTTTCATTGTGATGCGGACCTGTTGGTGGTAATCGAGAGCGGCCATTTTACTGGCTTTGTGTCAGGTTGGCGACCTTACTCTGGTGTTAATGGCAAGATACGTGTGTCTGCAACGGCCTTGCGTTTGGGCAGCATATCTCTGAACTGGTGTAGTAGCCGCTCGGCGGTTGCGCGATAGGCGGTGAGTTTGCCACCATAGATGGTGACGAGGCGTGGCAGGTCGCGGTTATCAACGTGAAAAATGGTCTCGCGTGGGCGTGAAAAGGCGTTGTCCATGCTTTTTGGCAGCACCCTCAATCCGGTAAAAGCTGACACTACATCTTTGTTGTCGATATTGCGATGGGCGGGAAAGTAGTGTGCCAAGGTCTGGCAAAGATAGCTGATCTCACTGGGTAACGGTGCCACTTTAGCGGGGTCGCCGTGGTAGACCGTTTCAGTGGTGCCGACCAGGAGCTTCCCTTGCCATGGCATGACAAAGACAGCGCGTTTGTCCTGTGGCGCTTCTACGTAGTAGATACCTTGAGTGACTTGGCCATCAATGATGATGTGGGTGCCTTGTACTAAATCCATGGCAAGTTTGTTTACGGTGGGGCTGATGCGGCTCAATACCTGATTGCTCCACGGGCCTGCCGCGTTGATGATAAAGCGGGTTTCGCAGAGCTGCTCTTCACCGTTATGGCGGTATCTGACGATATAGCCGTCATCATGGTTGGGTTTGCGGAGGCCGCTGACAAACTCGGCGGGCATTAGCAGTTCAGCACCTAGTGACTGGGCTGAACGCATCACGGCGGCGGTCAGTGCTGCATCATCAGTTTGGCCGTCGTAATAACAGAACACTTTCTCAAGTCCACGCAACTCTAATCCATCCAGTGCCGACCAGTCACGCCTAGGCATCTGTTTGAAACGGGCATCACTGCTTAAACCACCGAGGGCGGCGTAGAGTGCGAGACCACTGCGGACTTGCCACGGACGGCGTG
Source organism: Tenderia sp. (SeqCode) (assembly GCA_031416075.1). GTDB lineage: Bacteria > Pseudomonadota > Gammaproteobacteria > Tenderiales > Tenderiaceae > JAKFXL01. Next base: position 22,254 of record JANOSY010000046.1, on the reverse strand, counting down.
TGGTTTCCGGGTAGATAGGCAGATAGAAGGGTTTGAGTTTGACAAGATCGGGGGCGTTTTTTAGCAGTAGGGCACGTTCATGTAAACATTCACGGACCAGATTGAACTGAGCGCTCTCCAGATAGCGCAGGCCACCGTGAATCAGTTTGCTGGAACGGCTGGAGGTGCCGGCGGCAAGGGCTGTCTGCTCCAGTACCAGCACAGAGTAACCGGCTGCCGCTGCTGCTTGTGCGACCCCTGTACCGTGGATACCGCCGCCAACGATAACAATATCAAACTGTTTAGGTGACAGAAGAGTGGACAAATCAATACAACTCTATTCGATTGCCTGACAACGGCTCATCAGGGCCTTGTCTTTTAACATCTCTGCCACAGCCATTGTTTCGATATAATGTGCCCCCAGTGCGGCCAACTCATGGGCAACCTTAGGCTGATCCACTTCATAGAAGGCCCACTTCCATGGCCCACGCCAGAGAGATGTCGCTGATTTTGGGATTTTAGTGTGGTTGCATATGAGGTAGTCAGGTGCCAGACCGGTGGCGATAGAGAGAGATTCATCATTGTACTTGGTCAAAATCCAGCCAATTTTTTTGAACCCCATGGCACGTCCACAACGCAGTGAGAGGTCATCGTAGGCGATCAGGATGCAGCGATCGAGTATCGGTTTGCAGGTCTGAAGTAGTGTTTTCATCACCTTTTCAATGCCAAAGGCATCAAGGGATTCCTGCTTGATCTCAACCAGGGCGCGTGCATTGGGCCACTGTTCAAAGAGCGCAATAACGTCAGCCAGTGCCGGGATGCCAACACGGGCAAATTTACGGGGGTGGAGTTTTGCCTCGTTGACCAATATGCCATCAAGCTGTTCGTAGTTGAGGTTGAAAATACGCTTGTTGGTCCCCGTGGTGCGTTTCAGGCTGACATCGTGGAGTACAACCGGGATGCCATCCTTGGTGAACTGCACATCAAATTCTACATAATTAACACCCGCTTCAAACGCGGCCTTAAAGGCTACCAGCGTATTTTCAGGATAGCGTTTAGCATAGCCGCGGTGGGCGATCAGAATTGGCGCCTCCATGCTCAATAATGACTCATAGTTAGTTGTTGTCCTGCGTGAATAGTTACGTAAATATGAACGTTGTTGCTGGTTGAGTCAATCGCTACACCGGAAAAGCCAATGCGAATGTGTCTGTTATTGTTTGTATTTTGGTTTAATGGGGGCTGCCAGTGATCATCAGTGAGTTAATTACCTGATTGTTTTCGAAGTAGGCAATAAACCCATCGTAGTGCCAGCGACTGATGGGGGGAGTGCCAACGGCGGCAACGCTGCTCTCTGGTTTGCCAAAGTGTTGTGTAACCTGTTCCATGCTCATGCCACGATGAGGCATGATGCCGATGGCTGTTTTTGGTGATGTTTGTTGATCCGTTGTGCCTGCTGCTTGTAGGGACATTGCGCAGCCAGCGGCCAGGATAAAAAACAGTACGGCCAGTGTTGGCCTGACGTTGATTGTGGTGGTGTTGGCAATATTCAGCGGGGCTGGTCTCATCTGTCAGGTTGCATCTACTGTATAAAATTTGCAGCAGTTGCGCCCGGCTGATTTTGCCTGGTAGAGCGCACTGTCGGCGCGTGCAAACAGTTTTGCCTGCGTATCCCCTTTTTGAGTACAGGTAATGCCGATGCTGACCGTGGCGGAGAGTTGAGTGCCGTCACATACAACACACATATCTTCGATTTTTTGACGTAAACGGTTGGCAAGCAGTGTTGCCCCTTTACGACCCGTATTGCTGAGCAGGATGACAAACTCCTCGCCCCCAAAACGGAACACCATGTCAGAACCACGGATTGTTGATGTGGCGGCCTCAGCAATCGCCTTGATGACACAATCGCCTACTGAGTGGCCGTGTGTGTCGTTAATCTTTTTGAAATGGTCAATATCCACGGCCAGCATCGATAGCTCTGTGCCATGACGGTGTGCCAGTTGTATTTCACGCTCAATGGAGGCGTCCATGCTGGCGCGGTTGTTAATCCCTGTTAATGGGTCACGGTGAGCTGCTTCCAAAGCCATTTTGTAGAGCAGGGCGTTGCGAAGAGGGTAGACCAGGCCACATAACAGCGTCTCCAGAAAGGCGGTTTCTGTGGGGGTGAATTTTTTGCGACGGCTGAGAATCAGTTCGCCCAGACTTTCACCTGCAACCACCAAGCGGTAGGTGCAGCTGTGAGGTGCCACGGTCCCATAGGCGATGGCGATGTCTAGTTCCTTATGACTGTAGGAGATGTGGTGATAGTTGACCAGCACGCCAATCTCGTGGGCAAAGAGCTCAATTATCTTAGTGATATCCAGAGTGGTTTGCAGAATGCCTGAGAGGCGCAGCGCTTTTTCCAAGTCGCTTTGAGTTTCGCCCTCTTTTTGGCCGGGCATGGCAAGTGCTAGCGCACCAAGGCGATCATAACGCGGCTGTTCAAGCTCTTTCTGAGTGACTACATTCATTGGCAACTCCTCCTGCTTGTCATCAGGTATGCCAGATGCGTGCCAGTTTTCTTTTTGCATTGTTATCCCTAATAAAAACAGACATATAGTCAGGGTGTTTGGGAATGAGGTCTCTTTTCGCCAACTATTTGACAGAGAATTTGGCACATTGTTGCCGCATACGTCCCCATTTGTGTCGTAAGCACAACTCTGCCAAGTGTATTAGAGCCTATCATAGGGTGTAAATAACTATAGGGCTACGTGCAAAAAATGCAATCAATGGTAAAAAGTGGACATTGGCAGAGGTATTGGTTTGCCGCCTGTCATTAAATGGCTAGAATGTGAACCTTCAAACATTGACTGATGATTCCAACGGGTTGCCCAAGGATTAGGGAATAGATGCGTACTTACACTCTTAAAAACGCCAAAGATTTACGTGCACTGTTGCAAGTGCACAAGCGCATGTCTGACATGCGCCTGGGCGAGGTACTGCTGGAAGAGCAGCTGATTAGTGCAGAGCAACTCAACAAGGCGTTGGAATTTCAGAAGGAGCTCCGTTCCGGACGCCGCCATATTGGACAGATTTTGGTCGAGTCAGGGTTGGTGACTCCCGATCAGCTTAATATCGCACTGGCCAAGAAACTGGCTATCCCCTACGTAAAAATCGAAAACTTTGAGATCGACTCGGCCTTGCTGTCGGTGATTTCTGCCGAAATCGCCTTACAATACAAGGTGTTGCCGTTGGCAGAGATTGATAATTCATTGGTGGTGGCGATGGTTAATCCACTCGACCATTCTATTCTCGAAGCCTTGCAGTTTTACTCGAAGCGGAATATTGAGTCTGTGATGGCTTCGGTGGCGGATCTTGATGCCGCTCTGCTGAAGCACTACAACGTTGATCAAGAGTTCGAGGCGGAGAGTGATATCGACATTGATGTCGATCTTGATATTGATCTGGCACCTGAACTCAATCAAAAAAACGAATCCGCGCACCTCATCGAGCAGGAGGCTCAGAAGAAACCGATTGTCCGTCTGGTAAACGCCATTATTCTGCAGGCGGTGACCAGTGGTGCTTCTGATATCAACATCCGTCCCGAAAAGGATCGGGTAAATGTTTTTTACCGTATTGATGGCAAGATGCAGTTTGTTCGTACTTTGCACCGATCTTTATTACCAGCGCTAGTGAGTCGAATCAAGATTACTGGCCAGATGGATATTTCGGAGCGTCGCCTGCCACAAGGGGGGCATGCCCGCATGATGCGCCAGGGGCGTCAGGTTGATCTGCGTATATCTATCATGCCGACGGTGACGGGCGAGAGCGTGGTGATTCGTGTCTTGGATAAACAGGCGGGTTTTCGTCCGCTGAAGGATCTGGGTTTAAATAAACGTGACCTTGAGCTGACTAAGCGGTTGATTACCCGCCCCAATGGAATTTTTCTGGTCACCGGGCCTACGGGTTCAGGAAAATCAACAACGCTCTATGCGATTCTTGATGAGGTGAAACGCCGTAATCAGCACATCCTTACCGTTGAAGATCCGGTGGAGTATGACATGGAGGGGGTGGAGCAGGTGCAGGTTGCGCTGGCAAAAGGGTATACGTTTGCCAAGGCGTTGCGGCATTTTTTGCGTCACGATCCGGATGTCATCATGGTGGGGGAGATTCGTGATGAGGAGACTGCCCAGATTGCCAATAAGGCGGCGCTGACCGGACATCTGGTGTTTAGCACCTTGCATACAAATGACGCCCCTTCAACCGTGACCCGCCTGCTGGATATGGGGATTGAGCCCTATCTGCTGAGTACAACGCTGCTGGGTGTGATGGCGCAGCGTCTAATTCGGGTGAATTGCAAGGAGTGTGTGGACGATGAGGTGCTGGAACCTCATGTATGTAGGGTGTTGAAGCTTAAAGAGGGTGAAAAATTCCGGCGCGGTGCAGGTTGTATCAAGTGTAACTACTCGGGCTATCAGGGGCGGGTGACGGTCTCTGAGTTGATGGTGGTGACGCCAGAGATTTCTGAACTTATTGCCGATGGAAAAGTGGCACAAGAGATCAACAAACTGTCGATTGCACAAGGGATGCGTACTTTGCAGGATAATGCTTTGCAGCTGGCCCGTGACGGTGTGACTTCGATCGAAGAGGTCTACGCGCTCTGTACAGAGTAAGGGTATAACCACTGTTTTTAAGGGTGTTATCTCTTTATCATCTCCCTGACCACATACGGCAGGATGCCACCGTGGCGTAGATATTCAACTTCGGTGGCGGTATCGATACAGGCGCTGACCAGGAAGGTTGTCACTTGGCCATCGGCACTGCTGGCCTGCACTCTTAACCGTTGTGACGGTTTTAGCTCAGTAATTCCCTCAATGTTAAAAGTCTCCTCACCCGTCAGCCCCAGGCTGGCGGCGGTTTTGTTGCTCAGGTATTGGAGCGGCAAAATTCCCATGCCGACTAGGTTGGAACGGTGAATGCGTTCAAAACTTTCGGCAATGACGGCGCGCACACCTAGCAGCAGTGGTCCTTTGGCCGCCCAGTCACGGGATGAGCCGGTGCCGTACTCTTTACCCCCTAAAACGATCAAGGGTGTCCCCTCTGTTTGGTATTGCATGGCGGCGGCATGGATTGACATTGGTGTGTTATCGGGGAGGTGACGGGTGGCGCTGCCTTCGCTGCCGGGGACCAGTAAATTACGCAGTCGGGGATTGGCAAAGGTGCCACGTACCATCACCTCGTGATTGCCACGGCGTGCGCCGTAAGAGTTGAAGTTGAGTGGATCGATGCCCTGTGCGATCAGATACTCTCCAGCAGGGCTGGAACGGCTGATGGAGCCGGCAGGGGAGATGTGGTCGGTGGTGATTGAATCCCCCAGCATGACCAGTACCCGTGCATTGTGCACCTCCTGGAGTCCAGGTGGTGTGATCTGCATCCCATTGAAAAAGGGCGGCTCTTTGATGTAACTGGAGTCAGGGTCCCATTTAAATAGCTCTCCACTCGGAATGGGCAGGGCATCCCATTGGCTGTTGCCTTCAAACAGTTGGCCATAGAGTCGACGGAACTGTTCTGGGGTGAGGTGGCGCTGTAGTAGCTGCTCGGTCTCGTCATACGTTGGCCAGAGTTCGTGCAGATAGACTGGCTGACCATTGGGGTCGATACCCAACGGGTCTTTTGTCAGATCCATGTTGAGGTTGCCCGCCAGGGCGTAGGCCACCACCAGGGGTGGCGAGCCAAGATAGTTGCTACGCACCAGCGGGTTGACCCGCCCCTCGAAATTGCGGTTGCCGGAGAGTACTGCGGCGACATTTAAATCGCCTTCGCGCACCGCATTACTGACATGGTCCGGCAGTGGGCCGCTATTCCCGATGCAGGTGGTGCAGCCGTAACCGACGAGATGGAAACGTAACGCCTCCAGGTAGGGCAGTAGTCCGGCGCTGCTGAGGTAGTCTGTGACGACACGTGAACCTGGTGCCAGGCTGGTTTTGACCCAGGGTTTAACCTGTAGCCCCCGTTTTACAGCGTTGCGCGCCAGCAATCCGGCCGCCATCATGAGGGCAGGGTTGGAGGTATTGGTACATGAGGTGATGGCGGCGATCACGATGGAGCCGTGGCAGAGGTTGTAGGCAACACCATCGGGTTGGCGCACAGGCACGCTGAGGTTGAAGAGATGGCTATCGTTGGGGTGTTTCTCTTCCAGTTCGGGCGCTAAGGGAAAGCTGCCGCCTTCGCTGAGCCATCGATCTTTTTGTAATTTGTCTATATTTTTACCAGAGCGTTCGATCTGGCTCACCAGTGCCTGACGGAAAGAACCCCGTACGGCGGAGAGTGGGACGCGATCCTGTGGGCGCGAAGGGCCCGCTAAACAGGGCTCCACGCTCTCCAGATCAAATTCGATCACTGCGCTATATTCGGGCTCGCTTTGCCCGACGAAATGCCACATTCCTTGAGCATGGTAATAGGCCTCGGCTAATTCGGCCTGTTCGGTGCGTCCTGTTAAACGCAGATAGTCGATTGTCCGGGCATCGACAGGGAAGAGGCCGCAGGTCGCGCCGTATTCCGGGGCCATGTTGGCGATGGTGGCGCGATCAGCCAGGCTGAGTTCGCCTAAACCGGGGCCATAAAATTCAACAAAGTCCCCAACAACACCGTGCTGGCGCAGCCGTTCGGTAATGCTGAGTACAATATCAGTGGCAGTAACACCGTATTCATGCTGCCCACTTAATCGCACCCCCACTACGTGTGGGATTGGCATGGCGCTGGGTTGGCCTAAAAGCGCCGCTTCTGCCTCAATGCCGCCCACGCCCCAGCCCAACACACCCAAGCCGTTGATCATGGTGGTGTGGGAGTCGGTACCGATCACAGAGTCAGGATAGAGCCAGCGTTGGCCATCAATCTCCTGATTCATTACCAGCGTTGCAAGATACTCAAGATTGACCTGATGCACGATGCCACTGCCCGGCGGCACTACCCGAAAGTTGCTAAAGCTCTGCTGTCCCCATTTTAGAAACTGGTAACGTTCGCGGTTGCGTGCATGGTCGAGCGTTGTGTTTGTTTGAAGGGCGTTGCCACTGCCGTAATTATCTACCTGTATCGAGTGATCGATCACCAGGTCTGCGGGTGTCAGGGGGTTGATGCGTGTTGCATCTCCTCCCAATCGCTGCACAGCGCTACGCATGGCCGCTAGGTCGGCAACGGCAGGCACCCCCGTAAAATCCTGTAACAGCACCCGTGCGGGCATGAAGAGTATGTCGCGCTCCGGTACTGCTTTAGGGTTCCAGTTAATCAGTGCCTCAATGGAGTTACGGGTGATATTGATCCCATCTTCATGGCGCAACAGGTTTTCCAGCAACAGCTTAATAACAAAAGGGAGCCGCTCCAGTGTTGGATAACCGGCCTCGGCCAGCTCTGCCAGCGAGTGGTAGTGGTAGCTTTTGCGTTTTACCATCAGGGTCTTCTGAGTGCCGAAGCTGTTGGGATTGCTGCGTGCCATGGCCAATCTATTTCCTGTTAGCGATAAATTATTGTAAAAGCGGTACTGCGTCGTTGATTGTAGTCTGAATATCCTGCTTGGCTGTAGGATTTAAGTCCAGTGTTTGTTATTTGGCAGTCAGAAGGGGCAGGATCGCTGGAAAAGTGCAGATCAAGTGTTTTTATGCCAGAGTGTTGTAATGGTGAGTTTTGAGTCTGGTCATCAGTCGCTATCTCTCTGCTGGAATAGGGAGAGTGTGTTTATAGAACAGGAGAATACATGCATGTTTATGGTACTGCTCAGATTTTCTGACAATAAAAGCCAGGCCGGTCAATTGATGGTGGGCCACAATGAGTGGGTCAAACGTGGCTTTGATGAGGGGGTGTTTCTGCTGGCAGGCAGTTTGCAGCCTAATTTAGGTGGGGGAATCGTGGCACATAATACGTCACGGATAGATCTTGAAAATAGAATCAGTGAAGATCCCTTTGTGGAGGGCAATGTAGTCAGTGCAGACATTATTGAAATAACGCCTGCTAAAGTTGATGAGCGATTGCAGTTTTTACTTGATTAGAAAACATTAAAACGAACACCGCAGGCAGGTATGGGTGCAAGCAGCACAAGGCAAACAGTTCAGATGTGGTTATTTAAAACGATATGAAAACTTGGTGCTGTAGCCGATATCTGTCTGTTTAATGCTCTGTGGTGGATGGTTGTCATGGGTGATGTCGAGCGAGAGTTTTAAATTCAGGTTGTCGGTCATTTTCACACTTAATCCCGCCTGTTCCAGAGCGCGGTAGTCTTGAGGGCTGCCTAATCGTGGCTGGTAGTAGGTGGTGCTGATCAGGCTCAACTGGTTGTTAAGCTTGTGCTTGTATACCAAATATAGGTTGGCCCGACTAAAACTTTCGGTACCGTGGTCGGTCAGATTTGCCCGTTCATCAAGCGTCTCTCGAGACCAGTAGAGACCGGCACCGAGGTACAGCCCGAGCTGCTCTGCCGCTTCTGCCAGTGTGAAACGTAAGCCACCTCCTATGAGTCCGCGAAACGAGAGCCGGGAAAATCTGTTTTTTTCTGCCTGTGTAAAGATCTCCCACGCCTGCTCCGGCCTAAATTGAACAACGTGACGGCCATGGATAAAGCTTTTATCGGTATTGGTGACGTTGCGAACCTCCCCGTAGTCATAGGAAGCGACGATGAAGTTGGTGCTTTTGTCTCTGTTATTCTGGATGCGACCGCTGATGTTGTATTCATCTTTGTCGGTATTGCCACGTTTACCACTGAGGCCGAGGTCGAGACTGCCGCTGATGCCCGGTGTGGAGAGTCCAATACGGATGCTTTCAACATTGACGATGGCATTGGCGGGCACTACGTAGCCGTAGCTGCTGATGAAGATAATGGCAGTGAGCGGGGCGTTTTTCATGATGGTGTTTAACTAGCTGTTTTGGCAGGGAAAAGCAAAATGAGTTTGTTGCGACAGGCCATTCTAACACTTTTTTAACATGGTTATTGGTGGCGCACCTCTCCCACGTTTGACGATGAAGGCGGTTTATTCTGCATTGCATGTGGTCGGCATTGATGCATTAAACATGAGTTTTACCGGTGTTGTTATTTATTTCATAGTGTACGAGTATGGTCCGGCTTGGCTTGGTTGTGTGTCGGTTAATACAGTAGGGGAGTGTGGTTTTACTCGAGTCAAAATGGGAAAAGTGGAGGAGTTAAAATGAATAACAAACGATTGGCAGGGTTGGCATCGGGCATGTTGATGTTGAGTATGGTGGGTGTGACGGAGGCGAGCGTTATTAGTTATTCGGCGACCCTGGATGGTTTGCAGGGAACAGTGCCTATTGCAACGACAGGGATGGGAAGCATAGTCGGGACTTACGATGATGTTTCGGGTGGTTTGACCTGGACGTTGAGCTGGAGTGATTTGCTGGCTCCAGCAACAGCGGCCCACTTTCATGTTGCGCCGTTAGGATTTAATGGACCGGTAGCGGTGACGATCCCTTCGGTGGCGGGATCGATGAGTGGCATGGTCAGCTCATCCACAACAATCACGATGTTACAGGCCGCAGACCTGTTGGCAGGAAACTGGTATGTGAATATTCACAGCAGTCAGTTTCCTGGGGGCGAGATTCGAGGGCAGCTTTCTATTAACTCTGTGCCGGAGCCAACCACAGTGTTGTTGCTTTCGATGGGGGTGGCGGGTCTGTTGGGTAGCCGTATGAGAAACAAGGGTGTTGCACACCCGGTGTAAAGGTGTTTGATAGCACTGGGTGGCTGCCCAGTGCTGTTACGCGATGCCCTTTTTCAGAATTTCGATGGTGAGATCGTCGGTTTTGGGTCTGCCCGCCAGCGCCGTCAGAGGGTAGTCCAGTCGTTCGCCGCACTGTTTGTAACCACGGCGATTGTAGAAGGCGATTAGATCTTCTCGTGCACTGATCACGGACATACATAGTTGCTGGGCATTAAAATGTCTGATGGCGTGGTTTTCTGCTGCTGTTAAGAGTGCGCTGCCAACCCCTATGCCTTGAAGGTGGGGGGCGACGGCAAACATGCCGATGTGGCTGATGGCCTGCTCCTGTTTGATGTGGATGCAGGCAACAGCGGCGGATTGAATCAACCCCAATAATATAGTGGAGCAGGGTGCCTCGATCAGTGCAGTGACCTGTGCTGGCTCGATGCGATTACCCTCTATCAGATGGGCCTCGTGGGTCCAACCACAAGATTCAGCCCGTGGACGGTAGGCGCTGTTAACCAGTTGGGTAATGGCAGCGGCATCTGCGGGGGTGGCGGTTCGGAAGGTCTCAAGAGCCATTGGTCACCTGATTTCAAATGTGTGCATGGGCACGAGTTGTGGGTATTGGGCCGGTTGTCACCATACTAAACGTATGTATGGTTGTTTTTCTACTGCTGAAAGGGAGTGGGGCATTAATTCCCCTGACAGGGTAAAATGGTCCCCCTTTTTGCCCTTGTGCCCCCCCTACGGAACCTTCGATGTTACGACTGACAGAGATCAAACTGCCGCTTGACCACTCGCCCGATGCACTGCGGGAGGCGGTTATTGACCGCTTGCAGATCAGCCCCGAGGTATTGCATGGCTTCACGGTAGCCAGGCGTGGTTTTGATGCCCGCAAGCGCAGTGCGATTCTGTTTGTCTATTCACTCGATGTGGAGGTGGCGGATGAGGTGCAGCTGTTGCAGCAATTTAGCGGTGACAGCCATATCAAACCGACGCCCGAGACCGAATACACGTTTGTGACCCATGCCCCGAGCGATCTTAAGTCCCGCCCGGTGATCATCGGTAGTGGTCCATGTGGTTTTATGGCGGCGCTGATTCTGGCGCAGATGGGGTTCAAACCACTGATCCTGGAACGTGGCAAAGAGGTGCGGCAGCGCACCAAGGATACCTGGGGGCTGTGGCGTAACCACAAACTTGATCCCGAATCGAATGTGCAATTTGGCGAGGGCGGGGCAGGGACCTTTTCTGACGGCAAGCTGCATACCCAGATCAAAGACCCACGCCACTTAGGTGTGAAGGTATTGCGTGAGTTTGTGAAGGCGGGTGCACCGGAGGAGATCCTGCACATCAGTAAACCCCATGTCGGTACCTTTCGTCTGGTGGGCATGTTGGAAAAAATGCGCGAGGAGATTGTCAGTCTCGGTGGTGAGTTCCGTTTTGAGAGCCGTGTGACGGATATCGACATTGACGATGGCCACGATCAAAAACAGGTGTGTGGCGTGGTGTTGGCCAGTGGCGAACGGATCGAGACCGACCATGTGGTGCTGGCGATTGGCCACAGCGCCCGCGATACCTTTCAGATGCTTTATGAGCGCGGCGTTTATGTTGAGGCCAAACCCTTCTCGATCGGTTTTCGCATTGAACACCCACAAGCGCTGATCGATCAGTGCCGTTATGGCACGTTTGCCGGTCATCCCGATCTGGGCGCGGCGGACTATAAGCTGGTGCACCACTGCAAAAATGGCCGGAGTGTTTATAGCTTTTGTATGTGTCCTGGCGGCACGGTGGTGGCGGCCACCTCAGAAGAGGGACGCGTCGTCACTAACGGCATGAGCCAATATTCACGCAATGAACGCAATGCCAACAGTGGCATTGTGGTGGGCATCACACCGGAGGATTTCCCCAGTGATCATCCGTTGGCGGGTATAGAACTGCAACGCGATCTGGAGTCCCGTGCCTTTGTCTTGGGTGGCAGTAATTACGAAGCACCTGGGCAATTGGTGGGCGACTTTATCAAAGACAAACCATCTACAGCGTTGGGCAGTGTGCAGCCCTCGTATACACCGGGTGTCCATCTGACCGACCTAAGTTCAGTATTGCCCGACTACGCCATTGAAGCAATCCGTGAAGCGCTGCCCGCCTTTGATCGACAGATAAAAGGGTTTGCCATGCATGACGCAGTGTTGACCGGGGTGGAGACACGCACCTCGTCACCGCTGCGTATCAAACGTAATCGTGATGACTATCAGAGCATCAATACCAAGGGACTCTATCCTGCCGGTGAAGGGGCAGGCTATGCCGGTGGCATTCTCTCTGCGGCGGTGGATGGTATTGAGGTGGCAGAGGCGCTGGCGTTGAGTATGGTAAGCAGAGTGCAATAAATGTAGGGTGGACACGCTTTTTTGTGCCCACCAAGCCTTGCGAAGCAATACTAAATATTTTTAAAGGTGTGCCTGTCGGCACGCTTGGTGGGTTACGGAATAAAAAACATTCCTACCCCACCCTACATCGAATTGGTCATTGCCAAACATGAAACAGATCACCTCCGCCGATAATCCCCAGTACAAACAGTTGAAGAAACTGGCGAGCAATGCCCGCGAGCGGCGCAAATGTGGCCAGACACTACTGGATGGTGTGCATCTGTTACAGGCGCTGGCCGATGTGAATGGTGCCGTTGAGTTGTTGATTGTGCGGCAGGGCAGTGGTGCTGATGCCGAGATTCAGCGCTGCGTTGAATGGTTCCCGACTGCGCCTGTTATTGAACTGGGTGCAGTGCTGTTTGATGAACTCTCCCCCGTTGAAACGCCGGTGGGCATTTTGGCGCTCTATACCATCCCCCAGCCAGACGAGCGCACGCCCGAGTGTGCGGTGTTGCTGGAGAATATTCAGGATCCCGGCAACATCGGCGCTATTTTGCGTACGGCGGCAGCGGCAGGTGTAGATGCAATCTATCTCTCCAAGGGGTGTGCCGAGGCGTGGTCGCCCAAGGTGTTGCGGGTGGCGATGGGGGCGCACTTTGTGGTGGCGATTTACGAACAGCAGGATCTGTTGGCGCGTGCCGCTCAGATGGCGATGGTGGTTGCCACGCGGCTGGATGCTGAAGAGGCGCTTTATGACCTCGATCTGCGTGGACCGATGGCGTTTCTGTTTGGCAATGAGGGGGCTGGGTTGAGCGATACGCTGGCCGCCTGTGCTACCCGTAATATCCGTATTCCTATGCCCGGTAAGGTTGAGTCACTGAATGTGGCGGCGGCAGTAGCAGTCTGCCTGTTTGAACGGGTGCGGCAGCGTTGTGTGGGATTGGCCTGATGTTGGAATGGCGGAGATGACAAACACTCTTTTACATTGTGGTAATGGTCAGGGTGCTACCCTGATCCGCTGCTCCTCATCTTAACCGAGGTATCGTTAATGGGTGTTGTTGAGATTATCGCCCTCAGCATGGGGGTTGCCTGGGCCAGTGGTATCAACCTCTACGCCGCCATTTTTGTAGTTGGCTGGCTGGGCAGTAGTGGCAGCATCGCGCTGCCGGAGGGGTTGCAGATCTGTACTGATCCGCTGGTGATGACGGCAGCAGCGGTGATGTATTGTGTGGAGTTTTTTGCCGATAAGATTCCTGGGGTTGATACGCTCTGGGATACGCTGCACACCTTTATTCGCATCCCCGCCGGGGCGCTGCTGGCGGCGGGCGCTGTGGGTGATCTGGGGCAGGGGGCGGAGCTGGCGGCGCTGTTGATTGGCGGTACGCTCTCATCCGCCAGCCACGCCACCAAGGCCGGTAGCCGGGTCTTGATCAACGCCTCGCCAGAGCCGGTCAGCAACTGGATCGCCTCCATCACTGAAGATGTTGCCGTGGTGTTGGGATTGTGGACAGCGCTGCACTACCCCGTGTTGTTCCTGCTGGCGCTGGTGGTGATGGTGGCGGTAATGGTCTGGCTGTTACCCAAACTTTGGCGTGGTATTAAACTGCTGTTTGCCAAAGTGGTTGCGCTATTTAAAGGGGGCGCTGTGGTGCCCGCTGCTGAAAAGTCGCCACCACAACTCACACCTTCCGGTAGTGACAAATAGCGCTCAGGCTACTCATCATCACTCAGGGGTGAGACCCGCGCCACCTCGGCTAGTGAGGTGGTGCCGTTGGCCACTTTTTGAATGCCGTTGATCCGCAATGGCCGCATCCCCTCTTTTTGCGCCTGCAGGCGGATGGCGGCAACGTCGCCATCGCTGGTGTGGACCAGTCGTTTGATCTTGCCTGACATCAGTAACATCTCGTAGATACCGCTACGCCCTGCATAGCCGGTGTTGCGGCACTCGGCGCAGCCGACTGGCCCCATGACTTGCTCAGGCATGGGCCCTTTCCAGGGGCGGCTTAGGTTATTCCAGAGTTCGGCATCGGTGGTGACCGGCTGTTTGCAGTGGGGGCAGAGGTTGCGCACCAGCCGTTGCGCCACCACACCCAGCAGTGATGCGCTGATCATGTAACGTGGTACGCCGATGTCGAGCAGACGAGTGATGGCGGAGACGGCGTCGTTGGTATGCAGGGTGGAGATGACCAGATGGCCGGTCTGTGCCGCCTGGATCGCCATCTCAGCCGTCTCCATGTCACGAATCTCGCCGACCATGATGATGTCCGGATCCTGCCGCAACAGCGCCCGCACACCGCTGGCAAAGTCGAGATCGATGTTGTGCTGCACCTGCATCTGGTTAAATTCCGGCACCACCATCTCTATGGGATCCTCAATGGTGCAGAGGTTCAGTTCAGGTTTGGCCAGCTGTTTGAGGGTGGAGTAGAGGGTGGTGGTTTTGCCCGAACCGGTGGGGCCGGTGACCAGGATGATGCCGTTGGGCTGCTGGATCATCTGTTGCCACTGGCTCTCTTCTGTTTTGTTAAAACCGAGGGCGGCGAAGTTTTTCACCAGTACATCAGGGTTGAAGATACGTAGCACCATCTTTTCGCCAAAGGCGGTGGGTAGGGTGGAGAGGCGTAGCTCCACCTCATCACCGCTGGGTGAGCGGGTCTTTAACCGGCCATCGAGGGGGCGACGTTTCTCTGCCAGATCCATACGGCCCAAAATCTTCAGGCGGCTGATGACGGCAGAGAGGATGGTGGCGGGCAGCTGGTAGACCAGATGTAACATGCCGTCGATACGGAAACGGATGTTGCCCTTGTCGCGGCGCGGTTCGATGTGAATGTCGCTGGCGCGCTGTTCAAAGGCGTATTGCAGCAGCCAGTCGACGATGCTGACGACGTGTTGATCGTTGGCATCGAGGCTGCCCTTTTTGCCCAGCTCCAGCAGCTGTTCAAGGTTGGAGATATCCCCCATCGCGCTGCCGCGCTGGTCTGCGGCCCCAAGCACCGAGCGGGAGACGCTGTAAAACTCCACCAGATAGCGGTTGATCTCTGCCGGGTTGGTCACCACGACCCGGATATCTTTATTCAGTATGCGTGACAGCTCCGCCACCCACTGGGTGTCGTAAGGTTCGGCGGTGGCAATGACGACGTAGCTGGTGCTGTTCTCTACGGGCAGTAGTTTGTTGCGCTCAGCATAGGAGTGGGAGACCACGGTGGTCACGGCGGCGGCATCGATCTTTAATGGATCGACGCGGTAGTAGGGCATGTCGGCCTTTTGCGCCAGCCACTCGGTCAGAAACTCTTGATTCAGTACTTTGTGTGGTGGCAGCGCCGATTTTAACCCCTGGTCGGCAATTAGCAGCAGGGGGTGGAGCTGGCCAACGTCGCGAAAGCGGGCCTTCAGTTTCAGGTTTTCATGTTGATCCTGATTAATCAATCCATCGGTGAGCAGCTGTTCGGCCAGTTCACCTAGCTCGACTTTACGGGCCTGAGGTCTGTTTATCTTATTCACAATCCATATTCACCGCGGGTTAGTGGTTGTCCATAATAGGGTGGGGGGAGATATATATCATCTAATGGTGTTAGCGGGTGGCCCAGTTTTTTATTGATCTATTCAAAATTACTAGAATTGGTGCTGACAATGTGGACATTGTCGACATTGTTATTGTTTTGACATTGTCACTGCATGACTGTGACTGCCACTGTTTTTTTGGTAATCAATTGATTTTAAACGGTTAAAAGCCATGTTGTAGATGATGGCACGGCCTCTGCATTGGTTAGGGTGCGGATGTGAAAAACTCTGCTTCCCTTAACCGAATAGATGAGGATTAAATCATGTTTAGCTCACCATCTGACAATCTAAAACCACTGGCACGCACTCTCCGTGTTGCTGTTGGCAGTCTGCTTGTGGCCGCCGCCTTTACCCCGGCTATTGCGGCCCCCTGGCTAGCGCTGTTGGCAATCTACCCGCTGATCACTGCCACCATCGCCTGGGACCCTGTCTACTCTCTGCTTGATCAGCTGAAACTGCATATGCCAGCCAGAACACGGATGGCACTGCATGCACATCGCTAACGTTGTTGCCCGACCCATCCCCGGAGGCTCTGCTGTTGTTAAAGCCTTCCGGGGATTTCGTAAATCCCCCTTTGTTGTCGGCTACCTTGGTGCATTAACAGTGCTGTTGCACCAAAGTTATCCCACCAATGTACTGTTAAATCAACTGTAATGCTTGATTTTGATTTAAATATCAAGGAGATTGCCCTTCGTGAAAGGGTGGAACCTTCTATGCATGGAGCTGTTGTGTAGGGGTGATATGCAGAGATAGATGGTTGTTTGTCATTAAACCGTAAAACGTCTGCGCTACTATTGTCCTACGCAGTTCACTGTGGTTGATGTGGATTTGGCAACCTCTTTGGGAGCAGCGCTATGATACCGACACACTGTCCAACCTTATCACCTCAGATTGCTGAGGTGATTTTGGATGCCTCAAGATTGATTGGGCGGACACTCAATCCGAGTGAGTCCATTGAAGGAATCCTGGCACTACTATCAACCAGGCTTGGTTTAACAAAGGGTCGGGTTGTTCTGCCCGATTTGAGCGATGGTGTGCTGCGTATTGCCCACAGCCATGGTCTGAGTGAGGATGAGATAGGGCGTGGACTGTATGCACTGGGGGAGGGGGTAACAGGACGGGTAATGTCGACGGGCGAGATCGCCCTGATCCCCGACATCAGCAAAGAGCCTACCTATGTGGCACGGGTGTTTACTGCTAGCCCTATAAAGGACATGACGGTCGCTTATATGGCGGTGCCCATTATGCGTGACGATGTGCCGGTGGGGGTGATGGCGGTCCATCGGATGGAAGAGTTGCAGTGTCATTTTGACAGCGATCTTTTTATTGTACAGATCATGGCCACCCTGGTGGGACAGGCGCTGCATATCCGTGACCTGGTCGATCAGAAGACCCGCCGCCTGAAGCAGGAGAATAGGGCGCTGAAAGATCGCCAGCAGGAGACAACGGCGGTACACGGCATTATTGGTAAAAGCGCCACGTTACGTCAGTCTATCGAGCAGGCGCGCAAGGCCGCCGTATCGGAAGTAACCGTCATGCTGGTCGG
This sequence comes from Tenderia sp. (SeqCode), assembly GCA_031416075.1. GTDB lineage: Bacteria > Pseudomonadota > Gammaproteobacteria > Tenderiales > Tenderiaceae > JAKFXL01. The sequence goes on along the minus strand of JANOSY010000046.1, from coordinate 5,125 downwards.
CGAGTCGGGCACCGGCAAAGAGCGTTTTGCCCGGATGATCCACCTCGCCAGCAACCGCCGCGACAAACCGTTTGTCTGTATTAACAGTGCCGCCATCCCCGCCAACCTGCTGGAGAGCGAACTGTTTGGTCATGAGAAGGGTGCCTTTACTGGCGCAACGGCCAGCCGTGCAGGTAAGTTTGAGATGGCCACGGGCGGCACACTGTTTCTTGATGAGATCGGCGACATGCCATTTGATCTGCAAGCAAAACTGTTGCGTGTTTTGCAGGAGAAGACCTTGCAGAGGGTTGGTGGCAGCCGCGAGATCAGTGTTGATGTACGGATCATCACCGCCACCAATAAACGGCTGGAGGAGGGGGTTAACAGCGGTAATTTTCGCCTTGACCTCTTCTACCGTTTAAACGTCATCCGCATTCAGTTGCCACCGCTGCGCCAGCGCAAGGATGATATCGAACTGCTGGCGCTCTATTTTCTTAACCGTTGCAATCAACTGCACAAACGTAACGTGGTGTTGAACAACCGCGCACTAGAACAGTTGAAACAGTACGAATGGCCAGGCAATGTACGGCAGCTGGAAAACGTAATTGAACGGCTGGTGGTGATGAGTGATGCCGAAGTGGTTAGCAACGATATGATCAGTGCCACCCTGACGGATGAGTCTGGGATTGAGATCGATGAAACTATCCCCGCTAAACCCACCACTGAGGTGGAGTTGCCCGCGAATGTTGATTTCACCATGCGCCCCTATACCAAGGTGCGGTCTGATGAACGTGATGCCATTATCTATGCGCTGCATCAATCTCGCGGCAATAAAACTGCTGCTGCGCGGGTGTTAGGCATGACCAGTCGCCAGCTGCACTACCGCTTGAACAAACTTAGTATCAACGGCTGACGCGGTTAGCCCAGAGCTGTAATCGTCGCGATTTGATCTGACAGTTACCGGTTTTATGAAGTAACTGACAGGTCAAATTAACTATGCCACTACAGTCGTGCGCTTATCTCATTTTTTATCCATTTAATAAATAGTTTGGTTCTGGCGGGCAGTAGCCGTCCAGAGGGGTAGATCAGATTGATCGGCCGGGGCGGTAGCTGAAACGATTCGAGCACCACCTGTAGCCGATTCTGTTTGATCTGTTGCTCTACCTGGTAGGAGATGAACATGCCAAATCCCAGTCCGGCCAGACAGGCGTCAACCGTTGGTGCCACTTGATTGAATTCAAGATTGCCGATCACCGGTACGTTGAACGGTTTGCCGTTTTCATGGAAGGTCCACCACGGCCCGGTGCCTCCGGAAAAACGGATACAGTTGGCCTGAAGCAGCTCTTTAGGGTGTTGCGGCTCACCGTGGCGGGCCAGATAATCGGGGCTGGCAACCACCATGCGGCAGACACTGCCCAGGGGTTGGGCAATCAGTGAAGAGTCCTCCAGCGCGCCGATACGAATGCCAACATCAATATTCTCTTCTACTAAGTTGACTACACGATCCAGCAAAACCAGATTGATGCGCACCTTGTTGTAGCGCTGTACAAAACCAGTGACAGCAGGCGCAATGTACATCTGGCCAAATTGAACCGGGGCGGTGAGTGTCAGCAGTCCGCTCGGCTCCACCGCATCACTACTCAAGCCAGCTTCAACCTCCTGGAGTGTGGCGAGCAGTGAACGACAGTTTTCGATGTAACTGCGCCCCTCATCCGTCAGTGAGATGCTGCGGGTGGTGCGGTTGAAGAGCCGCACCCCCAGGTGTGACTCCAGTGCTGCCAGGGTGCGGACCATGGAGGGTAACGAGGTGTTCATGGTGGCTGCTGCTGCGGTCAGGCTGCCTTGGTCGGCAATGTGTACCACCGCCTGCATCGCCTTGAGTCTATCCATCTACAATTGCTCCATAAAACGGAAGAGTGTTGTTCATATTAGGGCATTTATTGTTTATGGAGAACTGCCAATAATGGGGGCCACTACCCAACCACTATCTTAAAGGAGCACCATCGTCATGACTACCCACCAGCCCGGCCAACCTATTCGGCTACACCGGTTTAGCCTTTCAGGCCACAGCCACCGTGTGGAGCTGATGTTATCCCTGCTTAAATTGAACTATCTGTTAGTGGATGTGGACTTGGCTAATGGTGCCCACAAAAAGCCAGCGTTTCTTGCCATGAACCCCTTTGGTCAGGTGCCCGTGATTGAGGATGGCGAGACCGTGGTGTCGGACTCCAACGCCATTCTGGTCTATTTAGCTGCCAAATATGGTGACGGCGTCTGGTTGCCACTGGCACCGGCGGCAGCGGCGGCGGTACAGCGTTGGTTATCGGTGGCGGCAGGTGAGCTTGCTTATGGTCCGGCCAGGGCGCGCTATATCACGCTGTTTAAAGTCCCCGCCTCGACAGAAGAGGCAGTGGTCAGTGCCCATGACCTGTTTACCATTATGGAGAGTGAACTGAAAGAGCGTACATACCTGACGGGCAGTACGCCAACCATTGCCGACATCGCCCTCTATAGCTATACCGCCCACGCCCCGGAGGGCAACATTTCGCTGGAGGGTTACCCGAATATTCAACGCTGGTTGCAGGGTATAGAGGCGTTGCCCGGTTTTGTGGCGATGAAACAATCAAAAGTGGGTTGATATGGGCAGCGCGGGTAGCGAGGCGGTATTTCACGAAGGTGAGCAGCAGATGCAGACCTCCGTTGCCGCAGAGGTACGGCTGGCAGCGCTGGGCAGCCAGCTGATCCGTGACCATATGCAAGCGCAGCACCGGCGCTTTTTTGCCCAGCTCCCGTTTGTGGTGGTGGGTGGGGTGGACCGTACGGGGCAGCCGTGGGCGTCACTGCTCTGCAATCCGCCGGGCTTCATTACGGCCCCCACACCACACCGGCTATCCATAGCCGCACTGCCCACGGCACTGGACCCGTTGGGACAGACTCTGGTGGCTGGGGCCGCCATTGCCGTACTGGGTATTGAGCAACATACACGGCGGCGCAACCGTATGAATGGACGGGTAATAACGGTCAGCAGCAGTGGTATTGAGGTGGCGGTAGATCAGAGTTTTGGTAACTGCCCTAAATATATTCAGGCACGGCAGGCGGAGTATTGGCCGCGCACTGAGGTGATTGCGTGTACTGATACGAGTGTGCTGAACGCCAGGATGGCGCAGATGATCAGCCGTGCAGACACCTTTTTTATCGCCTCCGCCCACCCCCATGCCCACCAACAGGGGACGGCAGCCCAAGGTGTGGATGTATCACACCGGGGTGGCAAACCAGGGTTTGTACGGATAGAGGAGGGGCGTCTGTTTGTCCCCGACTTTAGTGGCAACCACTTTTTTAATACCCTGGGAAACCTAGTGTTAAATCCCTATGCCGGGCTGCTGTTTATCGATTTTGAAACGGGCGATCTGCTCTATCTTGCAACGGAGGTGACGATTATCGAGCGGGGGATGATGGTTGATAGTTTTGCGGGTGCAGAGCGGCTGGTGATGTTCAAAATCAACCAGATAAAATATGTAACAGCCGTAGCCCCGTTACGCTGGCAAGGGGCTGTGGAGTATTCGCCCTTTTTGCAGCGAGTGGGTGAGTGGAGAGGGGAATGACTGCGGATACTATATATATGGGTATTCGCAAGCAGTGTACCCCTGTTCGTGGCTAGATACACTCACCACGAACAGAGGTTTTGTTAACAGCAGCCGCTGCTGGGGGTGCTGGGTTTAAACGCTTCAATAGTGGCTGAGACCACATAGTCAGTCACATTATGGTCTGGTGCCCAATCACGAATGAAATCCTTCGACTCATCCTTGGGTTCGATACGTACATGGCTGAAACCGGCGGCCTTGATCATCGCCTCCAGATCAGTGATTAACGAGGCGTTGCCCATACAGCCCGCAATCAGGGCTGGGTCATTACGCATAGCTTCTGGCAGTTCAACCGTAGCCACCACATCGGCAATGGCAAGTCGCGCCCCTTTTTTGAGTACCCGGAACGCCTCCTTAAATACCTGCTCCTTGTTAGGGGAGAGGTTGATCACACAGTTGGAGATAATGACATCAACGCTGTTATCGGCAAGTGGCAGATGTTCAATCTCGCCCAGACGAAACTCAACGTTACTAAAACTGCCCTTGGCGGCATTATTGCGCGCCTTGCTTACCATGTCTGGGGTCATATCAATCCCGATGATATGTCCGGTTTCACCTACCTCATGGGCGGCGAGAAAGCAGTCAAAGCCGCCGCCGGAGCCTAAATCAACCACCACTTCACCTGTCCGTAATGAGGCTATGGCACGTGGATTACCACATCCCAGCCCCATGTCAGCACCACTGGGTGCCTTAGCCAGATCTTCATGGCTATAGCCGAGGCGGGTGGAGATCAGGGTATTGATGGCACTATCGTCAGATACCCCACAACAGCTGCCCTCGATTCCGGTGCTCTCACTGTTATTGCTGGCGTTGGCGACCTTGGCGTAGGCACCACGCACGCCTTGGCGATGGCTGTCGTGTTGGCTTGGGTCAATCTTGTCTGTTTTGGGTGGGCAGCAGCTGCTCATGGTCATTACTCCTTAAATTACTGTCAGATTTAAAAAAGGCGCTCAACTCAGCCAATACACTTGGCTCCAGCCAGCACTCCACAAACTTGCCACGCCGCTCCATCTGGATCAGCCCGGCACGGTGCAACTCCTTCAGATGGTGGGAGAGGGTGGATGGGGCAATCTCCAGTCCATCCCCCAGCGCCCCCACACAGACCCGTGATGTCTCCTCCAATCCGCAGCGTGTGCCAGGGGCACAGCAACTCATCAGCCGGTGAAACAGGGCCAGCCGGTGTGGGTTGCTCAGTGCTTTGAACATGGCGGAGAGGTTGTTGGTTTCATAATTCGACATATTTCGAATAATAGATGCGCATTGGTGTTCTAGTCAAGCCGGGTTTTAGGGTAAGTGGAAAATATTGTGTTGGGTGATGAGTTGTGATGGTAAAGGCTTTTACACCGTATTGACCAACGTGGCTTTTAGCAGGCCGTTGAAAATCAAACTCCGCAACCTCCACATGCCGGTGATTTTTCTAAAAACAGCCAAAAATAACGATATTTAGCGAAAAATTCCCAAGGTTTTCGTCCACTCTCAGGCATTTCATGCCATCTGGACGGACT
>JANOSY010000045.1:0-112130 GCA_031416075.1 Tenderia sp. (SeqCode) | reverse complement strand
TTCTAGACATTACCGGCGCAATCATTACGCTTGACGCCATGGGCTGCCAAACCAAAGTCGTGGACAAGATTGTCGAACGTAAAGCGGACTATGTCATTGGCCTAAAGGGCAATCAAGGAAGTTTAAACGACGACGTCCGTCCACTGTTCGAAGAGAGGCCCGGTGCCATCGTATTTGCGACAAGCGAAGAGCTGGATAAAGGCCATGGCCGTATCGAGAGACGCAAATGCACCATCACCGCAGATACTCAGTGGCTAAAGGAACGCCATCCCCACTGGAGCCACCTGCGTAGCGTGATTGAAATTGAAGGGACGCGAGACATAAAAGGCCAGGTCTCCGTCGAGAATCGCTACTACATCAGCAGCCTCCCAGCGCACCCCGAAACTGCACTTAATGCCGTGCGCCAGCATTGGGGCATCGAAAACAAACTGCATTGGGTACTGGATGTCTGCTTTGGCGATGACCACAGCCGGATTCGAAAAGGAAATGCCCCGACGAATGTCGCCATCATCAAAAAGGCGGTGCTGAATCTGTTGCGTTTGGTGAAGAAGGATCATCCACGAGTGAGCTTGAAGAGGATGAGAAAGCTCGCCGGCTGGGACTACGGCTTTATGGATACCGTTCTTAGGGCTAAATTTTAATGAGGGAGCCCTGCAGCAAGCACGACTTGCCGGTGGCGGAGAACCTGCTCAATCGCCAGTTCAATCCCGCGAAGTCGAATCAAGCGTGGACGTCTGATATTACTTACATCCGCACCAGAACGGGCTGGCTGTATTTGGCGGCGGTGATGGATTTACATTCACGCAAGATCATCGGCTGGGCGATGAGTCCCACCCTGCCAGCAGCGTTGGTCTGCCAGGCGTTACAGAAGGCGATTGGGCAGCGGCAGCCGACGGCTGGGCTGATGCTGCATTCGGATCGAGGCAGCCAGTACGCCAGCCATGAATACCAGGTCTTGCTTAAGCAACACGGCATCATTTGCAGCATGAGCCGCAAAGGTAATTGCTGGGATAACGCAGTGATGGAGCGCTTCTTTTTGAACTTGAAGATGGAGCGGGTATGGCAACGGGAATACGCGAATCAGATGGAAGCCAATAAGGACGTGACAGAATACATCGTGGGATTTTACAACTGCACACGACGCCATTCCGCATTGGGAAATTTAGCACCGATAGTCTACGAGAAACAGTTTTCAGCAAAACAATCTATCGAGGTGTCCAAAATTACTTGACCACTACAGACAGCTGTTGTTAAGTCTTGTCAGACACCTACCCGTTGAGTCTGTACGTGTGCTGATACGATTGTGGTTGTGGGTAGGTATCTGACCACCCTTAACATAAGTAGACACTCGCCTTCACTAGGTGCCAACAGTTATGGTCATTTTGTCATTCACGCTGGAGGATTTGGCAAAAAATATGCCTATTGGCGTCACTACTTTGTAATCAATCTAAAGTAGCATTCTAGCCGGTTTAATTTTTTTAATTCACATGCTAACAAGAAACAAATAAGGAATGCCACGCAGGTTATTTTTGTACGATAATGCGGCCCATGAAATACGATGCACGCAAATTATCGACAGACGAACAATCGCTACTGAGAAGACTCGCGATCCAGCGCGTATTCACGGGAGAATCGGCAGCTGATGTTGGTCGCAGCTACGGATTAGGTGATAAAACCATTTACAAATGGCTGCGCATTGCCAGAGAGAAAGGCCTTGATGCGCTAGCCCCGATTCCACGCACGGGGCGTAATAGAGCATTGTCGGAACTTGAAGCACAAGAGGTAAAGCGCTGGATAATCAATGGTGACCCACGGCAATACGGATTTGATTTTGGTTTGTGGACACGTCAAATCGTCGCCGACCTTATCGCAGATAGATTTGCTATTGAGTTAAGCGTAACGGCAGTGGGCAATCTACTATATCGTTTAGGCTTGACGCCCCAAAAGCCATTACGGCGCGCCTACGAAAGAGACGAAGAAGCTGTTAAAGAGTGGAAAGAAAAAGAGTATCCAAAGATTCAGAAAGAGGCTCAAAAACAGGGGGCAGAGATATTTTGGTTAGATGAAGCAGGGATTCGTTCAGACGATCCGCTACAGCGAACCTGGGGACTCAAAGGTCAAACGCCGATTGTTAAAACGAGCGGCCAAAGGCAATCCATTAATGCGATATCCGCGCTGTCCAATAAAGGTGATTTTTGGTATCACGTCTATTCTGGGCGATTTAATGCAGACAAATTTATAGAATGTTTAAGCGCTTTCATGAAGAACAGAAAAAAGCCCGTGTTCGCCATTATGGACGGCCATCCCGTGCATAAATCCAATAAAGTGAAAGAGTACGTTGCCGGGCTTGAAGGCAAGCTGAGCATTTACCTTTTACCGCCCTATGCGCCCGATATTAATTCAGATGAATTGGTTTGGAACCAAATGCGTCACATGGGAACATCGAAGAAACCGCTGAAGGAAGGTGAATCGCTTAAGCAGCGGGTAACCAATGACCTGCAAAGAATAAAAAATGATAAATCGTTAATAAAATCATTTTTTCAAGAATCTTCGGTATCCTTTGCAAGTGCTTAGTTAGTAACTTATGTTAGGAGTAGGGCGGCGTGATGAAGAAGTGGCTGGGCAAAAGGCGATTCCTGCTATGCAGCCTGAACAAATTGTCCAGACCCCCATCGCCGGGATTTATGAGGTGAAGTACGGCACTGAGATCTATTACGCCTCTGCTGATGGTCTGTTTCTGATCCGGGGGGAGGTGTTTGATCTTGCCCAGAAGAAAAATCTGACTGAGGAGAGCCGCTCCGCCGCACGGCGTCTGCTGGTGGAATCGCTGGATCAGAACAGCATGATTATGTTCACTCCCAAAGAGGTGAAACACCATGTGACCGTGTTTACCGATGTGGACTGCGGGTACTGCCGCAAGCTGCATCAGGAGATAGAAGAGCTGAATGGTTATGGGATCGAGGTTCGTTATATGCTCTTCCCCCGTGACGGGGTCGATTCAGAATCTGCCGCCAAGGCTGAGTCGGTCTGGTGTGCAGATGACCGACACAAGGCTCTGACTGAGGTTAAGCTTGGAAAGGATGTGGCTAAAAAGAGCTGCGCCAACCCGATTGCCAGAAACATCGAACTGGCGGATCAGATTGCTCTTACCGGTACGCCAACCATCATTCTGGATAATGGCGAGGTTGTCTCCGGTTATCTGCCAGCAGCCAAACTGAAAGAGATGCCTGAAGCGGGCGAGAGTCTGTAAAAACAAAGAGGGGCGGTTGATGGCCGCCCCACGATTATCCCCACGATTTCACAGCAGAGATCAGACCAGCATTGAGAAGCGATACCCCGTGCCGCGCACCGTCTGCACATACTGATCATGGTTGTGCGTAGCGAGCGCCTGACGCAGCCGCCTAATGTGAACATCTACCGCGCGCTCTCCAATGCAGATCGACCCACCCCAGATCTGATCAAGCAGTTGGCTACGGCTATAAACACGGTCGGGATGGGTGATGAAGAAGTGTAGCAGGCGGAACTCGGTGGGGCCGAGATCGAGAATTGTGTTGTTGATCATTGCACGATGTCCGGCGAGATCGACACGCATACCATCTACCTGAATGATATGGTTGTCACCTGGCGGTGCGCCACGGCGCAATACTGTCTTGATGCGGGCCACCAGCTCCTTGGATGAGAACGGTTTGATGACGTAATCATCCGCGCCCACCTCCAGCCCCTTCACCCTGTCGCCCTCATCGCCACGTGCAGTGACCATGATGATCGGTATCTCACGGGTCATGGCATCCTTCTTGAGGATGCGTGCATACTCCAGCCCGCTGGTATCCGGCAGCATCCAGTCGAGAAGAATTAGATTGGGACGCCGGTCCATGATCAGTCCACGCGCCTGCGACACACTGCCGACGACCATTATTTCGAAGCCGGCACGGGTCAATGTCATTGACAACATCTCGCGGATTGCAGCTTCATCCTCAACAACCAAGATTCTCTCTGCCATATACATCATTCTTTGCTGGAAAGTGAGCGCAGATTAGAACCAATGAAGGTTACACAGCGATTACATTTTTGTGACAAAAGGGCTGGATGTTGAACATTAATTAAGTGAGGTAAACCCCCGGCTCTGCCGGGGGACTCACCTAGGTTTGACCTATACGGCGGTCATTGTGAATCTGGGGTCTCTGCCAAGAGAACGAGGTTCACAATGAAAGAGTATCAAAGTCTGAGTCATACGCGTTGGGATTGTAAATACCATGTGGTGTTTATCCCCAAACGACGAAAGAAGCGTATTTTTGGAGTGTTGAAGCGGCATTTTGGAGAGATATTCCATGAGCTGGCAAAACACAAAAAGTGTACGATTGTTGAGGGTCACCTGATGGGTGATCATGTCCATATGTGTCTGAGTATTCCACCGAAGTATGCGGTGTCGAACATGGTGGGGTTTATCAAAGGCAAGAGTGCCATTCAGGTGGCTCGTAAGTTTGGTGGCCGTGAAAGAAATTTTACAGGCGAAAATTTCTGGGCGAGTGGCTACTTTGTTTCGACATTTGGGCTTGATGAGGCGATGGTAAGAGCCTACATCAAGAACCAAGAGTCGGAAGATGAGTGCTATGACCAGATGAAGCTCGGAGTATGATCAACCGCCTTGGGCGGTTCACGGTTTAATGGCGCCTTTGAGGCGCTCACCCAATAAGCCCCCGGCTTTAATGGTATGGACGCCCACTTTCCGATACGGCATCAGAGTGCCAAAGTAGCGGTTGCAGTAATGACCACTATACAGAGAGGAGTGTCTGAAATGAAAATCATGACAATTGGCATCGACTTGGCAAAGGAAGTATTTCAGTTTCATGGCGTGGATGAGCAGGGCAACACTGTGCTGCGGAAACCGTTGAAACGGAAAGATAGGGGAAATTTTTTGCGAATCTGGAACCCTGTTTGATAGGCATGGAAGCACTGTGGCAGTGCGCATCACTGGACGAGGAAGCTTGGCGAGTATGGGTACACGGCCAAGTTGATGGTGCCGCGGTTCGTGAAACCGTATGTGAAGACAAACAAGAATGACGTAGCGAATGCAGAAGCGATTTGCGAAGCCATGGGTCGCCCCACGATGCGCTTTGTGCCGATAAAAAATGTCGAGCAAGAAGCCATCCTTTCAGTGCATCGGGCGAGGCAGGGTTTCGTCAAGGCACGAACGGCACAAGGCAACCAGATTAGGGGGCTACTTTCTGAGTTCGGCATAATTATTCCGAAAAGGGTAGATGTCATCGCCAAGCGCATACCGGAGATACTGGAAGATGCCGAGAATGGAATGCCTGATACGATGCGGAGACTGCTCGAACGGTTGGCCGACAACCTGAAAGTGATGGATCGCCAGGCCAAAGAGTTGGAAGCGCAGATACGGACGTGGCATACCAACAACGTTGCCAGTATGAAGCTGGCGGATATTCCTGAGATCGGTCCGATCACGGCCAGCGCCCTCGTGGCGACTGTGGGTGATGCCAGCGAGTTCAAGAATGGTCGTCAGATGGCGGCGTGGATGGGGCTGGTTCCCAGGCAGTGTTCAAGCGGCGGCAAGCAGAGATTACTTGGCATCAGCAAACGCGGAGATACCTACCTACGCACCTTGTTGATTCACGGAGCACGAGCCGTGACCCGGCTTGCGGAGAAAAAAGCGGCACCGGACAGCTGGTTGAGAAAGCTCATTCATGGCACGGCGCAACAAGAATGTAGCCGCTGTTGCCCTGGCGAACAAAAATGCCCGAATTGTCTGGGCACTCCTGGCAAAGGAGAGGATATTCCAATCTGATTATGCCCAGACAGCTACGGCTGCCTGAGTGTAATCAGAGCAGTAGAGTAAAACCGGAATACAACGCGTTGAAGGCGGAGCACCACCGATTGCACAGGCAATCATGAGATGATGGCGAGACTGGTCAGACCTTGATCGAGCAAACCTGTCCCCGGCGTCGCACATAAAGTGCGTGGCTTTGTTGAGGACTCGATCAGCGGATTCCATCAGGGACAGGAGCGAAAGCTTCATCGAAAGTCCGGATGTATGGCTGCAATCTTTACCTACTCAGAATCATCAATTGAAAGCCTGGCAAAAAGTGGGCGTCCATGTATGCCGGGGGTAATTTAACTTCTATGCTTCTCTAGCGGCTGTTCATACGGCTGTAATCTACGCAGCATAAAATTTGCGAATTCATAATAAGGGGAGTGCGTTGTGCATCTCCCTGACGTTGCTTCAAGGAGTCTGCCTGAAATGTATCGCGCGCCGCTGAATGGTATGTGGAGGGGATCGAATCCCGTTTCTCTGTTGCGCCCCCTGGCTGGGGTGATGCTGCTGTCTGTTTCAGGCATAACGGCGGTTCAGGCTGGCGACCTTGAATTTAAAAAAACCTACAGCAACGTCGTCGATAGCCCTATTGGTCTTGGTGGTGCCAGCAATCTAGCCATTTCGCCTGATAACAGACACATCTATGTGGCAGCGGCGACTGATGCCGGAATCGGGTTGTTCAAGCGTGATACCAATGGTCAGCCCTCTTATATAGGCTTTCATCTTGCCGCTGATGATCTTGGCAGCAGTCATCTGCCATTAAAAGTGATTGTCACTGCTGATGGTGCCAATCTCTATGTGGCCTTATCACCGCTGGATAACAAAGAAAAGCCTAAGGTGGCGCTCTATGTCCGCGATCCAGGCAGTGGCGAATTAACCTTCAAGAAAAGCTATGAAGCGCCGGATAAGGCAAGCGACCTTGCCATCAGCAGTGATGGTAAGAGTCTCTACTTCTCTGGCAAAAACTCGGTCTCTGTGTTTGGTCGCGACACCACAACGGGAGAGCTGACCCCTCTGGAGACAAAGAGTGGTGTTGACGGCCTGGCAGACAGTGCTGGTCTGGCCCTCACACCCGATGGAAAATGTCTTTTTGTGGCGGGCGCTGTTGACAATGCAGTCGCTGTCTTCAGCCGTGATAGCAGTGGCCGTCTGAGTTTTGTCGAAGCCTTGCGCAATGATCCAAGTAAGGGTGTTACAGGATTATCCGGAGCAAGCTCGGTAGCATTGAGTCCTGATGGCATCAATCTCTATGTGGCAGGCACAACCGACAACGCCCTGGCGGTCTTTAAACGTAATTCCGATAACTGCAAGGTGAGCTACCTCGAAGCCTGGACGCAGGCCAAGGTGCCTCAATTCAATGCCATCACCTCCGTCATAGCCAGCCCCAACGGTTCGCGAGTCTATGTCAGCTTCGGGGCCAGTGGAACGCAGAGCGCTATCGCCATATTCAGTACCGAACCGGATAGCCGTAAACTTAAGTTCATTGAGGTGCAGAGTACGAGCAGCAACGGTGTGTTATCAATGACACCAACCCCTAACGGCGCCTATCTCTATGCAGCGGCACCTGCTGATAATGGCGGTAAGGTTTCTGTTTTCAGGACTGCCAACAGTGCGCCCACCCCTGCGGATGACATGGTGAAGCTGATACCCGGCGAAAACATTACCCTCCATGTACTGGCCAATGACACCGATCCCGATAACGATGTGCTCCATTTGGCCGGTGCTGACGGCAGCTCGACACAGGGGGGCACGGTAGTCCTCAATGACGATGGCACCATCACCTATACAGCCCCTCAAGGCTTTCAGGGTAATGACAGCTTCAGCTATAGGGTCTCTGATGTGCGTGACGCCGAGCCAGTGGTGGCGCAGGTGAATGTTACGGTGAAGCCGGTGAGTACAGAAACTCCTGTTGACACAGGTGGTGGTGTGAGTAGTAGCAGCGGCGGTGGTAGTGGAGCTATGGATGGGTGGTTTGGGATGCTGTTGCTGAGCGCAGTGGCGATACGTCGTCGAGTGGCACGGCGTTATATTCAATAAATAATGGGGGCGACAATGAATACAGAAATCATGTTCACACCAGAAGCGTATGACGATCCGATGGAATATTCACATGTGACAGGAGCGTGGGTAGTTAATGAAACAGTGTCTGGCGACTGTTCGAGCCGGTTATCGCTGATTTCACTAATAAGAAACTTTCTTGATCGTAACCTAGATGATGTTGGTAAAGAAGATTCTTATCCATTGGGTTATGAAAGCGCCACAATCTTTCTAAGCCATTCAGAAGATAAAAAACTTTAATGAAGTTGATAAGCACTATTTTTTGGTGACTGCTGCAATCTGTTGCTGGTAAACAAACTTCCAGTCAGAATATTGTTTTGCCGACTGAAACAGTTTCTCCTCCGCTGCAAAACCAGCTCGCTTGATAGGCGTATCTTTTGCAAGACTGAAGACGCCAATGATAGTCCCGTCGGGGCGGCGCACCACTCCCCACTCCATTCCACCCGTCATTGGATCGCGATAGATGCGGCGCAGATAGCGCTGTGTCGTGACATGGCGTTTGTCCTTGAGCAGCTCATCCAGATTTTTTGGATAGGATTTCACCGCACCCGGTGTACGCTCGTAATAGAGCACGATAGCGCGGCGGAACTCGGCGCCGATGAAGAGCAGTTCGCGCTCCTTGTCACGCTGTGCATCCTGCCGCCAGACCACGCCGGTGGCCGCCATGCCGATCCCCATCACGCTGATGAAAAAGAGCAGGCCGAGGAAGGTGAAGCCGGACTGCCTGCGGTTACCACTCACCATAGGCGGTTCCATCATGGCTCTGGCCTTCAGCGCCGCTGTGTACATCACTCACACCTGTCAATGAAGTGTCATCCGGGCTGCTGGTCAACCAGCTGTCATTGAGATCAGTGAGTGGATCGACAGGAATGTGACGCAGATACTTCTCTGTTGCCAGACTCTCCAGCGACTCCGGATATTTGCCCTTGTCAGCAACATATTTGTCGATGGCATCGCGCATAGTGGCCAGGTCCTGGCGCAACACCGCCTCTTTCGATTTTTCCAGGCTGTTGAAATAACGCGGCACCGCCAGGGTTAGCAGTGTGGCGATGATTGCCATCACCACCAGCAGTTCGATGAGGGTGAAGCCGATGCAGTGACGCACTCTGCGTAGGTTCATCATTACCACTCCCGGTAAGGGATGCCATTCAGGCCGGTCCCGTTGCTGAGCGAATAGACATCGTAGACATCATCACCTTCGCGCGGATCATCGGGCGGGCTGCTGTAACTGCGCAACCCCCAGCTCTCTTCGGCGCTCAGGTTTACATCGTGCGTAAAAGGATCACGAGGGATACGCCGCAGAAAATAGCGTTTGCCACTCTTGGCGTTGCCGAGGTCATCGACTCCTTCAACAAGATCGCCCAGCGATTCTGGATAGCCAGAGGCCGATACCGCCGACCTGGCAATTTTGCCCTGATCGACAGCTATCTTGTAGGCATCGAGCGCGCCTCTGATTTCACGCAGTGCGCTACGTAGATCCTTCTCCTTGTCGCGTTGCGCGGCCAGTTGTGCAACGGGAACTACCATGGTCGCCAGCAGACCGAGAATAGCAACAGTCATCACCAGTTCGATAAGGGTGAAGCCTGTTGTGGTTCGACGTGAAGAGATCACCATTAATTACTCTTCAGGCACAGGCTCGTTCAGGTCCTGCCCCTGCTCGACCTGTGGCACCTGCGGCAACACCGGCGCTGCATAAGGCTGTGGCCCTTGTTCCTGCGGTGTGCTGGCAACACCACTCTCCATCGTTGCCGGAGCATCGTGGCTGACGGGCATTGCAGAGACAGAGACACTGCCTGAAGAGGGTGCCAGCGTGAGACGGGTGGCACCGACACTGCCCTCGGTCCCCGACATGAATTCAGTAATATTGGCGGCGGGGCGCTCCAGGTTGCGGATGATGTGCGGTGTGATCAGCAGCATGATCTCGGTCTTGCTTTTGTCATTGCCCTCGCTGGAGAAGAGGCGGCCAAGCAGCGGAATATCACCGAGCAGCGGCACCTTCCGCGCCGACTTGCGATCCATATCCTGGATCAGCCCCGCCAGCACCTGGGTCTCGCCATCCTTGAGGCGCAGGGTGGTCTCGGCGGTGCGGGTGCCGAGGCGATAGGTTTTTGAACCCGAGGTGGTGGTGATGGTGTCTATGATGTTGCTGACCTCAAGCCCGACCTTGATGGCGACATCATTATCAAGATGGATATCGGGTTCGACATTGAGCTTGAGTCCTACTTCAAGATAGTTGACCGACTCGGAGATGCCGACATTGGCGGTGGAGGTGGTGGTGATAACGGGTACTCTTTCACCGATATGGATCCTGGCCTTCTCGCGGTTCTTCACCCGGATGCGGGGATTGGCCAGCAGGTTGCTATTGGTGTCGGTGTTGCTGAGTTTGAGCAGTATCGCCGGATCCGGCAACGTCACCTTGACCATGTCGTCAGTGATGTTGTGAAGCTGGTTGAGAGACAGCACGCCGCCCGTTTGCGCACCGGTGAGGCCGCCCACGATACCAAATCCCATCTGGTCAGGATAGCTGATGCCGAGTTCGGAGAGACGGCTGGTGCTGACCTCCAACACCTCCATCTCCAGCATCACCTCCGGCTCTGCCAGATCCTGCGCCGCGATCAGTTTTTCCGCCATGGCGATTGCTTCGGGTGTGTCGCGCACCACCAGCAGATTGAGCCGTTCATCAAGATAGACATCCTTGCTCTTGATGATGGTCTTGATCATGTTGAGGGTCTGTTTAACATCGGCATTGCCGAGATAAAAACTCTTCACCACCAGCTCCTGATAGTCGCGGCTGCGCGCCGGTGTATTGGGATAGATCAGTACCGTATTGCCGTTGAGTATCTTCTGCTCCAGCTGGTTGGTGAGCAGCAGCATCTTCACCGCCTCTTCGATGGTGCCATCCTTCATCAGGATCGTCGCCTTCAGCTCTGGCCGCACCTCCTTGTCGAAGATGAAGTTGATGCTGGAGAGGCGCGAGATCATCTCAAAGATAGAGCGCAGACTGGCATCGCGGAACTCAAGGGTGATGGGCTTGCGCGCACTGGCATTGAGCACCGGACGATAGCTGACTTTCACTTGCTGCTCTTCAATCTGCCGTTGCAGCGCCAACGCCTGGCGCTGTTTTGGATTTTCGATCAGCACCGGGCGCAGACTCTCCTGCGCCGTGGCCATATCGCCCTGCTGTAGCTGCTTCTCCGCTACGGCGATGATGTTGCGATGGCGGTGTTCGTTGGCCAGCTGCTCCAGGCCATAACTGGCGCGGCGATTGGCAGGGTCGATGGCCAGCATGTTGCGGTAGGCGGACTCAGCACTGTCGAGGTCAGCGCCATTGCGAGCGGTCTCGGCGATGCTCTGCCAGCGCAACAGCGACAGGTCGCGCTGGCGCATGGTATCGGTGCGTTCGCTGGCGCTCTCTGCCCTCTCATTTGTAGAGTGATCGGTGGTGGTTGCGCAGCCTGTCATCATCAACGCGGAGAGCAGGGTGACAAATAATGTACTTCGTGCAAAACAGATCACTCTGACTCTCCAATTGCTAGTGTTTGGGTAATTGCCAGCGGCAGGTAGGTAAAGACCACCTGACCATTGCCGATGCTGTCGATGCGATAATTACTTTCGAGAACATCGCCGCTGTGCGCCATGTAGTTGTGTTGCGCAGTGGCGAGAAAGATCAACTCGTTGCCGTTCTCGACCACGCGCCCCATGTAGGTGAAGGGGAGGGGTGGTGCCTCCGGTACGGCGATCTCTTGTGGCATTTGTGGCAGTGGCTGCTGTGTCACAGGCGTAGCAAAAATATCCTTCACGCTGTCGCTATAGCGCGCCAATGGCTCGGTGCCTGGTGTTGTCCGTTGCGATGTTTGCGCATACGATTCATGGCGGGTCGTTTTATGCGGCGCGTTGGCAATAGCTGCATCTGCATCACTGCTTTCAAACTGGCTGACCCAGGCAACAGCACCGAGGGTGAGCGCCAGCGCCCCCCCCATAAACCACTGCCGTTTTTTTTCTGTCGCTGCCATCACTGCTCCAGCAGATAGAGTGTGAAGTGGAGTTTTGCCTGCACCAACGCAGCATTGGCCGCTTCGCGCTTGAAGCTGATCTCATCGAGCGCCAGTGTTGGGATCTCCTTCAGCGCCCGGTAGGCAAAACCCTGGATCGCGGGGTAGCGCCCCTGCACCGGCAGTTCGATCTCGTAACGCAGGAACTGGCTGTTGCTGTCGCGCTTCAATTTGTAGTCGCCTCGTTGCAGGGTGAGGTTCGAATGTTTGGCGGCGGCATAGAGTTTATCCAGTATCTTTGAGATGTCGTGCTGCTGGGGAAATTCGCCATAGAAGCGCGCCTGCCTGGAACTCTGCGACTCCTCGACTGCCCTAGTCTGGGCCTGTTGTGTCTGAGTGTGTCGCTGTTCATCTGTAATCTCCTGCTCCAGCTGCAACAGCTGTTGTTGCGCCGGCATGACCGCAATGGCGTAGGCCAGCAGCGCAGAGAGCAGCAGGGCAATGGCGGCCATGCCTGCCCAGCCCAGCCGTTCACTCCACCAGCGCAACTGTTGTTGCAGTGGGTTCATTGTCCGTGACTCCATGCAAGGCTCAGGGTGAAGCGCAGCGGTTGCCCCGCTGTCTCCACTGCAATCTCATGTTCGATGAGTGTCACTTCGCTGAGCGCCTGCTGTTGCTGCAACCTGTCGAGATAGGTCAGAGCCTGTTTCAGCGAGCTGGTCTCGGCAGTGAGGCGCACGGTTCCGGTTTTGACATTGGGTTCAATGGCGAGCAGTGAAACATTTTTGTCCTGTGCACTCTCCAGCGCCTTGAAAAGTGGCACCCACGGCAGGGAGAGCCGGGCCAGAATATTGTCCCGCCCCTTCTGCATCTCGACAGAGAGACGTAGCTCCTTTTGCGACGGTTGAGGTTTTACGCCGTGCGCCAGACGCAACTGTTGTAGTGTGGCGGTACGTTCTTCAATCTGCTGTTGCAGCGTGCTGTACTCCGTGGTGATGACGATGGCCGCAATCGCGCCGATGAGTAACAGCAACAGCAGCAGCGGCTGTGGCCGTCGTGATGAGATCTGGTAGTCGAGTCTCAGTGCATCCATCGCTGCATCAATCTGCTGTTGCTAACGGCGCGGCGACTGTTTTTTCAGCACCATTGCGTTTCGATTCGAGCCGGATCACCCGCCACTCACTGTTGAATGCTGGGTCGGCCTGATGTGTATCGGTTGAACACCAGCGCAGGATTTTTGGAATATTGTCAGCACCACCGCTCAGGTAGAGCCGCTCCAGGGCAGTATGCAGCTCCTGCTGCCAGTGTGGTCCACAACGCAGAGTTCGTACCAGCTGCCACGCGCCATTTGCCATGCCGATAATGCCAATCACGCCCGATTCAACGGTTACAAACCAGCCCCCTTCACGGCTGGCCTGGTGCCTGTGTTTGTTAAAGTTAAACATCAGCCATGGCTGGATCGATTCTAGCCGCAGGCCCGCGTCAGCAATCGTGGCACGCAGCTGTTCCAGCAGGGTGTTTTCAATCGCACTGGCGATACGTTCCATGCCGGGTGCAGATGGGCTGAGACGCAACTGGTAGCGTGCCGCAGTGTCGCCGTAAGTGTCGCTGAATAGATGCTGGAGATAGGCCTGCTGCTCACTGCTGCGCAGCAGCATCTCGCTCCAGGGGATGAGCATGTAGCGCACAAAATGGTTGGAGAGGATCACCGTGACGTTGCCTGAACTCCACTGCTCCTGTTTGAACAGGTTTTCCAACACCGCTAGCGGCGCTGTCCAGGGAGCAGGGCCGGTAGGCATGCAGGGCAGCGCCAGCTGTTGTGTGTTTACATCACGCCAGCCGTTGCGCCGCAAGGTCAGTGTTATCTGTTGCGGACTGAGTGTAATGGATAGCTCCTTACGCCGTAGTAGTGACACGGTTGATCTCCTGCAATGTAGTGTCGCCGCTCTCGACCAGGCGCAACGCGCTCTCTCTGAGGTAACGGGTACCGGCGTGACGCGCCGCCTCTTTTATGCTGCGTAGCGGTGCACGGCTGACGATCAGCTCACGAATCTCGTCATTCAATGTCAGCAGTTCACCAATCGCCTTACGTCCCTTGTAACCTGTGCCACGGCAGTGGCCGCACCCTTGCCCCTCTCTGAATTTGAATTTATGAATGGCATTACCATGCAGCCCCGAGATGCGCAGTAACTCAGTATCAGGTGCAGCATCAACGGCGCAGTGGGGGCAGATCACTCGCACCAATCGTTGTGCGAGGATGCCATTCAATGCCGAGACGAAGCTGTAAGGGTCAACGCCCATGTGCATGAAGCGGCCCAGCACATCGAAGACGTTGTTGGCGTGCACGGTAGTGAGCACAAGGTGTCCGGTGAGCGCCGACTGCACCGCAATCTGCGCCGTCTCCGCATCGCGGATCTCGCCCACCATGATCTTGTCCGGATCGTGGCGCAGGATCGAGCGCAGGCCACGGGCAAAGGTCAGCCCCTTCTTTTCGTTGACGGGGATCTGCAACACGCCGTGCAGCTGATATTCCACCGGGTCTTCGATGGTGATGATCTTGTCGTGGCCGTTGTTGATCTCGGTGATGGCACCATAGAGCGTGGTGGTCTTGCCGCTGCCGGTCGGGCCGGTCACCAGCACCATGCCGTAAGGCTCTGCGGTGAGGCGGCGGAAGCCGCTGAGTGTGCCATCATCGAAGCCAAGGATATCGAGCCGCACCGACTGGCTCTGCTGGCTCACCGCGCTACGGTCGAGGATACGCAGCACCGCATCCTCGCCAAACAGCGACGGCATGATCGAGACGCGGAAGTCCACCTCGCGGCCACGTACCGCCACCTTGAAGCGGCCATCCTGAGGGATGCGTCGTTCGGCGATGTCCAGCTCCGCCATCACCTTGATGCGCGACAGAACCTGTTCCGCCACTTCCACGCCTTGCACTGCACTTGCGGTGATCAGCACGCCGTCAATGCGGTACTTGATCGTCATCCCTGAGGCGTGCACCTCAAGATGGATATCGCTGGCGCTGCTCTTGAGACCGTCGTAAAGCGTCGAGTGCACCAGCCGCACCACCGGGCTGCTGTCCTCGCTGATGCTGAGCAGCGACAGATCCTCGATACCACTGACGTTGCTCTGCACCTGTTCCAAATCGGGAACAAAACTGTCCATCGCCCGCAGACTCTCTTCATGACGCGAGAGGTAGGCGCTGATGTCGCTGCTGTGGGCAATGTGGAGAGTGTAGTGGGCAGTGATGATGGCATCGGCCCACTCCAGCAGTGCGTGGTTGAAGGGGTCGGCGATGACCAGCAGCAGCGCACCGCCGCCATCACGGAAGGCGATGCAGCAGCGGCGTGTCGCCTCGACGAACGGGATTATCTCGAAGTCGTGAGCCAGGCCATGCAGCTGCGCCATGGTCAATATCGGGTAACGGGTTGCAGCACCGAGCGCAGTGACAAACTCTGCGGCTGTCAGCCCCAGTTGTTCCTCTAACACCTGGGTGAAGGGCTGTTTCAATTCTGCGGCGCGTTGCCGCGCGGCACGCACCTGCTCCACGGTAAGTGTCGTCTGAGGTTCGAGCGCGACTGCATTCACTACACTCATTGAATATTGCCCGCCAGTTCAAAGATGGGCAGATACATCAGGATCACGATGAACCCAATCACCAGTCCGATCACCGCCATCAACGCCGGTTCAAAGATGCGTGTGAACCACTCCACCCAGCGCGCCATCTCCTCATCGTAAAAGGCGGCGATGCGCTCCATCATCTCGCCCATCTCGCCACTGCGTTCGCCCACCAGCAGCAGGCGTTGCGCCACGGGCGTGCTCAGCCCCTCCAGCTCCAGCGCCTCTGAAATCGCACGGCCATTGCGGATGTGGCCCGTGGCGCTGACAAGTTGTACGCGCATCGCCGGTTGCAGCAGCCCGCCGACCATCTCCAGCGCCGTCACCACCGGAATACCGCCGCGCAGCAACATGCTCACAGTGCGATAAAAGCGCGCCAGTTGATAAAGACGCATACGCTCGCCGAGGGTGGGGATGCGCCACAGCTGGCGCAGAGACCAGCCACGTACTTCAGCGCGGGTGGCTGCATAGCCTGCAATTGTTGCCAGTAGCAAAAGCACCAGCAGCGCGCTCTCGCCGTGACTCTGTATCAGCTTGCCCCAGCTTAACAACAGCTGCGACAGCCACGGAATATCCTGGCCAGAACTCTCGTAGATGCCGCTGAAACGCGGCACTACATACCCCATCAAAAACAGCATCACCAGGCCACCCACCGCCAGCAACAGCAGCGGATAGATCGATGCGCTGACGATCTTCTTCTTCAGCAGCTCCACCTGTGCCTGATAGGCGATGTAGCGTGACAACGCATCATGCAAATTACCGGTACGTTCACTGCTGCGCACCGTGGCGATGTAGAGCGGCGGGAAGATGCGTGGCAACTGCTCCATGGCCGTAGAGAGCGTCCGCCCCTCACGCAACGAGTGCAGCAGCCCGTCGAAAATCTTTTTGATCTCGTGACGCGACTCCTTCTCCGCCAGCGCGCTGATCGCCTCCACTAGGTTGAGTCCCGCCTGCAACAGCGCCAGCAACTCCTGGCTAAAGAGCGACAGCGGAAACGGTGTCTGGCGTTTAAACAGAGTATTCAACTGCACACCGCGCGGCGTGCAACTGATAATGGTGTAACCCTGACGTAGCACCTGAGCACGGGCATCGTCAACACTGCCAGCTTCGAGTGTCAGCAGTGCAGCATCACGGCCTTTTAACGCTTTTACATCGAAGAGCATGGCTATTACCAGTTGGTGATGTCAGCAGCGTTGTCACTGCCACCCGGCTGGCCATCCTTGCCGTAAGAGAGCAGATCAAGTTCGCCGTGCTCGCCCGGTTGTTTATAAATATAGGGCTTGCCCCACGGGTCCGGCGGTGTCGCTTTTTTCAGATAGGGGCCGTTCCACTTTGGTTCATCGCCAGGTTTAACGAAGAGCGCTGCCAGCCCTTGCTCAGTGGTGGGGTAGTGGCCGGTATCGAGACGATACTGATCGAACGCCTGCTCCAGCGCCACGATCTGCGCCTTGGCGGTTTTCACTTCCGATTTGCCGACCTGGGTAAAATATTTTGGCCCGACATAACCGGCCAGCAGGCCGATGATGACCATCACCACCAGTAACTCCAGCAGTGTAAAACCAAGTTCAGGATTTATTCTTTGATGTTGCATGATGATTCCGGTCTGTTGCTGTGAATGGTCTTGTTCGGGAAGGCAAGGCTATGACAGTTTCACTACAGAAAGATGACAGCGGGGGCTGTTTGAGCGTCTCGATTACTGTCACACGGATGTAATGCGGGGGTGGTATCGAGTGGATGAAGAAAGAAAGATTGTGTGCTTCGCAGGCTTGGTGGGTTACGCAAAAAACGCTTACCCAGAGCCTGCCCCACGTAGTGCTTTGGGCACACTGCATATAACTCCGTGTTTATCCCCCTCCTTATAAGTTCCCCATTGATATAAAAAATTAACATTGCATTAATCACGGCGAAATCTTGTTGGTCAACAATTGCCGTCGCCGCTGGAAATTCAGGCAGCCGGATATGAGGTCCGGCATATCGGGGTGCATGAGGTGCCACGTAGTTGGTGACAGTAAGACGGAACTGCCACTCCCGTTGCGAGGCGGGGTCGGAAAGCCACAGATCTAGGTGTGAACATGGAAGCGCCAAGATGGCTGGGTTACCACCGTTGTTTAGACATTCTGGCTCGGCTTGTTGGCGGCAGTGGGTTGCCAACAAAGAGGAGGGCTGGGAAACAAAACGGCGCAAGCCATAACCTAAATAAACAGGAGTCTAGCAATGAAATTCAAAATAAAAGCGGTAGTTGCCGCACTGGCCATGGTGGCCGCTGGTGGTGCCAATGCCGCGATCAACCCAGGGCAGTCTGGCCAGGGCGCAGGCGAATTGTTTCTGTCCGTATACGATTCAGTTGCCGCAGAATCATATACCCGCGATCTGGGTATCACCGTCGACGATTTTATTACCAGTCTAGGCAGTTCTTCAAGCTCCTCATGGAACAGCTCTTTCACTGCCAAACTTGCGACTGACAGCGTTTACACCAATCTGTTTGGCAATAACAATTCCGCCAACATGGTCTGGAACCTGGTGGGTGTGCGTACAGACAAACCTGGCGCAGACGTGGCCAAGTACGGCCTGTATGCCACTTCCAATGATGCTTCCAGCGCTGTGTCCAGCATGAGCTACACCAATCTCAAGTCGTCTATGTTGCAGGCTAATAGCTATATCGCCGGTGCTAACAGTGATGCCAACGTCCAGTTTGGTGACGCCCTGAATGCTTATGCCCAGAACCGTAGCACCACGAATACGTCTTCGACTGACGATGGTTATTACGGCAATGCTATTACCTGGTCAAGCGACATTGGCAGGTCGTTGACTTTTAATGACGAGGCCGCAGTAGGCACGAGCCTGGCCTTCTATCATATCGGTGCAAAGTATGACCCGGCTACCAATAAGCTGACCTCCCCCGCAGGTACTTACACCGATCTGTTTGCCGGAACATGGGCTCTGACCGCCAATGGCGCCCTGAGCTATGACGTCGCCTCTGCTCCCCCGGTACCGCTGCCCCCAGCAGTACTGCTGCTCGGTTCCGCCTTGGCCGGTCTGGTGGGTGTTGCCCGCCGCCGCCAGCAGGATGAAGTCCTGTCAGTCTAACTCTACCGTTAGCTGAGAAATTGCTACATTACCCCCTCTCTCCCTCTCTGAGGGAGAGAGGGGGGCTTGGATGAGGGCAGAGAGCAGCCATTTTTGCTGCTCACCATTTTAGTGTTATCGGGTTTTTAAATTACCTTAACCGGAGAATTATCATGAAATTAAAATCTATCGTACTCGCCATGGCTGCTACTGGCCTGGTTGTCGGTCAGGCCCATGCCTTTGCCCCTGCTGATGCAGCTACCGGTGCGCTCAAGATCTACATCTCTGGTGCCAGTGCCCAGGACAAAGGTCTGCAATTGCTGATGCCCCAGCTGTGCAAGGACACCTTGGATACCTATTCTGACAACGGCGTGGCCAGTGGTTCCAGCGCTGGTTCTTGGCAGACCGCTTTCTCCTGTACCCTTGACAAGACCAAGATCACCGGCCTGGCTGCCGATACCAAAGTGCTGATCTTCAAGCGCTCGAAGGGTGGTTCAGGGTGGGGTGTAGCTCCGGTCGCCATGGCTGATGCCAGCGTCAAGTTCATGGGCGTCAGCAGCGGTAACTGTACTTCTGCTGGCACCAACAAGTACAACTGCGGCTACGACGAGACCTCCAACTTCCAGACCAATGCGACCGGCCCGGATGGCGGCATGTCAGACGTAGAGCCAGCACTGTTTGTTGGTCCGAACGTCCCTGCCGGTTTTTCAGCCGTATCCAAAACTGTGCTCGATAATCTCCCGAATGTTGTCTCCACTCGTGGTGGCGTGTTCGGTGTGATCGTGAATGACAAGCTGTACGCGGCATTGCAGCGGGCTCAAAATAAGACTGTCGGTGATTTTACTGATGCTCATATGCCGAGCCTGAGCAAACAGCAGATCGCTGGCCTGATGGCTGTAGGTGGCATGACCGACTGGACCCAGTTGAAGGTGGGCGGTCTGACGACTGCTTTGACTGCTGTTCCCGGTGTGACCGCACCTGCTGACAGCTTTGTGCACATCTGCCGCCGTGTGCCAGGTTCTGGCACCCAGGCTCAGTTCCAGGCCAAATTCCTGGCCAACCCTTGTGTCGCCGGGGGACTGGTAGCCGCTGCGGATAGCGATGTCGACTTCGGTCCGATCGTGACTCAGGGCGAGGGCTCGGGTGATGTTGAGACCTGTATGAACAATGAAGAGGTTGCGGGCAACTGGGCTATCGGTATTCAGTCCACCGAAAAGAATGCAACTCATGCCAAGAACTACCGTTTCATCAAGGTTGATGGCGTAGCTCCGACTGTGGACAATGCCAAGAGCAACAAGTACTTTGACTGGGCGGAAGAGACCATGCAGTGGCGTAAGACTGTTAGTTATTCCGATAGCCGCGTTCCAACGATCCTGAGCGCGCTCGCCAAGCAGTCCGGCAAGCCCTCGATCATTAACACCATCAATGCCAGCTTCAACCACAGCTTTGGTAAGGGCGGTTATATGTCCCTGAACACCAACGGCTATCTGGTGACCGATGCAACGGGTCCGGTTGCCCAAGGCAGCCACGCGATCCAGGGTGGCAAGGTGAACAACTGTGCCGTACCTGCAATCAACAACGTAGAGTCTCAACTGTAATTTTCTGAGACTGTAACTGGCAGCGGCGCACTTGTGGCGCCGCTGCTTTTTTATTTTCAGGTGTCCTCAACTTCATTTGCCATTGCCTCCTCTGCTCATCGCGGTGAAGACTGGAACTTTGCCAGAATGATGCTTCTTGTCTCCTATTCCATGCTGAATTTAACAGCTCCGCTGTTGGTCTGAATCAGCCCCCCTCTTTTTTGTGTAACAGAGATGTAACTGCCATGTAATACGTGTCGCGCATAATGCCCGTCTTGAGGTTTTTACTGGGTCTGTGCTGATTTTTTTCAGGCCGTCTGTGAATTGTGTCGAGGTTGGATTTCACATGAGTTTTGGATCTGCAATGAAGCGTTCTGTTGTGGTGGTGCTGGTGTGTTGGTGCGGTGCTGTGCAGGCGAACGAGGTGCCGCCAGCAGCGGCTGAGCCACGTTTTGATGTCTGGGAGTTTCAGGTGGAGGGGGCGACGCTGTTGCCGCGCGCCTCGGTGGAAAATGTGGTCTACCCATTTCTGGGCAGTAACAAAAGCCTGGCCGATGTCGAGGCAGCGAAGCGTGATCTGGAGCAGGCCTATCGTGATGCAGGTTATGCCGCCGTGCTGGTGAACATTCCTGAGCAGGAGGCGAACGATGGTGTGATCCGCCTGCAGGTGGTTGAGAGCAAGATCGAACGTTTCCGCGTCACCGGCGCACGCTATTTTTCACCGCGCGATCTGCGTGATGAGATTCCGGCACTGCAACCGGGCTCTCCTTTGCATCTGCCGACACTACAAGCGCAGCTGGCGGCGGCCAGCGCCGTGGCGCCGGACCGCACCCTCAATCCTGTATTTCGCCCCGGTATCGAGCCCGGCACGATGGAGGCTGAACTGAAGGTCGAGGATCACTCGCCGCTGCATGGCAGCCTCGGTTTCAATGACCGCTACACGCTCGGTAGTTCTCATCTGCGCATGGAGGCGGGGCTGAGTTACGCCAATCTGTGGCAGCGCCATCACACTGCATCGCTGAACTATCAGGCCTCGCCGCAGCAGTGGGAAGAGGTGCGGGTCTGGGTGCTGGGTTACTCCATCCCGGTGGAGCAGGCGCGCTGGAATTTTTCCGCCGTGCACTCGGTGAGTCACTCGGCGGCGCTCGGTACTCTGGGCGTGCTCGGCAACGGTGATATCTATGGCGTCACCTGGCAGCGGCAGTTACCGGCGGTGAAACGGGTGAGCCAGGGACTCTCGCTCGGGGTTCAATACAAGGATCAACGCCAGGAGGTGCTGCTGCCCGATGGCAACGGTATTTCGACACCGATCAGTTATGCCGTCGGCCAGGCGAAATTCAACCGCCGTCAGCAGGATGGGCAGGGCTCGACCAGTTATTCGCTGGGTGGCTCGTTTGGTCTGCGCATCTTCGGCAACAGTGAGGAGGAGTTCCGCAACAAACGGTTTAATGCCAAGGCCAATTTCAGCCATTTAAATGTCGATGTCGAACGGCTGCACGCGGGCTTCATGAAGAGCACCTGGCGTCTCCATCTGGGCGCGCAGCTGAGTGATTCACCCTTGATCAGTAACGAACAGTTCAATGCCGGTGGCGTCGACACGGTGCGCGGTTATCCCGAATCGCAGGCGATGGGTGACGATGCGCTGCTGGCCAACCTGGAGCTGCGCAGCCCGCCGTTGCTCCCGGCCAGCTGGCCGTGGCTCAACGATTTGCAACTGCTGCTGTTTGCCGACAGCGCCTGGTTGAAGCGCCAGGATCCGCTTCCCTCTGAAACAGCCAGACAGCATCTGGCCAGCGCGGGCGTCGGTGCCCGGCTGGTGGCCGCCAAAAATATTATTGTCGCCCTCGACTGGGCCTCGCCTCTGGAAGATGCGGGCAGCATCAAGCGCAGTGATGCGCGTTTTCATTTCAACACCCGTTATGAATTCTAAAGTGCTTACAGCACGCGCAGTGGAGAGGAGCTTGCCATGTTTGGATTGAGATTAGGTCGCAAGAGAGTCAAAAACTTAAATGCGGTGTTGCGTGGTTTAGGTCTCTATATCCGATTGTTGACGCTGGGCGGGGCGCTTGTTGCGGCAACTCCGGCGCGCGCCGATCTGCCGGTGCGTTCTGAACTGCCAATCCCCTGCACCACCGGCTGTTCGACCATGGGCGGCGCCAATGGCTGGATCAGCTCCGGCCAGGCTTCACTGGCAAGCAACGGCAGCACGCTTTATGTGAATCAGCAGAGCGACAAGGCGATCCTCAACTGGCAGAGCTTCAACATCAGCGCCGGTAACAAGGTGCAGTTCAACCAGCCTGATGCCGGGTCGGTGGCGCTGAACCGGATCTATCAGGCCGATCCCAGCAACATCCAGGGGGCGTTGAGCGCCAACGGCCAGGTCTTTCTCATCAATCGCAACGGCATGCTGTTTGGTCCGGGGGCTAGGGTTGATGTGAATTCACTGACAGTGTCGACCTTGAACATCGACGACAATGTTTTCACTGATACCGGTATTTTGCAGGAGGTGAATCAGGGGAAGGCCGCCTTCGTTGCCGAGGGGCCGATGGGGTCGGTCCGGATCGAGACCGGTGCCGAGCTGCGCAGTGTCGATGGTGGCCGTATCATGATCCTGGCGCCGGTGATCGAAAATAGCGGCAAAATCGAAACACCTGACGGGCAGACGATTCTTGCCGCCAGCCAGGACAAGGTCTGGTTGCAGCGATCCGACGATCCAAATCTGCGCGGTCTGCTGGTGGAGGTGGGGACCGGTGGCGATGTACGCAACCTGGGTGAGATCTTGGCCAAGCGCGGCAATATCACCATGATGGGATTTGCTGTCAATCAGGATGGGCTCGTCTCCGCAACCACCACGGTCAACAATAATGGTTCGATCCGTCTGATTGCTCATGCGCAGGGGGAACCTACGCTCGATACAAATAAATATGTATTGAAAGGGATATCCACTGAGCGAGATGGTCAGGCAGCTCGGGTAACGTTTGGTGCGGGGAGCCGCACTGAGGTGTTGCCGGAACTGGATGATAGAGCCACCGCTGTGGATCAGCAGAAGCAGGCGCTTTCGCAGGTGGACGTGGTGGCGAAGGAGATTCTGCTGAGCGAGAGGGCGCAGCTTGTGGTGCCAGGTGGCAATGTGAATTTGACAGCGACAGCGAATCCTGGCGATGCCGCTGTAGCCAATACCGAGAGGAACGGCAGTCGTGTGATCATGGAATCGGGAACCCTGATCGATGTTGGCGGTACAACCAGCACGGAACTGGCGATGGATCGTAACGAGATCCAGCTAGAACTGTTCTCCAACGAACTCAAGGACTCTCCCCTGCAGCGTGATGGCGTGTTGCGTGGCAAGAAGGTGATCATCGATATTCGCAAGGAAATTCCAATCGCTGATATTTCCGGCGAACTTGCCAAGATCAAACGCGATGTGGGTGAGCGCCTCGCGGTGGGTGGAACAGTGAATGTCGCTTCGGAAGGCGATTTCGTTATGGCGCCCGAGTCGAAGGTGGATATCTCCGGCGGCAAAGTGAATTATGACGCTGGTTGGATGAACACCACCAAACTGGTTTCCGATAGCAAAATTTATGATATCAGCGATGCTGATCCGAATCTGATTTATGACGGTGTTCTCGGTGAATATACGCGCACGGATGCCAAGTGGGGCATGAAGCAGGCATGGACTATCGCTGGTCCCGTTGCGCAAGGATATTACGAAGATAAATATACCGAGGGTAGGTCAGCCGGAACCTTCAATGTCACTTCAAGCGCGTTGCGTTTGGAGGGCGATGTACTGGCGGGTGTTACGTATGGTAACTATCAGCGTAATCCGAAGCGTTCGCCTGAATTGGGAACCCTGAATTTGGATCTCGTGAAGTTGGGCCAAGGCGGATTAAAGTACGATCCTGCCACGGTGAAATTTGCCCACGCATCAGCTGAAGCATATGACCCAGAGACAGCACTTGATCCAAGTAAAAGCATTACGATCGATCCCCGTTTGTTGCAAGAGGGTGGCGTCGGTCGTTTGATATTGAATCACAACGGTTCGGTGGACATACCTGAAGGAACGACCATAAACCTTCCGGCGGGAGGCGAATTCAAGGTTAGCGGTTCCGGGGTTAGTATTGACGGCAGCATCACTGTACCGGCAGGTAGAGTCTCTTTGGCCACTATTCAGACCAAGGATGTTGTCAATCGACCGATCACCATGGGTGAACGCTCGTATATTGATGTCAGCGGTGTATGGGTAAACGATTACTCTTTGACCAATGTTATCCCTGGCACAGAGCCGTTGTTGATAAACGGCGGGGCGGTCGCATTGAATGCACAAGGTGATCTGAAGCTGGCCTCCGGCAGCGTCATCGAAGCAGATGGTGGCGCCTTTGTTGATGCGAAGGGCAAGTTGTCTGCGGGCAATGGCGGCGATATTTCATTGCTGAGCCGGGTCTCCTTGGAGGCAGGAGCGGAAATGGAGTTGGGGGGTGATATCCATGCCTACGCCGCTGGCAAGGGCGGCACGCTGAGTATCGAAACGAATACCTTGCGCATCGGTCAGTCTGGTAGTGATCTTCCTGGTGAATTGCTGCGGACACCTGAATTCTTCCAGCAAGGCGGTTTTAGTAGTTATACGCTCACTTCCAATCTGGGCGGCATCATTGTCGCAGCTGATACCGTGGTGCAGCCGCGAGCATCGACCTTGATGCTGGAGGGTGATTATTTACGCCGCGCGACTGGTTCCGACATTTCCGAGTTCAGTTCGGCAGTGATGTTGCCGGATGACCGACGCCGTCCTGTCGACTTGAGCTTGAATTTGAGTCAGACAGCGGCGTTTAACTTTACCCCCGCGCATTTTGAGATTGAGGCGGGGGCGCGGATCGAGGCCGATAGCGGCGCTAAGCTGAGCTTGTCCTCCGATCATGGTGTCGATATCAACGGTGTGTTGTCGGCACCCGCCGGGGAGATTGATCTGCAAGTCTCCCTCCCAAAAACAATCTTTCCTGAAGACATTTACTACCATCCTGAGCTTGCAATCCATTTGGGTTCTCAGGCGCGCCTGCTAGCGCAAGGCGTTGTAGAGCTGATGCCCAACACACTTGATCTGAACATGGGTGAAGTTTTATCCGGTGGTCAGATCAATGTGACAGCTGATAATGGCTATATCGTTACTGACGTGGGTTCACTCCTTGATGTGTCTGGCACGGCAGCAGAGTTGCTGGTGCGGTCACAGGGTTCTGCCATCAACGGAACATTACAGACAATCGCCAGTAACGCCGGTGCGATCCGGTTGACGGCTGCAGAAGGTATGGTGCTTTCTGGAACGCTCACCGGTCATGCCGGTGGTTCAGGTGCGGTGGGCGGAGAGTTATCTGTGGCATTGGATGCACTTAAGCGTGGCAATCCCCTATTGACGCCGCCGCAACCCTATCTGGATTTTCCAACAGGTCCGCGAGTGATTACGTTGGCGGCTCAGGGCGTTGCGCTTCCTGCGAAGTGGAAACCCGGCACAGCGCTGCCGGGAACAATGAATGGCCAGGCAGTAGTGAGCGCAAACGCAGTAGAAGACGGTGGTTTTGACAGTCTTACCTTGCGTGCCAGTGATATGGTGTTGAACCGGGACGGGGCGCGAATAAGTGGCCAGATCAATCTTGATCATGTGAACATTGACCTCAAACGCAGTGTCGTCTTCGATGCTCCGCTATTGAACAACGTCGGAGGTGATTCCAGGATTGCGGCGGCGTATGTGGCTTTGGCCGACAGCGGTGCGGCCGATGCGGTGCAGCCAGAGTCGAATGGGGCGGATGGTCAGCTCGAAATCGAGGCACAACATATCGATCTCATTGGCAATGTAACTCTGCAAGGATGGCAGCAAGCGAGTCTCAACAGTGAGGGTGATATCCGGATGCGTGGTTTGTTGCCGCTTGGTAATGGCAACGAGTGGCGCGGGAGTCTTAACAGTTTCGGCAATCTTGAGCTAAGCGCGGCTCAGCTCTATCCCTCCACCTTAACGCAGTACAGCATTGAGGTAACCCGTTCCGACGGCAATTTGAGTGTGCTTCCCGTAGCAGCGGCTGACCCGGCTCCGGTATTGTCGGCGGGCTCCAATCTAATCATGAAGGCTGACAACATCTATCAAGGTGGCGTAGTGAAGGCGCCGTTTGGCGACATTCAGATGATTGCCGCTGATACTCTGGTGCTGGCGAAAGGAAGTTTGACCTCGACTTCGGCCAGTGGAGAGACCATCCCCTTTGGTAGAACAGAAAATGGCCTGGATTGGATTTATCCAGTAGCTGACAGGGGGCAGCGGGTGTTTGGTCAGAACTCTACACTTCCTGCACAGAATTTAAGTTTGCAGGCGCCTTCGGTAGTGCAGCAAGCGGGTGCAACCATCGATGTTTCCGGTGGCGGTGATCTCTACGCTTACCAGTTTGTAGCTGGTCCTGGTGGTTCACACGACGTATTGGATCCGAAAAATTCTGACAATACCTATGCCGTTTTACCGTGGCTGCGCGGTTATGGTCCCTATGATCCGTTGGAGTTTGGCGGAACTGATATAAAACCTGGCGATAGTATTCACCTTGCTGCAGGCAGCGGGTTGGCTGAGGGCGACTATCTGTTGTTACCGGCGCGTTATGCGCTATTGCCGGGTGCCTATCTGGTGACGAAGCAGGCAGGCACACAGGATTTTGGTTCCGATCTCGCAGTGAGACAAACCGATAGCAGTATTCTGGTTGGCGGTTATCGTACCGTGGCAGGCACTGATATCCGCGAGTCGCGTTGGTCAGGTTACACCGTGGCGCCAGGTGCGATTGCCCGTACCCGTAGCGAATATCAGGATAGTTTTGCCAATGACTTTATTGCACGCCACGCTATCGCGGCCAAACAGCCGGTGCCGCTATTGCCGCAAGATGCTGGCCGCGTGGCGATCAGTGTCACAGATGAATTGCAGCTGGATGGTGAGTTACGCGCAAATGCTGATCATGGCCGGGGCGCACGCGTCGATCTGGAGGCCGAGAAACTGACCATTGTGTCGCAGCGCGGTGCGGATGATGGCACAGTGCAAGTGACAGTTGCTAATCTTAACTCACTCGGCGCAGAGAGCATCCTCTTGGGTGGTCATCGCATGGAGAGCGGTGATGCGGTGGAGTTGGTCACGACAGCGACCAAAGTAACCGTGAAATCAGGTGCGCAGATCACTGTTCCTGAGTTACTGCTTGCTGCGAGTGATGAAACCAAAGTGGAGTCAGGCACGAAATTGGTGGCAAGCGGTAAGGGCGCAGCTGCCGGTGTCAATTACACGCTTCATGGTGATGGTGCCCTGTTGCAGATTTCAGCAGGTGCACCGCTGAAGGCGCAGCGCATTGATGCACAGGGTGTAAAAGGAGATCTGCTGATAGATGTCGGCGCCACGCTTGGTGCAGCGCAGTCGATGTTCCTGGAGTCGAGCCACGATACCGTGATGAGCGGAACACTGGACATGCACGGTGGAAATCTGAGTCTGGGCGCCAAGCACATCAGCCTTGGCGATGCACCTGTCGGCACATCGGGTCTGGTATTGACGCAGGAACAACTCAGTAGTTTGCAGATGGATCAACTGACATTAAATAGCCGTGAAACGGTGGATTTATACGGCAATGTCAATCTGAACATGAAACAGCTGACACTGGCGGCGGCCGGGCTGGTGGGACATGGTACGGAAGCAACCACTGCCAGTATTGTGGCTGATATCCTTGAACTGAAGAATGTGGCGAGTACCAGTGATAGTACGGCAACCGATGCGGCTCATCTGGATGTGACGACGGATGATTTATTACTGGGTGCGGGGGAGTTCAAAATAGATGGTTTTGCATCGGCAGATATATCCGCACGGCGCCAAGTACGAGTTGCAGGCACCGTAGACCGGAGTAATGACGGTGATAAGACGCTGAACGTTGATGGTGATTTGAGGTTGCGGACAGCAGTGATCACCGCCGAATCAGGTTCGGATAGCGCTATCAGCGCGCGCGGCAAGCTGGAGGTGTTGGCGTTGGCCTCCCCTCAGAAGGTTGAGCCCGCCGGTCTCGGTGCGCGCCTGAGCTTTGAAGGCAGTGATGTCACCTTTGGCACTTCGGTTCAACTTCCGTCTGGGGATCTCAGGTTGAAGGCTAATAAGGGAGATGTTCATCTGATCGCTGGTGCGGCAATTGATGTCAGCGGCAGAATCGAACAGTTTTCCGACATGACGGTCGCAACACCTGCTGGAGCCATAACATTGCACAGTGTTGATGGTGATGTGATTCTGGATTCTGGCGCTACTATTTTACTGAAGGGCGTGGCAGGTGCAGATGCAGGAACGTTGAATGTATCCGCAGCGTCGGGTGAGTTGATCCTGAAAGGTAGTGTGGATGCACACGATGAAAACGGCGCCGATCAAGGTATCGTCAAACTTGATCTTGGCTCAGTCGCCGATTTCTCGACGCTCAATCGCAAGCTCAATGAGAGCGGTTTTGGTGGTGAACGCAAGTTGCGTCAGCGCCATGGGGATCTGATAATTGCCGAGGACGATTCTGTCAATGCGCGGCAGGTGCGTTTTAGCGCTGATGATGGTGCGATCGAGATACACGGTCATATCAATTCTGCCGCCGAAAAAGGCGGTGAAATAGTGCTGCAAGCAAAAGACGACGTACATTTGTATGGAACCACTCGTATCGATGCACGGGCGACGGGTTCCGATGAGGCTGGTGGTCACGTCATCCTTGCCACCACCGACGGTGTTATAGCTGTTGATGCAGAAAATGAAGCGGATGCTTCGGTGATCGATGTCTCCGGTACCCGTTCGGGCGAAGATGCTGCGTTGCAATATGTAGGTGGCAAGGTGGAGATTCGTGCACCACGAGTAGGCGCTGGCGTCGCGGTGAGTTCATTGGACGGTACTATTCGTGGCGCGGAATCGATTGCAGTTCAGGCATTCCGCAGCTATGAAGCGACTGAGGTTGATTCGGCGCTGCAGAATCAGATCTTTGCCGACACCAAGATATACATGACACATGCGGCGGATATCGCTACGAATCTGAATATGGCAGGTGATTCCCGTTTCCATCTTCAACCGGGTGTGGACATCTACAGCGCGGGTGATCTAACTGTATCCAAGGCGTGGGATTTTGCGGCGCGCGATAAGACTGCGGGCAAGAAACAGATCTGGCGTTTTAATAGTGAGCCCGGCATGTTGATGCTACGCGCAGCCGGAAAATTAAATTTTGATGCTGG
This sequence comes from Tenderia sp. (SeqCode), assembly GCA_031416075.1. Classification (GTDB taxonomy): domain Bacteria; phylum Pseudomonadota; class Gammaproteobacteria; order Tenderiales; family Tenderiaceae; genus JAKFXL01. Next base: position 82,752 of record JANOSY010000045.1, on the reverse strand, counting down.
TCTGAGCGATGGTATCGAGACCGGGATCATCCGGGCTACTGCAAGCAATGGATCGGGGCCTGTAAAGAATAATTCGGTAAACGGCCGGTTGCTCGATAGTGCTTCCTGGTCCTATCAGTTGACCGGCGGTTCTGATCTGGGCAGTGCTGATATGGGGGCTGTGGTTAAGGGTGAGGGTGGTGTTGTCCTGGCAGAAGGCGTACAGGTTCGCACGGGGTCTGGAAATATCTCCGTGGCAAGTGGTGGAGTTCTGAATTTCAGTGGTGAGGGAAGCTCAATTTTCAGTGCTGGACAATCAGGCGGCTACGGTACCTTACCCCTCTCCTGGGTGCCGGGTATCTTTACGGGGGTCTATCCCGTTCGCGGTGGCGAGGTGAATCTCCAGATAGCGGGCGACATTTTAAGTGCCGACTCAACCCAGTTTATTAATGACTGGTTATTCCGCATGGGGAATTTTGGCAGTGATGGAAATCTCCCAACAGCCTGGAGCGTGAACTTCAAAGATAAGTCAAATAACGATATGTTCAAGCAAAATATAGCCGCCTTTGGTGGAGGCGATGTCACCATTGATGCCGGGGGAAGTATCAAGCAGTTATCGGTGGTGGCACCGGGTACCGGGCAACCGCAGGGAACGCCTGCCAATGGTAGTTTTAGCGCTGGTTTTCTCGATAACGAAGTCCGGTTCCTGGGCGGCGGTAATTTGAATGTCAAGGCTGGTGGGGATATCAATGGCGGTACGTTTTATGTGGACGGTGGTGCCGGGAGGCTCCGTAGCGGGGGGGCGCTGAATCTGGATGATAGTGGCGTGGGTGCGATACTGGCGCTCGGGAGAGGCCGTTATGATGTTCTTGCAAGAAATGGTATGAATATAGAAACAGTTCTCAATCCAACAGCTTTGCCACCGAGTAGCAAACAAGCACAAAGCCGAGGTCAGTTACAGTCATTTTTCTTTACCTATGGCCCCGACAGCGGCATAAAACTTGACAGCCTGGCGGGAGACATCACTTTGCGCAATGAAACCAGTGCGCTGACAGATGGTTATCCAGGCATCAGTTTCCAGGGAGATGAGTCCACAGCAGTTACGGTTTATCCTGGCGATCTGGAAGTCTCGGCATTGCGTGGCAGTATATATATCGACAAATCCTTTAAGTTGTTCCCGTCACCCCATGGCAGTCTCTCTTTGTTGGCAGATGAAGATATAAAGACGGAGACGAACGAAGCAGTCGCTATCAAGATGAGCGACACGGATCTGGAACTGTTGCCCAGCATCGCCAACCCTGCCAAGACCTTTGCTGATGCAGCAACACGTCTGGATGGCTCATCATCTGTGTTGGCACACAAGGATGATGGTGCACCTGTAAATATTGTAGCTCGTAAGGGCAGCATAGAATCGGCGGGTGGCGGGCAGTCCATTTTGATCTTTGAGTTGCCTAAGCAGGCAAGCATCGTGGCAGGCCAGGATATTCGTGACCTTCAGTTACACCTTCAGAATTTGACAGACGAAGATGTGACATTGTTACAGGCTGGACGCGACATCATGTTTAGTAGCCGTCGTGATGCCGATGGTTCATTGATTACCAATGCTAGCGCTGGTATTGAACTGGCCGGCCCAGGCGAGTTGAACTTGGTGGCTGGCCGTGATGTCGATCTGGGTACCTCAGAAGGGGTCGTGGCGATTGGTAATACACGCAATCTCTTGCTCACCGAAACCGGCGCCAATGTTACGGTCGAAGCGGGCATAAGCAAGGCGTTGGATTATGTGGCTTATCTGACCCATTATGCTCAATTGGATGGGAACTCACGATCCGAGGTCGCTACGGCCATGCGGAGAGTGACCGGCAATCAGGAGATAAGTGATAATAATGTATTTGCTGCATTGGATTCTCTATCACAGGAGGCGCAACGCAAAATTGCCTTGATGCATTTTTACGGTGGGCTGAGTCAGTCGGCGCGTGAGGCGGCAACCGGCGGCAATGGCGCCGGTTATCAACGTGGCTATGACGCCATTGCGACACTGTTTGGCGATGGTATGTATAAAGGCGATGTCCGCCTCTACTTCAGTCGCATTCACACGGTCGATGGCGGCGATATCAATATGGTGGTGCCAGGGGGGTTGATTAATGCCGGTTTGGCGGCCACCAATGGATTCCACAAAGAGCCCAGCGAACTTGGAATCGTGGCGCAACGGTCGGGTGATGTGAACATCTATCTCGACAAGGACATGTTGGTGAATCAGTCGCGTGTCTTCGCTCTGGATGGTGGCGATATCGTTATCTGGTCTCAGCATGGCAACATCGATGCCGGTCGTGGCGCCAAGTCGGCGATTGCAGCACCACCACCGATTATCACTTTTGACGAAACGGGCAAAATGAAGCTGGAGTTCCCGGCGGCAATTGCTGGCAGTGGTATCCGGACTGCCGTCAGTACCAAGGGTAGGGAGCCCGGTAGCACCACGCTGGCCGCACCTCGCGGTGTCGTGAATGCCAGTGATGCTGGGATCGATTCTGCAGGAGCGCTGGTGGTTGCAGCTACAGCGGTATTGGGTGCAGGAAATATCAGCGCTGGCGGTGAGTCGGTCGGTGTTCCGAGCATTGAGCCGCCAAGTGTCCCGGCTGGATTGGCTAACGCGGGTAATTCTGCCAGCAACGCGAGCAGTGGTGGCGAAGATCTGGCTGCGGCTGCCAAGTCCACCACACCATTAGCAGATTCGGCACTGGCATTCCTGGAGGTAGAGGTGCTCGGATTTGGCGGGGCCTCAACTGCGGGTGTTGCTGGCGCTATGTCACCCAGTGATGTCGCTGCAGGGGATGATGAAAACAAGAAGTCGAGAGAACAGGGCAAAGGCAGCCGTTTGGCAAAGGAAAGTGACGACGTATTACCCAAGGCGGCAGAGGGTGAAAAACCTGCGGGTCGTGTGGCGACTACACATGCTCAATAGGGAGCAAGCTATTTTGAGAGAGTCCAACCCCGGTCATGCCGGAGGACACTGCAAGATACGGCTCATGAAATGCTATGTGTTCTACTTTTCTGTTTCCTCATTACGATGAAAGGTGGCGAGTATTTTTAGTGTGCTATCGTTTTTAACCAGTCCATCGCTTTGGTCCTAATGAGGTGATTTCCCAACAAGCCGCCGGGTTCGCGAATGGATTTGTTTAATATAGGTGTATTCCTCCAGTAATAATACGTGGGCATAATCCTGCGTATTCGTAAAAATACGCACTGGAGATTATATGCGACGCCATCTCATTGCATTAGGCAGTTGGTTCATTGCGAGTATTTTTTATAGTGTATCCAGCTTCGCTTGTGATCAGTTTTTGTCAACCAATGGCGTGCGCGATGATGTGTTGATTATCGTCAACGACAATTCCAAAGATTCGTGCAGTGTCGGTTTGCACTACGCCGAGCGACGAGGTATCGGCAGAAACAACATCGTGCATGTCAACGTGCCGCCAGAATACTTTATTAGTTGGACGCAATTCACTCTGTTTCGTGATCAGGTTATTCGCTTCTTGCAGCAGCGTATTACCACCGCTCATCCAGGGATCTCGGTTGCCTCCTGCGCGGGTTATGCCTCTGCATATTATTGTCCTGAGTCGATGGATCAGATTCGCGCATACACCGATATCCGCTATTTAGTCACAACCAAGGGAATACCCACGCGGATGGTGGTCGACAATAGCGGACTAATGGATGCATGGGCGCCGACATCGGTAGACAACTACCTGAGATATTGGACACTTAACTATTTCGATAGGGATACTAAATTTGATTTATTACGGCTAAATCGAGCTAAAGCCTTTGCGGATGGTCGAGGTATGCGCCTTACCGATTCAGCCACTGATCGTGAGTTTATCATTGGACGAATCGATGGCTTAAGCGCTGAGGCAGCAAACGCACTGGTGGATCGCGCCATTGATGCTGAGCAGTCGGGTCTCTTTGGTAAATTGATCAGTCATACCGCCGGTATGAATTGGAAAGACTATAGCAGGGAGAGTTCCCCCGATTCATACGTAGAAATTTATACAGGAAAAGAGGGGGCACTTTTACGAAAAAATAATTCCTTTAATCATGACCCGTGGCGTTACCAGTTTGGTCTTTTTGCTGAGAGTGACAGTGCGTGCGCTGACTATAGTAATTCGACCCACTATCTGCGCATGTCAGAAAGCACGGGAAAAACACCCCCACAATGTACTGTACAGCTTAGTATCGGCGAAGATATGCAAAGCGATGCACCTCCTGGAATCAGTACCTCACGCCAGCCAAAAGTCAATGATGCATTAGCTTATTTTGGGCATCTTGATGGCCATGCGACGATTGGCTATTTCTCAGCTTTTTTAAATTGGCGTAAAAATGACAGCTGTTACGTGGGTTCAACGCCCCTCTGTAAGCTGGCGCCTGATCCCGATGTTTGCCGTGCAGAATCGGTTGATATTATGAAAGAGATCGATACCCGTTGCGCAGGTGTGGCTAATGGTTTTATTGGCTACAATCACCAATCATTCCCCGTTTCGCTCTTTCAGATCTGGCCAACAGATTGGAAAACACATCAGGTACAGTTGCAAAACTTAGCTCTGCCCGATGTGAGAACGGATATAGGCCATAGTGACACAATGAGTCTCTGGTTTCGTAATAGCGATGCGCGTTTCTCAGCCAACTGTTATGCAGTGAGTAGTGAACTGACATGGCCAGCGGCGAGTCCATGTGACAAAGAGAAAAGAATCAATTTCATGCAGTACGTAGGTTTGCCGCAAACACAGCTGCTAAGTAGTTCACAACCTCAACAGTTTAAAGCAAGGTTGTGGTGGCGCGCTGAGCAGGTGACTAAGAGTTCGGCGATTCAAGTGGTACTGCAGGCTATTGATAAAAACAATACCGACAAAACAGTAATTTTTGGACCGGTTACCGTGACACCACAAATTTCAGAGAGCCTTGAATGGGCTGATAGTGGTGAACTCTTGTTTACCTTAACGCCTCCGGCGGATAACGAGGAGATGCCCTATAACGCCCTCTATCTTGTTATTAGCAGTACTGGCACCTACGAAGGGGATGTTGGGTTTGACGATATCAGTTTGAAACAGGTCGGCCAGGGGCATGAGTTGGTTAAAAACAGCAGTTTTACCGAAGGACACGAAATGGTCAGCCCAGGAGATTACGCCGCGAATTTTCTTAACCGGCTAAATGGCACGGCATTCTGGGGTAGTGATTCCCACCATGAGTCGGGTGGCCACTCCTTTGCTTCACACCCGCTTGAGACACTAATCTATTTTATGCGGGGCCTGCCGTTGGGCGATGCGGTTTGGTTTGCTGAGCAACACAACAGCGGAATTTTCTATGGCGATCCGCTCTATTCGCCGGTGGCTGTTATGTTTAACTATCCTAACGATTCCGCAAATCGTTTTGAGGGGAGTTTTACCTTGTCAGGCAGTGCAGTCAATGGAAGCGCCCCCAGTTCTGTATCAACCACATACGATATCGACTACTGTACCGAAAGTGGCGACTTTTTTGTATGTGATAGAGCCAATAGCTGGATAAGACTGTTTTCTGGCGCTGGTGGAGCCAGAGAACAGAACTTAGGTACTTTAGACGGAAACACATTGCCGCGAGGTAATCTCTTGATGAGATTGAGAGTGATCAGCACTCAAGTAGCCACGGGTCGTTCACAAAATTTCCAAGATTTTTTAACGCTGAGAAATTGGACTGGATGCAATATTGCCAATTTCCCGGCAGACTTGCCGCCAGCCAATCTCGATGATTGGACTGACACCGATAGTGATGGATTAGTAAATCCATGCGACAGCGACGATGACAGTGACGGCTATAACGACGCTGTCGACCCATTTCCGCGCAACAAAAGCGAATGGCTGGATAGCGATGAAGACGGTGTCGGTAATAACACAGATACAGACGATGACAATGATACGCTTAGCGATATTTATGAAGCGAGCAGAGGAACATCGTCCACCAATAAAGATACCGATGGAGACCTCATCAGTGATGATCGTGAAATCGCGCTAAATTTAGACCCGTTAATTAAAAATTACCAGAATACTTATAGAGCGATGCAGCCATTCCTCGAATGGTAGCGGTGGCAGAGAGTAGATTATTAATCATATTAATATAGGACGGAGCCAATGATTGCTAATAAGATGCATAGAATTATTAAACTGCTTGTCGGCTGTGGCTGCGCGCTTGTTTTAGGTTCAGCGCATGCGGGTGCGGGTAGTAGTGGTGTAATGACTTGTGACTTGAATTTTGAGACTTATCCAGCGTCTAGAATTCACGTTGTGGATAACCGCAACGGGCAGGATACAGAAGCTCCAATATCCATGTTTATGAAAATCGTTATTGCGAAGGAAGATAAAGTATGTACGCTGATGGGTGGAACGGCTACGGTGTACGGAACAGGAACTGGTGGGCCGCTGGTTTTTTCCGGTTACAGCAGCATGTACCTAACGGGTGTCGATCAAAAGGGCTCTTTTGCCGATAAGTTGTACGATATGATAATGACGGCCGTGGTTTTAAAACAGCCCATAACCGTTTCTGGTGAAGCATCCGAATCAATTGAAAGCTACGGCTACTTGGGGCAAACTTTAATAAATCGAGTCGTATTGAAGTAAGAAAACGCCATGATTAGGATGCCATGATGAAAAAAAATGAAAAGAATGTTTGTTTAAATATAGCCGCTATTGCCGTGCTTAGTCTGTTGTCTAGCAAGCTATTTGCAGTTGAGTGTATGCTTGCCACGCCGCCTTCCCCGGAACTTCTCGATAATAGTACCGGCATCTATTCGTCAGCGTTGCCAAAAACGAAAATGATGCGTATCACTGTTGACGAAAATAGTGGTTGTTCGCCGACCAGGTCGATGCAATACGGACTATTAAACGTGACCCAACCCACAGCACTGATCTTGCCCGGTGTAGAGGGCGTGGGTATCAGCTCTAAATACGCCGCAATGATCATGATGGCCTATTTTTCAAAAGGAAAACTATTTATTCGTAGTGACGATGTCGTATCCAGTAACGGTGGCAGTGTCTCCTATGGCGTAATAAAAAATGTCGAGCTACGTTAAGCGCATGTCGGGGTATTGAATTAAATGGCAGATTCAACCCCGAAGTGCATAACCACCTAAGCTGCAATTGCAGCCATATGTTCAGCCACTAATTTAGCCGGCGTTTTATACCCTAGTTTTTTTCTTGGCCAATCGTTAAGTTCAATGATAACCGCAGACACATCATTCGCCGAGACTTTTTTGAAGCCCGTGCTTTTCGGCCAGTATTGTCGTAAAAGGCCATTGGTGTTTTCATTCAATCCACGCTGCCAATAACTGTAAGGGTCGGCGAAGTAGACCTGTGCACCCAGCGCCTGAGTTATCAGCTCATGGTATGCGAACTCTTTGCCATTATCGGCGGTGATGGTTAATACCATGTCTTTGAAGGGCGTTAACAAGGCGATCGTTGCCATGGTCACCGTATGTGCTGATTTATCATTAATGCGCCTTGATACGGTGAAACTTGTTACACGCTCAACAATGGTCACCAGAGCGCCACTGTGACCTTTACCAATCACAAAATCGATCTCCCAATCACCCACACGCCCCGTTCCATCAACAATTGTTGGGCGCTCATCAATGCTGACGCGATTCTTTATATGGCCGCGTCCTGCCTGGTCTTTACTGCGGGGCTGGTAGGCTTTGCCTTTGCGGCGAAGCAAGCTAAACAAGTCGCCACCAGAGGCCTTGTCTGCCCAGATATGCAAGTAAATTGTTTCGTGGCTAAGCATTTTTTCCCGCTCTTCCAGCAGCCAACCCGATATTTGTTCTGGACTCCACTCCAGCCGCAGTTTTGATTCAACAAGATGAATCATCTCAGGCGTAATTTTGAGGGCCTTAATCGCTTGCATTCGGCGGTCTTCGCTCATTTTTTGGGCTTGTTTGAAACGATAGCCGCGATCACCAGTATTGCGTCTGAGCTCTCGACTAATTGTTGGCTGACTAACACCAATAGTGTCAGCAATATATTGTTGACTCATATCGCTTTTCTTTAGCACATAAATACCCAAGGCACTTCGTGGGGCAGGCTCTCTGACATCGTTGTTCGTAGGTCAGTTGCTCGTAGCTCATATTCGTCGCATCTCTTGCCGGAGAAAAAACGATCAGATTACAGGTGACTGACCTTTTCTTCTGCTCTGTTCAAGTTATGCACTTATTGGTTGAATCCAAGAATTATAACGAATCTGGTAAAGGATTAATCCAACGACAGCTCTCCGGTCTTATCCATCTGATAACCACCAAATCAAAAAACTCATTTTTGTAATAAAAAACAGCAAATAATGTCCCATTCCGTAACCGGGATGAAATATAGGGCAGGCACAATGGCCGCGTTTCAGTTAACCCCGGAAAGATCACTGACATGAATATTCGCGCATTGTTTGCAGCAGCACTGATGTTGCTGCCTGCTGTCTCTCAGGCCTGGTGGAATGAGGAGTGGCAGTATCGTAAGAAGTTGACGATCAACACCACCGATGAGGTTCAGGCGGCGCCGTTGCTGGTGCGTCTGCACACCGGCAACTTCACTTACTTCTCCGATGTGAAGCCTGATGGTTCTGATCTGCGTCTTGTTGCTGGGGATGACAAGAGCGAGCTAAAATTCCATATCGAAAAATTTGATGTTGCCAACCAGATGGCGATGCTCTGGGTGCAGCTGCCCAGTGCTAAAAAAGGCGATACGTTGTGGCTCTATTACGGCAATCCGAAGGCGGCTGCCTCTGCTGCTGATGTGGCGGGCAGTTACGATGCGCAGCAGGCGCTGGTCTATCACTTCGAGCCGCAGGGCACGCCTGTTGATGCCACTGCTTATGCCAATCAGCCGCAACAGTTTACGGCGCAGCCGGTGACGGCGCTGATCGGTGCCGGTGCTAAATTCGATGGCAGCAGTCTGATTCAGGCTGGCCCCAGTGCCACGCTGGCGCTCGATCCGGCCAAGGGGTGGAGTTTCTCCAGCTGGGTGAAGCTTGATGGCGCGCAGAGCAAAGCCAATGTCATGCAGCTTGGCTCTGCTTTGAAATTAGGTATTGATGGCGCATCACCTTATGTCAGTTACGGCGCTACAAAAAGCGCAGTTGCAACAGAGCTTGTGCCGGGCAGCTGGCACCATCTCGCAGTGACTGCCGCTGCTGGCCGTGTGGTGCTCTATGTGGATGGTCTGGAATCTGGCAGCATCGCTGCTAACCTTGCGCCGCTGAATGAGCCATTGATCATCGGTTCGGGCTTCAAGGGCGAGATGGATGAGGTGCAGGTGGCGGCCACTGTGCGCAGCGCCGAGTGGTTGCGTTTTGCGGCCGCCGGTCAGGGCTCTGCCGCTACCTTGCTGACGCTGGGCGAAGATGAGGCGCAGGAGAGTGCGGATGGCGAGGAGAGTGCCTCCTACTTCGGCGTGATTCTGCAGAACGTGACGTTCGATGGCTGGGTGGTGATCGGCATATTGATGATCATGGCGGTGATCAGCTGGCTGATCATGATCGGCAAGGGTTTCCTGCTGAGCCGTGTGGGCCGCGACAATCGGAATTTTATTAAGGATTTTCGCAAACTCGGGCTCGACAATCCCGGTGCGCTCGACAGTAGCGTCAGTGATGCTGACCAGCAGCTGGAGAACACACCGTTCCTGATGGCGCTGTTTGGCAAGCATGATCACTATCAGAGTTCACCGCTCTATCACATCTATCACACCGGGATTCAGGAGTTGAATCAGCGTGTCGGCCGTTCGGTTGGCGCCAGCGCCAATAGTCTCTCGCCGCAGGCGGTCGTTGCGATCCGTGCAGCACTGGATGCCACCCTGGTGCGTGAGTGCCAGAAGCTCAATGCCCAGATGGTGTTGCTGACCATCGCCGTCAGTGGTGGCCCGTTCCTCGGTCTGCTCGGTACGGTGGTGGGGGTCATGATCACCTTCGCCGCCATCGCCGCCAGTGGTGATATCAACATCAATGCCATCGCCCCCGGCATCGCCGCTGCGCTGGTAGCTACGGTTGCCGGTCTGGTCGTTGCCATCCCGGCGCTGTTTGGTTACAACTATCTCGGTGCGCGTGTGCGTGATTCTATTGCCGAGATGCAGGTCTTTGTCGATGAGTTCATCGGCAAAATTGCTGAACATCACGGGAGTTAAGCGATGCAGATTCAGGGCGAGAACAAACCTTACGACGACATCAATGTTACGGCGATGCTCGATCTGGCGTATGTGCTGCTGGTTATCTTTATCATCATGGCTACGGCGACGGTGCAGGGGATCAAGGTCAATCTGCCCACGGCGAGTTCAACCCCGAGTCTTGCCAAACCACAGACCAAGGCGATCACGATCACGCCGGAAGGGACTATCTATCTCGATACCTCTCCAGTGACATTGCCGGAACTGGAGGCGCAGTTGCGTCAGCTCAAGGCCGGTAATCCCGAACTGCCGGTGGTGGTCAAGGCCGATGGCGCTGTGCAGTATCAGCATGTGGTAGATGTGCTGGACCTGCTGGGCAGGCTGGAGATCACCCAGCTGGGGCTGGTGACGCAGAAGCTTGTGAAGTAGCACCGGGCCACACTCATCATCATGACTGCCAATATCCGTTATCTGCGTCTGTTGCCTGCCGCCGCCATTACTGTGGCGGTGGTTGTGGTGATTGCGCTGCTCATCTGGCTCAAGCAGACCCTGTCGGAGACGGTGACACCACCGAGGCTCAAGACACAACAGATCACCCTGATTACACCACCGCCACCGCCGCCGCCACCCAAGCAGGAGGAGCCGCCGCCGGAGCCGGAGCAGAAGGTGGAGACGCCGCAACCCGATCCCGAACCGCAACCCGATGCGCCACAGGATCAGCCCGCCGATGATGCGCCTGCCGGTGATGATCTCGGACTCGATGCCGATGGCGGCGCTGGTGGTGATGGTTTTGGCCTGGTGGGGCGCAAGGGTGGCCGTGGCCTGATTGGCGGCGGCGGCGGTGATGCACGCTTCGGCTGGTATACACGGCGGCTGGATCAGGATCTGACCGAGTTTTTCAACGGCTACAAAGAGCTGCGTAAGAACAAACGCTACAGCGTTGATCTCACGCTCTGGATCGATGCCAGTGGCCGGGTTGAACGTTATCAGGTGGAGAATGTTTCGGGAGATTCATCGCGCGAGATGATCAGCGCGGTATTGACCGGACTGGATCGTGTCTCACCGCCGCCCGAAGGGACGCCGCAGCCGGTGCGTCTGCGGCTGAGTTCGCGTGGCTGAACGTTGTGACATTTATTTAACACTCTTCAAAGAGAAGTTGGATTAAGAGAAAAGATGAAAACCTTTAAACCGAAGAACCTTGTTGCAGTTTTTGGCGTGGCCGCAGTGGCGGCAGCACTCCAGGTGAGTGCCGAAGAGGTAGCCTCTTCAACTCCAGTTTCAGCTCAGCCGCCACTGCAACAGACGGTGAGTGAGCTGATCAGCGCCCTGATTAAACAGGGGGTCATCAGCACCGAGCAGGGCGATCTGCTGATAAAACAGCTGCAACCACAATCATCTGCGCCACGTGAGCTGCCCGCGCCGCAGTCGCCTGATACGTTGCGTGTGCCCTACGTGCCCGAGGCGGTAAAAAATGCGATTCGTGATGAGGTGCGTTTCGGCCTGCGTGAGGATGTGGTTAATGACATCAAGGGGCAGGCGCAGCAGGAGCGCTGGGGTATCCCCGGTGTGCTGCCGGAGTGGGTGGAGAACGTCAAGATCAAGGGTGATCTGCGTCTGCGCCATCAGTCCGATCTCTTTGCCGATGACAATCCGGCGCAGACCTATGTCAATTTCTCTGAGCTCAATCGCGCCGGTGGTTATGGTAAGAGCGACAATCCATTTCTGAACACCACCGAGGGTCGCCATCGCGAGCGGATGCGTCTGCGGCTTGGCATCGATGCCAAGGTCAATGACCAGGTACTGGTTGGCACGCGGCTGGCGACGGGTAACAGTGGCGACCCGGTCTCCACCAACCAGACCCTCGGCAACTCTGGCCGCCCCTACACCATGCTGCTGGAACAGGCCTATCTGCGTTACAACATGTACGATTTCGATGGTTTCAATCGCATGACGGTGTGGGGCGGGCGTATACCCAATCCGTGGGTCTCGACCGACCTGGTCTGGGATGGTGATCTCAACTTCGAAGGGGTGGCGACCACTTACCGGCTCAGATTGGGTGAGGAGGATGGTCTCTCCGATCTCGCCAATGCTGATCAGACGTTGTTCTTGACGCTGGGTGCCTTTCCGTTGCAAGAGACTGAACTCTCATCACGCGACAAATGGCTGCTCGGTGCGCAGCTTGGCGGGCAGTGGACCAGTGACAATCAGTCCAGTTTCACCGTGGCGCTGGCCTATTACGATTTCCGTAACATCGTCGGTGAACGCAACACGCTGGACAGCAAATTGAATGACTTCACGGCGCCAGAGTTCATGCAGAAGGGCAATACACTCTTCGATATCCGCAACGATACCGATGCGGCCACTGACCGCTGGGCGCTGGCCTCGGACTATAACGAAATCAACCTGACACTACGCGCCGATCTGGCAAGTTTTGCTCCCGTCCATGTGGTGCTGACGGGTGATTACGTCAGGAACAATGGCTTCAAGGAGGATGAGGTCTCCGCCCTCACCGGTTATACGGAGAAGGCCCGCACCCAGGGCTATCAGGTACAGCTGGCGGTGGGTTGGCCGCAGATCACTAAAGCAGATGACTGGCGTATCACCGCTGCCTTCAAACGGCTGGAGCGTGATGCGGTGGTGGATGCCTTCACCGACTCCGACTTCCATCTTGGCGGTACCGATGCCGAGGGGTGGATCATGGGGGTTGAGTATGGCCTGATGGATAACACCGCCTTCAATTTCCGCTGGCTGAGTGCGGACGCGATTGATGGTCCGCCACTGGGGATTGATGTTGTGCAGCTCGATCTCAATGTGAAGTTCTAGGATCAATTTTGGAGGTGATCGAAATGAAGCAGATACATGCAGTGATCTTCATGCTGGTTGCATTGTTGCCTGTGCAGCAAGTTGCAGCAGAATCGGTGCGCCGTGGCGGTGGAGATGGCGGCAATGCGGCGCTGTTGCAACAGATCACTGCTGAACGTGATGCCATGCGAACCAAACAGGAGCAGCTGACGGCAGATAATGAGCGCCAGATAAAAGAGCTGGGTGATGTAAAAGGGAAATTGACAGAGAGCACGCGGGAGATCACCCGCCTCAAGGCGCAACAGGGTGAAAGCGCCCGTGCTACGGATCGTGCCCAGGAGAGCGGAGTGGCCACGGCAGAGAAGCTCACCGAGACTCAGGAGCGTCTGCAAAAGGTGGTGGAGAAATACAAAGAGCTGGTCGCCGAACTGCGCAAGTCAGAGGAGCATGTCGCCACACTTGAGGCATCTACGGGGCAGAAGGGCGATACCCTGAATCAATGCGTCAAGGATAACCAGGCGCTCTACAAGACAGCGCAGGAGTTGATTCAGCAGTACGAAGGGAAAGGGGTCTGGGATGCCTTGCTACAGCGTGAGCCTGTGACCCAGCTCAAACGAGTCGAAATTGAATCAATCGCTGAGCTTTACCGCGACCGGATGGAACAGCACAAATTTCAGTCGCAGGCGGATGACTCTGCTCCATAACACGGAATCAAAATAACTCCTCGAGCGGAGGGTGTGATTCAAAGTTACGCACGGTTAGCAGGCGTAGAGCGGAAATGCCCAAAGCACTGCGTGGGGCAGGCTCTACCCACCCTACGAGCTAATGCCGCTCCCAGAAATCCGTTCGTGGTGAACTCGTCGAACCATGAACGGAGGAATATTCACTGTAACGCTGATTTTAGATTTTCGAAACCTTCCTGCCATAAGCAACGAGCATCATCAGACCGGAACCCAACAGCCAGCCCGCAGCGGGCAGGGGTACTGTCGGGGCGATCCAGCCGCCGTCGCCAAGACCTGCACCGGTAGTGTTCTGGATGTGAGCGGCAGCATAGTAAGGTCCATGGCCACCGGCGGGTGCACTCAGAAACGAGAATGAAGCGGCTGTCAGGGTGCTGATGCCGGTGATCTCAAAGGCGAGCATCTCCCCCGCATCAAAGCCGCTACCGTTTGGAAATTCCATCTTGATGTCATATTTGCCGTCGCCATCAGCCTTGTAGCTGTCTTTGGCCAGAGAAATTTTGCTTGCCACTGGGGCTGTTGAGGTGTTGGTGAGGTAGGTGAGCGATAATTGCGCTGGAATGAGTTTCGGATCGAGATTGAAGTATAGGCCGCCAACATTTTCCCCTGAAACGAGTCCGGCGCTGGAGACTGTTAACCGGACCGATCCCTGGCTGTTGTGGTCATCAAATGTGGCGATGAGCCACGGGCCGTTACCTCCTGGCGCCCGCGCACCACTGAACTCCATGTCGTAGCTATACGTGACGACTGCCGCCTGTGCTGGAACTTGAGACGTCACCACGGCTAGTGTCGCAAGGCCAAGCCAGAGAGGTGTTCTTTTTGTATTACCCATGACGGATCTCCAAAGTAAATTACTGGTAAGGCCAAACTTTAAAGGGCCATGATTAACAACGGGTGAATATCCGGTTAAGTTTGCGTAAATGTATTATTACGGAATCTCTTCTCTTTACACATCTACTCTTCTCTTCGACAAAAAGACTGAATCTTTGTCCATCGGCCGCTCCGCATTGCCCTGAATGACAATTGTCGACATGGTTGTATGCGCAATTTTTAGCAAATGTAATACAAAGGAAATGCCTGTGAAATCTCACTGCTATACAGTTGCACCTGTCAATGACATACAAACTGTTAAGGGGCGAGATGATCGATAACAAAAAACAGATGGTGTCGTTGCGGGTCGGCATCAACGATCTGCACAAGGTACGGGCAATTGCGCGCCGGTTGCGGGTGCGTGAGTCGGATGTGTTCAGGTTTGCCATCAGAGCCACGCTCGGGCGTTTGGGGATGTTTCATGACGATTCGGTGGTGGGGCGTGACCTGCTGCCAGTGTTCATGGAGTTTGGCACCGAGCTTGTCAGCTATTTCGATCTTGATGCCGGGATGGTGGAGCGGATTATCAATGATCGGGCAGAGGAGGGGCAGCGGGTGGAGCGCAGTGATGTCGAACTGGTGACGCTGGCAGGCGGGCAGGATCGTTATGCCTACCTGCGTCTGAAGGAGCTGGCGGAGGGGCATGATGATGCCTTGGGTCTGCAAGGCGTTCTGCGTGAATACATGTATGACAAATATATGCGTCATGAGAGTGGTGAAGGTGCGGCAGGAGAGAAGCGGTTACTGCCGGTTTCAGGTACGGAGTAAGGGTCGTTTTTGGTTTTATGACATTGGTCAGGAGCGTATATATGAATAACAAGATGGCTAGGGCAGTGGTGGTAACTCTGCTGTTGTGGATGGGGATTGGGACCGCTCAGGCGGCAATGGTGGTGTATGAGGATGTTGGGTTTATTACAGCTCAGGAGAGTCATAAAAAGCCTGATCCGTTCACCATCTCCAGCGCAGGCAAGTACCAGGTCAAACTGGTGGACTTCACCTTTCCGGAGAGTTTTAAAAGTCTGGAGTTGATTATTGTCGGTGGTTCATCCGCCAGTTTGCGTGAAGTCGCACGGCTTGATTCTCCCGGGGAGCTGGTTTTTGACGCCACCCCAGGGATCTACTACGCCGCGCTGTTTGGTGAGACAAGTGGTGTGCTGGGGTTGGGGCTGTATGGTATTCAGGTCAGCCAATTGATTGCCCCGGCGCCGGTGCCACTGCCCGCAGCAGGGTGGTTGCTGGGAACGGCGCTGCTCTCTCTGACGGCATTTATGCGGCGATCAGGAAGGGTTGAGGGGGCAATGACGTAGGGTGTCACAAAAGGGTCATCTTGGAACGTTATGCTTGTGCGTATTACAAATGTAATTCCCCATTAATGGGGGTTCTGGAGTTGTTGTGAATTTTAATCTGGTTGTTGCTGTTTTCATCTTGATTGCATCCATCCCCGTACCTCCGGCATCAGCTGGGGAGGTGGAGGTGACTGATTCGCCGCAAGTATCCTCGGGCTATCTGATCCAGCCCGGTGATGTGCTGCAAATCTCCGTGTGGCGTGAGCCTGATCTGCAAGCAGAGGTGGTGGTGACTCCGGATGGCCGCATTGCCATGCCGCTTCTGGGTGAGATCATTGTCGATGGCAAGGGCATCGAGCTGTTGCGCAGTGAAATCGTTGCCCGCATCCAGAAGTTTGTGCCAGATGCGGATGTGACGGTGATGGTCAAGCAGTCTCTGGGTAACAAGATCTATGTCATCGGCAAGGTTAACCGGCCTGGTGAGTATGTGTTGAACCGTAATGTCGATGTGATGCAGGCGTTGAGCATGGCAGCGGGTATCGCCAAGTTTGCGGATGCAGGTAATGTAAGAATATTACGCCGCTCTGGTGAGAATCAGCAGGCAATTTCTTTCGATTACAGTCAGGTCGAGGCGGGTAATAAGCTTGAGCAGAACATTGTTCTAAAGCCAGGCGATGTTGTTGTTGTGCCGTGAGACTCTGAATCTTGTGGGGAATGTTGCGGGTAAACATGGCTGCATGTGTAGTGTTGTGCACATTGGCGGCAATGGCGGGGAGTGGTGCCCAAGCGGCCACAGAGTGGAGTGCCGGGCCGGAAGTGATGTGGCAGTCGCAACACAATACCAACCCCTATCTGATTCAGAACCCTGAGCGTACTGTGACCACGCACCGGCTGGATTTGAGTTTGCCGCTGATCGGGGCATCTGAAGTGACCGAGCTGAGCCTGGAGCCGCAGCTCCACTTCATCCGCAATCCGAACTGGAGTGAGCTTGATCGCAATGAGTATGCAGTCGGCGTTGGCGCCAGCCGGACAATGGAGCGTGGAAATTTTGGAGTAAGGGGTGACTACACCCGGGACACCACGCTGACCAGTGAGTTTCTCGATACCGGTTATGTGGGGGTGAACAAGCAACGCCACGTCTGGTCCCTGGCGCCATACCTGAACATGCAGCTCTCCCCCGCCATGAATGTGATGACCGGGCTGAAATACAAAGAACAGGACTATCGGGATGCCGAGTCGACGCCGCTGGTGGGATATGAGTATGCCCAGGCCAATGTGGCCATCTCCCACGAACTCGATGATCGTGATCTGGTGAGGTGTAGCGTCGATCACTCCAGGATGAGAACCGCAAGGGTGACATCAGAGGATACGGGGCTGCGCTGCGCGCTGGAGCGGGAGCTGGCGGAGTCGTTGCGTGGCAGCCTGACGCTGGGTGGACACCGTGCCAGCAGTGTTGGAGATTTTGGAACGCAGTCCAAAAGCGGATCGCTTGCGGCGCTGGACTTGAGCTATGAGACAGAGGCTGTGCGTTGGGGAGTGCGTGGCAGTCGAACAGTCGAACCCAGCGGTTACGGCTTGCTGGTAAGAACCGATCAGCTGGCTCTCTCTGCGGCTTATGAGATCAGTGCGCATGTGTGGGCCAGCGCCAGCATCATGGCCAACCGTTATGTGATGACAACAGCTGGCCATGATCTGTACGGGGGACTACCTGATCGTGACTATGATGTGGCGCACTGGCGTGTGGTGTGGCAGTGGTTGCCAGAATGGACCCTGGAGGGTGGGGTTGACTACGCCCGGCAGCGTTATGACAACGACATCTCCTACGCCAGTGCGACAACAGTGATGGTGCAACTGGCCTATCGTTCCGAAAGCAATTAAGAAGTGATCTGAAATGGAATCTCAAGAAAAAAATTTAAGTCATTACTTGGCGATGCTGCGCCGT
Organism: Tenderia sp. (SeqCode); assembly: GCA_031416075.1. GTDB lineage: Bacteria > Pseudomonadota > Gammaproteobacteria > Tenderiales > Tenderiaceae > JAKFXL01. The sequence continues at coordinate 64,976 of JANOSY010000045.1, read as the reverse complement.
TATCGCACCCGCATGGTGGTGATCGCAGTCACGATTGCTGTGTTGTCATTCGCTATCGCCATCGGCTTGCCGCCACTCTATCGCTCAACCGGCACGATCCTGATCGAGCAGCAGGAGATGCCGCAGGAGATGGTGCGCTCGACGATCACCTCATTTGCCGATCAGCGTATCCATGTGATCAGCCAACGTGTCATGACACGGGCAAATCTCACCACTATTGTTGAAAAGTACAACCTCTATCCGGAAGAGCGCGAGGATGAGCCGATGGAGGTGGTGCTGGAGGAGATGCGTGACAGCATCAAGATGGGGACGGTGAGCGCGGATGTGGTTGACCCCAGGAATGGTCAGCCAACCCAGGCGACCATTGCATTTACAGTCTCATATGACAGCTCATCTCCGGTTTTGGCACAGAAGGTGGCGAATGAGCTGGTATCACTCTATCTCAACGAGAATCTGAAGAGCCGGGCTGAGTCTACAACCGAGGCATCCGGATTTATGACCGATGAGGTCAATAAACTCATGGAACATATTTCAGATATTGAAAACAAGCTGGCGCAGTTCAAAGAGCGCAATGCCAATCAGTTGCCCGATCTTGCCCAGGTCAACTTTCAGCTGATGGACAGGACCGAGCGCGATCTGATCGATGTGCAGATGGTGCTGAGAACACTGCGTGAGCGCAAGTCCTATCTGGAATCGCAGCTGGCTCAGATCTCACGAGACCCCTATGTTTATACCGAGAACGGTGAACGCATCCTGGGACCGGCAGACCGGCTCAAACAACTCCAGATTAAATATCTGGGTATGGTTGCGGTGTATGGCGAACAGCACCCCGATCTGGTGCGTATCCGCAAAGAGATCGACTCTCTCAAGAAGGATGTTGGAGTGGTAGACACGAGCGACGAGCTGCTGCGGAAACAGGCAATGGTTTCAGAGCAGCTGAGCGAGGCCAGAGAGAAATATGCCTCAAACCATCCTGAAACAAGACGTCTGGAGAGTGAACTGGTCCAGCTCAACAAGGCGCTGAAAGAGGCGGCCGGTGTGGTGGTGCCAGATGATGCGAACAAGGGCAAGTCGAGTAATCCAGCCTATATCCAGCTCCAGACGCAACTGGAAAGTGCGAATGTGGAGCTTGAAGTGGCGGAGAGGAGAGAGGCAGCGCTACGTATCAAACTCGCCGAGTACGAACGGCACATGACACAGATGCCCCAGGTCGAGCGCGAATATCGCGAACTGCTGCGTGATTATGAAAATTCGTCGGCAAGTTACAAAGAGCTGAAGGCAAAACAGACTGGGGCCCAGCTGGCACAGGTGATGGAGAGTGAGAGGAAGGGCGAACGCTTCACGCTGGTAGAGCCGCCTGAGATGCCGGAAAAACCACTCAAACCCAACCGGTTGGCGATCATGGTGCTGGGGATGGTGTTTGCATTTGCCGGTGGAGTTGGCGCGGCGGTAATCAGCGGTGGTGTCGATACCGCCATCTACGGTAACGGCGCGTTGGCAGTAGCAACGGGAATGAGGCCGCTGGTGGCCATTCCCTGTATTGAAACGGTAGCAGAGATCGGCAAGCGTACACGCCGCAAACAACAGTTGGCGCTGGCGGTTGTTGCGATGATTGTGCTCGGGCTTGTCGCCATTCATCTGCTCTATATGCCGTTGGATCTGTTGTGGTACGTGATTCAACGCAGAATTGGAATGGCATAGAGGATTTTATATGAAAAATCTGGCGGTTAATAATAGCAGTGACAATGGCTGGCGCGACGAGCGATTCAATAGCAGCATGTCGGAACAGGGCATGAGCATACTCTATTCAAAAACCCGTGTTGTGGAGCTTGATAGTGCTGTTCTGGAAAAGAACAAAGTAATCCACGCTGGCGGCATAGATGAAAAAACAGCGGCATACAAGCTGCTCCGTACCCAGATCCTGCATCGTATGCGGGAAAACAACTGGAAGTCATTGGCGATTACCAGTCCAAGGGAGGGCGAGGGCAGGACACTGACCGCAATCAATCTCGCCATCAGTCTGGCGCGTGATGTCAATCATACAGTGCTGCTTGTCGACCTCGACATGAGGCGCCCCAGCGTGGCCAACTACCTCGGTTTTAATCCAGCAATCGGTATTGATGACTGTCTGCTGGATAATGTTCCTGTGCAGGAGGCGTTGTTCAACCCAGGGATCGAACGCCTGGTAGTACTTCCCTGCCGCAACTCATTTTCCAGCTCTTCCGAACTGCTCAGCTCCCCGCCGATGCAGAAGCTGGCCGAGGAGCTGAAGGCGCGCTATCCAGAGCGTCTGGTGATATTCGATCTGCCGCCACTTCTGGTCAGGGATGATCTGCTGGCATTTTCACCTTATATAGATGCAGCGCTGCTGGTCGCCCGTGAAGGTAAAACGCGCAAGGCCGATCTGCAGCGGGCGATGGAGATGCTCAAGAGTGTAAATGTGATAGGTACTGTATTAAATCATTCGCAAAATATGGATTTGTAAAATTTACGTCAAGATGGCGTTTGTTTCTTCAAGCACCATTGCGGTTGATAGCAGCATTACTAGGCGGTTTTAAATACAATGTGCGGAATTGCTGGAATTATCACAAGAGATGCACTTCAGTCTGGGCATATCGAGATGCTGGGACGGTTAAATGGGTTGTTATATCACCGGGGTCCGGACGGCGAAGGGCATTATCATGATCACCATGTTGCCCTGGCAATGCGGCGGCTCAGCATCATTGATTTGACGACCGGATGGCAGCCTCTTTATAACGAAGATCGTAGTCTGGTTCTGGTAGCGAATGGCGAGATATACAATTTCATCGAGTTGCGCCAGCGCCTTGAGGCATCGGGGCACAGGTTCGCTACGGGTAGCGACTGCGAGACCATCCTGCATCTCTACGAGGAGTATGGCGATCAATGCGTGGTCCACCTGCGCGGGATGTACGCCTTCGCGCTGTGGGATACCAAGAGACGTCGTTTACTGATTGCACGGGATCGAATGGGGGAAAAACCTCTCTACATCGCAAGTAGCGATGGACAGCTAGTATTCGCCTCTGAGCTTAAGGCGCTGGTGCGTGTTGGCGTCGTGCCTTTTGAACTCGATCCGCATTCTGTAAATCTCTATTACCATTACGGCTACATTCCCGAGCCTAGAACCGCATTGCGTGGCGTGCGGAAGCTGCCTGCTGCCCACCTTCTCAGCATTGATCTGGATAGCTGGCAATTTCATGAGCGTCCTTACTGGCGTATCGAAGATGCTCCACCCATCGAAACTGATCCGGTCACCGCGATCAGGGAGGAGCTTGATCGCATCAGCGACCTTATCATCCGTTCGGATGTGCCCATCGGAGTGGCGCTCAGCGGCGGCCTCGATTCCAGCATCGTCGCTACGTTGGCGGCTAGAAAATATCCAGGCACGATGCAGGCATTCACGGTGGGTTATGCAGGGTCGCCATTGCAGGATGAGCGCAGTCAGGCACGTGAACTCGCCAAACACCTGAATATGCCATTTCATGAAATCGAGTTGTCGACTGCTGATCTGGTGACGCAATTCCAGAAGGTCAACTATTTCCGTGATGATCCCATCGCCGATATCGCCGGTGTTGGGTACTACGCTGTAATGCAGGCCGCCCGTGAGCAGGGTGTTCCGGTAATGCTAATGGGGCAGGGGGGTGATGAACTCTTCTGGGGCTATCGCTGGGTGCGGGAGGCGTTGGCTGCCACCCGGCGCAAGTGGGTTTTACGTAATGGCGGGAAGATAGGGATGTTCGATTACCTGAAACCCACTCCACCGCCTTTCTCATACACCCTTGGTCTGCAATGGCTGGGAACGCTGGGCGGCTTACGCACTGGATGGCAACAATATGAATCGGATCTGACCTCCGCCGCCGGGCGCGCAGTGTTTTATGAGAGCGAGCATGGCTTCCGCGATGCCGAACAAAAGGTTCATCGCGGGTTGTATACACGCCGTTTCTCGGAGCAAATGCTGGAGGATGATCTCACCTCCGGGTTTGTCAGTTCAGATCCGGATTCGTTGCCGGAAGTGATGTTGATGCGCCTGATTTGTGAAACCTATCTCATGGAAAACGGGATTGCTCAAGGTGACCGCCTGAGCATGGCCGCGTCAGTGGAGTTGCGCCTGCCTTTTGTGGATTACAGGTTTGTGGAAACGGTCGTTGGATTGAGCAAGGTGCACCCTGGCATGGCCAGCGCGCATCCTAAAAAATGGCTGAGGGAGGCGGTGCAAGGCATCGTTCCCGATTTTGTCATGGCAAGGCGCAAGCGCGGCTTCTCTCCACCGTGGCGTCCCTGGAACAAGGCGCTTTCGGATGCTTACGGAGATCAGCTGCTGGACGGCTATCTGGTGCAGCATGGCGTTATAACTCCTGAAGCCGCAAGGCGTGAGCGCCAGCGGCTAAATCCCAATCCCATGGGGTTGCCGGCACTGGTTGCCGGCAAGACGCTGGTCCTTGAGAACTGGTGCCGACAGATGAGTGAATCATGAGTAATGAATATTGGTGTGAGACAGAAATGTGATCTCATCGAATCCTCAATTGAGTGCGGTTGACGTGATAAAGAACCCAGGCTTTAGCACGCTGTTAAGGCGACTCAGATCTCTCTCGTGGCTTTCGTTTCTTAGCGGGATAGTTCTGGTATTCGGATTCCTGCGCGAAATCTTTGTGGCACGTCAATTTGGTGTCAGCCAGGAGCTGGACGTTTTCATTGCTGTATTCGGAATTTACATGTTTCTGGGGTTGCAGGTCGGCAATACACTGGAAATGACGGTCATCAGCAAATGGGAACGCATCCCCGATATTGATGACCGCCGGAAGTTAGTAGCCTTGGTTATAGCTCAAGTGGCGCTTATGATGACCGTTGCGGTTGCAATCGTGATCGCCTTTTTTGATGATGGCTTCAGGCTGCTGTTTCCTGATTTGAGCGAATCCCACTCTGGAACCGCCATGAGAATCATGCAGGGGCTTGTCATCGGAATACTGTTTTCGAGCGTCGCCGGTTTGCTGCGCGGCGTTCTTAACACCCAGCGGATATTCATGCCTGGGATCATCGGCGGAGCGGTTATCTCACTATCCAGTATCCTGTCGATGGTGCTCTTCTCCCGCTCGGTAGGGATATATGCGCTTGTAATAGGGATCATCACCGGAAATGCCGTGCTGTTGGCGTGGTATGCCTTTTTGTTGGTGAAAAAGGGTGTGTTGCGCCTCTCCTGGCGAGGGATGAGTCCCCAGATTCTCCGGCCATTCTGGGTGGCGGTGATCATTGTTCTGGCGGGCGAGCTGTTATTTCAGGTTTATGGATTGGCGCAGCGCAGTATCGCGTCACATTTCGAAACAGGCACCATATCCGCTTTTTACTACGCCTCCTCGTTCATGCTGGTGCCATTGGCGCTGGTTGTGATGCCGTTGCTCACCGTTGTATATCCGAAACTGGCCGAAATCCTTTCCACGGACCGCGCGGCTGGCGCGCGATTGCTGCTGAAATATGCGGCACTGTTGCTGGTGTTTTCTACCGTTGTGGCAACGCTTCTCGCACTGTTTTCCCAGGAACTGATCGCTCTCGTCTTTGTCGGCGGGGCGTTTTCAGTCCAGGCGGCGGAGAAAACTGGCGAGATACTGGCGGTGTTGTGCGCAAGCCTTCCATTCATTGCCATTACACGTCTTGTAATGTACGGGTTTTATTCGATTGCCGATTATGTAACGCCGGTGATCGGAAATCTTGTAAGCGTGGTTGTGTTGCTGGCGTTGGCATGGCTAGTGGCTCCGGTTTACGGGGTTGTTGGACTCGCGGCATCCATTGTGGTTGCATCGGCTGTTGCCACGTTATTGATGATTTCCGTATTGGTATGGAAGCTGCGCCGTGAATGAGGTCGTGACAAGGGCGCCAAGAGGTATCGCCACGATTTTTGGGTGCTGGCTGGCGGGGTTGTTTGCCGCAAGTCTGATCAGCCGTGAAGAGTCGCCGTCGCTTGCCCCGCTCATTGCGCTTGGATTGGCGCTCTCATGGCCGCTTATCTACTTTCTGCTTTTGGGGCAGACAAGGGTTGTCAACAGGAACACCCCCTTGCGCATTACGATGATTGGCGGGATTGTCGTGTTCAGCGGCATATCGGTATTTGTGAGTCCAGCTATCTATACGTCGCTGGGTTACTGGGTTTTGAATCTTGCCGGAATCTACATCGCGGTCAATTTTTCCGCGCGCCTGGATGCTGACGCATATGCGAAAGGTCTGCGTATCTACGTTCTTGCCATGCTGCCGCTGCTGATCGGTCTGGCGTGGTACAGCTATGTGCCAGGGGCACGTCTCGGTCAACTAAAGGGGCCTCTCAATCCGAATGCAATTTCGTTGGTCACGATGTCCGTGGTGGTGGCTGCATGTATATTTTCCAATCGCCCGATGCGCTATGCGCTGATTGCCCCCGGCGCTGTAATTATTTATCTGACCGGATCGCGTTCATCTGCGGTCGCGGTGCTCATGGCGTTCACGATAGTATTTGTTTTGCTGCAAGGCAGGAAAGGGGCAGTACAAATGGTGCTGGCGTCAGTCATTCTGGCAGGCACGGTCTCGGCACTGGTGTTGGCGGTGCCGGAGGCAGCCAAGCATGTTGATCAATACTTCGCGATCAATGATAAACACAGAGGGATTCAGTCGGGCGCGGCAGGGCGGGTGCAAACTTGGGAGGAGGTCTGGGATCTCGCCTTGGACCACCCGTTGACAGGAGTCGGACTACGCGCCCATGAGGGGCTGCTCAAAACCAACACCTCGGCTCACAACGGTTATCTTGCCACTCTCGCAGAAATAGGATTCATGGGGTTTGTCTGTGTCATGGCCTTGATTGTTGCCGGGATAGTGAATTTACTGCGTAGGCAGGGTGATGAACAGTGGCTGCGGGTGCAGGCCGTGCTACTCGGGCTGGCCATGGGATATATGGTGCTGGCGCTATTCGAACGATATCTGCTTAATTTTGGAAATCCAACTTCCTTGCTGTTTCTTATGGCCATTCTTTTTCCGCGCGTTGCGGCGGGAACCCGGCATGTTGAGATACAGCATGGCGTGAAGGGTGAGACGAGGGCTGTTCTTCCAGATATCAGGCTGGCGCATGACGTTGGGGCCAGCTATGATATCAGTGATGATAAGAGTTAACTACATAAGCCATGATTCAGTATTCAATAAAATCCAACATAAATAATGGCCGCCTTGCTTTCTGGCTGGCTATGTGTGTGTTCTTACAGGCGGCGTTCGCCATGTCGGCAGTTGGTGCTGGCATGGAAAAGAGTGGCGGTGGCTATTTGAGCCCGTCGCCCGTATCAGGTGGGATACCAGTGTTCGACGCGACTCTATTTAGCGGCAAACCAGACCTATCTTCTTATGGCCTGCGACCGCTGCCTGTGATCTATCAGGCAGAGCTATGGAAGGGTGCCAAAGATCTTCACAGAGTGCCTGATGACGCAACAATCCGGGCTGCCGTGGCGCAAATCGCTGCCGATGCCACGGTCATATGCATTGATATAGAGCATTGGCCTCTCAACGGTGATGGAGATGAAGTAGCGCGCAACCTTGAGAAATATACTGAGGTGATACGACGCTTTCGCGCCACCGGAAAAAATTACCGCTTGGGCTACTATGGAGTATTACCAGTAGTGGATTATTGGCGCGCGATAAATGATCCGGCGAGTTCCTCCTTCAAGCAGTGGCAATCCGAAAACGAGGCTATTGCGCCGCTCGCGGCGGAGGTCGATGTGCTGTTCCCGTCATTGTATACGTTCTATACCGACCAGGAAGGTTGGCGCCGCATGGCCATTTCACAAATCAAGGCGGCTAAATCTTATGGCAAACCCGTATACGTCTTTTTATGGCCGCAATTTCATGACTCCAACCTGCTGCTCGGCGGGCGCTATATTGGTGATGACTATTGGCGAATGGAGCTGGAAACGGTGCGGCGTTATGCCGATGGAATCGTCATCTGGGGCGGCTGGGGTGATGGAAAACCTGCGAAATGGAACAACGAGGCGCCATGGTGGAAGGTTACCAAGAGCTTTTTGAAGAGACAAAATCAGGCGCGCCAGTAAAGGGCAGGTGATTGCATTATTCAACGAGTTCAGCCGTTGATTAACAACCGCATGGTCACAAAACCGTAACCCCTTTGTTAGAGAATATCGAGTTTATGTCTGTGACTGTCGCGGGTGGCGATGTTGATGGTCATGGGCGTTTCTTTAGTTGACGAGGGAACTGACTGCCGTCGATACGGTTCAGCCAAAACAATGAACACGATTATTCAATACAACTGCATCCCTCACTATCGAGCGCGCATTTTTGAGTTGTTATCCAAGCGCGATGATGTCCATTTCAAGGTGGTGGCCGATCCAGAGCCGGATACACCCTATCTTAAGACGTTGCGCGGCGATGAAGGCCGAGCCATCCGCGCCGTCTATGCGCAGACCTATATTATTCGCCTGCCATATCTTCCTGAACTCTATTGGCAGCCACAGGCATTGAAGATGATGCTGAGGGAGCGCCCTGACGCAATAATAGCGCTTGGCTCACCCTATTCACTCACTGCATGGGCCTTGCTGATCACTGGAAAAGTGTTGCGGATTCCAGTGTTGCTATGGGGGCAAGGTTTGTTGAGTGACGAGAAGGGGCCAAAGTGGTGGATAAGGCGCTCTTTGTATCGCCTCGCCGCCGGACAGCTGCTCTATGGTGAACATGCCCGCGATCTGTTGCAGCGTAAGGGGTTTGATGTGAACTCGCTCTATGTGGTTTATAACTCGCTGGACTTTGATACGCAGAGAGAGATTGCAGCGGAGCAGAGTGATGATCAGATCAACGTTTTCCGTAGTTCACTGGGGGTTGCGCAGGGCGAGGGGCTGGTGGTATTCACCGGGCGCTTGCAGCCGGTTAAACGTCTCGATCTGCTGCTGGAGGCGGTGGCGCGGCTGGCGCAGCGTGGCCGCCGTGTTCATGTGGCGCTGGTGGGTGAAGGCGGTGAACGTTCCAATCTGGAACAACTCGCTGCCCGGTTAAATATCGCCGATCTGGTTCATTTCCTTGGTGAGAGTTATGACGAACGCTACCTGGGGCTGGTGGTCGGCGCCAGTGATCTTTCGGTAATCCCGTCAGGCGCTGGACTCTCCATCATGCACGCACTGGTCTTTGGCACGCCGGTATTAATCCATGATCGTGTTGAGCACCACTTCCCCGAGTGGGAGGCGGTGATTGAGGGTAAGACTGGATTTTTCTACCGTTACGATGATGTTGAAGACTTGGCTGCAAAGATGGAGCAGGCAATATTTCCTGTCTCTGTCAGGAATGCCATGGCCGACGCATGCAAAACTGTCATATTTGAAAAATATAATCCTCACCGTCAGGTAGAGACATTTGTGCGGGCTGTGTGCGAAACATCCAGAGTGGCGCGTGGCAGACCATGAATTCCGGTCTTGATCATCTGCGCGAGTTCTATAAGGCCATACGCATCCAGCTGTTGTTACGAACTCGTTACCGTAGCGCCACTGTTGGCAAGGGCTTTCATGTTGCCTGGGATGTGGTGATTCATGGTCCTGGATTCGCGGCTGGCGACTACGTCTACCTTGGTCCTTGTGTAGAGATTGCGCCACAAGTGAAAATCGGCAACTACACCAGTCTTTCATCTTACGTTGTCGTTACTGGCAATGATCATCGCTTCGATGTTGCCGGTGTGCCTATCCGGTTTTCGGGAAGACCAGCGCCGGTGGTGACGAATATAGGGCACGATGTTTTGATTGGTCATGGCGCAATCATCATGCGTGGCGTGACTATCGGTAACGGTGCGATTGTAGGGGCAGGTGCGGTGGTGACCAGGGATGTGCCGCCTTACGCCATTGTCACCGGTATTCCGGCCAGGGTGTTGCGTTATCGTTTCGACGATGAAGGGATCAGGCAGCATGAATTGATGTTGCAGCAACCATCAAGGTATGGCGCACCGTTGGGGAATCCCTGCTGATCAGGGTGGCATGGTTGTTATGGAATTCAAAAAGGTTGTTGTGAAAATGAACAGGGTTTCCGTGCTGATTCTTACCCACAACGAGGAGCGGAACATCGCCAAGTGTGTGGAATCATTGTTGCCGTTGACGCGAGATATCTATGTAGTCGATTCCTGCAGCGATGATAATACGGTGGAGATATGTCAGCGCTATGGTGTCCAGGTCGCGAGCCGCAAGTGGACTACCTATGCGGATCAATTCAACTGGGGGCTGGATCATTTCGATTTCCAGACAGAGTGGATCATGCGCATGGACGCTGACGAAGAGCTGACCCCTGAACTCGTGACAGAACTCCAGAGCTATCTTGAAGAGGCTCCTCCAGTGGTCTCTGGAATCTATCTTCGCCGCCGTGTCTATTTCATGGGACGCTGGATCAAACATGGTGGTTACTATCCTACCTGGCTATTACGTGTGTTTCGTAATGGGGTTGGCCGTTGCGAGGCGCTGTGGATGGATGAGCATATCGTTCTCAACAGTGGTCGCGCTATCAGGATCAATGCCGACCTGATCGATAAGAACAACAAAGACCTGACCTTCTGGACCGACAAACACAATAAATACGCCAGCCGTGAAGTGCTGGATGTGCTTGCCAAGCGTTCAGAAACTGGCACCGGTGAACGGTTGACGGCATCCCTGGGCGGTTCGCAGGCGCAGTCTCGGCGCTGGATGAAGGATAACGTCTATGCGCGGGTACCGCTATTTGTCAGGCCGCTCTGCTATTTTCTCTACCGCTACTTCATCCGTCTTGGTTTTCTCGATGGCAAGGAAGGGCTTATTTTCCACTTCCTGCAGGGGTTCTGGTATCGCTTTCTGGTGGATGCCAAGCTGTTTGAGCATGAGCGTCAGCGGCGCGACGTCAACAAGATCGGAGATGACCATGCCGGTGAACCTGGCACAGTACGATAACCGTCACTATCATCCCGGCGCGGGCGCTACCAAGCGTCTGTTGTGGTACTGCGTCAATGCGATTTTTATCAACTCATGGCTCTGGCCTGAGTCGAGAACCAAGTGCGTGGTATTGCGTGCCTTTGGCGCCAAGATTGGTAAGGGTGTAGTGATCAAGCCGCGCGTCAACATCAAGTATCCTTGGCATCTTGAGATCGGTGACCATGTCTGGATTGGTGAGGGGGTCTGGATCGACAATCTGGCGTCGGTGCGCATCGGCAATAACGTCTGCCTCTCACAAAATTCCTATCTGCTGACAGGCAATCACAACTACAACGATCCGGCATTTGCGCTGATTGTCAAAGAGATTGTCATTGAGGATGGCGCGTGGATCGGTGCTGCCAGTGTGGTCTGCCCCGGTGTCCGTGTCCGCCGTAACAGTGTGCTGACAGTCGGCAGCGTGTTGCAGAAGGATAGTGATGAGAATTGGATCTATCGTGGCAATCCCGCTGAGCGGGTGCGTCAGCGCCATTTTGAAGAGGCGGCTGTAGTTCATGGCTAAGACTGTTTTTGTGAATCGCTATTTCTATCCAGACCATTCGGCCACCAGCCAGCTCTTGAGTGATCTTGCATTTGAGCTTGCATCTAATTTGGTCCGTGATGGTGCTGAGGTGCATGTAGTAACGAGCCGTCAACGTTATGACGATCCGGATGCGATTCTAGCGGCCATGGAGGTCTGCAACGGTGTGTATGTCCACCGTGTCTGGACCACGCGATTTGGCCGCAGCACTCTGCTGGGCCGCGCCATGGATTACCTCACCTTCTATTTCAGCGCCGCCTGGTGCTTGTGGCGCACGCTGCGTCGTGATGATGTGGTCGTCGCCAAGACTGATCCACCACTGATCTCGGTGGTTGCAATGGTAGTAGCCAAGCTGCGCGGCGCCACATTGATCAATTGGGTGCAGGATCTCTTTCCGGAGGTTGCGGAGGCGCTGGGTGTAAAGGCGATTCATGCAGGTGCGCCGTTGCTGCGCTGGCTGAGAAATGTCTCATTGCGGGCAGCTGCCAATAATGTTGTGCTGGGTGAACGCATGGCGGCACGATTGCTGGAGCAGGGCGTGGCCCCACAGGCGGTGACAATCATCCACAACTGGTCCGACTCAGAGGCAATCCACCCAGTGGCGACACAGGAAAATACGCTACGTGATGAGTGGAGTATGAGTGGAAAGTTTGTCGTTGGCTACTCTGGAAACATGGGGCGCGCCCATGAGTTTGAAACCCTGCTCAATGCTGCCGAGATGCTTCACAGTGATGCCAGTATCGTCTTTGTTTTTATCGGCGCTGGTGCGCAACGACCTTTGGTTGAAGAGATGGTCAGGCGTCGTGGATTGGCGAATGTCATCTTCAAGCCCTATCAGCCACGCGAACGATTGGCGCTCAGTCTGAGTGTTCCGGACCTGCATGTGATCTCATTAAGGCCGGAACTGGAAGGGCTGATCGTGCCCAGCAAATTTTATGGCATTGCGGCGGCTGGTCGTCCAACACTCTTTATCGGTGACACTGAAGGTGAAATAGCATTGATCCTGCGCAAGAACCATTGTGGTGTTGCTGCTGCCATTGGTGATGTTGATGCTGTTGTAAGGGAGATCAGATCCATGACTCATCATCAGCCACAGCTCACCGTGTTGCAGGGCGGTAACGCACGGCGCTTGTTTGAACAGAGGTTCACCCAGTCTTACGCGTTTTCTGCGTGGCGGCAGGTGCTACGTCAGCAACTGAGTGAAGTGTACGCATGATAACCACACTTCATCGCCGTGTGGCACTGCTGTGGCTGGCATTGTGGCTGCCAACATTGACGCTGGCTGCGCCGGTGGCAGGAACCAATCCAGAGACAGAGAAATTCAAAGTGTTTGATGCCACCCTGTACCGTAATAAACCAAGGTTAGACAGTTATGGAATAGAGCCGATCGAAATTCTCTATGCCGCACGTTTCTGGCCAGATACGCGTTCGTCACGTCTGATGGAGCGTTTGCCTGACGAGTATCGGGTCCGCCGTTTAGGGCGTGATCTGCGTGCCATGCGCAAGCCCGTGGTCATTGATATAGAACATTGGCCGCTGGAAGGCGATGAGGCGCAGATGCGTGAGAGCCAGGCCAAATATATCACCGTCTTGCAGTGGCTGAGGAACGAAGCACCAGGACTGAATATTGGATTCTTTGGGCGCTTGCCGGGCGTTGTATACCATTGGTCACTGGAAAACAGGGATAGTCGCCACTACCGGACATGGCAGGACGAGAATGCTCGTCTTGATGACTTTGCTGAGCTTGTCGATACCATCTATCTGCCGTTGTATACCTACTATCCAGACCGGGATGCATGGGTGAAATATGCCACGGCCCACCTGCGTGAAGCACGCCGTTATGGCAAGTCGGTTCATGTATTTCTGTGGCCTCAATATTCCGAGCGCAATGAAATCCTGGGGCAGCAGTATCTGCCTGCGGACTACTGGCGTTTGCAGCTTGAGACCGTGCACCAGCACGCCGATGGTCTCGTGATCTGGGGCGATTGGGATGGTAAGCGAAACGCTCCGGCTGCATGGGACGAAACAGCACCATGGTGGCAGGTTACACGCGAATTTATGCGCACACTCTCTCCTCATGGTGAAGCAGCGGTGCTGTCAGAACAAAAGCATTGAACATCTAACAGAGGAGTCATCATGGCACATCTCCGGGTTGAAGATTACGGATGGACTGTAAATCAGAGCGTTCCATCAAATGGCTACCTTGAACCCGCTGTTGTTAATGCGTGTCGTAGCCTAGGGGTGCGCAATGTACTGGATTTGGGCTGTGGTAAGGGTGATATTGCAAAGGCGCTCGCCCGCTCGGGTTTTAATGTGATGGGTTGTGACGCCGATGCCGAGGGCATACGCATTGCTGCGGAGTCATCTCCGCAAATACAATTCAGCCATCTTGGTGTTTATGACGATCCAGCGGCACTGGGGCAACGCGATTTAGATGCAGTGGTCTCCACTGAAGTGATCGAACATCTCTATACCCCGCGCGCCCTGCCACGCTTTGCCAATCAGGTGCTCAAGGAGGGGGGCTGGCTCATTATCACCACCCCTTACCACGGTTATCTCAAAAACCTCGCCCTCGCTGTGACCGGCCACTGGGACCAGCACTTGTCACCGTTATGGGATGGCGGCCACATCAAGTTCTTCTCGCGCAGCATGTTGACGCGGCTGCTTGAAGAGGAGGGGTTCGAGGTGCAGGAGTTTCAGGGGATCGGACGCCTTCCATATCTGTGGAAAAGTATGTTGCTGGTTGCAAGAAAGGTGCGACCTGCCTCTTCCTGATAACGGCTATTGATTCGTTGCTATCCCGGTTCAGAGCAGGGGTGTGTAATACCCGCGTCATAAACAGTTGTCATGATTGCGGCCACCATAAACCGATCCACGAATTACTCCTGGTTGGCCGCACTGATGTCTACGATATCTCCTAGTGAAGAATCTGTCTGGAAAGAGTCCCCTGCCGTTTTTGGTGCACTCCTCTTGGCGGTTGCCCTTGCGATTATCCTGTTTCAGGATGGTCTCTCCTTCATGGTTCAGGCGTGGAACGGGCAGGAGGAGTATAGCTACGGTTACCTGATCCCGTTCATTACCCTATTTCTGATCTGGCAGAAGAAGGATCTCCTGCAAACGATCCCGTTCTCCGGGGCGTGGGCAGGCGCCGGGCTGACGCTGGCCGGTGTGCTGTTCTTTCTGCTGGGGCAGCTAGGTGCTGCCTACTCCATTATTCAATACTCATTTGTTGTGGTGCTGTTCGGCCTGGCGCTGGCGTTTACTGGCTGGCGTGGTTTCAGGGTGATCTTTGTTCCGCTGTTGTTTCTGGCGTTTATGGTGCCATTGCCGGGATTTATCAATCAGGGACTCTCCAACTCGTTGCAACTGATTTCGTCGCAACTGGGTGTGGCGGTGGTGCGCCTCTGTGGCATCACTGTCTATCTCGAAGGCAATGTGATCGATCTCGGAACCTACAAGCTTGAGGTGGCCGAGGCGTGCAATGGTCTGCGCTATCTCTTTCCGTTGATGACCTTTGGCTTAATCGCCGCCTATTTTTTCAAGGTGGCTATGTGGAAGCGGGTATTGCTGTTTCTCTCCACCATTCCCATCACCATTATTATCAACAGTATCCGCATCGGCCTGATCGGCGTGACGGTGGAGTACTGGGGGCCGTCGATGGCGGAGGGGCTGCTCCACGATTTCGAGGGCTGGGTGATGTTCATGGTCTGCACCGGCGTGCTGGCGCTGGAGATGTGGTTGCTGACGCGCATCGGTCGAGACCCGAGGCCGTTGCGTCAGGTATTTGGTTTGACCTTTCCGCAGCCCACACCATCCAAGGCGGATTTCAGATACCGCTCCATCCCCGTGCCGTTCCATGTTTCAGTCGCATTGGTGTTGGTGGTGATGGCGGTCTCGTATGCGCTGCCTGAGCGGCCGGAGGTTATCCCGGAACGTCAGCAGTTCTCATCCTTTCCGATGGCGTTTGATGAGTGGGATGGCAAGGCGCAGCGTCTTGATGCGATCTATGTGGACGCGTTGAATTTTGATGATTATCTGATGGCGGATTACCGCAATTTGCAGGGTTCCAAGATTAATCTCTATGTCGGTTATTACGCCACCCAGCGTGCCGACAAGGTGCCCCATTCACCGCGTGCCTGTCTTCCCGGTGGTGGCTGGAAGATCAGTGAGATTGGCGAATATGGATTGCCAGTCGTGGTGAATGCAGGTCAGCCGATGCAGGTCAATCGCGCGCTAATCGAGAAGGGCGAGCAGAAGCTGCTGGTCTATTACTGGTTTCAGCAGCGTGGTCGCATTATTACCAATGAGTATGCGGTGAAGGGCTATCTGCTGTGGGATGCAATGAACAGCCGCCGCTCTGATGGTTCGCTGGTGCGCCTGATGGCGCCGTTGTTGCCGGGTCAGGAGATTGCTGATGCTGATGCAGCACTCACCCGCTTCGCCGCCGCCATGTTGCCTGCATTGCCACGCTACGTTCCTGATTAGCGGGGCCTGGATAAGATGGTATTGCTGCTGAGTTTTGTGATCGCCATGCTCATTACCATGGCGTTGATTCCGCCTTTGATGCGTGGTGCACAGCGGTTTCAATTCGTCGATATACCTGATGGCCGCAAGGTCCATGTTGGTGCCATACCCCGTATTGGTGGCATTGCTATGGCCATAGGTGCGCTGGTGCCGATGGTTGTCTGGTTGCCGCTGGATCGTGAGGTGGCAGGGGTGTTGCTGGGGCTGGGTGTGATCCTGTTTTTTGGTGTTTGGGATGATCGCGCCGATCTCGATTACCGGCTCAAATTTCTGGGACAGGGCGTGGCGATTGCCGCCATCATTTTCTACGGTGATGTTCACATCACCAGCATCCCTTTTCTGGCGCTGGAGGAGTTGCCATTCTGGGTGAGTGTGGCGCTGACGATGTTTGTGCTGCTGGCGGTCACCAATGCCATCAATCTCAGCGATGGCCTCGATGGTCTGGCAGCGGGGACAACGCTTCTGAGTCTCGGGCTGATTGTCTTTCTCGCTTATGGTGTGCAGCTCGATGCTGTGAGTGTTATCGGGTTGGCGGTGATGGGAAGCATCCTCGGTTTCCTGCGCTTTAATACCCATCCGGCACGCATCTTTATGGGCGATGGCGGCAGCCAGTTCCTGGGGTTGACGGTGGGTGTGCTGGCGTTGATGTTGACGCAGGGGCGCCGTGCCGATTTTAGCCCCATGCTGCCGTTCCTGCTGTTGGGGTTGCCGCTGCTGGATACGGCGATGGTGATGGTGAAACGCATCTCTGAGGGACGCTCGCCCTTCAGTCCCGATCGCAACCATATCCATCATCGCCTGCTGATACTGGGGCTGAACCATTACGAAGTGGTCTTTGTTATCTATCTGTTGCAGGCCGGTCTGACTGTGGCGGCCTACCTGCTGCGTTACGCCAACGATGTAACCATATTGGTAGCCTTCTGCCTTTTTTGTGCTGCTGTCATCGCCCTGTTGTCACTGGCGCAACGCTGCAACCGGTATCTGCCGCATATCTCACAGCAGCGGCTGGTGCAGATCAGGCAGATTGGACGGAATGGACTGCTGGCGCGCGCTGCACATGGTTATGTCATGGTGGCGCTCTCCATTTTTATGGTGGCCGCGGCGCTGCTGGCCTCCGGCATGTCGGTGGATATTGCTCTGCTGAGTCTGGCGTTGCTGCTGCTGTTGCTGTTCGAGTGGTTGCGTAGCCGGGCGTCCCGCATCTCGCCACCGCGTATTTCATGGCTGGAGCGTGGCGTCATCTATATCGTGGTGGCGGTGCTGCTCTATCTGGCCGGTCTTGGTCATGAGCGGCTGCCGTTGAGCCAGCTCTTTTTTGGCGCGCTGGCGGTTGCCGTTGTGATGGGCTTCAGATATTCGAAGGATAGCGGTTTCGCGGCCAACCCCTCTGATTTTCTGATTGTCTTTCTGGCGATTGCCCTGCCCACGTTGCCGCAGGCGCAGCAGATTGCCCCCTTCTGGACCGACTACATTCCAAAACTTGTGGTGCTCTATTACGGTATCGAGATGGTTCTGCCCAGAGTGGCTGGGCGCATCGACATAGTGCGTCTTCTGACAGGCGCGACACTCGTGATTATTCTCATTCGCGGTGTTTTGTAACAGTAGTGTAAACAGACCGCGTTACAGTGACGCCACTCAAACACTCTGTCACTGAAGGAATTTTTTATGTCTTTTCTTGTTTCTTCTCACCCTTCACGTTATGGCCTTCGCGGCCTTTCGTTTCTTGCCATCAGCACCACGCTCATGCTTTCTGCCTGTGATGGCGCTGACGGGCGTAAGGTTGAATTTATGGAGCGCGGCAAACAATTTTATGCGCAGCAGAATTTCGAGAAGGCGCGGCTTGAATACAAGAACGTATTGCAGATTGATCCAAAAAATATCGAAGCGCTCTATCAGCTTGGTCAGATGGATGAGATGACGCAGAACTGGCGCGCAGCAGCGGCCAACTATCAGCGTGTGATTGATCTGGATGCAACGAATGTGGCGGCGCGTGTGCGCATGGGACGTCTCTACTTACTCTCAGGTGTGGCCGACAAGGCGCTTGAGCTGGCGGATGAGGCGCTGGCCAAGGAGCCCGGCAATGCCGATGCCTTGACGCTAAAAGCTGGCGTGCTGGCCAGACAGCAGAAGCTTGATGAGGCAACAGCGCTTGCACGTCAGGTGCTGGAGAAGAGTCCCGGTCATATCGAGGCGACTATCATGCTGGCCGGACTGGAGCGGGTTCAGGGCCACCCCGAGGCGGCGCTGGCGCTGCTGCAACGGGGCATTGCCAGCGATCCCAAACATCTCGGGATCAAATTTGTGATGGCGGAGATTCTGGGCCAGCAGGGTGACATCGTCCAGGGCGCAAAAATTCTGCGTGATGTGATTGCCCTTAAACCTGATGATCTCTCCCATCGCCTGCGCCTGGCCGCCTATCTGGAGGCTGGCAAGGACTACCCGCAGGCCGAGACGGTGCTGCGCGAAGCGGTTGCCAAGGATGATGATCAGGCGCGCGTGCGCCTTGCGCTGGTCAATTTCCTCCATCTGCATGGCACAGCGGAGCAGGCATCAGCGCAGTTGCGGGAGTTCATCAGCAAGGATCCCAAGGCCTATGGTCTTCAGTTTGCGTTTGCGGCTGAGCGCGAACGTGCGGGGCAACCCAAAGAGGCGATCACCACCTATAGAAATGTGATCGGCACTGCGGCGGAGACACCGGCAGGGTTGACCGCCCGCTCCCGTCTGGCGCGGCTGCTGGCGGTCGAAGGCAATACCAAAGAGGCCGATCAGCTGCTTGCCGAAGTGTTGAAGAAAAACAGTAACGATAACGAGGCGCTGATGATTCATGCGGGGCTGGCGCTGACAAAGCGTGATGCGGCGGCGGCAGTGGTCGATCTGCGCAACGTGCTGCGCGATCAGCCCGATAATTATCAGGCGCTGAAGCTGCTGGCGCAGGCCCATGTGCTCAACAACGAGTTAGGGCTGGCAGAAGAGACACTGCAAAAGGCGGCGGTACTGCTGCCGAAGGATGCCACGGTCAAACTGGGTCTGGCTGAGTTGCTGATGCGGCAGGACAAGCTGGATGATGCACGGACTCTGGTGGCAGAGGTGCTGGCAGCAGATGCAACGCAGCCACAGGCGCTGGAGGCGATGTTCAAGTTGCAGATGGCGCGCAAGGAGTGGCCAGCGGCACAGGCGACTGTAGCGACGCTGCTCAAGACCTATCCGCAACTGCCACAGGGAGACTACTACAGCGGCATGGTACTGGAGGCGCAGGGCAAGAGTGCGGCGGCAATCACGGCCTATCGCAAGGCGCTGGATAAATCTCCTGAGTCGATTGAGCCACTGACGGCCATCGTTAAGGCCCACCTCGCGCAACGGCAGACGAAGGAGGCGCTTGCTGTTCTGGAGGGCGCACTCAAACGCACTCCGAATAATGTTGTGGCGCAGAATCTGCGCGGCGAAGTGCTGCTGCTCGCAGGCAATGCTGCAGAGGCTGAGAAGTCTTTTGCAACTACCATCGAACTCAATCCAAAGATCCCCGCCACCTACCGTAATCTCGGCTCTGCACGGCTGGCCCGTAACGATGCCGCCGGGGCGCAGCAGGCGTATGAGGCTGGTCTCAAGCAGCTGCCTGACAATGAGATGCTGCTCTACTCCATGGCGGCGCTCGATGAACGGCAGGGACAATTCGACCGCGCCATTGGCCGTTACGAAGAGTTCATGAAACGCAAGCCGGACTCCGCGATGGCGAGGAACAATCTCGCCATGCTGCTCGTCACTCATCGCAGCGATCAGGAGAGCCTCAACAAGGCGCGTGATCTGGTGATGACGCTGGCAAACAGCAATGAACCCGCCTATCTCGACACCGTGGGCTGGGTCCATTACCGCCGTGGCGAAGTCGATCAGGCGCTTGCCACTCTGGAGAGTGCACTGAAGAAGATGCCGTCGGCAGCGCTGCTTCACTATCACATCGGCATGGCCTATTACACCAAGGGCAACAGAGAGAGTGCGCTGCATCATCTCGAACAGGCGCTGGCAGCCAAGGCTGAGTTCCAGGGTGTTGAGGAGGCGCGCGCCACCTTGAATAAATTGAAGAGCAGTTGAGAGCAGATGCGATGAAACGTGTGTTGATTACCGGCATCACCGGACAGGATGGGGCCTACCTGGCGGAGCTTCTGCTCAAGAAGGGTTATGAGGTGCATGGCATCAAACGGCGCAGCTCGTCGTTCAATACCGATCGCATCGACCACCTTTACCAAGACCCGCATCAGCAGGGACGGCGCCTGATACTCCATTATGGCGACATGACCGATTCGACCAACCTGATACGCATCGTCCAGCAGGTGCAGCCGGACGAGATCTACAACCTCGCGGCGCAGAGCCATGTGGCGGTCTCCTTTGAATCACCGGAATACACTGCCAATGCTGATGGCATTGGTGTGCTGCGGTTGCTGGAGGCGATTCGCATCCTCGGGCTGGAGAAGAAGACCCGTTTTTATCAGGCCTCGACCTCGGAGCTCTATGGTCTGGTACAGGAGACGCCGCAACGCGAGACCACGCCGTTCTATCCACGCTCGCCCTATGCAGTGGCAAAACTCTATGGTTACTGGATCACCGTCAACTATCGCGAGGCCTATGGCATGTACGCCTGCAACGGCATCCTCTTGGAAAGGTCAACAGGTGGCTGTGATTTGTAGCGGTGATTTTATTTTCTGCATTTGTTAGCTCCTGACTATTATTGATGTTGATAAACGCATCGCCTTGGTCGGAAAAATCTACTATGCAGTGTCGTTGTTGCACCATCCAGGTATGTACCTTGAGATGTCCCACCTTCAGCCCTTGATTGAGTGAGCTGAGTAGTGTGCGCTGTATGAGTACACACATGTGTTGTAATTGTTGGCCATCGTGTGCGATGGCGATGTCGGTTTGATTCTTTTTAAGTGCGGTGTAAAGCCGTTGGCAGAGATTGTGTGGCAGGAAGGGTGTATCACACGGAACAACAAGTGCCAGCTCTGTGGTGATGGTGGCGAGTGCGGCGGCGATGCCTGCGAGCGGACCGAGATAGGGGCCTTGTTCATCTGCTACTACGTTGTAGCCTAGGGCTCTGTATTGGTCGTGGTTGCGGTTGGCGCTGATGATGAGGTGGCTGACCTGGGGTGTTAGCCGCGTGGCAACATGGCCGGCGAGTGGTTTTTCATTGAGCAGCAGCAGCCCTTTATCTGCACCACCGAAGCGTTCTCCCTGACCGCCAGCGAGGATGATGCCGCTGATCTGTTCCGGTATAGCCATTGGTTGTGTCATGTGGTTAAGGTGGCCAGTGTGAAGAACTCCAGCAGATCGCCGTGTTGGATGGTGCTGTTATCGGGGATGCAGAGCAGTCCGTCAGCGTGACTCAGGGAGATTAGGGTGGCTGAGTCCTGGTTGGTGAGTGGTGTGGCATAGAGTAGGCCGTTGTCATTTTGCTGGAGTGTGGCGCGTAGGTATTCCCGTCTTGTTCCGGTTTTGGGCAGTGCAAAACCTGCATTTACCATCAGCGGTTTGGGTTGCAGTGATGTTAAGCCTTGTAGTTTGCAGATGAAAGGGCGTGCCAGCAGGCAGAAGGTGACAAAGCTGGAGACTGGGTTGCCTGGTAGTCCGATGAGTGGGGTGTTGCCGATGTGGGCAAAGGCGAGTGGTTTGCCGGGTTTGATATTCAGCCGCCACAGTTCCAGCGTGCCGAGTTGATTGATCGCGGTTTTGATGTGGTCCTCTTCGCCCACTGATACGCCGCCAGAGCTGATGATGAGATCACACTCATTGGCGGCCTGGCTCAGTGTGGTGGTGGTGAGTGCAAGATCATCGGCGATGGTGCCGTAGTCGATCACTGTGCATTGCAATTGTTGTAGTAGTGCCTTGAGCATGGGGTGGTTGCTGTTGTAGATCTGGCCTCCGTTTAGTGGTTGCCCTGCCTCTACCAGTTCGTTACCAGTACTGATCAGGCCGACTTTAATCTGTGTGTAAACGGTTAGCTTCGCTGCGCCAACCGATGCCAGTAGCCCAAGGTGGTGCGGTTGCAGGTGTGTGCCACGCTGTAAAACGGTTGCGCCTTGTTGAAGATGACAACCCGCTTGTCTGATGTTGTTGCCACCGCTGGTAATGGTGTTGATGGTGACTCCATTATCTGCTTCCACACAATTCTCTTGCATCACTACACAGTTGGCACCGGCAGGCAGGGGGGCACCGGTAAAAATACGGGCGGCGGTGTTGGGTTGTAGCGGCTGGCTGGGTTTGCCGGCTGTAATGCGTTGTGAGAGTGGCAGATGGGTAGTGCCATCTGTGGCAAGGTCTGCGTGGTTGATGGCGTAACCGTCCATGGCACTGCTGTTAAACGGGGGTACGTTGAGTGTTGATGTGACTGTACTGGCCAGGACCCGGTGCAGGGCGTTTGACAGTGGTATCTCTTCTGTTGTCACTGCCGGTTTGGCGTGCCCCAGTAGTTGGCTAATTGCTTGGTCCACGGCGATCAGGCCGGGGGTGGTATCACAGCTATTCATGGTGGTGCCGCTCCGGCGTTGGTCTATTTTGAATTGACGGTGATGCGTGGCAGCATCTCAATGATGTTGCAGGGTTGGTTGGAGCTGTCGAGCTGCCGTTTGATGATCTGCTCCCAGCCGGTGCGGCATGCGCCCGAGGAGCCGGGCAGGCAGAAGATGAAGGTGCCATTGGCAATGCCGGCGATGGCGCGTGACTGGATGGTGGAGCTGCCAATCTCTTCGTAGGAGAGCTGGCGGAACAGTTCGCCAAAGCCGGGGATTGTTTTATCCAGCAGCGGGGCGATAGCTTCAGGGGTGACATCACGGTCAGTGAAGCCGGTGCCCCCGGTGATTAATACTACCCGAACCTCTGGCGCGGCAATCCATTGGGATAGCGCTGCCCGGATTCTGTAGCGGTTATCAACCAGGATCAGCTTTTCATACAGTTGGTGGCCGGCGATGGTGATGGCCTCCGCCAGGTAGTTGCCAGAGTGGTCGTTCTCCTCAGTACGGGTATCAGAGACGGTGAGGATGGCGATCTGCAGTGGGTTGTGGTCAGACATGGCGGTAGGTATCCACTCAAAAAAGATGGCGCATTATAGTCAGCTCTAACTTCTACCTACAAGGCGCGTTACTTCCGTTCAAAGGGGTGCGCAGCGGGTATTATCGCGCTGCATTGGTGCATGTATTGCGCGGGATGGTTATTACGCTTGTTCTGTAACACATTGTTTATTCGATGATGTTCTGTTTTTTAGATGTGGCATACGCCTTGCTCAGTGCTATTGAGTGGTTTAAGTTTGAAGGGTGTAGAGTAAATGAAAGTATTGCTGATTTCAGAGGCACAACAACAGACGACAGCGCTGGCGGCAGCGGTGCTGGCGGCGGATCATCAGTTGGTCGGTAAAGAGGGTTTACAGGATGGATACGCCTATCGCCTGGGTGACAACGCCGTTGAACTGGTGATTCTGAGCATCACTACGATTAAAAAGGAGATGTTAAAAGAGTTACATCTGTTTGGAGTGCCGGTGGTGGTATTTGCAGAGGCACAGGGTGAAATTGATACCGCCGCGGTGATTAACGCGGGCGTGAGCGCTTACGTGGTGAATGGCTTTAAACAAGAGCGCATCAGTGCAGTGATTGAGCTGGCGCAGGCCCGCTACCAGCAGGTGGAGGCGTTACGGCTGCAACTCTATAAGAGTCGCCAGGAGCTGGAAGAGCGTAAGGAGATTGACCGTGCCAAGGGCATCATCATGAAACAGAAAGGGTGTGATGAGGAGGGTGCCTACCAGGCGTTGCGTAAAGCCGCCATGGACCAGAACAGACGTATTGCTGACGTGGCAAGAAACATTATTAATCTGTCAGGGTTGCTGGTGTAGAGGGTTGCTATTGGTTGCGTGAGACGATGTACTTCGCCATCCAGCGTAGCGGATCGGCATGGTGGTCAAAGTCGGCCAGGCTGCTGAGCGCTTCGTTGTATAGCTCCTGGGCGCGCTGCTTGGCACCTTCTAGTCCCAGCAGGGCGGGGTAGGTGGGTTTGTCACGGGCGATGTCCGAGCCTTGGGGTTTGCCGAGGGTGGCGGTATCACCTTCGATGTCGAGAATGTCGTCTTGAATCTGGAAGGCCAGGCCGATGCATTTAGCGTAGTGATCTAGCTGTTTGCACTGCACTTCACTGCTTTTGGCACAACAGAGCGCACCAAGGGTGACGCTGGCACGGATCAGGGCGCCGGTTTTGTGGATGTGCATGTTCTCCAGCGCGGGCAGGTCGAGCTGCTGACCAACGGCTTCAAGGTCGATGGCCTGACCACCACACATGCCACGTGAGCCGCTGGCGTGGGCGAGGGTATTGACCATCTGCAGGCGGCGTTCGGCGCTGATGTCGATGGCGCCGTCATCGGCGAGGATGTGGAAGGCGAGGGATTGAATCGCATCGCCAGCCAGGATTGCCATCGCTTCACCAAAGGCTTTGTGGTTTGTTGGTTTGCCACGGCGCAGATCGTCGTTGTCCATGGCGGGCAGGTCGTCGTGAATCAAGGAGTAGACGTGGATCAGCTCCACCGCGCTGGCGGGACCGTCGAGCTGCTCTAACGTTGCCCCCAGCGCCCGGCCGGTGGCGTAGACCAGAAACGGGCGCACCCGTTTGCCGCCGTCGAGTGCTGAGTAGCGCATCGCTTCGTGTAGCCGTTGCGGTGCAAGTTGGGGGGCAGGTAGCCAGTGATTAAGGCTCTTTTCGACGCGGCTCTGATACCCCGATAGCAGGGTTTTGAGTTGGCCTGGGCTGCTGTTGGGATTGTTCATTCGTCGCCCCCTTCAAACGGTTCGGGCTCACCATTCTGGTTGAGCAGAATCTGAACCTTCTGTTCTGCCTCTTTCAGGGATGACTGGCAGCCACGGGTAAGGGTGATGCCACGCTCAAACTGTTTGAGCGACTCCTCCAGCGAGAGGTCCCCCTGTTCCATGGTCTCTACCAGACTCTCCAGCTCCGCCAGGGCGGTCTCAAAATCGGGCTGTTTGCTACTCTTTTTGGCCAAGATGAGGGCTTCCTGTTGCGGTGTTGGATCGGCGGCACACTTTACTCAGAGTTCCGTTGCCGGTCAAACCGGCTTGTCGTCCTTGTGTGGCAACTCAACTTCTTCGACCAGACCGGCATTGGCATCATTATAAATGTTCAAATCCAGGCTGTTTTCAGAGCGGGCGACGATAACGGCGACAACAGCGTCGCCAGTGACGTTGACGGCGGTACGCATCATATCCAGCAACCGGTCGATCCCCATGATCAGGGCGATGCCCTCCACCGGCAGGCCAACCTGGTTGAGCACCATGGCGAGCATGATCAGACCGACGCCGGGTACCCCGGCGGTGCCGATAGAGGCGAGTATCGCCATAAAGATGACGATGAGATAGCCGCTCAGCCCCAGCTCGATGCCGTAGACATTGGCGATGAATACCGTTGCCACCCCCTGCATGATGGCCGTGCCATCCATATTGATGGTGGCGCCAAGCGGCACCACAAAAGAGGCGGTGGCGTTGTCCACGCCAAGCCGTTTTTCGACGCTGGTGAGCGTGACCGGGATGGTGGCGTTGGAGCTGGAGGTGGAGAAGGCAAACAGCTGGGTGGCACGTATCTTTTTCATGAAGGTCCAGACATTGACCCGGCCCAGGGTATGCAGCAACAGCATCATGGTACCGGTGAGGTGCAGCACCAGCGCCAGCACCACGGCGCCGAAGTAGCTGATCATGGGCAGGATCAGGCTGATGCCCTGAAGCGCAAAGGTCTTGGCCATCAGGGCAAAAATTCCGTAAGGGGCAACCTGCATCACCACGTTAACAAGCTTCATCATCACCTCGTTGAGCAGTTCACTCAGGTCGATGATGGGCTGGGCGCGTTTACCCAACATCAGGACACAGAGGCCAAACAGCACGGTGAAAAAGATGATCTGCAACATGTCGCCACTGGCGTAGGCGTTGACAGGGTTGGTGGGAATCAGGTCGGTGATCACCTGTGTCAACGGCGGCGAGGCAGGGGCAACAAAACCACTGGTGGCGCTGCTGCTCAGCTCAAACCCCTGGCCGGGGCCAATCAGGGTCGCCACCACGATGGCCAGGGTGATGGCCAGCGCAGTGGTGAATATAAAGAGTAAAAATGTTTTGAACCCGACCCGCCCCAGTGTGTTGATATCCCTAAGTCCGCAGATGCCACAGAGCAGGGAGAAGGTGACCAGTGGCACTACCAGCATATTGAGCAGGTTGATGAAGAGGGCCCCGGCGACCTGGAACAGACCGTTGACCAAGTAGCTCTGGACCCATTCGACCTGGCTCAGGGTGGCGTTAATCAGACTGCCAACTACCAGGCCGGCGCTCATCCAGATCAGGATTTTAGTGGTCATAGTCATCTTGCCGGGCATGAAGTACTCCATTGCTCAAGGGGTTGCGTGGTCCCATTCTACATAGATTTGGCCGTCGGCATCCCCTTTGGGCCACTGCGTGAATGGCAATCAACCTGTTCCAGCGGCGGCGGTCATGTTACATTTGCCGCCCTTATTTCTTCAGAAACAACAGGAATACAAGAACTTCGCCATGAGCAGCAATTACGACGCTTCCGCCATAGAGGTCCTCAGCGGCCTGGAACCGGTACGCAAACGCCCCGGCATGTATACCGATACCACCCGCCCCAACCATCTGGCCCAGGAGGTGATCGACAACAGTGTCGATGAGGCGATGGCGGGTCATGCCAAGCAGATCGATATAACCCTATATAAAGATGGGTCGCTCGAGGTGCAGGACGATGGCCGTGGTATGCCGGTAGATATTCACCCGGAAGAGGGCATCCCCGGCGTTGAGGTGATCCTCACCAAGCTGCACGCCGGTGGCAAGTTTTCCAACAAGAGTTATCAGTTTTCCGGTGGGCTGCATGGGGTCGGTATCTCGGTGGTCAACGCCCTCTCCAAACGGCTCGAGGTGTGGGTTAAACGCAATGGCGAAGAGTACAAGATCGTTTTTGGTGATAGCGAAAAGATCTCTGATCTGGAAGTAGTGGGCAAGGTCGGCAAGGCCAATACCGGCACTCGCGTGCGTTTCTGGGCCGACCCCAAATATTTCGATTCACCGAAGTTTTCAGTCTCGCGCCTCAAGCACGTGTTGCGCGCCAAGGCCGTGCTCTGCCCCGGTCTGCGGGTCAGCTTTTTTGATGAGCAGTCGGGCGAGCGCGAAGAGTGGCACTACGAAGATGGCCTGAGTGACTACCTCGGTGGCGCGCTGCAAGGGTGGCCGCTGCTGCCGCAGGAGCTGTTTGTTGGCAGCATGGCGGCCACCCGTGAAGCGGCCGATTGGGCCATCGCCTGGCTGCCGGAAGGGGGCGAGATGGTGACGGAGAGTTACGTCAATCTCATCCCCACCGCCCAAGGCGGCACCCATGTGAATGGATTGCGTACCGGTCTGACCGACGCCATCCGCGAGTTCTGCGAATTCCGTAACCTGCTGCCACGTGGCGTCAAGCTGGCACCGGAAGATGTCTGGGAGCGTTGCAGTTATGTGCTCTCGGTTAAGCTGGCCGACCCACAGTTCAGCGGCCAGACCAAGGAGCGACTCTCGTCGCGGGAGTGTGCCGCGTTTGTCTCCGGCGTGGTCAAAGATGCCTTCAGCCTCTGGCTCAACCAACACACCGATGTGGGTGAACAGCTGGCCATGCTTGCCATCAACAACGCCCACGCGCGGATGCGGGCGGGTAAAAAGGTGATCCGTAAAAAAGTAACCGCCGGCCCAGCCCTGCCGGGCAAACTGGCCGACTGCTCATCGCAGGATATCGACCGCACCGAACTCTTTCTGGTGGAGGGGGACTCCGCCGGTGGCTCCGCCAAGCAGGCCCGCAACCGCGAGTTCCAGGCGATCATGCCGCTACGTGGCAAGATCCTTAATACCTGGGAGGTGGACTCCAACGAGGTATTAGGGTCACAGGAGGTGCATGATATCTCGGTTGCCATTGGCGTGGAGCCAGGCTCGGAGGATCTCAAAGGGTTGCGCTACGGCAAGGTCTGCATCCTTGCCGATGCCGACTCCGACGGTGCCCACATCGCCACGCTGTTGTGTGCGTTGTTCCTACGCCACTTTCGGCCACTGGTGGATGCCGGTCACATCTATGTTGCCATGCCACCACTGTTCCGTATTGATGTGGGCAAGCAGGTCTTCTACGCCCTGGATGAGTCGGAAAAACTCGGTATTCTTGATCGTATCGCCGCTGAAAAATTGAAAGGCAAGATTGGCATTCAGCGCTTTAAAGGGCTAGGGGAGATGAACCCGCTGCAGCTGCGCGAAACCACCATCAACCCCGATACCCGGCGACTGGTGCAGCTCACCCTGGATGGAGATGATGACTCTTACCAGATTATGGATATGCTGCTGGCCAAAAAACGGGCTGCTGATCGTAAGGTGTGGATCGAGGCCAAGGGGAATATGGCGGATATTGCTATCTAATGTTGGTGGCTGCCCCTGCACCGTGATCTGCTTTGGCAAGTGATAGTGTGTTTGATGTAAAACTATCCAGTCGGTCCAAAATTTCAGAGCGTTTGATTGGCCTGTTTTTTAATGCCCACTCTACGATCATGTAGGCGTGGGCTTTTTATATTTTGTTTTTTGTGTGTTTTTCCAAGTTCTGGAATAGATCGCCTAGTACATTTTGTACCATGAATGTTCCTCCTATCTATCTGTCCGCCTTCACTTCTGAATGGGTGTGATGTAAATAGTCACCATCCATTCTGTTTTTTGCTGGGTCCTCAGCCCGAATAATATGCCCTGAGCCAAGTACATCGAATAGTTTTGCACCTTTTCCATAAGATAAACATTGTATTCCAATATTTCATTTTGGTTGTGTTGATATTGTTTCCGGATGTTTACATTTTGGCAATGCATCTTTTTGTTTTGACGTTTTTAAGGACGAATGTTTTTGTCATCATGGGTTTCTCGCATGCGTGGTCAATATTAACAATCTTTAATGTGTTGAGTGGTTTTTGTGCTGTGATGGAAACTTTTTAAAAATGTAATAATAAAAAATAGAAAGCTATAAAAATGAGCATTCCGTTATGTCTTGTTTTTTTCTGTAATGGCATTAACTTTTAACATTTAAAGTGATTTGGTCGAGGTGGATGATTAAATGGGTTTAGGGTGTGGAGTTGATAGCATGAATCCTTGACATTTTTAATGAATTTGAAATATAGTCAGTCATCATGTTTGTGCTGAAATATAGCATCGCATTGGAGTATGTTTCTTTACGATCGGGCAGCCTTGAGGTGCCATTCATGATCACGGCTGTTTAACTTCTCCTTAATATATTTGCGTATCAGACGTGCAGGCCCTGGAGGGTAAGAATGAAGGTTTTGCACTATTCTCATGATAGTTTAGGGCTTGGGCACATACGCCGTACATTAGCGATAGTCAGGCAACTCGCACATGATCAGCCAGGTGTGGCACAGATGGTGCTGACGGGTTCCGCCCAGTTCGGTGCGTATGAGTGGCCGCCTCATGTAGACTGTGTGAAGTTACCTACCCTTCGAAAAAAAACGAACGGCGAATATCACTCCCCCCATTTACACGGCTCACTTGAGGCTGTCTCTTCCTTACGGGAGAGCATCATCATGAGCACTATCAGCCATTTCAATCCTGATCTGATGCTGGTTGATAAAGCCCCAGCGGGATTGAATGGTGAGATGGTGCGCCCACTGCATTATCTTAAAAAATCATCCCCTCATACGCTGCTGGTATTGGGGATGCGTGATATTGAAGACGCCTCTGAAATTACATGTCGTGACTGGCGAGAAGAAAATATCTACCAGTTGTTGGCGGAGAGTTACGATGCCATTCTATTGTACGGTGAGCGTGAGGTGTTTGATCCCGTTGTTGAGTACGGTCTTTCCCCTGTGATTGAAAATAAAATATATCCCTGTGGTTATGTTTTTGATGGAGATGAACACCATCTTTCTGCCAATGAGCTGCGCAAAAAGTTGGGGATAGAGACAGAGAAATTGGTATTGGTGACCGCAGGCGGTGGCGGTGATGGGTTTCATATTATTAAAACTTACCTCGAGATGTTGGCAGATCTGCCTGAGCCAGCGGCGTTTCATTCACTGATTGTGACTGGGCCACAAATGGCCGTTTCCGAATCCCACTTGTTGGAGCAACGTGCAGCAGCAGTTGACTCTCCTGTAACATTTAAGATTTTTACACCACATCTTTCGAGTTATTTGAGCATTGCTGATTTGGTTGTCACTATGGGTGGTTACAATACGGTGATGGAGATTATGGGGTACGGTCGACGTGCGATTATTGTGCCGCGTGTTGTTCCCCGGCGTGAACAGTTGATCCGTGCTGAACGTCTGGCTGCGCGTAATCTGGTTTGTATGATTCACCCAAATGAGTTGACAGTAGAACGCCTCTTGATTGAAGTGAGGAGAAATATGCTGGAGTGCAACCCCGCACAGCCATCGTCTGCGGGACTGAATATGATGGGTGCAGCAACGTCGAGCCGTATTTTGATCGAGTTGCTGGATAAACGGCAAGAGATGGTGAACATGGCCGATTTTTCCAATAGAGATCGTGCGTCTATGAAGATAGGAGATTCTGTTACTACATCATTGGAGCGGCGTAAAAATAGCGATCGTCGCAGCAGGGTTCGCCCTGTCAAGGGGGTGTTTTAATGAGTAAACCATTGCATGTGGGTTACATCCTTAAGCGTTACCCTCGTCTTTCGGAAACGTTTATCGTGACAGAGATGCTTGAGCTAAGACGTCTTGGTATTGAGGTAACGATATTTGCACAGAAAAATGCAGGTGAAGAGTTGCTACATGAAAAGACCCGCCAGCTTGATGTGCCTGTTTACTATTTGCCACGTACCTCCAAGCGTGAATGGATTTTTCAGCATCAGGCGAATGGTGAGAGTGCGGTGGCACCTGTAGCAAGACCTGTGGATGTAGAGGGTGCACGTACGGTGCTTGATGCCGCGTTACTTGCCCCTTTGGTAGAGCAGCTTGGTGTTGATCATCTACATGCCCATTTTGCCACTTGGGCGAGCGACGTTGCCTGTTATACCCATGCGCTTACCGGTATCCCCTTTAGTTTTACCGCACATGCCAAGGATATTTTTCATGATGATGTGAACAGAGAACGTCTGGCATGGAAGCTGTCGCGGGCGCAATCGGTTGTGACGGTGAGTGATTTTAATAAAAAATACCTTGATGATCTTCTTGCTGCATTAGGGTTGTCTGGCCGAATAAAACGTCTTTATAACGGCATTGACCTTGATCTGTTTGTGCCACAGTTACTTGCGCCAGAGTCCGGTTTAATTGTTGGTGTCGGACGTCTTGTGGAAAAAAAGGGATTTGAATATTTGATTCACGCCTGTTTTGTATTAAAACAACAAGGAATGCGGTTTAACTGCACGATTGTGGGTGATGGTGAGGAGCGTGATGCTCTTGAGCTGCTGATTGCTGGTTATGAGATGGGTGATGAGATTAAGCTGGTTGGGTCGATGACTCAGGCGGATGTGATTGCGCTGCTGAGGCGTGCGACGTTGTTTGCGCTGCCCTGTGTGGTTGGTGATGATGGTAATCGTGATGGGTTGCCAACGGTGTTGCTGGAGGCGATGGCACTTGGGTTGCCTGTGGTCTCTACCCGTGTGACAGGGATTCCCGAAATTATTGATCATGGCCAAACAGGCATGTTAGTGGAGGAGCGTGATGCAATCGGATTGGCCGCTGTGCTTACCGAATTACTGCAGTCACCGACGCTGCGACAGCGGTTGGGCAACGGGGGCCGCGAGAAGGTGGTGCGCCAATTTAATGCGGCTGAAAATGTAAAGCAGCTGGTGACCCATTTTAGTGCTAGTGCTGTGAGTGGCTGTTGAGAGCGTGGCCATGTTTTATTTTTGGACCGCGCCAGCCAGTGCTGGTAGCGGGCAATGGTGTGCCATCAATGCTCAATATTAAGAGCAGATATTAAAAATGAAAATTCTCTATCTGTGTAGTGATCTGGGTATCCCTGTGCTGGGACGCAAGGGCGCAGCAGTACACATGCGGGTGATGAGTGAGGCGTTACAGCGTGCTGGCCATTCAGTTGTGCTGGCGGCACCTGCGTTGAATAAAGATCCCTGGGAAGCGTCACAGCCAGTGAGTGTGGAGGTGATGCATCTGCCACCTTCTCCTGAGGTGTCGCAGGCGGTGCTTGGGCTGACAACGTTTAATGATTCAATCGGTGTTGAAAACTCGTTGCCGGGTGAGTTGCGACGTATTCTTTATAATCAGCAACTGGTGGGGCAGTTGGAGCGCCGTTTTCGCAATCATGCCCCCGATTTTATTCTTGAGCGGGCCGCGCTTTATGCTACGGCGGGGGTGCATCTTGCCCAGAGACTTAATATCCCTCTGCTTGTTGAACTTAACGCACCATTGGCACTGGAGCAGTCTGCTTACCGGGCGACAGGTCTGGGAAAACTGGCAGCGCAGTCTGAACGTTGGGCGCTGACCCGTGCCGATGCGATCTTTGCCGTCTCGGCACCGCTGCGTGATTATGTGCTCTCTCTGGAGGTGCCGGAGGCGCGGGTACAGGTGTTGCCAAACGGTGTTGATGTTGAACTGTTTTATCCAGCGCCGCGCAACCCTGAGTTGCATGCAAAATTTGCGTTGGGGAGTGGGCCGGTGCTTGGGTTTGTGGGGGGGCTGAGGCCGTGGCACGGTGTTCAAGCCTTGCCGTTACTGGTGGAGCGGTTGGTTGCGCGTTATCCGCAATTGCGGCTGGTGATTGTGGGTGAGGGGCCGCTGCGTGCAGAGCTGGAGAGCGCCTTTTCTGCCCGCAATATAGACGCCCATGTAATCTTTACCGGTTCATTGCCACATCTGGAGGTGAGTGCGTTGATTCGCCAGTTTGATGTGGCACTTGCCCCTTACCCCGTTCTTGACCATGCGTTCTATTTTTCACCGCTCAAACTGTTTGAATATATGGCCTGTGGTATTCCAGTGGTGGCGGCAGCGGTAGGCCAGATTGCCGATGTGATTCGTGATAGTGAAACGGGGCTGCTCTATCCGCCAGATGATATTGATGCGCTGACATCCGCCTGCCTTCGGCTATTGGCCGATCCTGAATTTGGTCAGCGGCTGGGTACGGCAGCAGCGGCAGAGGTTCATGCACACTACACATGGTCGGGCAATGCCACTCGGATTGTTGAACAGGCGCGCTTGCTCATTGCCGAGCGGGTGGGTGGATGAGCTTGTGTCTGTGATTTTGCAGGATAGGGTTATTGCGGTTGATGATCCGTTTGGGATTGCCGACGATCCGGGATTGCCGCTGGCCTCACTGGCGATTGATCCGCAGCGGGTTGAGTGGGAGCTGCAGCGGCTTTCCGCTCTGACAGGAATCGACGGTCCTCCGCAGTTGCGCGCTATTCGTGTTATTCGCCACAAGCCGGGACGGCGTTTTATGGTTGAGTATGATGTGGCCGTTTCAACGGCGCTGGGTGTGCAGGGGCTGACGTTGATGGGTAAGGCGCGGTCGCGCCATAGTGCCCGCGTTGCGCACCGTTTGCTGAGGGCGTTATGGGGTACCGGATTTGACCAGCAGAGCAGCGACGCTATTTTTGTGCCCAAACCCATCGGGGTGATCAGTCCGTTTAATCTCTGGTTACAACAGAAGGTGCCGGGTCGGCCATTGGGTGAGTTGCTGTTGGTGGGTAATCATACGGCGTTGATCGAGCGTGTTGTCGATGCAATCCATAAACTGCATAGCGCGGGTGTGGCCGCTGACCGACGCCACACCATAGACGATGAGTTGCAAATTCTGCATAAGCGTCTGCCGCAGCTATTCCAGCAGTATCCGGAGTGGCGGCAGCGGATAGAGCGACTATTACTAGCCTGTGATCGACTGGGGGCCAGTCTGCCGGTGCCCAAGGTGTGTGGTATCCACCGTGATTTTTATGCGGATCAGGTGATGGTTGATGGTGAACGGCTCTATCTGCTCGATTTTGATCTCTACTGCCACGGTGATCCGGCGCTCGATATTGGCAATTTTGTGGGGCATATGATTGAACAGCGTCTGCGTCTGGTGGGTGATGCCACGATGCTGGTGAGGTATGAAGAGGCACTGGTAGAACGTTTTATCGCCCTGACAGGGGCTGCATCGCGGGAGGCGGTCTCTGCCTACACAACGTTGACGCTGGTCCGTCATATCTATCTGAGTACACTTTTCCCTGAGCGACGTAACTGGAGTGGTCGGTTGCTGGCGCTGTGTGAACAGCGACTGGGGCTGCCGCCCCGTACAGGGTCATGAAACAGCGCGACCGGCTGAGTCGTCTGGTGCTGGCGCATCTGGGACGGATGAAGGGGGGGCTGCTACTGGCGATACTCTGTACGCTGTCTGTGGTGGCTTTAGAGCTGCTGGCACCGTGGCCTCTCAAAATTCTGTTTGACCACATTCTGCTTGAAAAACCGCTGAGTCCGGGACTCTCGTTTCTTGATAGTCTGCTGGAACATGGGACGGTGACAGCACTTGCAATACTGGCGCTGTTAATTGTGTTGATTGCGCTAGGTAAGGCAGCATGTTTATATTTTCAGGTTTTTCAGACCTCCCGTATAGGATATCAGTTGGTATTTGAGTTGCGACGGGAGCTGTTTCAGCATCTTCAAGGGTTGTCGCTTTCGTATCACAACCGCGCTCGTGCGGGTGAGTTGCTGAACAGGATTACCGGTGATACCCATAACTTGCGGGATACGTTCACCGAGTCAGCACTCGCCTTTGGTACCCATCTGCTCACTATCATCGGCATGTTTGTGGTGATGTTTCTGCTCAATTGGCAGTTGGCGTTAATTGCTGCCGTTACGTTTCCCCTATTGCTGCTGATACTCATATTTTTTTATAGTCGGATTAAAATCACTATCAAAAAACAGCGGCGGAGGGAAGGTAAAATTGCTGCACGGTTGGGAGAAGTATTTAACAGTGCACCTTTGGTCCGTGCGTTTGGCCGTGAGCGTTATGAGATTGAACAGTTTGAGACCGAGAGCGGTAAACATCTGGAGGAGGGGATCCGTGCCCTGCGCCTGGAGGCAACGGCGATGCGGTCAACGGAGATTATCAGCGCCTTTGGTCTGGGGGCTACTATTTTTTACGGTGCGCTGCAGACGGTTGATGGGCAGATGAGTCCGGGCGATCTGCTGGTATTTTCGGCTTATGTCTCCCGCATGTACAACCCGGTGCGACAGGTGGCCAAGTTGTTATCGAAGTTTAATAAGGCGGCAGTCAGTGCTGACCGATTGCGTGAAATTCTGAACGAAGAACCGGAGATACCTGACCAGCCAGATGCGCTTGAGGCGCAGGCGTTGAAAGGGGATATTCGGTTTGAACATGTATCGTTTGGTTATAGTGAAGGGGAGCACACACTCAAAGATGTCAGCTTCAGTATTGTGCCTGGGCAGCGGCTGGTGCTGGTGGGTGCCTCGGGTGCGGGCAAGTCAACCCTTGTTAATCTGTTGTTACGGCTTTACGAACCGACCGAAGGCACGGTGTTTGTGGATGGTCATGATGTGCGTGATTACCGACGTGAATCGTTACGGCGTGAAATAGGGATTGTCTTGCAGGATAACGTGCTCTTTGGGGCTACCATTCGTGAGAACATCGCCTACGGTAAACTGAAGGCAACGGATGACGAGGTTGAGGCCGCTGCCCGCGCCGCCTACGCCCATGAGTTTATTGATGCACTGCCGGATGGTTACGAGACAGTGGTGGGGGAGCGTGGTGCTACCCTGTCGGGCGGACAGCGTCAGCGTATTGGTCTGGCACGTGCGTTGATTAAACAGCCATCAATCCTGATATTGGACGAGCCAACCTCTGCGCTCGATGCCAGTGCCGAAAAGTTAGTTCAAGAGGTGATCGGGCGGTTACAGCAGGGTAAAACCACCATTCTGATTGCACACCACTTTCGCTACATCAATGATGATGATCATGTATTGGTCCTTAAACAGGGGCGCGTTGTGGAGCAGGGTGGGGCGCGTGAATTGATGGCCCTGAAGGGGGACTACTATGAACTCTATCTGCATCAGCAGTCGGGTGCGCGGCCATTGTGATCAGATGTTGTTTTAGCTTCAGCATAACCTTTGCCATCATCACTGTATTCATGCCGTTCTGCAGTGCTGCTGAACCCCTGCAGATGCCTGCGGCCAGGCAGGTTAAGGTGGACAATCAGGTGGTCGACTCCGACCAGGCCGCGTTACCCCCGCTAGCTTTTCATCTTACCTCCTGGCTCTCCCTGGGCGCGGCGCTTAAATTGACGTTGGCAAATGGTGATAACGCCAATGTTGTGGGTTCGGCACCCGCCCGGCAGCGATCGTCAGAGTCACTGCTTACCACCACTGCGGCATTGGCTATCACGCCAGATGTTGGCGTTTTTATTGCAGCGGAGCTGCTGCATAGTGATAAAACTGAACGGGAGCCGGTAACAGAGCGCAAGATCAGCACTGCTTATATCGTCTGGAATCAGATCATGTCGTTGCCACTAACACTTCAGATTGGGCGTCAGCGCTTCTCTGATGAGCGGCAGTGGCTGTTTGATGAAAACCTTGATGGGGCAGCGCTTCAGCTTAAACTTGGACGTCTGGAGAGTGAGCTTTCAGGCAGCAGCAACCTAAATCCTAACAGTGACAGAGAGGCGCTGGATAACTATCTGATGCGCTCTGATTTTCACTTTACCAGTCAGGATCGACTGGGGGTGTATGTGTTCT
This sequence comes from Tenderia sp. (SeqCode), assembly GCA_031416075.1. Taxonomy (GTDB): domain Bacteria; phylum Pseudomonadota; class Gammaproteobacteria; order Tenderiales; family Tenderiaceae; genus JAKFXL01. The sequence continues at coordinate 28,225 of JANOSY010000045.1, read as the reverse complement.
ACCGTAACGACCCTATCAATGAAAAAAGTGATCGCCAATACCTGGGCCTGAGTGGTGAAACTCGGTTCTCTGGGCACAAACTCTGGTTAGAGGCTGCCTCACTCAGCGGTGATAACGGCAGCCGGCAGCGTCAGGGCTTTGCCGTCGATACCGGCGTAACGTTGCGGTTTGGTGCCAATCGGCGCTGGTCAGTGACGCTGGCCCACGCTGTTGGATCGGGCGATGGCAACTCAAGTGACAACCGTGATCAGACCTTTCGCCAGACCGGGCTGGATGATAACGAGGGGCGTTTTAACGGCATCACAAAATTTAAATATTACGGTGTGGTGAGTGATCCAGAGCTGAGCAATCTGCGCGTCTCTACAGTGGGTCTTGGGCTGAGTGAGAAGCGACGCTACTCCATTGATTTTGTCTATCATGTCTATGAGCAACAAGCGGCGAACAGCCGTTTTCGTTCAAAGGTAATTCAATCACCCACGGGAAAGGAGCGGGCGCTGGGTTCGGAGCTGGATCTGATTTTGGGTCTGCGTGCCAGCCGTTATCTCAGTGCCTACGGCATGGTGGGGGTATACAACCCTGGGGCCGCTTTTGAGCGTGGTGATTCGGTACTGTTTGCTGAAGTTCAGTTGAAACTCTCGGCCGCACCATCATCAGCGCCAGCCAAACCGGCTACATCTGTAAATGGACCTTTTCAGCGGACCCCTATCCGCGCCTACCCGCCACCCCCCATAGATTAAATATAGTGTTTACTGTTTACGGGCTGAGGCGCTGGTTTGAACGTAGTTAAAACTGTCGCTATGTATCACCCTCTCCATCTCGTCAATGACTTGAACCTTCCACTCACCCAGCCATTCGTTGTTGAGTGTGAGGTTGGACCAGACACGCCAGCGTGGCGCGCCAATATTGAATTTTTTGTCAGAGATGGTGGCACCGTTGAACAGCCAGCGGTGAGTGATCGTCTGGCCCGCCATCCCCTTCAGTTCGGTGAAGTAGTAAAGGAACTGTTTATTGTTGGGCAGCTCAATCAGGTGGCTTTTGGGTTCGCTGTTGACCACAGCCTCGGTAAAGGCGGAGCGTGATACTGAACCACCCAGAATGCCAATTTCGCCACCGCTCTGAGCGATAAGGTGGTCAGCGCGGCAGAGCAGCGGTGCTGCCAGCAGTGCAGTGCAGAGTGTGAGCATGGCTGTCTGTTTGAGTAGGGTCTGTTCCATTTTGATCTGCTCCAGTCCATGAGATGGGGGGCAGCCAATGGCAATTAGATTTGGGCGCACCCTGTTTACAGTAGCGGGCAGCGTCGGGAATCTTGTAGGGACGGTTGCTAAAAGGCGGCTCAGAACAGCTCTGAGCCGCTTTCAAAGGGGGTTTCAGAGTGCCTGAATACGTACCAGCTGTAGGTTCAGCTGTTCCAGTGAGGAGCGCATCTCGGCAATTCGCTGGCGCTCTTTTTCAACAACCGCCTCAGGGGCTTTGCTGATAAAACTTTCGTTGCTCAGCTTGCCCTCAACACGGCCCAGATCCCCCTGGATCTTTTCAATCTGTTTATTGAGCCGGGCCAGCTCGTCCTCTTTATCGATCAGGCCAGCCATGGGGATCAGCAGCTTCATCTCGCCAACCAGTGCAGTGGCGCTCTCTGGTGCGATGGCGTCGGCTTCCAGCCAAGTGATTGACTCAAGGCGCGCCAGATTGTTGAGGTAGCTGCTACTGCGTAACAGGCGGCGCTGATCCCTGTCACTGCCGTTTTGTAGCAGTACGGGTAGCGGCTTGCCGGGGGCTATGTTCATCTCACCACGGATGGTGCGGACCCCCAGGATGAAGCTCATCATCCAGCCCATCTCCGCTTCAACGGCCGGGTTGTGGTGGTTGTCGTTTTTGATGGGGTAGGGTTGACGCATGATGGTCTTTCCAACACTGCCTGCCAGGGGTGCCACACGCTGCCAGATCTCTTCGGTGATGAAGGGCATGAGGGGATGGGCCAGCCGTAACAGGCTCTCCAGCACCTGTACCAGGGTCTGACGACTGCCACGTAGCTGCGCTACGCTGCTCTCGTTGTTATTGAGCACCACTTTGGAGAGCTCCAGATACCAGTCGCAGTACTCGTTCCAGGTGAACTCATAAATAGCTTGGGCAGCATGGTCGAGGCGGTAACTTTCAAGCGCCTGTGTCACCTCGTCAATGGTCCGCTGCAGGCGGCTGAGAATCCAGCGGTCGGCCAGACTCTGTACCACTTCACCACCGTGCTGGCCACAATCCTGGCCATCGGTATTCATCAGCACATAGCGGGCGGCGTTCCAGAGTTTGTTACAGAAATTGCGGTAACCCTCGACACGGTTCAGGTCAAATTTGATGTCACGGCCGGTGGAGGCCAGGGCGGCAAAGGTGAACCGCAACGCATCGGTACCAAACGGTGGAATGCCGTTGGGGAATTCGTTGCGGGTTGCCTTGTCGATCTTGGCCGCCATGCCGGTCTGCATCAGCCCGGTGGTCCGTTTGGCGATCAGGGAACTCAGGTCAATACCATCAATCAGGTCAATGGGGTCAAGTACGTTGCCCTTTGACTTCGACATTTTCTGCCCCTGACCGTCGCGCACCAGACCGTGGATATAGACCTCTTTGAAGGGCACCTGTCCGGTGAACTTAAGCCCCATCATGATCATGCGAGCGACCCAGAAAAAGATGATGTCAAATCCCGTCACCAATACGTTGGTGGGGTAGAAGGTCTTGAGCTCAGGGGTTTGTTGTGGCCAGCCGAGGGTGGAGAAGGGCCAGAGTGCCGAGGAGAACCAAGTATCGAGCACATCGGTATCCTGAGTCAGCGTCGCCTCTTTGCCAAGTTTCAGGAAGGCCTCGGCGCGGGCCTCCTCTTCGGTACGGGCGACGTAGATGTTGCCAGCATCGTCATACCAGGCGGGGATGCGGTGGCCCCACCAGATCTGCCGTGAGATACACCAGTCGTCGATGTTACGCATCCACTCGAAGTAGGTGTTTTTCCAGTTGTCGGGTACAAACTTGATGTCGCCATTTTCTACCGCCTTGATGGCAGGCTCCGCCAGCGGGCCGACTTTCACAAACCACTGGTCGGTGAGCAGCGGTTCGATGACCGATTGTGAGCGGTCGCCGCGTGGCACCATTAGCTTATGGTTTTGTACTTTTTCCAGTAACCCCAGGGCTTCAAGGTCGGCAACCACCTTTTTACGGGCCTCAAAACGGTCAAGCCCCCGGTACTGTACGGGCGGGGTGTTGTTGATACGGGCATCTTCCGTGAGGATGTTGATCATCGGCAGGTTGTGGCGCTGGCCGATGGCGTAGTCATTAAAGTCGTGGGCTGGGGTGATCTTGACACAACCACTGCCAAACTCGGGGTCGACATAGTCATCGGCGATGATCGGGATCATACGGCCCGTCAGCGGCAGGGAAATCTCTTTGCCGATCAGGTGGCTGTAGCGCTCATCCTCAGGGTGGACGGCAACAGCGGTATCACCGAGCATGGTCTCAGGGCGGGTGGTGGCCACTACGACATGGCCGCTGCCGTTGGCGAGTGGGTAACGGAAGTGCCAGAGATGGCCATCCTCCTCTTGTGATACCACCTCAAGGTCAGAGACGGCGGTGTGCAGTACTGGGTCCCAGTTGACCAGACGTTTGCCACGATAGATCAACCCCTCTTCGTGGAGTCGAACAAAGACTTCACGCACGGCCTCGGATAGCCCCTCGTCCATGGTGAAACGTTCACGGGACCAGTCGAGCGAGGCCCCCATGCGTCGCAGCTGGCGGGTGATGGTGCCGCCAGACTCTGCCTTCCATTTCCATACCTGATCGATAAAACCCTTGCGCCCCAGGTCGTGGCGGGTCTTGCCCTGGGCGTTGAGTTGACGCTCTACCACCATCTGGGTGGCGATACCGGCGTGGTCGGTGCCAGCCTGCCACAAGGTATTATCCCCTTTCATGCGGTGGTAACGGATCAGGGCATCCATGATGGTGTCCTGAAAGGCGTGGCCCATGTGCAGACTGCCGGTGACATTGGGCGGCGGGATCATGATGCAGTAAGAGGGGGTGTCGCTGGCGGCAGCATTGCTGCTGGCCGGGGCAAAATAGTTATTCTCCTCCCAGTTCTGGTACCAGCGCTGTTCGATATCGTCGGGGTTGTAGGTTTTTTCCATGCCTGTGGTCGCTTCTTTAACTATTTTAGTGACGGTTTTGGTAACCGTGCGCTCATGGGGGGCACTGTTGGGTGCCGGACTATTGTTGATGGAGGCTGTTTGTACTGTATTCGCCTTTTTCCACTGTTCGTACCAGTTCTGCTCTACTGACGGCGAAGGGGTGGGCAGTGCGGTCTGCATGGCGGTGGACGCCGCTGTTCTGGGTGGCGCAGATTGTAACGTATTTGCCGGGCCGGTTTTAGTGTCGTGTATGGCCGGGAGAGGGCCACGGGTATTGTTACGCAGCACCAACCCAAGTTCGCGGCCGATATCGGCGGCTGTCAGTGTGCCTGGGAGCTGCTCCAGGGAGTTGAAGTGGTGCTCGATGACCTCTGCCAGTCGCGCCAGGCGCATGTCGATGGCCGCATCCACCAGTTTTTTCAGGGTGGATGCAACAGCGGTCTTTTCGGGGGCCACGGCCTGGGTGGCGATAATATCCTGAAGGACGGGGATCTCATCGTTGCTGAGAACTGCGGGAATCTGTTCGTCTGTCGGATGTGAGGGATATTTTGGTGGTTTCATTGGCTGATGTTGTGATTTTCCAGGGTGTAACCACGGTCACGGTAGAAACGGTAATGGTCGCGGCCGCTCTGTTTGGCCTGTTCGTCGTTGTTAATGATTTCAACAACCCGTTTGAATGAGCTGAAAAAGAGTGGAATCTCTGATGCCAGATTGATCAGCAGTTCGCGGTTCTGGGCGTGGTTGTGGCTCTCTGTGTCACTACCATGACCTATTAAAACCGCAACATCTGGATCAGGTGATTCGCCCTCAATGGCGTGGGGGACAAAGCTGTTCTGTTTGTAGCTCCAGAGCAGTTGGTCGAGCATGGCCGACTGTGCTGCGTTTTCGGTATGAAGATAGACCCCCTGGCCGAGCAGGTAGACCTTTTCGGCCAGGCGACAGGCAAACTGCTCACGGTTGGCGTGAGCGTCTCCAGTCAGTATATAAAAATCGACCCGTGTCATAAGCGTTGAGAATACAAAGGTTTATTTGCTGGCACAACGATCGAGCAGGTATTGGGTCAGCAGTGGTACGGGGCGACCGGTGGCACTTTTTTTATCACCACTGCGCCAGGCGGTACCGGCGATATCGAGATGGGCCCACTGGAATTTTTTGGTAAACCGCGATAGGAAACAGGCGGCGGTAATGGTGCCGGCCTCTTTGCCACCGACGTTGGCGATGTCGGCAAAGGGGCTTTTGATCTGCTCCTGATACTCCTCCCACAGCGGTAGCTCCCATACCCGGTCCCCACTGCTTTTGCCCGCATTCAGCAGGTCGTGGATCAGTGGACTGTGGTTACCCAGCAGGCCGGAGGCGTGTTTGCCCAGTGCCACCACGCAGGCACCCGTTAGGGTGGCGATGTCGATGACGGTATCGGGCTCATATTTTTCAACATAGGTGAGGGCGTCGCAGAGGATCAGCCGCCCTTCGGCGTCGGTATTCAGTATCTCAATGGTCTGGCCGGACATGCTGGTCACCACATCGCCGGGTTTATTGGCCGCACCATCGGGCATATTCTCCGAGGCGGGGACTACACCGATGACGTTGATGGGCAGATTCAGTTCGGCGATAGCCTTCATGGTGCCAAAGACACTGGCACCACCACACATGTCATATTTCATCTCATCCATGGCCGCTGCCGGTTTCAGGGAGATACCACCGGCGTCAAAGGTGAGTCCTTTACCTACCAGAACGATGGGTTTTTCATCGATTTTGCCGCCTTTGTAATCCATGATGATGAGCTTGGCCGGCTCGCGGCTGCCACGGGCGACTGATAGCAGGGAGCCCATGCCCAGCTTCTCCATATCGGCGGCCTCAAGGATTTCGGTGGTGATGCTGTTGTACTCTTTGCCCAGTGCTATGCCTGCATCGGCCAGGTAGCTGGGGGTGCAGATGTTGCCGGGCAGATTGCCCAGATCTTTTGCCAGTGTGACCCCCTGGGAGATGGCCAAGCCCTCTTTAACAGCGGCTTCACTATCGGAGAGATCACGGCGGCTGGCGACACTCAGGGTGACTTTGCGGAGTGGTCGGCGGGTGGTATCTTTTTTCGATTTAAGCTGTTCAAAGGTGTAGAGCGAATCGGAAAAGGTCTCTACGGCTTGACGCACGTTCCAGTGGTTGTCACGCCCTTTGACGTGCAGTTCGGTGAGGTAACAGACTGCCTCCATTGCACCAATCTCATTGAGTATGGTGGCGCTTTTGGCGATGATCTGACGGTATTGGGCATCATGCAGCTCACGTTCGCGGCCACACCCCACCAGCAGGATGCGGTCGCAGAGGGTATTGGGTACGCTGTGGAGCAGGAGTGTCTGGCCAATTTTGCCATCCATATCACCACGGCGGATGAGGTTGGAGATAAAACCATCGCTGAGTTGATCGAGCTGTTCGGCAACAGTGGAGATGCGGCGTGTTTCAAATACACCCACTACTACGCAGGCAGTGCGCTGTTTTTCTGGATTGTCACTTTTTGCAGTAAACTCCATGTTTTATGTCCCCTTGTATCAGGCGGTTTGATGTTGAAAGTTTGATTTTAATGGACCAGCCCGGTCTTTTCCAAAAAACGGCGTAATAGCGCGTTGTTGGCGCGATCTGTGGCTATGTAGACAGAGTCTACTTAAATGGCGGCATTTTTTCAGTAACTGGTTGAATTTAATATTATGGATACCCCCTTTGATTATTGAGCGATACCTGTTCCGGGAGATGGCCACCACGCTGGTGGCGGTGACCACCGTGCTGCTGCTGATCTTTGTCAGTACCTGGTTTGCGCGGTTGCTGGGCCAGGTGGCCTCAGGCGATCTCCAGTTAGGGGTGGTTTTTATACTGTTGGCGCTTAAATCAGTGGATGCGCTGATGCTTTTGTTACCGCTCTCTCTGTTTTTGGCAGTACTGCTGGCCTTTGGACGTCTATATAAAGACAGCGAGATGGTCGCCATGTTGGCGTGTGGTGTCAGCCTGCTGCGTGTTACCCGGCTGGTATTCTGGTTTGGAGTGGGGTTTGCGCTCATTATTGGTGCTGTCTCGCTCTACTACGGCCCACTGGCCAAGGTGGAACGTTACCGGATGCAGGAGGTGCTGGGGGCCAGTATTGGCCTGGAGAGTATCGCGGCGGGTCAGTTTCGGGAGCTGGCCGGGGGCGAGGTGATCTTTTATGCGGAGCGCCTCTCGGACAGTGGCGATGCGATGGAGAATGTTTTTATTCAAGGGATACATCGCGGCGCTGAAAATCTGCTGGTGGCTGAGCGTGCCCGGCTGCGGGAAGGGGAGCATGGCAGCCGTTACCTAGTGCTGGAGAACGGTTACCGCTACGAAGGTGTGCCGGGGCGGGCCGATTTTCGCATTATCAAATATCGGGAGCATGAGGTGCGGGTTGCAGAGCCGGAGACAGTGACGGCACAGGAGAGCAGTGAGACGGCAACCATGCCAACCACGCAGCTTTGGGCCTCTGATGATCCCCGGCATAAGGCGGAGTTGCAGTGGCGTATGGCGATGCCGCTGTCAGCGGTGTTGTTGGCACTGCTGGCCGTCTTTTTGAGCCGGACCAATCCCCGTCAGGGGCGTTACGGTAAGTTTTTTCTCGGCATTCTGGTGTATGCCATCTACAGCAATCTGTTGGCGGTGGCTCGCACCTGGGTTGAGCGTGGCAAGGTTGATCCGCTGATCGGTATCTGGTGGGTGCATGGGCTGTTACTGCTGGTCGTGGTGGTGATGATGTTCCAGCATGCCGGCGGTTTTAAGGCACTGCTGGGCAATAAACGGCCTGCACCACGGATGACAAGATCATGAAACTGCTCGATTTTTATGTGGGCCGGGCGGTATTGCAGAGCACGCTGGTGGTGATGTTGATACTGCTGGCGCTGTTTGCCTTTGCTGCATTTGCGGGTGAGCTGGATAACATTGGCAAGATGCGTTACGGCCTGGCCGATGCGATGCACTATAGTCTGTTGCTGATGCCGGGGCTGGCCTATCAGCTCTTTCCTATTGTGATGTTGCTGGGGGCGATTATCGGCTTGGGTGGTCTGGCAGGGCAGAGCGAACTGGTAGCAATGCGGGCGGCGGGTGTCTCCATTAAACGGATTGTCTGGGCGGTGATGAAGGTAGGCATTCTGCTGCTGGTGGTGATGGCGGTGGTGGGGGAATATGTGGCCCCCCGGGCTGAGTTGCGGGCGCAAAACATTAAAGCGGAGCTGCTGGCGGAGAAGACCAGCTTTCGTAGCGAGCAGGGGTTATGGGCGCGTGATGGTAACAAAGTCATCCATATTCGTGATCTGATCTCGTCTGAGCAGGTGGCCAATGTGTCGATCTATGAGTTTGATAAACACAATCAGTTGAAGGTAGTGACTCAGGCCAAACGTGCCGACTTCAATGAGAACCAGTGGCATTTGAGCGACGTCTCCAGCAGTGAGATTGGCATGGAGGGTATTCGTGTGGTGAGCAGACCCACTACGGAGTGGCGCTCGTTACTGGTGCCGGATCTGATCGGTGTGGTCACTGTTGATCCGACGGCACTGACCGGACCAGGGCTCTATCGTTATGTGCAGTATCTGAGTGATAACGGTCTGGATGCCAGCCGTTATCGGCTGGCGTTGTGGAAAAAGGTCATGTTACCGGTAACCACGATGGTGATGATTTTCCTGGCGGTGCCGTTTGTCTTTGGGCCGTTACGCTCGGTGGGGGTGGGGCAGCGTATTTTTGTCGGCACACTGTTTGGTATTGCCTACTACCTGATCGATCAGACAACCGGCCATGTGGGTGTTGTCTATGGCCTGACACCGCTGATGAGCGTGCTGGCTGCCCCGGCAGCATTCTTAACCGTGGCGATTATGCTGGTGCGGCGAATTTTTTAACGTGTGCGCTATGAGCAACGTTATTAAACAGTTACGCAGTCTATGCAAAACAGGCTGTTATCTTTTTCTGTTTCTCGGTTTTTTGTCAGGGTGCGGCGGCGGCGGTGGTACACCCTCGTCCATTGTCCCCCCGCCATCCTCGCAACCACAGCAGACTGGCCCCGATCCACTCTATGGTGACCAGTGGCATCTATATAACAGTGCCCAATTTGCCGGACTGCTGGTGGGGGAGGATATTCACGTTGAGCCGGTCTGGAACGATGGCATTAAAGGGCGTGGCATGTTGTTGGTGGTAGTCGATGACGCACTGGAGATTGGGCATGAGGATCTGTCGGCGAATATTGCGTTCCGTATGAGCTGGGACTACCGGCAGAGGGACTTTGACCCCACTCCTGTGTCGTCTGATAGTTCACACGGCACCCAGGTGGCGGGCATTGCCGCAGCCCGCGATTTGAACAGCGTGGGTGGGCGGGGGGTGGCACCGGGTGTTAGCCTGGCCGGGTATAACCTGCTCTGGAACGGCGGGATTAACAGTGCCGAGATTCATGATGCCATGACCCGCAATGTGGCTGAGGTAGCAATCTCCAATAACTCCTGGGGGTATGGTGCCAGTGGTGATGGGACCACCGAACATCCGGGGGACAATCTGTGGCAGGAGGGGGTGGCCTATGGGGTGACCTATGGTCGTGGTGGCAAAGGGACTATCTATGTCTGGGCGGCGGGCAACGGCGGTGAGTTTGGGGTGGATAACAGCAACTATAATTACCTCACCAATAACAGGCATGTGATCGCGGTCTGTGCCGTGGATGGTGATGGGGTAAAAACCGTGTATTCGGAAAAGGGGGCTAACCTTTGGCTGTGCGCGCCTGGCGGTTATAGCAATGGTCTGACTACCACCGATTTAATGGGTACGCGTGGTGACAATACCGCAGGTGTGCTGCATGACTATACCAACCGCAACTATACCAAACTGTTTGCCGGTACCTCAGCGGCCACGCCCATTGTCTCGGGCGTGGTGGCATTAATGCTGGAGGCCAACCCCAACCTGGGGTGGCGCGATGTGCGCCTGATCCTGGCGGAGAGCGCACGTAAAAATGATGCCAGCGATAGCGACTGGCGGGTGACCACCCCCGCCAGCGGAGAGCCGCAGTACAACATCAACCATAAATATGGATTTGGTGTTGTGGATGCGGCGGCGGCAGTAGCCAGGGCAAAGCGCTGGGGCAGTAATGTAGGGGGGCAGCTACAGCGGGAGTTTCCGGTAGCGGTGGCTGACTCGATCCCTGATGGTGGTACAGCGGGCCTACAGCAGACAGTGACTGTGGCGGCGGCCAATAACCTGATTATTGAATATGTTGAGATCGATGTGAATCTGGTCCACGGTGATCCTGGTGAGTTGAGCATCGTCTTGACGGCCCCCAGCGGTACCCAGAGTGTGTTGGCAGAGGCGCACAGATGTACGACGTTCACCAACACCTGCCCCACCACCAACTACTCCCCCTGGACCTTTGGCAGCAGCCGCCATCTGGGCGAGGCGGCACAGGGCAGCTGGCGTTTAAATGTGGTAGATCAACGGGCAAACAACATGGGTAGCCTGATCTCCTGGAATTTGCGTATCTATGGACGGCAGCGGTGAGGGGGTGGGCGTGAGAATGTTATATCTTTTATCGGGGTTGGCGTTAGCCGTGGTTTTGTATGGCTGTCAGGCTGGGGCGGCTGGCGGAGTGCAGGGGGAGAGCAACCAGACGTTGACAGAGTCGGTCAGCTATTTTGATGGTACTCGCTGGCGTGAGGTGTGGGTCAATGGGCGAGAGGTGGCGGAGTTTGTACAACCGAATCAAACCCGGGCCGCACATATGGCGATACCGGCGGCCACGCTATTGGTTGAACTGCCCGGTGTGCGTATCTGGCGTTTGCACAGCGGGGCTGGTGAATCCACAGCGGTGAGCCGCGCACTGGCACCCACGCGAGTATTATCCCCCGTCTTCCATCTCACTTCTGTAGGCGGTTCACGTCTGGCGCTGAGTGGCAATATTGTGGTTCGTTTTCAGCCGGAATGGAGTGCGGCGCAGGTTCAAGCCTGGATTGCCAAACAGAAGCTGGTGCAGATCAGTGTTTTGAATGGCGCTGCGGCAACCCATGTTCTACACGTTGGCAGCGGGTTGGAGGCGCTGGCCAGGGCCAATGCCATTCAGCAGGGCGGTGAGGTGGTCAACGCCATGCCTGAGTGGTGGCGTGAGGCCGGCAGGCGTTGAGGCGCTAATACACGGGTGAGACTCGGGTCTTTTTACACCGTCGTTAGGTCAATACGAATTGTTATGATGGAGCAAAGTGTTATCCCATGCATCAAAGATTGCGTCTTATTACATTGCATCATCAGGGTCTTACCACAATGCGTCCTTTTGGTAAGGGCAGCCAAGCAACAAAACGTGCATTAGAGCATCTAGGGTACATTCAAATAGATACACTTTCAGTTATTGAACGTGCCCATCACCATACGCTTTGGAGCCGTATCCCTGATTATCAACCCGATCACCTTCATCAGTTAGTGCGAGAGCGAAGTGCTTTTGAATATTGGTTTCACGCCGCTTCTTACCTGCCGATGAGTGATTACCGTTTTGTTTTGCCACAGATGTCAGCGATAAGGGGGGGAGAGTCGCCCTATTCTATTAATGTGGAGGCGAAATACTTGCGTCATGTTCTTGACCGAATTGGTATCGATGGACCACTCAAGGCGAGACATTTTGAGTCAGCCACAAAAAGTAATGCAACATGGTGGAATTGGCGGCCCACCAAACGCGCATTGGAAAAACTCTTCATGCAAGGTGATCTAATGATAACGGGTCGCGATGGCATGGAAAAAATCTATGACCTGAGCGAAAGAGTCTTGCCCGATAACATAAATACCAGTGAGCCATCTTTATTAGAGTTTTCCGAATACCTCATTAATCAATCGGTTAGGGCAAATGGATTTACCACCCTCAAACAACTGACACATTTAAGACCCGGTGATACCCTACGAAAAACGCTCAAAACAGTTTTACAGCAGCAGATTGAGCAAGGGGCTCTGATTGAGCACCCCATCGATGGTATGCCACCGATCTATATTACTCAGACTATTCTTGATACAAAGATCAAACAACCGGCTGCAACAGTTCGGCTTTTATCCCCCTTTGATAATGCAATCATTCATCGAGATAGGGTGCAGAAGATATTTGAATTTGATTACCGACTTGAATGTTACGCACCAAAAGAGAAGCGTCGATTTGGTTATTTCTGCTTACCCATCCTCTATAAGGACAGGTTGGTCGGCAGGGTGGATTGCAAGGCACATCGTAAGATTGGTGAGTTTGAATTAATTAATTTGCACATCGAGTCTAAAAAAATAGACATGGATGATTTTATCCCTCTTTTTGCTAAAACAGCGTATCGCTTTGCTGAATTTAATGGTTGCCGGTCTATACGTGTATCAAGTGTTAGTCCTAATAATCTGGCAGGTATGTTTAGACGAGCATTAAGCTCCATTGAACAGGCATCATAAAAGTCGATAGAGCTTTCTTAGGGAACCGTTGAATAACCCCATTCGCCTTGAGTCTGTCGAAGGGCTGAAAACGTAACATATTGATTGTTAAGTGTCCTCCATTTATGGTTCGACAATCTCACCACGAAGAAGCTGCCCCACGAAGTGCTTTGGGCACGGAGGAGTTATTTAGAGGTTCCCTGGCTTTGTAACAGAGCTGAATGTAATTGCAGCGTTGAACTACGTGTCATGGGTGTTGTTTTATGTTTTCGGGTTTACCTATATGAGTGCCATGTCACTGTACTGTAGTCAGGCGGTGAGGTGGATAAGTGGTGCCTGCGGGTTGTCGGAGGCATTGGCAACCGACTGATACTGCTGGAGCAGGGCCTGCTGGGATGGGGTGCCCTGTTCTGTCTGTTCTGTTGCAGGTGTCTGTTGTTGCGCCAGCATCTCGCTTCGGGCCGTGGCCGCCATCATGGCCGCCGCGGCGGCCACGGCCATATCCTGCCCAGAGGGTTGGGCGGGTGCTAACGCGGCTGCACGTACCTGATTGGCTTTCTGTACGGTTGCTGCAGGATTGTTTGCGATGGGGCTGGTATCGATCCCGACCTCGCCACCACTGGCGTAAAGGCGGCCATCCGGCCCACGCTGGTACTCAAAGCTGGCAGCCCCTGTGGCGTACTGCCCGGCGGCGGCTTTGTGGGCCGCCTCGTGGGCGCGCACTTCACGATCACGGGCTTGCAGCTGGCTGAGCTGTTTCTGCTCTTCGTCACTGAGTTTGGTGCCGTTGTTGCGGGCGCTCCCTGTTGAAACCTTGTCCCCCTCTTTACCAATGGCAGTCCCAGACGTGGTTGCCGGGCGTTGTAGAGGATAGGTGGGGGAGGCGCTGCTGATCTGCACGATAGTCTCTGTCTGGCGGGTAGCTAGTGTCTGCTGTCAGGCGGTAATGTCGAGCAGGGTGCCGATCATGTCAGAGGCGCTTTTGACCACTTTGGCAGAGAGTTCGACTTCCAGTTTGTTGAGGTTCATATCGATGAGTGGTGCGGCAATGTCGTTACCACTGCTGTTACTGGTGACGCTGCTGGCGATCTGCTGGGCGTTTTGGCGCAGGCCATCCATCCCCTTTTGGATGCCTTGCATACCGATGCTCATGGCAGAAATTGTGCTCATTACGGTTCCTCCTGTGATACAGGGTGTATCGGGTGGAACAGCCAGAGACTTTAGATGTTTGAGATAATGATTTTTATAATCAAATGGTTACGATCTATTTCGGGTTTAACAAGACACATCCCTGTGTCTACGTCAGGTAGTTAGAACGTGAAACCGGTCTGCAGTGCTGCCGAGGTTTTGCTGTCCTGTGCAACACTGTTTTTATCGGTAAAGATCTTATTGTCGCTGGCGACCAGTGCAAGTTCGGCACGGACAAAGGCGTTTTTACCGTAGTGGTAGGTAGGCGTAACGGTGATGCTGTAGCCTGACTTCATGCCACCGTATATCCCACTGCTACCGTCGTCCAGGTACTCAAAACGGACAGGTACTGTGTAGCCACCCAGGCTTGGTGCGGCGTAGAGGGCAATACCCATGGCGTTGTCATCCATGCCCGGTGCAGCCGCTTCGCTGTCGATTTTTTGAAAATCGATATTGGCAGCCACTGGGATACCGGCGATTTCACCACTGACGATGATGTCAATAATGTCACGCGCCTTGTTGGCGTTGTAGTAGGCGACGGATAGATCGGCTGCCCCAAGCTTGGTGCTGCCGCCAACCACAAAACCAGTGGTTGCGCCGGTGGCGGTATCTTCGTTAGCTTCAACAAACATACTGCCTTCACCCACGGCAAAGGATGCACGGATTCCATCGTAATAGACGGGCTGGGCGTTCCAGACGGCGCCAAGCAGGACGTGGGCGTTGGCGTAGGTATTGGCAACTTCGTAGCCGATTTTGGTGCCCAGCACACCGACGTCAATAGTGACAGCGTCGGTCGGTTTAACGGTCAGGTAGCCGTATTGCAGCTTCATGTCGCTGCTGGAGCCGGTGGGTGCGGCAGGCACGTTGTCGACGATGCTGTTTTGTGGCAGTGAGCCGTAGGCGGCAACAAAGCCCAGCCCTTTGTCAGCTGGGGCGGATAGCTCCAGTAGAACGTCAGTAATAGAGGTTTCAGTATTGTTGCTGCCGCCGGTATTGTCTGAATAGAGTACGCCGGCACTGACGCCGCCGGCCAGTGTCAGATCAGCGTCTGCTATGCTCAAACCGCCCGCCTGGGCCAGTGGTAAACAGAGTGCACAACTGACAAGGCCAGTTACCATTTTTGCTTTTATCATAAAGTCATCTCCACAAAATTTTATTAAGCGCGCTACTTGAGTCGCCCCCTATTGTCATAGCAGGAGCTATGCCAGTGCAAGTGTTGTGATGAGATTCATAGGGTTAGCCTTGCTTGGTGGTAGGGGCGTGGGTGGTTGTGGGGCGTTGTAGTGCTGTTTTGCACACTTGTTGTGCAGAGGGGCGCTGCCGTTTGGGTCGAGACGTTTTATGCCGAATCATCGGAGGCCAGAAATGGTGGGGTTGGGGCCTGTTTGAAGCCATTGTTCGGTTTTTATCTGGCGATATGTGCAGGGTGGTTTTGGGATTCTTTGATTGTGATATGATCAGGCGCAAATTTTTCTTAAATGTACAGTTAAATCATTAGAATATACGGATGGGGTATGGAGCGGGGGTGGTAGTTTCGACCCTTCTTCCCCGGTTTCCACCTCTGAACCCGCCTTGTGCCGTGTATCAGGTGGGGGCAGCCCTGATAGGGCATCCCATAACGTAATTAAGGGGCCAACAATTAGCAGTCCAAAAATCATTCCTCGTGCTGAACATGTGGTTTCAAGGGCCAATATCAGTGACAACGCGCTGAAGGTGCTGTACCGCCTGAATAGTGCTGGCTATGAGGCCTATCTGGTGGGTGGGGGGGTGCGCGATATGTTGTTGGGACGCGAGCCCAAGGACTTTGATATTGCCACTGACGCCTCGCCGGAGCAGGTACGTGATGTGTTCCGTAACTGCCGTCTGATAGGGCGACGTTTCCGTCTGGCCCATATCCTGTTTGGCCGCGAGACGATTGAGGTCGCAACCTTCCGTCGTGCCCAGGTGGACGAGGAGGAGGGGCCGGGCATGGAGATCGAGGAGGGGGGGCGCATTCTCCGTGACAATGTCTATGGCACACTCGAAGATGATGCCTGGCGTCGTGACTTCACCATTAACGCCCTCTACTACAATGTGCAGGATTTTTCGGTGATCGACTATGTCAACGGCATGGCCGATATTACCGCGGGTGTATTGCGGATTATCGGCGATCCGGCACAACGCTACCGCGAAGATCCGGTGCGCATGTTACGGGCGGTCCGGTTTGCCGCCAAAATTGGTTTCCAGATTGATGCCGCCTCCGAGGCGTTTATCTACGACAACGGCCATCTGCTGGATGATATTCCTGCGGCACGTCTCTTTGATGAGGTGCTCAAGCTCTTTATGAGTGGTCAGGCGGTCCAGACCTATGAGCTGTTGCGCCATTACTATCTGTTTGAATTCCTCTTTCCGTTGACGGATGACAGTCTGGGTGAGGAGGAAGATGGCATGCCACATCAGCTGGTATTGCGGGCATTAACTAATACCGACGCCCGTATTGCCGTTGGCAAGCCGGTCACCCCGGCGTTTCTTTACGCAGCACTGTTGTGGGAGCCGGTACGTATCGCCATGCGGCCACTGCTGGAACAGGGGGTTGATGAGTTGCCAGCCCTGCATCAGGCTGCCAATGGGGTGATTGAGGAGCAGTTGCGCTACACCTCGTTACCCCGCCGTTTCAGTACCCCCATGGTAGAGATCTGGTCGATGCAGCTAAGGCTTGGTAGCCGTAGTGGTCGTCGTGCCTTCCGGCTGCTGGAGCACCCCCGTTTCCGTGCCGCCTACGACTTTCTGCTGCTGCGTGGTGAGTCAGGCGAGGTTGAACAGGAGCTTTGCGACTGGTGGACTGAGTTTCAGGTGGCGGATGAACCGGCACGTGAGGAGATGGTAAAACAGCTGGGGCCAGCCGCCGCGGGTAGTGGTGCCAAGCGGCGTAAGCGGCCACCCCGGCGTAAAAAGAGCGCGGAGTGAGGTAGGGTGGAGGCTGTATCTGCCTACATCGGGTTGGGCAGCAATCTGCAATCGCCTGTTGCACAGGTTGAGAGTGCCTTGGTTGAACTGGCGGGGTTGCCACATAGTCGGAAGATGCGGGCCTCCAGCCTCTACCGCAGTGCCCCGATGGTGGCGGAAGGGGATCTGGCCGCCCAGCCGGACTATGTCAACGCCGTTGCCCTGATTGAGACAACACTGTCACCACACCAGCTATTGGCACAGTTACAGCAGCTGGAACAGCAGCACCAACGCCATCGTGAACGGCGTTGGGGGCCGCGCACCCTGGATCTTGACCTGCTGTTGTATGGGGATGCAACCGTAGTTAGCAGTGATCTGCAGGTACCCCATCCTGGTCTGTGTGAACGTAATTTTGTATTGATCCCGCTGTTTGAGATTGCCCCTGATTTACGCCTACCGGACAATCGGGCGTTGGCTGATATAGTAAGTGCCTGTTCACGCGCCGGACTGACTATTATCCCGAGGGGTAGATGCGGGTGATGGGCATTAACCCCGGACGTAACGGCTAGAAAATATAGATATTTCCGATAAAAGAGAGTCTGGATGACCCAAGAAAATCCCGGTTACATAGTGGTTGAAGGCCCCATTGGTGTGGGTAAAACCTCACTGGCGCGACGTCTGGCGCAGAGTTTTGGTACGGAGCTGCTGCTGGAAGAGGTGGATGAGAACCCTTTTCTTGAGCGCTTTTATAAAGATCCTAAGGCGGCGGCGTTACCAACACAGCTCTTTTTCCTGTTTCAGCGTGCGCAGCAGCTGCAGGCGCTGCGTCAGGGGGATATGTTCAAACCCGTTATCGTCTCCGATTTTTTAATGGAGAAGGATCGCCTGTTTGCACGGCTGACGCTGGACGATGATGAGCTGCGTCTTTATGAACAGGTCTACCAGCACCTTTCGGTGACAGCCCCTGCCCCCGATCTGGTGGTCTACCTGCAGGCACCCGTATCGGTGCTGCTGGAGCGCATTCAGCAACGTAGTCGTAGTTATGAACAGCAGATCAGCGCCGACTACCTGAAGCGGTTGGCCGAAAGTTATACGCGGTTTTTTCACCAATATACCGCCACCCCCTTGTTGATTGTGAATGCGGCCCAGTTCAACCCGGTTGATAATGAGCTGGACTACAACGCCCTGCTGGAGGAGATAGTGGCCACCGGCAGCGGTCGCCGTTACTTCAATCCACTGCCCTTTGAGTTGACTAAGTAGAGGTGAATCATGAGTGCTGACAAACCGGTGGCGATCACCTTAAACCATCTTCGTAAAATGAAACAGCAGGGTGAAAAATTTACCTGCCTGACGGCTTATGATGCCTCGTTTACTCAGCTGCTTGATGAGTCAGGTGTGGAGCTGATCCTGGTGGGGGATTCTCTGGGCATGGTGATTCAGGGACATACCACCACCGTGCCGGTGAGCATGGAGGATATGATCTACCACAGTCGTGCCGTGGCGCGGGGTCGGCAGCGGGCGCTGCTGATGGTTGACATGCCATTTATGGCCTGCACCCTAATAGAGCAGGCGCTGGTTAATGCCACCCGGCTGATGCAGGAGGGGGGGGCGGAGATTATTAAGCTGGAGGGGAGCGGTGTGCAGCTGGAGATTGTGACGGAGCTGGCGCGCCGTGGCATACCGGTCTGTGCCCATCTGGGGTTGCAGCCGCAGAGTGTACACAAACAGGGCGGCTATCGGGTACAGGGGCGTGAGGCCGAGGCGGCGCGGGCGATGGTCGCCAGTGCTATCGCGCTGGAGGCGGCGGGGGCAGATATGTTGCTGCTGGAGTGTGTGCCCACCGCGCTGGCGGCAGAGATCACCCAGACTGTTGCCATCCCGGTGATTGGCATTGGTGCGGGGGCAGAGTGTGATGCCCAGGTGCTGGTGCTCTACGACATCCTGGCGATCACCCCAGGTAAACGGCCACGTTTTTCCAAAGACTTTATGGAAGGGGCGGGCAGCGTGCGTGAGGCAATCGGTAACTATGTTGCCGAGGTGAAGTCCGGCACCTTTCCCGCCAAACAGCACTGGTTCGAGTGATGCAGACGGTCAATAGCATAAGCGCTGTGCGCCAGCAGGTGGCAACCTGGCGGCAGGCCGGGCAGCGCATCGCTATTGTGCCCACCATGGGCAATCTGCACGCGGGTCATCTGCAGCTGGTGGAGCGGGCCAGACGGCTGGCCGACCGGGTGGTGGTGACTATCTTTGTCAACCCGCTACAGTTTGGCCCCAATGATGATTTTGACGCCTACCCCCGCACCCTCCCAGAAGACTCCATCCAGTTGCAGCAGGTGGGTGCGGACCTGCTGTTTGCCCCCGCTGTTGATGAGCTCTACCCCGCCAGCCAAGGTGGCAAGAGCCATGTCGAGGTCACGGGTCTCTCAGAAGGGCTGTGTGGCAGCCACCGCCCCGGCCATTTTGTTGGGGTGGCAACGGTGGTGGCGAAACTCTTTAATATAGTGCAGCCCGATCTGGCACTGTTTGGTGAAAAAGATTATCAGCAGCTGCAGGTGATCCGCCAGATGGTGGCCGACCTCTGTTTTCCGGTTGAGGTGGTAGGGGTGGCCACGGTGCGTGAAGCCGATGGCCTAGCCATGAGTTCCCGTAATGGCTATCTGTCACCCTCAGAACGGGCACTGGCCCCCATCATCTACCAGGGTCTGGTGGCAGCGGCGACCAGCATTCAGTCTGGGGAGCGGGATTTTCGCCGTATTGAGGCCGCCGTGCAGGCGAGTCTGAAACAGGTGGGGTTTGAGCCGGACTACTTCGCCATCGTCAATGCCAATACACTTAAACCTGCCGCTGCGGAGGACCGTCTGTTACGGCTGCTGGTGGCGGCCCGCCTGGGGCAGACTCGGCTGATCGATAATCTTCCGTTACAGCTCGGCGGTTGACTATTTTTTCCAGCAGTCAGCTGGCCCCTTTACACCCTGTGAGTTGAGGGTGAGCACCTTGCAGGCACCACTACTGCCATCGTTTTCCTGCCCTTTTTGCCCCGTGGCTGTCAGCAAGACACAGCGGTTCAGTGCCAGGCCAGTGCAGGCACTTGCACTGATTAGGTAGTAACCGCCCCCCGGAACATATTTACCGTTGCTGTCCAGGGGGAATCCCAATGCTGACAGATCGGCTGTATAGATATTGAAGTCCGTAAATGAGCGCTCCTGCCGTGCCATCACATCTGAGAGGGCGCTAACCCCATCGGCACGCCGGGTCTGGCGTACCACATCCTGGTAGGAGGGGTAGGCGACGGTGGCAAGGATGCCCACGATAACCACCACCACCATCACCTCGATTAAGGTAAAACCACCCTCACTGCTATTGCGTCTGTTCATCATGTCCCTATTTTTTTATGGGGGGCGTGGATTGCCCCCCGGTCTTTTTATCTGTCAGCAGGTTATTCGCGGCGCAGTTCACGCCAGGAGATACGGCCAGCCGGTTCGACTAAGGTACCAAGATTATGGAAGAGACTCTCACGTGAATTAGGTGAGGCAATGATAAACGAGTCATTGGTCATGCGCACACCAAAGGCACCGCCTTCAATCTTCAGCCCTGAGGGGGCCACCTTGGTCATCCCTGCCATCGTCACCACGTCAGCATCTTCAATGGTCCGGTTTTTGTTAATGCTGATGATGGGTTTATCGGGCGGGGCACCGTTGCTGGCCTTCATGGTCATAAACCAGCTCTCTCCACCCGCATCACAAGGGTTGTTGGAGGGGGCGTAAGTGGTGAAAAAGACAATGCCCTGATAAACGTTGGCGCTGGTCACAACCCGCTCGCTCGGTTGATCACCCTTGCTATCAAGTTCAACATACCAGCCGTATTGTTTGCCGGTGCCTGTGGTTTTATAGGCCACATCAATTGTGCTGGTGGTGCGGGCAGCGATACTGAGTGTGGTGTCTGTGCCGGTATTGAGTGTTGGGTTGGCCAGATTGCTGCGTGTCAGGTTGTTGGTACCATCGTCCCAAACCGCATAAAAACTCTGATCATCACTGTTGGCAAGGTCGCTCTGTTTCAGATAACTGCCCGTGCCAAACAGGACCAGCATATTGGGTTTATTACCATCCTTGGTGGTTTCGCTGGGGTGGCGAATCACGGTGGGTTTGCTGGTGATGGGTTGTGCCTTGCCATCCTTATCTTTTGCTGTAAACAGCAGCCTCTTGCTGTTGTCGTTTAAGTTAAACACCCACATATTGCCCAGTAGGTCGCCAGCGTAGACGCGGTCCACCTTGCCGTTGCCATCGGTATCAACCGCCGCCGGTGAAAACAGACCGTTGCTGGTCTGATCGCCAGTGACTATTTTTTTGTAGTTGGTAGTGTCAGACCAAACACCGCTGGCATTAATATCAAGGATGAAAAGTGCAGCATCACCGCTTTCGGCACCGTAACCATTGCCCGTGATGGCGACCCATTTACCACTTTCAGACAGGGCAATCACCGGCTTTGAGAGGGTGTAACCAAGGTCAACGTCGTCAGCATTGCTAAACTCCCACAGCGCCACTTTATCGGCATTGGCCTCGGTGAGTTTGCTGGGGTCGGTAATGTCCAGCGCAAACAGGCCGCGACCACCGGCACCCAAACCACTCACCAGAACACTTTTCCACGCGCTATTAGTGTAAACGTCGGAGATGGTTGGGGTCTGATCAACAAAATATTGATGTGCGGTACGGAATGCCGGATCAGTGATCTCCTTCAGTTTCGGGAAGGTGATGTTGGGCACGTAGGCAAACTGTTCTGTGCCATCACTTACCTTAAAACCGTGCAACATGCCGTCATTGGCCCCTACATAGACCATTGGGGTGCGACCTTTGTTGTCAAACCAGAATTTGGTGTACCGGTTGCCTTTTTCACCAAAGGGGGCGGCGTCTGGGTAGAACAGCGACGGGGCACCCACGTAGACGGGGGATGAGTTGACCACATCGCCCATGACTGAGGAGCGCTTGCGTAATTCTTTAAGGCTGATGGGGGTGCCGTCAAGATTTATATTGTCCTGACCTCGCAGGTAGGCAAGACGATACTGGTTGTAGCCTGACATGTCGCCGCTGACAGTAAGGCTGCTTTTTTGCGTAGCGGTCAGGTAGCTCCAGATAAAGGGGACGCCCTTGGTGCCGTTGTGAGTGATAATGTTGCGTTTGAAGTTGAACGGCAACGTAGTATTGCTGCTCCAGGCCGGTGTGGTTTCGTCTAACGTGCCGTCGGCCTTGACCTTGAGTGCCTTGATCTCGCCAGACCAGTCGGCAGGGTTGAAGCTGGTGGTGATCACCAGATTATTCGCTTTGAGGCTGAAGGCTGAGGTGGCAACCACATTGGCGCTGTTACCAGCGCTGCCAATGCCGCTCACTATGTCGTTAAGGGCAGTGACCAGCTGGTTTGGATCGCCCGCGCTGAAGTAGCGGGCGCGGCTGTTCACAGAGGCGTGGAACAGGTCGTCGATTTTTGCCAGTTTGTCGCTTCCGGTGGGATCGACGCCCCAGTTATAGCTAGTCAGGGTATTGAAGTTGAGTTCGTTAGGGTTCGGGATATTCCCGTTTAATCCAAACGCCACTGTATAGGTCTGCATACGTTGATGGGTGGCTTCGTCATTCCCTTTTGCCTTGTTGGGCAGCAGCGGTGACAGGTCACGTTCGTAGTAGTGCATGGCGATATCGGCCAGGGTGTTGGAGTGAGGGGGGCTGTCGCTGTCGCTGTAGGGTGGGCCATCAAAGGCACTGTTTTTATCGCCATCGGCATTGCCAACAGTTGGTAGTGGATTAAGATCATCCCCATCATTATTGTAATAACCGTCGGTCATGAGGATGGTGTTGTTTAACTGACAGGCACCACCCTTTGTTTCAATCAGTATTGGTGAAGCGAGTGTTGCTGAGTTAGAGGTTGCTATGCCTTCAAAATATTTCCCTGCCCAGTCCAGGCTGATTTGCAAGGGGGTGCCGCTACTGCTGGATGTGCTGTAAAGCGCATTTAATACGGTGCTATTGTTATTGTCAGTAATGGGAATGACTCTGCTCGCTGTTCTCGCAACGTCATTGATGGTGCCGTACCCGATCCGTTTGCCTGTGCTGTTGTTCACGGCGCTGCCGATAGCGTACTTGGCCGCCTTGGCGCGGCTGCGGTGGTAGGTATACCAGTTGGCAAAGTTGGTTTTGTCGGCAGCGGCCATGGAAGCGGAGACTGGTTGAGTCTGTCTGGCATTACTATTATCTCTGTATTGATAGGACCAGCCCGCAGTGATGAGATTGACGACACTCTTTGTCATGGTGGCATCATCGTAATTATTTGCCGCAGTTAAGGTCATATTTGCATAACGTGGATTGCCACTGGAGTCGAGACCTGGCCAAGGCAGATACTTGGTTTTGGGGTTGTAGTAGAGTGGGTTTCTTTCATGAAAATTCACGTCTCCATCTGCCACACCATCAAATTTTTCTTCTTTCATACTGCCGGAGTCGTCATTGAGGAAAAAGATGTTGGGGGTACCGGCGTTTAACAGGTAGAGCGGTGACTGGGCCAGATCGGTGGCCTGTGCAGCGGCGAGCGGCAGCAGTCCGACAAGGACGAGCCGGCCAGCCTGGCGCACAACAACAGATAGAGTAGGGGCTGATTTCATGATGGCGGCCTCGTATTATTGGGGGGGAATAGGTACTTTCAGGCCACCTTGCAGGGTGGCGGTGCTGACACGGTTAGCATCTGTACTGCGCACGGTGATTTTGTAGTTCATGATGTCGCCGACCCTGGTGGTTGGGTTGTCGTAATCCCTGGCCTCGAAGCTGTTGGGGGACTGCTGAACGGCCTCGACGACGTAACAGGAGTCACCGTTATTGTTGCTGTTGTTGTTAATGGCAATGCAGTTGGCGTTGGTGCCTGAGGTGACCCAGCTGCTGGAGTCGAGCGGCTTAAAGCTCGGGTCGTCCTGGTTCAGGTAGCCTTTTTTTAATTTGTCAGGGTCCGGGTCCACCCGCTGCAGGTCAGTACGCATATTCTCGTACTGGATCGGTATCAGTGCTGTGCTGGCGGTGACCAATGCACTCTCGGCATTTTGAAAGATCGCCTTCTGGTTGCGGTCGTTGGCGGCCATCTTCTCCTCCATGGTGGAGCTGCTCATGGCGCTGATGCCGATGATGGTCATCACCAGCAGGATGAGCAGGCTGATGATCAGTGCGGAGCCGTGTTGCTGTTTCATGGGATGTCTCCCCTAGTTACGAAGTTGAACGGTGGTGGTAAAGCCGCGCAGCAGTTTTTTGTCGCTATTGCTGCTGGCAACGGTCTGAACACCGTTTTGCCAATATTTTTGTGAATCACTGGTCAGGTTTTTTTCCAGGGTGCTTAATAACAGGCTGAGCCGGACGCTGGTGATGTTGTTCATGTTGATTCCTGGGGTGTCGGCAGGTACGTAACGGATATTGCCGTTACTGAGCTGTTCACCGTAGAGCAGCTGCATGTTATCCACCCCTTGTAGCAGTGGGTCTGGGTCCATGATTCCCAGTGAACCGGTGATTCCGTTGACCTCGCTTCTATATAGATTTCTGTAACCCTCTGCATCTGTACGGATGTAGTAGGCAACGTATTTGAGTCGTGCCACTTCGGCACCTTGGCCGTAGACTTTGCTGAGATTAGGGCTGCCAGTGGCCAGGTTGATTGTTGCGACATCGGCGAGGTCATTGCTGCCGGTGTTGGCGATGAAGATGTCAGCGCTCTGGCAGTCGCTAATAATGAGCGGGTCGCCGTTTTTGGCGCTGATGCTGCTGGCCAGCTGTATGGTTGTGACGGTGGTGCCATTTGTAACCGCCCTGGTATTGGCGGCGGCATAACGGAGCACAACCACATCGGTTTCAGCGACTACATTGGCACTGCTGGGGTTGGCGCTATTGTTTAACAGCGGGAAAACAGCAGCGCCTAGCTGGGTGCGTTCATAACCGGTGATGCCGTTGCCTATGGGCGGAAGGTTGTCTGCAGCGGCGTTGTTGTTGACGGCAATGGTGCTGTTACAACCGATATTGCCCGCCATGCGCAGGTCGTAGCTGAGTATGTCCAGGGCAAAGCGGGCATTCTCCTGCACCCCGCCGAGGGAGCTTTGTACCCGGTTGGTCTGTTTGCTGGAGCTGAATATCTGGATCACCCCCAGGGTGAGCACCAGACTGAGGGTGATGGCGATCATCAGCTCAACCAGGGATAGCCCCTGTTGCTGGCGCTGTAGTGGGGTTATCTTCATATCTGGAAGCTCATTGCCAAGCAGGCGACATCTGCCGCCTGAGTGTTGACACACTTGGTTTTTTTCATCTGGCCATAACCAGGCTCTAACCAGAACAGGGTGATGGTGAATATGTCACCGGCTCTGGTGATAGTGGCCCGTCCGCCGGGGATAAGTGGGGCAGTGCCTGAGACGATGGGCTGGCTCCACTGATATATGTCGTAAATCGCCATCTCTACAGGCGTGCAGTTGGTAGTCGTAGTTGTGTTACACGTGGCGGCCGTTGGTGCCGGGAAGCTGACTTCTTTATCAGTATCAAGCCCTTCGTAGCTGGCTGCGGCAGCGGGGTTGGCGCGGATGCGGTCTGCCATATCAACCGCCAGGGCGCTGGCCTGGGTTTTGGTATAGGCGGAGTGGTTGTTACGTAACCCGGTTGCCTGCATGCCCGCTATGCCAAGCAGACCGACAGAGAGCACAACCAGTGATATCAGAACCTCTAACAGGGAGAGTCCTTGCTGGCGGTGGGTGCTGTTGCTCATCTCAATATGCCTCCAAAAGTGGCTGCTAGTGCACGAATGGCGGAAAGGTACCACAAGTATGGCTGCTTGTTGATTGGACTTAGGTCGGGGATGGGACTAATGGTAGTGACAGGGCGATGAGTGGCATTCAGTTTTTGCAGTTGCGATCACCATCTTTATAGTGTGGTTGTACTCGGTGTTGTGAAATATGGAATAATTGCCGCCATGAGCGAAATTCTGATTGTGGGTGGTGGGTTGGCCGGACTGCTGGCAGCGCGTGAGTTTGTGCTGGCAGGGGCCGCCGTAACGGTGGTGGAGCGTGGTGAGCTGGCCCGAGAGTCATCATGGGCCGGTGGCGGCATTCTCTCCCCGCTCTACCCCTGGCGGTATCCGGCGGCTGTCACGGCACTGGCGGCCTGGGGCCAACCCCGGTTTGAAGCGTTGGCCGCCGAGCTGTTTGAGGTCTCGGGCATTGACCCGGAGTTCATCCCGAGTGGCCTATTGATGCAGGCCGATGCAGACGTCAACAAAGCACAACAGTGGGCCGCACAACACCATGTTCATCTGGAGCGTATTGATGCCGCGGCGAGCCAGCGGCTTGAACCACAGCTGGAGAATGGTTTTGATGCCCTGTGGATGCCGCAGATTGGCCAGCTCCGCAACCCGCGTTTGATGCAGGCACTGGTCAAATACCTTGAGATCAAAGGGGTCTCTTTCCAGACCTGCACCCCCGTCACAGAGATCAACGTCGACGCCGGTGCTGTAACAGGGGTTAAAACCACCACAGGCAACCTATCCGCAGCAAACGTGGTGGTTGCCGGGGGGGCCTGGAGCCGCGCCCTGCTGGAAAAACTCGGGCCAAGGCTCAACGTCGAGCCAGTACGTGGGCAGATGTTACTGTTTAAAACAGAGCCAGGATTTGTAAAACATATCGTCATGGCCGAAGGCCACTACCTGATCCCCCGGCGTGATGGTCATGTCCTGGTCGGCAGCACCATGGAGCGGGTCGGCTTCGACAAAAACACCACTGCCGTAGCAGAACAGACCTTGTTGGCCGCCGCCCGCCGGATCATGCCCGCCCTGCTCAAGGCCCCGCTGGTCAACCATTGGGCCGGACTGCGCCCCGGCACGGGGCTGGGTATACCTTATATATGTACACACCCCGAAGTGAACGGGCTGTTCATCAATACCGGCCAGTTCCGTAACGGCGTAGTCACCGGCCCAGGTTCAGCCCGGCTACTGGCCGACATCGTGCTCCGAAGAGACCCCATGGTCAACCCGACACCCTACGCCTGGCACAGCGAACATTAACCATGAAATATTGACTTAATTGGTCAGTAACGTAAGCTGATCCTTGGAAAACCAACAGTATTCAGAAGATGATAGCCAAATATCCACTAGCAAGATCCGAAGTAATTGAACTGATGCGCGCCAAAGGACTCAACCCCACACAGCAACGCATTGAAATTGCACAGGTACTCTTCTCAGAGCCACAACATCTCTCCGCAGACCAAGTGCTGGGCATGGTCAACAAACAGCGGGCTATCGTCTCCAAAGCAACGGTCTACAACACCCTCGGCCTGTTTGCCCGCAACGGCCTGGTTAGAGAAGTGATTGTCGATCCCAGCAAAGTCTTTTATGACCCAACCACCGAAGATCATCATCACTTTTTCAATGTCGATACCGGCGAGCTGCTCGATGTCGATGCAGACGCCCTGCTGATAGGCGACCTGCCACCCCTGCCACACGGCACCGAAGTGGATGGAATAGAGGTTGTTATTCGCATCCGCAGCGCCCAGCCAAAACACTAACGTTTAATTCCACCGTTTTGATTGCCACATGGGCAGTCGTTGAATATACTTTCAGCCTCGCCGAAGTAGCTCAGTCGGTAGAGCAACTGATTCGTAATCAGTAGGTCGGGTGTTCGATTCACCTCTTCGGCACCATAAAATTAAGTAGTTACGAAAGCCCGCCTAAAGCGGGCTTTTTCATGTAGACAATATGTAGCAGTTAGCGGGAATTAGTCGCTCCCCTGAAATAACCTTGTCCTTTTGTTAGTCCCCCAGGCCGCATTGAACAATCTAATCCAGTGTTTACAAATGCCCCCGTGGTTGGTGTTGAAAATGTCATTTGCTATCCACAGTTGAGAACTGCCTCATTGTAAAACCAGTGGTGATGGGATTTCCTGGTGATTGGTTATCTCGATGTATATGGAAAGCATGAATGGCTGTTTCCGACCCGTTGCTGACGGTCAGCCCGCCCACCGCGAACGGCCGGTGCCAGCGTTACCGGCCATTCGTCGTCATTACTAATCGCCGCTAACATCGTGCGGGGTGTGATGACCTCCGCCTGGCAAAAAACGCCGTGCTCACCGCTGGCCATATCGTCACCATCCCCTGGACCATCAATGGTGCTGCGGCGTGTGTCAGAGGCAACTGACCTGCGGCCATACAATCCCCCACCTACCTTTTCTGGGAATCCATGTTAAATGTCGGGAATATTTACATATACACATTAAAATTGTGTTTGATTTGCCATTGGCTCAAGAAGTGATCAATTAACTATCTGTAGTGTATTAATAAACTTATTGATGGCATGAGGTTTGCTCATGTGCGGCCGGGTCACTGAAGTAGTGAAAAGTAGTAGGCAGTAGGTAGTTGGGGGTCAAAAGTTATGCCGCATTCGGCGAATGCTCCGCAAGACACGGGATTGGTGTGTCTGGTCATGTTGGCCCGCTATTTTGGCGTTGCCGCTGAGGCTGACCAGTTACAGCACCAGTTTGGTCAGGCCGGCGTGCTCTTCAGTAACACTGA